>JBCCLB010000042.1:0-57512 GCA_039027095.1 Myxococcota bacterium
CGGAAACCCGGAGGCCCGGAAACCCGGAGACCCGGAGACCCGGAAACCCAAGACCCGACGCCCGGGAACCCGGAGGCCCGGAAACCCGGAACCCCGGAAACCCGGAGACCCGGAAACCCCGACACCCGGAAACCCGACGCCCGGAAACCCGGAGGCCCGGAAACCCGGAACCCCGGAAACCCGACACCCGGTGCCCCGACACCCGGAGACTCGGAGACCCGGGAGAGATCGACCTCTTGAGTTGACGTCGCGAGCCGCCAGCCCTCGGGCGTGCGGTTCAGCGGCGATTTTGAATATGGACGGCCTGCCCGATCGCATGGGCAGCCGCCTCCATGTACGCCTCGCCAAGGGTCGGGTGCGGGTGCACGGTGAGCATGACGTCCTCCACGAAGGCGGACATCTCGATGCTCAAGGCCGCCTCGCTGATCATGGCGCTGGCCTCGGGCCCGACGATGTGAACCCCGAGGATCTGCTTCGTCTTTTCGTCGGCGAGGACTTTGACGAAGCCATCGGTCTCGCGCATCGCCATCGCCTTGCCGAGAGCGGCGAACGGGAATTTGCCGACGGTGACGCCGATGCCGTGCTCCTTGGCGTGATCCTCGTCGATCCCGACGCTCGAAATCTCCGGGTCGGTAAAGGTCGAGGCGGGGATGCTCATCCAGTCCATCGCCGCCTTATGGCCCCCGATCACCTCCGCCACGACCTCGCCCTGCTTCGTCGCCTTGTGCGCAAGCAGCGGCGGGCCGGTGACATCGCCGACGGCAAAGATCCCCGGCACGTTGGTCTGCCCCTGGTCGTCGATGGGAATGAAGCCCCGGTCGTCGGTTCGGACGCCGGCCGCTTCGAGACCGAGCGGCGCCGTGTGCGGCCGCATGCCCACCGCCACCAACACCACGTCGACGTCGATGGTGAAGGGCTCACCCTCGCGCTCGATCGTCACCTTCATCGAACCATCGGCGTGGCGCTCGAAACCCTTGGCGAAGGCACCCTTGTAGACCTTGCCCCCGTGCTTGACGAACTTCCGCTCGACGACCTTGACGCAATCGAGGTCGTGACCCGCGAGCAGGCGGTCGGCGGCCTCGGCAATGTGCACCTCGGAACCGAGTTTGTTGTAGACGGTGCCGAGTTCCATCCCGATGACCCCGCCGCCGATCACCAGCATTCGCTTAGGGATCTCGCGAAGGCTCACGCCTTCTTTGGCGCCGATGATGGTTTTGCCGTCGAAGGGAAACGAGGGGAGTTCGACGGTGCTGCAGCCGGTGGCGACCACGATTCCTTTGCTGGCGCGGAATTGCGCTTTGGTGCCATCGGGCTTTTCGACCTCGATCGTGTCGCGGCCGGTGAAACGAGCGCGGCCATCGAGGTAGGTCGCGCCGGCCCCCTTCAGCAATCCCTTCACCCCGCCGGTGAGCTTTTTCACGATGCCGTCCTTCCAGTCCTGCATCGCGTTGGGGTCGACCTTGACGTCGCTGGCGACCACGCCGAACGCCGAACCCTCTTTGGCCTTTTCGTACTGGCCCGAGGCGTAGATCAACGCCTTCGACGGGATGCAACCCCAGTTGAGACACACCCCGCCGGGCGACTCCATTTCGACGCAAAGGGTTTTGAGCCCCATCTGGCCCAGACGAATGCCACAGGGGTAGCCGCCCGGGCCCCCGCCGATCACGATCGCGTCGTAGGTGTCCATGGCCCTGGGTCATAGGGCCTACGGCGGTGAAAGTCACCCCGCCGAACCGGGCAGGATCCGCCTCCTCGGGTCCGCTTCCGAGTCAGAGGGAAGCGTCGCACTGAGGCCCGAGCGTGAAGCCTTCGGCCGGGGCCCGGCGGAGGGCTTCTTCGGTATCAGGCCCCCAGTCGCCGTCGGTGTTGACCGGCGCGTCGGGGTGGTTCCGGTTCCACAAGCGCTGAAAGGCCTTCAGGTCGAGGCCGCGGCGGTCTTTCGCCTCGTCCCCGCGGTAGTCGAAGTGCCACGGGTCCTTTTTCCCCATCCAGCGAAAGTCGTGTTTGCCCAGCGAGCGGCGCCACGTTCCCGGCTCGGAGATGTCGATGGCGAGCCCCGACTGGTGGTTGCTCTTGCCGGGCTTGGCCGCCAGTTTGATGCCGCAGCGTTTGCGCTGGTACCAGTCGTACAGGAGATACTGCTGGGCGACGGTCCGCAGCATCGAGTTGATCTTCATCTTGCGCTTCGAGCCCTTGACGGCCTTCGCGAGCGCGTCGCGCGCAGGCTCCTGCATGTAGGGGAAGACCGCTTTTTCGAAGGTGAGGTTGCTGAATGCGGGAAGCTTGGCGTAAGCGCCGGGGACCATGCAGTTCGCTTCGGCGACGATCTGCTCGGACAGACCCATCACGACCGTGGTCGTGCACCCTCGGTCGAGCACGTCGGCCACGGACGGCCGGGCGCGGTCCCCGGTGTCGGCCGGCTTCGCCGCGCTCGGCTCGGGGAGCACCGGCGTAGGAAGACGCGGCACCATCTTCTGCACCCGGGCCACCCTTCCCGCGTTGGCGTCCTCCGGAGGCGGCGCTGCGTCCGGCGGGGCCTCCGATTTCGACGCGGACACCGGATCGCGCGGCGATGCGCCGTTGTCGCCCGAGCAGCTCGCGAGGTAGCCGAGCAGCGCGGAGGCACCGACGAGGGCGACGGCGGGAGCGAGGAGTCCACGGAGCATCGAGTCCACCATAAGGTCCTGCCGGTTGTCGGGCGAAAAATTGACGCCCCGCGTGAGCTGGCGGAGGGCCTACCACGACGTGATCGCGATCGGTTCGACAATCGGAACGGCCACCGCGACCACAACGGTGGTGCTCGGCCTGGGCGCGAGCCTGGGAGACCGTCGGCGCCAATTGCAACGGGCTCTGTGGGGTCTGGGTCAGCGGGGGGTCGTCGTCGAAGCGACGAGCGCGGTGTACGAGACCCTGCCCCTCCCGCTGCCCTCCGGCGTCTCGGACGTTCCCCTCCCCTCGTTTCTCAATGCCGCGGCGCGGGTCTCCATCACGGTCCCGCTCGAGCGGCTCCTCGGCCACATCCTGGCCGTCGAGGCCCGGCTCGGGCGCATCCGGCCCGACCCGATCCGGTGGGGGCCCCGCACCATCGACATCGACATCCTCTGGCGGGACGGACCCGTCTATGTCTCACCCTCGCTGAGGGTGCCCCATCCCCGCCTCCTCGACCGCGACTTCGCCCTTAGGCCTCTGCTCGAGGTCGCGCCGCACGCGACGCACCCCATCGACGGGCATCGCCTCGACCGGTCGCCGGTCGCGCGGGCCCCCCTCCGACCGCGATTTCACCGCCTCTAACCCTGGTTCAGGGAGGCGTCGGACAGCCGTTCCGGGCGGGGTCGGCGGCGACGGCCACGCCCGGGACCTCACGGCACGCGTCCTCCCGATCCGGGACGCCATCCCCATCGCCATCAGGGCATCCCCGCGCCGCGCCCGCAGGCCCCGCCTCGGCGCGACAAGCGTCCTCGGCGTCGGGCACGCCGTCGCCATCGTCGTCGGGATCGGGACAGCCATCGCCGTCGTCGTGTTGGTCGAGGTCCTCGGGCTCGTCGGGGCAGCGGTCGGCCTCCCCCTCCACGCCGTCGCGGTCGGGGTCGAGGTCGGGGCAGCCGCGGCGGGCGGGGTCGCGGCTGTCGACCCCCGCGGTGTCGACGCACGCGTCGTCGAGGTCGAGGATCCCGTCGCCGTCGTTGTCGGGGTCGATGCAGCCATCGTCGTCCTCGAAGCCGTCTTCGTCCTCACGCTCGTCGGCGCATTGATCGCTTTCGTCGGGCACGCCGTCGTCGTCGTTGTCCCAGTCCGGACACCCGTCTTCGTCCTCGAAACCGTCGCGGTCTTCTTTCAGGTCTTCGGGGCACTGGTCGAATTCGTCGTCGACCCCATCGTCGTCCATGTCGTGGTCACGGGGCGCCCAGCTCAGGGCGAGGTGTCCCCGTACCGCAGGGTTGCCGATCCCGCCCACCAAGCCCGCATCGACGGCGGTGATGAGATGCAGGTCGTGAGGAAGTCCCGTCCGCGCCCCGAGCCCGAGTTGGGCCATGGAGAGCGCGGCGTTGGTGAAGGGCACCTCCGGAGCGAGCGGCACGTGCCCAAAGGCCTCGATGAACCACGCCGAGCGCCCGGTCGCATCCAGGCCGACCGACGCCGGCTGAAAGACGAGGCTCAACCCCCAGGGGATCTCGTGGCCGAACGTGGTCGGGCAGGCGTCCGGGGAAAAGTCGCCACAGACGTAGCGGCCGCGCTCGGCCCGGAGCCGGGCACCGAGCGCGGCGTGCACCCCCAGGGCGAGGTACCGGTATTCGAGCAGGACCCGGGTGGTGCTCTGCACGTGGCCCTCGCCCAGAAAACTCTCGCCGTCGCCCGTGGGCAGCCCGAACCGCTCGTGCACCGCCAGCGCGAAGCCGCCGAACTCGGCCGAGGTCGGCGGAACCACCGTGAATTTTGCGACGACGTCGAGGTCTCCGAGCGCGGTCTGGCTGAGATCGAAGGGCCCGAGGGCACGGGTGGCTTCGGGGTCGGCCTGGGGGTCGTCCCCCACCTGGTAGAGGACCAAGGGGAGGTCGATCCCGATGGCGAGGCGGCCGAAGAGGCCCACGTTGCCGACGAGGTTTCCGGCGAGCCGGTGGCGCACCACGTCGAAGACACGGTCGCCGGCCGCGTCGCGCAGGGTGAGCGGCCGATGGGCGTAGGCGAGCCACAGGGCGGTGTTGACCTCGAGGGTGTCCGGCGCCGAGGCAGGCTCGTAGTAGAGGCCCGCGGCGGGGTCGGTGGGCGCGTCGAAGCCCCTCACGTCGACATCGGGAACGGCGGTGACCGCCGTCGACTCCTGCGCCGCCGCCGTTCCGCTGCCCGCCCCGAGCGCCAGCGCGGCGAGCGCCCCGCCGAGCGCGGCGGGCCCAAGAGTCTCCCGGAGGCGCGACACGGGCGCATGCTAGTCGCAAACCGAAGTCTTCGACAGCGCGGCCGACCGACCATCGTCCCCCTCACCCGCGGGCGGTCTTGGGGTCGATCTGGTGACGGCGAAGGAGCTCGCGAAGATGGTTCCGGTCCATCTTCGCGGCCCGAGCAGACGCGGAGACGTTCCCCCCGTGAGCGTGGATGAGCACGTGGAGGTAGCGCCGCTCGAAGCGCGCGACGGCCGCCTCTTTCGCGACGCGGAACGGATGGCGCACGTCACGCACGTCGACCGCGTTCGAGATCGTCGACGACCCCCATGAATCGCCCAAGAGGATGGCGCGCTCGACCGCCGAGCGCAGCTCGCGGACATTGCCCGTCCAACGCTGGGCCCGCCACCGAGCGATCCAGGCGGGCGGCGGCTCGGGCTGCTCGGGGGAAAGCTGGGCGAAGAAGTGTCGGGCGAGCAGCTCGATGTCGTCAGGCCGCTCGCGCAGCGGCGGGACCGTGATCCGCATCACGGCGAGGCGGTAGAACAGGTCGGCGCGAAAGCTCCCGTCGTTGACCCGGGCGCGGATGTCGCGGTGCGTGGCCGCGATGATGCGGCAGTCGACGCGACGCTCTTCGGTGGCGCCCAAGGGGGTGACGCAGCCCTCTTCGAGCACGCGGAGGAGTTTGGGCTGCAAGTCGAGAGGAAGCTCTCCGATCTCGTCGAGAAAGACCGTGCCTCCATCGGCCGCGACAAAGATCCCGTCGCGCGCCTCGTGGGCGCCCGTGAACGCACCCCGCTCGTGACCGAACAGCGCGCTCTCGATGAGGGTCGACGCGACCGCGCCGCAGTCGAGCACAACGAAGGGGGCGCCCGCCCGGGTTGAGGCGTCGTGAAGTCCCGACGCGAGGAGGGTCTTGCCCGTGCCCGTTTCTCCCTCCAGGAGCACGCTCACGTCGGATGCGGCGATCCGCGGCAGGGTCGCAAAGATGCGACGCATGGCCAAGCTCGTCCCTCGGAGCCCCTCGAAGTGTTCTTCGTCGCTCACGTCGTCGGGCCCCGCCTCGACCGCCAACTCGAGCGTGGTCTCCCCGACGACGAATCGGGTCCCCGGCTCGAGGTCTGCCTCCACCACCCGGTGGCCGGACAGAAACGTGCCATTGGTGCTCCCGAGGTCGCGGAGACGCACCCCGCGCGGCCCCCGCTGCAGGCTGCAATGATGACCCGACACCGTCGGATCGGTGAGCGCGAGGCCGCTCCCCGGAGCGGTGCCGACGCTCACTTCGTCCGCCCCGTCGGCGCGCGCCCGTCGCCCGCGGTCGCGTCCTGCGACGACGTCGACGACGATGCGATCCACGAGGGGCCGGGGGGCGACCGCCAGCACGTCGGTCTCGAGATCCTCTTCGAAGCCGTGGCCCATGCCGCGCACAAGCTAGCACGTGCGGTCCTGGCCAAACCGTCTACCATGGCCAGGACTTGCCGTCGGAAACCGGGTCAGAGCCGCAGCGCGTCGGGCGCTATCTCCTCTTCGACGAGATCGCCTCGGGCGGTATGGCCACGGTCCACTACGGGCTCATGCTGGGCGAGGAGGGATTCTCTCGCGTCGTCGCCATCAAACGCGTGCGCACCGACAAGCGCGCCGACGAGGGCCATTCGGACAGCCTCCTCGACGAGGCGCGCCTCGCGTCGCGGGTCAAGCATCCCAACGTCGTCCCTCCGCTGGACGTGTTCTGGCACGACGGCGAGCTGCTGATGGTGCTCGAGTACGTGGCCGGCGCATCGCTCTCCCGCGTGCTGCGCGCGGTCCCCAAAGGCGAGACCATCCCGCTCCGAATTGGCGCCACCATCGTCACCCAGGTGCTGCACGGGCTACATGCGGCCCACGATGCCAAGAGCGCCGCCGGCAAGCCTCTCGGGATCGTCCACCGGGACGTCTCTCCGCAGAACATCCTCGTCGGCCGCGACGGCCTCGCGCGAATTCTCGACTTCGGGATCGCGAAGGCCTCCGAGCGCCTGACGAGGTCGCTCCAGGGGCAGGTGAAGGGAAAAGCTCGCGTACATGGCGCCCGAGCAACTCCAGGGGGCGAGCGACCGGCGGACCGACGTCTACACCACGGGCATCGTATTCTGGGAGGTGTTGGCCCAGCGACGTCTCTTCCGCGCCAAGACCACGCGGGAGATGTTCGCGAAGGTCTTGGGGCGCACCATCCCCGCGCCTAGCCTTCATCGAGACGAAATCCCGCCCGAACTCGACGCCGTGGTCATGCGGGCCCTCGCCAAAGACCCCGAGGAGCGATTCCCCACGGCCCGGGCGTTCGCCCTCGCGATCGAGGCGTGCATCGGCATGGTGTCCTCGGCTCAGGTCGCCGATTACCTCCAGGCTCTGTCGGGACCCTCGCTCGCCGCCCAGGCCGAAGTGATCGCCCAACTGGAGCGGCGCGGGGCGCATGGACGCTCCGCCCCCGCGGCGAGGAGCGGCGATGACGAGGCCACGACCCGCCGGCTCGGGCCGATCGCCGAAGCGACGTCGCGCCACCCTCGTGTCGCCGACGCGACGGAACGACACGTGACCCCGACCGAACGGGACGTCGCGCCGCCTTCGGTCGACACGGCCACCACCATCGCGTTCAGCCGGGACGGAGAGACGACATCGGCGGAGACGCGCCGCTCGGCGGGGGCGGGCGAAGACGGCACGATCGTCGTTCACGACGAAGCGACGATCCCCATGCCCCTCTCGACGGAGGCCGTGGCGTCCCCGACGGAGCCAGAGGCGCGGCGACACCGCGGTCTCCGTGGGCTCGGCGCTCTCGTTTTGACGCTCCTGGGCGGCGCCGCGGCGTGGGCGGTGAACGAAGGCGTACCGCCACGCGTGACCGACGACCCTCCGCCGGCGCTTCGCGCGACGCCCGAAACCGCCGCCGCCGCGGTCGCGGTGGTGTCGTCTTCTCCGCCTCGCGCGTCCGCTGACCATCCGCCGCCGACCGTCCCGGTTCGTACTGCGTCCACGACGCCGTCGGCTCTCGAGCCTCCCTCGACGACCGCGACCGCCGCCTCGCCGCCGACCGCCCGGCCTCCGCCGACCTTGCCCCCACCGATCCTGCCCCCGCCGACCTGGAGCCCACCTCCGCGCGCGCCCCAGGGGGACTGTACGCCGCCGTACACGATCGACGCCCGCGGGATCCGTCGTCTGAAGCCCCATTGCCTTTGACAACGGCCGCGAGAAGGGTCCACGTCCTGTCCGCGGGCATGGACGACTGGTCGGAGAGTGAGGAAACGGAGCTCGAGGCGGGGGCCGAGGCGCTCGCGCGGACGCTGCTGGTGATCGACGTGGCCGGCGCCCCGACGACGGTCGCGCTCGACGGACCCGGCGCCACCACGGTGGGCCGCGACGCGAGCTGCGACGTCGTGGTCGACGACGGCAAACTCTCGCGCCACCACTTCACGATCCACGGAGATGGGATCGCGGTCCCCCTGACCGTCGCCGACGCGGGTTCGACCAACGGCACACGCCTGAACGGCCACCCGCTCTCCTCAGAGCGTGTCCCCCTCCACGGCGGCGACCTCGTCGCGGCGGGGCGAACGACCTTCACTGTCGTGGCCCCCGAACCGAACCCGGCCTCCCCGCCCCGCGATCCCACCTTCGTGGTCGAAGACGCCGCGACGCGCGGGCTCTACCAGCTCGTCGACCGGGTCGCCCCCACCGATGCTTCCGTGCTCATCAGGGGCGAGACCGGGGCCGGCAAGGAGGTCGTGGCGGGAGCACTGCACGCGCGCAGCCCACGCGCCGCCCAACCCTACGTGCGGCTCAACTGCGCGTCGCTCTCCGAGAACCTGCTGAGCAGTGAGCTCTTCGGCCACGAGCGCGGTGCGTTCACCGGCGCCGACCGCACCAAGGTCGGCTACTTCGAGGCGGCCCATCGAGGCACGCTGCTCCTCGACGAGATCGGCGAGTTGTCGCCGGCGATGCAGGCCAAGCTGCTCCGCGTGCTCGAGGTGCGGGCGGTGACTCGTGTCGGCGCCACGACCGAGATCCCGGTCGACGTACGCGTCGTCTGCGCGACCCACCGCGACCTCGGAACGATGGTGGCGGACGGGACGTTCCGCGAAGACCTCTTCTACCGGATCAGCACCTTCACCCTCGAGGTACCCCCGCTCCGCGCGCGCCCCCGCGAACTCGAAGTGCTCGCCGAACGCTTCCTCGCGGCCCAGGCCCAACGCCAACGCCGCGTCCCGCCCACCCTCGGCCCCGCCGCCCGCGCCGCCCTCGCGCGACATCATTGGCCGGGCAACGTGCGCGAACTCCGCAACGCCATGGAGCACGCCTGCGTGCTGTGCCTTGGCGACACCGTCGAACCGAGCCACCTCCCGGCGTCGGTGTTCGTGGCGGAGGAGGGTGACGGCCCCGCCACGGTGGTTCCAGCCGGAGGGGTCAAGAGCCACCTCGAGCAGGTGGAACGCGCGCGGATCGTCGCGGCGTTGGAGGCGGAGCACGGCAACCAGACCCGAAGCGCCAAGCGTTTGGAGATCTCCCGTCGCGCCCTCATCTACAAGATGGAGAAATACGGTCTGAAGAAAAAGCCGGGCTGACCGCGGGGGCGCCCCCGCAGGTGGCACGCCGTTGCGCACGCTTCGTACACGCTCGGCTCCGTCATTCTGATACGTTGGCGCGGCACGGGGCTCGCTTTGACGGAGGGCATGAACGCTTTTCGATGCTTGCCCCTCGCGCTCCTAGGTCTCGCCGCATGCCCGTCGACGGTCGGCGTCGACACCGACCCCGACCCCAACGACGAGGGCGAGGGCGAGGGCGGAGGGGGCGCGGCGACGCTTCCCGCCGATGCCTGCGCGCTCCCGGCCGACGGGGCGACGTTGACCATCACCGTACGCAACACCGGGGATCGCGACCTCAGCCTCGATTTCGGCTGCTTCGATACGCCCCCGATCGAGGTCGACGGACAGGGGATCGCGCCCGGCGCCGTCGACATCTGTGGCATCGACTGCCGGGAAGTCTGGGATGGCTACGAGAATCTCGGCTGCTCGACCACGTGCGGCGCGAACGCGTTTCGCGCCCTGCCGCCCGGCGGGGAGGTGGCCGTGCGGTGGGACCGGCGTCTCTTCGTCGCGCACCTCGCCCCGCCCGAATGCACGGGCCACGCAGAGCCCAACCGTTGCGGCTTCGGCGAAGCCGCGCCCGCCACCGGAACCGTGGCGGCCGTCGTCGGGGTGTGCCCCCACGGCGTCGACCGCGACGGAGCGTACATCCCCTGCGCGGCCGAACCCGTCCCCTTCACCCTCGACCTCGCCGATGAGGCGATGGTGGTCGACGTCGAATGAACGCGGCCACCACGCCCCGCCGCCGCCGCCGCCGCCGGTCCGCCGTGGTACGCTGTCGCACGGAAACGCGCTGGAAATGACGCGGCCCTTGCCTCTCCTGCTGACGGTGGTCCTCCTCACCGCCTCTCCCTTGAGCGCGGCGCACGGCGCCGAACCCGGGAAGGGGCCCATGAAAAAGCCCAGCCGGGAACCGAGTCGAGAACGGGGCAGGAAGCCGGGCAGGGAGCCGAGTAAGGAAGCGTGCATCGCCGCGTACAGCGAGGCGCAGGAGCTTCGACTGGAAGGGCAATTGGTGGCGGCGCGTGACGCGCTTCTGATCTGCGCCGCTCCCGCATGCCCCCAGGTGGCCCGGGTCGATTGCAGCCAATGGCTCACCGACACGGAAGCCGCCCTGCCCTCCGTGGTGCCTCAGCTGCGGGGCCCCGCCGGCGACCTGGTGTCCTCGGCCAAGCTCTACCTCGACGGCGACCTGCGCCTCGAGCGTCTCGACGGAAGCGCGTTTGCGCTGGATCCTGGGCCCCATCACTTCCGGTTCGAGCTCCCCGACGGCACCTCGCTCGAAAAAGAGGTGGTGGTGGTGGAAGGCAGCAAGCGCCAACCCGTGATCGTGCAGCTGGCACCGCCTCCGCCGGTAGCCGCACCGGTCGCGCCCGTCCGGCCTGCGCCCGCGGCAGAGGAGGGCCCGACCCTTCACCCTGCGACCTGGGTCCTCGGCGCGGTCGCGATTGCCGGGTTTGGCGTCTTTGCGGGTCTCGGGGGCACGTCGCTTCGCCGAGAGGGCTGTCGACCGACCTGTACCGACGAGGAGCGGGACGAAATCGTGACCCTGCGCGCAGGGGCCGACGTGGGCCTGGGAGTCGGTGTCGCGAGCCTCACCGCCGCCCTCATCGTCGGCATCGTGAGCGCCACCTCCGACGACGCGACGGCGACGGCGACGGCGGGCGGCGTCGCCCCGTGGGTGGGCCCCACGAGCGCGGGCGCGGGCGCCTGGCTCCGCTTCTGATTCGTCACCCCCAAGAGACGACGACCCGCTCGCAGGGGCGAGGCTCGCCCACGCCGGCTCTTCGTCGGCGCGCTTCGACGCTCGCGGCGAGCATCGCGACCCCAACACCGTTTTGGTCGAGGGTGTAGGCACCGCCGACACCCATCGCGTACTCTTCCCCTGATGTCGGTTCACGCTCGTTGGTTCGGCGCGGTAGGCATGGCGTGGCTGGTGGGCACGGGGTGTTCCCTCCGCGGCACCGACGACCTCACCGCGGGCCGCGCCGCCGACGACGCCCCCCCATCTCCGTCGTCCGATGACCCGCCCGACGAGGAGCCGCCACCGACGTGCGGTCCGGGCAGGGCCACATGCGGTGGCGATTGCGTCGACATCACGGAGAACGAAGACCACTGCGGCGCCTGCAATGCGCCGTGCGCCACGGGCGGCTGCGAGCAAGGCAGCTGCATCCGCGTCGAGGCGAACTTTCAGGGAAACGCCATCGTCGCCGACGCAGCGGACCGTTTCTACATTTCGGAGTCGCATCTCTGCCAGCACCGGCTCCTGTCCTTCAAAGACGAGCAGACCCCATCGCCACCGGCTCCATTCCTTCCCCCTCCGGGAGTGGTGCTCGTCGATGGGGTGACCGTCGACGACCGCAGCCAGGTCTTCTTCACGGGCCTCGCAAACGCGCCTCAGCGGCCGCTGGTGATGTACCACTACAATCCGGACACCGATGAACTGTCGGATGAATGGACCGAGAGCCTTCCCCTGGCACGAAACCTCGAGCAACCCATACAAAAGCCGATCGCCGCGGGATCAACCGCCCTGGCCTGGGCGACCGAGACCGGCTTCCTCGCCCGAGCACGCGACGGGGGCGGAGGAGGCGCCGGAGGTGGAGGAGCCGCCCGGAGGGGAATCGGTACGGATAAGCTGTCAGGGGGGGCACTCGATGGCGCCGAGCCGGTTGCCGCCCAATACTGGAATGCGCCAAACACCGAAGCATTGGTGTGGAGCGACGGCGAAGGGCTTTTTCGGATGCGGGAGCCTATCCCTTCGGCATCTGGACCCATCAGCGACTTCAACCTTGCAGTAGACAGCCTCGTTTGGGCCGAGGGCGACGGCGACATTCGGTTGATCGCCGACCTCGCTGATGACGGCGCAGCCTCGACCCTCGCCACCAGCGAAACGGTGGGTCGGATCGCGCTTGGGCTCCAGCACGTCTACTGGGTCGCGCCGGTCGCGGGCGGCGGGGGCGTGCTGAAGCGGGTCCTTCGCACGGGGGGCGCGGTGGAGACGCTTCACACCGACCCCGATTGGGCCTTCGATGCCCTGACCACGACGAGCAACCACGTGTACTGGACGGCCAGCCGCGTCGGCAGCGTCTGCCAGGGGCGCGTCTACCGCCGTCGCCTGAACACGCCCGCGCTCCCCTGAGCCTGCGCATGTAAGCCTGCTCCCCGGGGCCGCATCCGGTGGCCCCACCCCACGCGGCGCGTGCGCACGCTGTGCACGAAACGTTCACCTGCGTGTGCGACCCTGCGAAGCCGAGGGCGCAAAGACCCCCAAGTCATGAGAATGACGCGCCAAAATAAGATGGCACGAGACGTGTAGTGCATGCGGGTCGAGGCCCCCCGCCGCGGGGCCGGCCGCCCCGTCATGACCATGCACAGAACCCTCCTGGCTTGCGCGACCGCGCTCGGACTGCTCGTCTCGAGCGAGACCCGCGCCGAGCCTTCCGCCCCGCCGATCTTCTGCGAGCGCTACCCGACCAGCGCCACCTGCTTGGGCGGCCCCGCGTCCTGCGACACCTGCCACGATTCGACGGAGCCGGTCGACTGGAATCCCTACGGAGAAGCCGTGCGCAAGGCGCTCGGAGGACCGCTGAGCCCGTCTGAGTTCACCCTTCGGCTCGACCTGGCGCTTGGCGCCATCGAAACGGCCGATGCCGACGGCGACGGGGTGAGCAACCGGGATGAGATTCAGGAGGGCTCCCTGCCTGGCGACCCGACGAGCGTGCCCTTCGAGGCGGTGTGCCCCGAGGACACCACCGGCATGGACTATCCGATCTGCGAGCGTTCGCCGCGTCACATCCTACGCAAGATCCACCTCGACGTGTGCGGCCGCTCCCCGCGCTGGGTCGAGATGGAGGCCTTTCTCGAGCAATCGCCCGAGGCCCAAGAGGCCGCCCTCCACGAAGCCCTCGACGTGTGCCTCGACAGCGAGCACTGGCTCGGAAAAGACGGCGTTCTCTGGCAGCTCGCCCACCCCAAGGTCCGACCGGTGGCCGCCCTCAAGGGCAGCGCCGTCGAGGTGGGGCCGGTGCCGCTGGCCAACTACGACCACGACTATCAACTCTACGTGTGGTCGCAGATCGACGACCATGATGCGCGAAGCGTGCTCACGGCCGACTTCGGGGTCCTGCGCGACGATGGCCCCACGCGCTACTACGCCGCGACCGATACGGAGCTCGAGCAGGAGTGCGCGTTTTGCCTCGAACCGATGCAGGTCGAGCGGCGCGTCGGCAACATCACCTCCCGCTGGTTCTTGTCCTATTTCGTGATGTTTACGCCGCTCCCACGGGCGGCCGCGTCCCAGGCGTACCGCGCCTATCTCGGTTACGACATCGCGCGCAACGAGGGGCTATTTCCCATTACGGTCGACCAGGGCTTTCCCGTCACCGAGCCCGCGGACCACGACCGCAGTGGCGTCGACGCGCCGGGCTGCGCCACCTGTCACTCGACCCTGGACCCCCTGTCGTATGCGTTCCGCAACTACACCGGGCTCGTTTCGGCCCCCGGCTACGGTCGCACCCAGTACATCCCGGATCGACTCGAGCAATTGTGGCCCGACGACACCGCCCTGCACGCGACGCCCGAATCGGGGTACCTCCTCGCGGAGTCCTACGATAACCTCGTCGAATGGGGCCAAATCGCGGCCAACAGCGACGCCTTCGCCAAGGCCGCGGTGATGGACTACTGGCGCTTGTTGGTCGGGCGCCCTCCCACTGCCGACGAAGGACCCGAATACGAATCGATATGGCGACGCTTCCAGGGTGAGCACGACTACTCGGTCGAACGCATGCTCCACGACCTCGTCGACACGGAGGCTTACGGTGCGATTTGAGTGGTCGCTTGCCCTGGGCCTGCTGGCGCTGGCCGCCTGCACGGGCGACCTGGGCTCCTCTCCGCCGGACGGGAGGCCTCCCCCCGGGGGCGGCGGAGACGGAGGCGACGACCGCGGTCCAGACCCCGACCCCACCCCCGTGAGCCCCAAGGCCACGGTGAAGCGCAAAACCGGAACACAGATCGGGAACGACCTTGCCCAGGCCCTGGAACTCGGCTCCGACGAGCTCTGCCGTGAGCTCGGACAAGAGCCGTGCGCCGAGGTCCACGCCATCGCGCTTCGGGGCGTAAGCGCCTACACGGCAGGGGTCTTCGAGCCGCTCGAGGTATCGACGGCCACGAGCCCCATTGCGGTCGATCGGCTCGTCTTGAGTGCGTGTCAGACCCGCGCCTGGCGCGACTTCGAAAGCGGCGACGCGCCGGCCCTCTTCGGCGATCTTCGCGTCACCGAGGGACGCCTCGACCCAGACGCACCGGAGGTGGAGGCCGTGATCACCGAACTCTATCGCCGCGCCCTCCTCCGGGACCCCAAAGCGACGGAGCAGATGCACCTTCGCGACCTCTACCGCCACATCGAAGCCACCGGTGCGACCGCCCCCGCCCGCGACTGGGCCGCGCTCAGTTGCTTCGCGGTCTTCACCACCCTCGAAGCCGTCTTCTATTGACCCCACCCCTGGAGCATTCTCATGCCGTCTCTTCTCCATCGCCGCCGTTTTCTCGCCTCCCTCACCGCCTGCGGCGGCGCCCTCTGCCTTCCCGGACGGGGTGCTCGTACCGCGCACTCAGCCCCCGCATCGGGTGACCGTCGCTACCTCATCACCCTCGGAATGTTTGGAGGGGCCTCGATTATCGATAGCTTTCTACCCATTGCCCACGGCGAGTCAGCGAATGCCGCCACCGTCAACTGCTTCCCCGACTCCATGGTGGTGCAGCCCCCCGGGGCGAATCTCCGGACGGTCGATTGGTCGGGAAACAACTTTGGCCACAACTACACCTCGGGCCTTCCCGGCTTTCTCGCGGCGCACAAAGACGACATGCTCGTCGCCACCGTTACCGGCACCAGCGTCAACCACACCATCGGCCAACGTCGCGCCATGACCGGCAACGGCGCGTGGCAAGGCCGAACGCTCCCGGAAGCCGTCGCGGCGGCCTACGGCCAGGATTGCCCCCTCCCCAACGTGAACATGTCGTCCAATGGCTTCGCCCAGAACGGCGACGACATCGCGCTCCCCGGATGGGCCTACGCGGAGCCCGTCCCCGACCCAGTCCTCTGGCCGCTGTCGCTCCACGGGACGCGCGCGCTCAGGATCGACGACGGCGCCGGCGCCCCACCGGAGGGCCCGAACGACGAGCTGGTGGGTCTGGCCCGGGCGCTGCGCCGCGACCATCTCGATCCCGAGTCGTCTTTTCATCGGACCTTTCAACTCAGTCCCGACCTCGCCCGGTGGCGCCAACAGCGCGACGAGGTGATGCCGCGGCTCGAGGCCGCGAGCCTCATCTCCAAGCTCAACCTCGTCGCGGGCGGAGGCGTGGCCCTCGAGGACTACGGGCTCACCTCGTCGCCCGACCTCGCCGCCGTGACCGCCGCCTTCCCCCGCCTCGGACACGACCCGCTCCACGCCCAGGCGGCCATGGCCTACCTGCTCATCAAGCACGATATCGCGGTGAGCGTCACCCTGGGACCCAACTTCAACGTGACGGCCGGCGCCCCCGGTGAGCCCCCCATTCTCAATCCTCCCCTGTCCTTCGACCACAGCCACACCGACCACCGCAACGCCCAGGCGTTCATGTGGACCCGGATGCTCGACGTGGCCGACGCGCTCATCACCCTGCTGAAAACCGAGGAGACCAGCCCGGGGAGCGGCGTGAGCAAATGGGACCGGACCATGATCTATTGCGCGACCGACTTCGGCCGGACCAAGGGTCGCACCGACACCGCCGACCGCTTTGGCACCGGACATGACCTCAACAACGGGGTCCTCGCCATCAGTCCGCTTCTGGCCGGCAATCGGGTGCTCGGCGGGGTCGACCCCGACACCGGGATGACCTACGGCTTCGACCCGACGTCCGGCGCGCCCGACCCTGGCCGCGAGATGAGCATGCGCGACATTTACTCGGGCCTCGCCGAAGCCCTGGGCATCCCGACGGGGCTGGCGCCGGTCTCGGCCATGACGGGTTGAGCCTCGCCCGCCGCCTGGACCCAAGATTCTTGACCGGAGCGCCCGTCCGCGCGCACGACTGTGGCCTCCCATGGATGGCATTCGGGTGATCGGAGGCAAGCCCCTCCACGGTCGGGTTCGGGTGAGCGGCGCGAAAAACGCCGCCCTTCCCATCATGTGCGCCACCTTGTTGTCGGACGGCGAGAGCCACCTGCGCAACGTCCCCGCCCTCCGCGACATCGACACCGCGGCCGAGCTTCTCGGGGTCATGGGCCGCGAGGTCGAACCGGCCCCGCCTCGGGTCCGGGTGGGCGCGGGGACGGTCAACCCCGAAGCTCCGTACGACGTGGTGAAGAAGATGCGCGCCAGCGTCATGGTCCTCGGGCCGCTCCTCGCGCGCTACGGGCGGGCGAAGGTGTCGCTTCCCGGGGGCTGCCAAATCGGCGCTCGCCCCGTCGACCAGCACCTACGCGGCCTCGAGGCGCTCGGGGCGCGCATCCGCGTCGAGCACGGGTACATCCTCGCCGAGGCGGGGCGTCTCGAAGGCGGCGAGGTCGTGTTCGACATGCCCACGGTGACCGGAACCGAAAACGTCATGATGGCGGCCGCGCTCGCCCGGGGCCGCAGCACCCTCGTCAACTGCGCCCGCGAGCCCGAGGTGGTCGAGATGGCCCGGGTCCTCAACAAGATGGGGGCCCGGGTGAGCGGCGCCGGCACGGCCGTCATGCACGTAGAGGGTCGCGACGAGCTGGACCCGTTCGACCACGCCATCATGCCGGACCGCATCGAAGCGGGGACGTATCTGGTGGCGGCGGCCGCCGCCGGTGGCGAGGTCACCGTGGAAAATGTCCCCGTATCATCGCTCGAAGTCCTGATGACGAAGCTGCGGGCGGCGGGGGTGGACCTCGAACCCTCGGGGGCCGACGTCCTGGTCTCGCGACGTCACCCCCTGGCTTCGGTCGACATCACGACGGCGCCGCACCCGGGGTTTCCCACCGACATGCAGGCGCAGTGGATGACGCTCATGACGAAGGCCCGCGGCACCGCCATGATCAAGGAGACGGTGTTCGAAAACCGATTCATGCACGTCCCGGAGCTGGTGCGCATGGGGGCCGACATCGAGACCCAGGGGTACAACACCGCGTTCGTCAAAGGCGTCGACCGGCTGACGGGGGCGTCGGTGATGGCGACCGACCTTCGGGCCAGCGCGTCCCTGCTCATCGCGGGCCTCATGGCCGAGGGCGAAACCATCGTCCGCCGCGTTTATCACCTCGATCGCGGCTACGAGCACATCGAGGAGAAGCTCAATGGTCTCGGGGCCGACGTCGTGAGGATTCACGGCCTCGGACCCTGAGCGGAGCGCCGACGCGGTTGGCATGTCTCTGGCCGCCGCTTAGGTGGATCCGAGTGACGCCTGTACCGTCGTCCGCTCGCCACGCCGCCCGGCAGGTCGGTACGGCCGCCTTGCGCGCGGCGCTGCCCCAGCTCACGCGCCTCCCCCACCCCGGAGCGTCGCCCCGGAACGACCGTGGGGCGCGCCTGGACCGCGAGCTCGACGTTCTGCTCCGGTGGATGGCCCGCGGCCAGCGTCCGCTCGAGGAGATGTCGCCGCGCGAGGCGCGCGAGACCTATCGGTTCGGCGTCGCCCTTCTCGGGCCCCGCGCGACCCGGCCCGTGCAGATGATCTCGGCCGAGGGGCTGCCGATCCGCATCCATCGCGCGGACGTGGGTTCGCGGGACGGCGCCGAAGGCCGTCGGTCGACCGCTCACGGCTCCCGCTTGCGACCCGCAGTCGTGTTTTTTCACGGAGGGGGCTTCGTGATCGGCGACGCGGCGGAATACGACGGGGTCGTGCAGTCGATGGTGCGCGACTCGGGCTGCACCTTCGTCGCCGTGCCCTACCGCAAAGCCCCAGAGCATCCTTTTCCCGCTGGGATCGAAGATGCAAATCGCGGCTACCGTTGGGTCGTCGACAACGCCCCGCGTCTCGGGCTCGACCCGGAGCGCATCGCCGTCATGGGCGACTCGGCCGGTGCGACCCTCGCCATCAACGTGGCCCAGAGCGCGGCGACCGCAGGCCGTGGTCGGCCCGCGCTCCAGTGCCTCGTCTATCCCGCCGTCGACTTTCACGGCGCGGTCACGACGCCGGGCTCCGGCCCGCGCTACCCGTCGCGCGAGGCGTTTGCGAACGGCTACATCCTCACCCGTGACACGATCGAATACTTCGCCCGTCATTACGTGGCCGGCCCGGTGGATGCCGCGGACCCACGCCTCGTTCCGCTGGCGTACCCCCACCCTGAACGCATGCCTCCGACCCTCCTGGTCACCGCCGGCTTCGATCCGCTTCGCGACGAGGGCGAGGCCTACGCGGAACGGCTCACCAGCGCCGGCGTCCCGGTTCGACACCTCGAATGGCCGGAGCTCGTCCACGGGGCATTCACGATGGGCGGTGCCTTGCGCGCTCCTCGCCGGCGGGTTGCGCGCCTCGCCGCCACCCTCGGCCGCATGCTCCGCGACGGGACCACCCTGCTTCCCCGCCCCTCGCCCGACCGTGGCGTGGACCAGCGCGAGGCCGCCACCGCGGCCGCCGGGCGCCGCTCGAAAGCGTCCTGAGGGTCAGGAAGGCACGCGGCGCCTTCTCGAAGGCGGTGCTTCCTTTCTTTAGGGCTGTGGTACCTTGATGCGGGTGTCGGGCAGCTCAATCGCGCGCGGCGGTGAGACGGCGACGATGGCCCGCGCGGCGGCCACCCGAGACGCGGCGCCAAACGTTCCCTTCCGACTCGAGGTCACGGCGGGGCCGAGTGCCGGCACCCATCTGGTCATCGCCCCTGACCACCCCCACCGAGTCTTCGTCGGCCAGTCGGCCGCGGCGGACCTCGTGCTCGCCGACCCGAGGGTCTCGCGCCGTCACCTCGCGTGTGAGGTGATCGAAGACGGGCTGCGGGTCACCGACCTCGGCTCGACGAACGGAACGCGGGTCAACGGGGTGTCGATCCGAGAGGGGACCCTGGCCGGAGGAGAGACCATGCACCTCGGCGACAGCGCGGTGCAGGTGCGGCGCGAGCCAGAGTCGACCGCCGTCTCGCTCACGCCGCGGGTTCGCTTCGGTCGGGTCGTGGGCGCGAGCGTGGCCATGCGCAAGCTCTATCCGCTCTGCAAGCGGTTGGCGGGCTCCGACGTCCCGGTCGTCATCGAAGGAGAGACGGGGACGGGCAAAGAGGTCCTGGCCGAGTCGCTTCACGAAGCGAGCCCCCGTCGGCGCAAGCCGTTCGTGGTGTTCGACTGCACCGCCGTCTCGCCCAACCTGATCGAGTCGGCGCTCTTCGGGCACGAGCGGGGCGCGTTCACCGGAGCCACCACGACCCGACGTGGCGTCTTCGAAGAGGCCGACGGCGGCACCCTCCTCATCGACGAGATCGGCGACCTCGACCTCGACCTCCAGGCCAAACTGCTGCGGGTGCTGGAGCGATCGGAAGTCACGCGCGTGGGCGCGAGCCAGCCGGTGCGGGTCGATGTCCGCATTCTCGCCGCGACGCGTCGCGACCTCGAGCAGCTGGTGCAAGAGCGACGCTTTCGCGACGACTTGTTTTATCGTCTCGCCGTAACCCGCATCGAGTTGCCGCCATTGCGGGATCGCGAGGGCGACATCGCGATCCTGGCCGAGCACTTCTGGGGTCGCCTCACCCCGGAAGGAGCGCCGCTGCCCGACGCCTTCGTGGCCGGTCTCCGTGCGTACCCATGGCCGGGCAACGTCCGCGAGCTGCAGAACGCGGTCGCGCGTCGGGTCGCCCTCGGCGACCTCGCCCGCGACGGGCCCGAGGGCGCTCCTCCTGGTCTCCATCGCCGTCCGGCGCCGTCCACCCCTGACGAAGACGGTCGGGGCATGCTCGAGCGTATCCTCGCCGAGGAGCTGCCGTTGCCGCTCGCGCGCAAAAAGGTCGTTGAGGCCTTCGAGGCGCAATACCTCCAGCGGGTCCTCGATGCCCATCAGGGCAACGTGTCGCGCGCCGCCGACGCGGCGGGCGTCGCCCGGCGCTACTTTCGCCTGTTGCGGGCCCGGACCCGAGAGCGGGAAGGGTCGTCGTGACCGACCCCCACGGGGACCTGCCGCGGCCCCTGGGACGCTACGAACTGCACGAGCCCCTCGGCCGGGGAGGCATGGCCACCGTGCACCTCGGACGGATCGTCGGCGACGGCGGCTTCGCCAAGGCGGTCGCGATCAAGCGTCTGCACGAGCCCTTCGCCACCGACCCGCGGTTCATGGCGCGGTTCCAGCACGAGGCGCGTCTCGCCGCGCGGGTGAGTCACCCCAACGTGGTGTCGACCCTCGACGTTCTCGCCGAGGCGGGAAATGTGTTCATCGTCATGGAGCTGGTTCACGGCGTCTCCCTCGCCCGGCTGATGGAGGCTGAGCACGACGAGGAAGGAAGGGCGCCGGCGCACGCACCGGACCCGTCGCCCGCCCTTGCCGTGGTTCCCGTCGACGTCGCCGCGACCATGGTCCGCGATCTTCTCCTCGGTCTCCATGCCGCCCACGAAGCAACCGACGAACGAGGCGCCCCGCTCAACTTGGTCCATCGCGACGTATCCCCCCAGAACCTCATCGTCGGGGCCGACGGGATGGCGCGCGTCCTCGACTTCGGTATCGCCAAGGCGCGCGATGACCAGCCGGACACCGAGGCGGGCGTCGTGAAGGGAAAGATGGCGTACATGGCGCCCGAACAGCTCTGCGGCGACGCCGTCGACCGTCGTACGGACCTGTATGCGGTGGGCCTCATCGCATGGGAGCTCTTCGTCGGTCGTCGGGGCTACGGAACCGCCACGCCGGCCCCGGGACAGGTCCTCCGAACCGTGTTTCGCCCCCCGGGCGTCCTGGTGCCGACCCTTCCTCCCGATCTCGATGAGGTGGTGATGAAGGCGCTCGAGCACGACCCGGAGGACCGGTTTCCCAATGCCCTCGAAATGGCCGAAGCGCTGACCGCCGCCGTGACGCCCGCCTCCCATCCCGCGGTCGCGGGGTGGGTGCGAGATCGACGGGGCACGCTTCTCGACCGACGCGCCGCGACGGTCTCGGAGATGATCCTCCGACCGGCGACCGACGCCGACGCGGGCAGCTCGGCGGCCACCACGGCGCCGATGTCGGTGACGCCTTCGGCGCGGCCCTCGCCCATCGCATCCCGGGGACGGGTGGTGGTGGCCACGGTCCTTTCGGTCGCCCTTGCGGCGTTTTTCGGGATCTGGTGGCTGCGCCCAGATCGCGCCCCCGCAACATCGAATCCCGCGCCGGAGACGAGGCGCGTCGAGGCGCGGGGGCCGACCGCGTCGTCCCGCCGCGACGTAAGCGCTCCGTGGGCCTCGTCGTCCTCGCCTCTCGTCGCCGCCCCGGCGACCGTCACCGCGCCTTCGACGGCGCCGCCCGCCCCCCCCTCACCGAGGGTGCGGGTTCGACCTTCGGCGCGCCCGACGCCGGCGCGACGCACGCACGCCCGCGATGCGTGCGACCCGCCGTGGTCCATCGACGCGAGCGGCCACAAGATCTACAAACGTGCGTGCTTTTGACGCGAACGCACCGGGTCGGCCTCGCGGCGGGCATCACCGTCGCCGTGGTGCTGGCCCCCCCGGCCCGGGCGGAACCCGACGCGATCACCGCTTGCCTCGACGCGTCGGAAGAAGGCCAGGTGGCTCGTGATGCCGGCAAGCTGACCGGGGCCCGCGACGCCTTTCGACGGTGCGCTCGCGCCGACTGTCCCGGGGTCGTCCGTCGCGATTGCGAGGGCTGGCTCCGCGCCGTCGCCGACGCGCTTCCCTCGGTGGTGGTGGATGCCCGCGACGACGACGGCGACCTCACCGGGGCCGAGCTGTTCATCGACGACCGCCGGGTGCAGGACGGACTGTCTGGCCGTGCCGTCGACATCGACCCGGGCCCCCACACCCTCGTGGTCGAGACGGCCGACGGGCGCCGCCGCACCCAGTCGGTCGTGGTGAAAGAAGGCGAGCGTCGCCGCCCCGTCGCGTTCGTCTTCGGCGACGGCGCATCGGCTTCCGACGTCGGACCCACCCCGTTCGAGGTCCCGCTGGTCTCGTGGATTCTGTTCGGTACTGGCGTCGCCGGGGGTGCGGTCTTCGCCACGCTCGCCACCATGGCCCAGAGCGACTACGACGCCCTCGCGGGGACCGATGGCTGTCGACCCAACTGCCCCGCGGACGAGGTCGATGCGATCGAGCAGACGCTCATCGGCGCCAACGTCAGCCTCGGGGTCGGCATCGCCGCCCTTGGAGCGGGACTCGGTTTGATGTTCGCGCTCCAGCCGGGCGGTGACGACACGGCGGCGGCCACGGTTGCGCTCGGCCCTCGGGGAGCGACCCTCGCGATTCCCTTTTGAGCCTCAGCGTCCCGGGTCGCAAGTCGCGCCACCGCCGGGTTCGAAGGCCGGCACGGTGCCATGGAGCACGCGCTCGGCCCCATCGGGCGCCACGTCGTGCACGGTGATCGCCTCGGTCAGCGGGCCGGGGTCAGAAGGGCTCGCACCGCACGCGCCGACATTCGGTCCGTACGAAGGATCGTTCAGGTCGCACGTCCCATCGGGCTCGAAGGACAGCGCGAACTTGATCCCGAGCTGCTGCCCGACGCCCAGGGCGGGCGCGCTCGTGACGAATCCGAGCTCGAGAAACTTCTCGTTGGCGCCCACCGGTCCTACGTCCGCGGTGCGAAAAGTGACCTCGTCACAACCGACGTCATCGAAGAAAAAGACGTTGGTGCAGTCTTCTAGGTCCGGCTCGTCGCCGGCCGAAAAGTAGTACCGCACCTTCGTCCGCGCGAGCGTGAGGGGCAGATTGCCCGTGTTGCGCATCGTGATGGTGCCTTCGATCTTTTTGTCGCGGGGATCTTCGAGGTCGATGCAATGAAACGCATCGGCGTCACGAACGCGCCCTGCCCCCTCCCCCGTCTCACCCCCTCCGGTCGCACGCGCCCCGCCGTCACCAGACGTGAGCGCGTCGAGGTCGAGCACGCAGGCGCTCATCAACGACGCGAGGCCCAACCCGATGAACCCCACCGCCGCCGCTCCTCTTCGCCCCGATCGCCCGCCACTCCTTCGCCGCACGCATCGACCGTAGTTCGCGCGTGGAGGACGTGCCACGGACGGTTTGGGGGTGATCGCATCGATCCCCCCCCGGAGCGATCCGATCCGGCCCCCACGGCTCCGGGGCCCGCAGACCGGCCGCTGCGGTGGCGTTTCGTAGGGGCCGGTCATGGCATGAGGGTTGCCGTGTCGTGGGGTGACCATGAAGCGTGCACGAGCGGGCGCGACCCCGATGCGACGGCGAAACCTTCTCCGAGCCCTCGGGGCCGGAGCCCTGACCATTCCGCTCGGCCAGGCCTTTCGTCCCGCGCCCGCCCGTGCGGCCGGAGGCCACGCGAAATACCTGTTCCTCCTTCACACCAACGGCACCGCGCCCTGGTTGTGGACGCCCGCCGGATCGACCGCGACCAACCTCGTTTTCAGTCCGATGACGCAACCCCTCGAGGCGCTGCGGTCGGACCTGATCATCGTCGAAAAGCTCTCGAGCAACGGCACCGCCGACAACCACGGCGCCCCCGGCTCGCTCACCGGCGAGGGCTACTCGAGCAACTCCCGAACCTCGGTCGACCAATTCATCTCCGACCAGCTCGTGGCCGCCGGGCGGTCTGGCCCCATCCCGAACGTCCTCCTCGGAAGCGTGGCCTCCGAGCAGCAGAGCGACTTTTACCGCGATGGCCAGGTGTTGAGCCCGATCTTCGACCCCAGCACCGCGTTTCAGGCCGTCTTCGGGACGACGCCCGGCGGTGGCGGCGCGGAGGAAGACCCCGCCGTCGTCGCCCGCCGACGAGAGCGCGCCATGGCGCTCGTGCGGGACGAACTCGAAGCGCTCGGCGCGGAGCTCGGGGGCAGTGAAAAGCAGAAAGTCGAACTTCACCTCGACTCGCTGCGGCAATTGGAGGAGCTGCTCAGCGGCACCGGAGGCGGCGGGGCGTCGTGCCCCGAGCCGATGGAACCGGGCGACCCCGGCCAGCCGCTGCTCAACAGTCAGGCCCACGTCGATCTGGGGATCAATGCGATGGGCTGTGGCCTCACCAACGTGGTGTCGGTGCAGTACGGCCACCACCAAAGCACTCAATTCGACCTCCCGGGGGTCGGTACCGCCGACTGGCACAACGCCGTCCTCCACAACCTCGGCAATGCCGAGCAGACGCTGGTCAACCTGGAGCGTTGGCTCGCCGAGCAATTCGTCGCCGCGGCCAACAAGCTTCGGAGTCTCCCCGATCCGAGTGGCATCGGCACCCTCTACGACCACACGCTGATGGTGTGGACGCGCGACATGGGCGACGCCGTCAACCACAACGGCGACGACATGCGCTTCGTCTTCGCCGGCGGCGCTGGGGGCTACTTCAACCACCAGCCCGGCGGGGTGTACCTCGACGGCGGCGGCGACGCCCACCAGCGGGCGCTGTTGACCATCGCCGAGGGCATGGGGATCACCAACCTCGATGGCTTCGGTGATCCCAACGGCGCCCGGGCGCCCCTCGCGGGCGTGGGGAGCCTCTGATGCGCCACCGGCTCTTTCTCCCCTTCGCGACCTCGGGTGCGCTGCTCGCGGCCTGCGTCGGCCACATCGGGGACGACGTGCCGCCGGCTCCGGGCGACCTTCCCGGCGACGACGACGAGCTCGAGGCGCCGAGCTGTGACGACGTCGGCCCGCGCATGATTCGCCGCCTCACCAACCTCCAGCTCGAGGCCACCCTGACGGACCTCTTCGGGCCGGAAGTGCCCTTCACCGAGGTGCTCACGGACCCCGTCATCCACGGCTTCAAAATCGATGCGACGGCGGCGGTCATCCGCGACCTCAATGCCCAGCAGCTGATGGTGCAGGCGGAGACGGTGGCCGCCTGGGCCGCCGACACCCAACTCGGCACCATCTCGCCGTGCCAGGACCACGTCGCGCCGTGTTACCGCCAGTTCGTGGAGGAATTTGGCCGCCGCGCGTACCGACGCGACGTCCCCCCTACTTCCGTCGACGCCTACGTGGCGCTCGCCCTCGAGGAAACCGGATTCGTCGACGGGGCGCGCGCGGTCCTCACCACCATGCTCCAGTCTCCGTTCTTGCTCTACCGGCACGAGCGCGGGGCGCCCGATCCCGAGGCGCCGGGCACCTTCGTGCTCACCCCCGACGAAGTCGCCGACAACCTCGCCTTTACCCTCACGGACGCGCCCCCCGACGACGTCCTCCGAGAAGCTGCCGCGGCGGGGCGCCTCGATACGCCGGAGGACCTCGAGCGTGAGACCCGCCGCTTGGTCCAGAGCTCCGCCGCCGACGGCCGACTGGCCCGCTTCGTCGACGGGTGGCTCGAGATCGACGACCTGCTCACCCGCAACAAGCTCGACCCCACCGATCAGTACCGCGACGACATCGCGCGCTCGATGAAACGTGAGACCGAGACGTTTTACCGCCATGTCGTCCGCGATGGAGGCACCTTCGCCGACCTCCTGAACGCTGACTACACGTTCGTCGACGGCCCCCTCGCGGCTTACTACGGCTTCGGCGGCGGAGGCGATGCGACACCGGTGCAAACCCCCGTCGGCGACCAGAGACCCCGCGGACTCCTCGGCCACGGCGCCTTTCTCGCGCGTCACGCCCTGGCCGACAGCTCCTCGCCCGTCCAGCGCGGAGTCATCGTTCAAGAGCGGTTTCTGTGCAGCGAGCTCCCGTTGCCCCCCTCTTCGGTCGACACCGACATCGCCGAGCCGACGGAACCGACCACCACCCGCGCGCGCTACCTCGCGCACCTCACGACCCCTGGTTGTGCATCGTGCCACCGTCGCATCGACCCCATCGGCTTTGCGTTCGAGCACTACGACGCTTTTGGCCGTTATCGCGACCAGGAGAATGGCTACCCCATCGACGCCACCGGCGAGCTCGTGGTGGTCGGAGGCGGCGACGCGGTGGCCGTCGACGGCTTGGACGAACTGTCCGCCGCCCTCGCCGACGAATCGGTCGCCCAGGCGTGCTTCCGCAGCTACTCCGCCTACTACGCCTACGGGCTCGAAGGCTGCAATCCCGAGGCGATCGAGGCGCTGAGCGGCGACGGCGCCTCCCTCGAGGACCTCTGGGTCGCCATCGTGCAGGCGCCCCACTTCACCCATCGCCGCTGAGCTCGGCTCGGGGGCGTCCCGATAGTCGTCGTACCCCGCGTTGCTCACCATGTTCTCCCATTCGTAAACGAAGTAGCCCGGGTCTCCGAAAGCGTTGAAGTAGATGCCCCACTCGAGGACGTTGCGAACGGTGTTGTGGTGGAGGTAATTGCCCCCACCAAACACCGCGATGCCACTCGCGCCGACGTTCGGACGCCCCGCCTCCCCTCCCCCGCCCCAGCGAACGTCTTCGACGAGGTTGTACTCGACCCAGTTGTTCGCCGGATCCGAGGCCGCGTAGCCCATCACGATGGCGGCTTCGTTCGTCTGACCATTCTCGATCCCGAGCCGGATGTCGTGGATGTGGTTTCCCCGAACGGTGGAGAAACGAACGCCGCCTTTCATGTCGACGCCCTCTCCGTACCCCGTCTCGTAGATCTCGTTGTCTTCGATCCAAACGTGGGTGGTGATGTCGTTGGGGTCTTTGCTGGCGGCCGTCCCGAGGTAAATCCCCTCGCCCCACTTATACCCGCGACCACGACTGTTGATGGTGTCGCGATGCTCGCCGACGAGTCGGCAAGGGCGAGCATCGCTCCTCAAAGCGAGCCCTATTGCCACGGGTTTTATGCATCGTTGGCGTCGGTCAAATCTATTGATTCGACCGCCGACATAGGCTCGGAGCGACCGGTGTGGTGGATGAGGTTGCCGATGAAATCCACGTACTGCGACCGATCGCGGACGTTGAAGCCCGAGTGGTTGCTCTCGCGGATTTCATTCCGCAACACGATGACGTGGTCGCTTCCCTCGACGCGGATCCCGGTGATCCCCCCCTCGACGATGAGATTCTCCACCACCACATACGACGAGCGTTCGATCCCGATGGTGTCCCAGCCGGGATTGGTGGTGTTCCCGATGAGGGCGGGGTCGTCGGGGTCGAGGCTTACGAGCACCAAGGGATCACACGCCGAGGACGTGATGTCGTCGAGGTCGATCCGGTCGTGCTCGCCCGGCTCGAACAAGAGCACGTCCCCGGGCTGCGCCGCCGCGATTTGCGGCATCGTCGGCTGGTCGGCGTAAATGATGGTGCCGTTCGGGTCGTAGAACGTTTCGGGGGGCTCGCCGTCTTGCCCGCCCCCGCCGGCCGAGGCCCCCCGCCGGAAGGCCCGACGCCGCCGCCCGACCCGGAGGTCGTGGTGGTCGCCGCGCCTCCGGAGCCGTCGCCCATCACCGGAGATGGACCGACATCGCCGCCTGCCGACGTACACCCCGCGAGCGCAAGACCCCATCCGTAGCACCCCACCATCAAACGTCGCATGGGGCGATGGGTTGCAACGGGCATGCCTTCCGCAAAATCCCGTGGCGGGCCGCAACCGGCTCCCGGGCCTCTGGTAGGCTGCTCTGATGCGACGCGCATACGCAACATGGTTCATCACGTTGGCCGCGACGGCGGCGGCGGCGGGAGGCTGCGGCGGCGGCGACGACGATGGCGGGGACGCGTCGACGGGCGGGACGGCGCCGACGTCCGCCGTCGGCACCTCGAGCACGACCACCGCGGGGGCCGGCGGGGGGGGGGCCACCAGCGGCGCGGGGGGCGCGACGTCGGGCGCGGGCGGCCAACCGTTCGTCGACCCGATCGCCGGCATCGACCCGCCGACCGAGATCGACACCGGCTACGACTTCACCGAGGGTACGGCCTGGATCCCTAGCGAGTCGCTCCTCTTTTTTTCCGACATTCCCGCCGACGAGATCTACACGGTAGACGAAAACGACACCGTGACCCTCTGGACGGGCAGCTCCAATGGGACCAACGGCAACGCGCTCGCCGAGGACGGCACGATGATCAGCTGCGAGCAGTCACCCCCGCGCGTCGTACGGCGCACGAACTACGGCGACCCGAGCGCCGTGCAGGTGGTTGCCGATACGTACAACGGACTTTCGTTCAATAGGCCCAACGACGTCATCGTCCGTGGCGATGGCCACCTGTACTTCACCGATCCGAATTACGCCGGGGCTCAGTCGCAGCCCTTTCAGGGCGTGTACCACGTGACGCCAGACGGCACGGTCAACCTGGTGGACGACGCGATGGACAAGCCCAACGGCATCGCGTTGTCCCCGGACGAGACCATTCTCTACGTCACCGATGCCGCGCGGGATGAACTGTGGGCCTTCGACGTCACGAGCGATGGATCGGTCGCCGGGGGGAGCAAGCGCAAACTCGCCGACACCAATGGCGTCCCCGACGGGTTCGCGGTCGACGACCAAGGTTATCTGTATCTGACGACCGACGCCGGCATCGACGTGCACGCCCCCGATGGGAGCCCGTTCGGCAACATCCCCGTCGACGAGCAGCCCGCCAACTGCACCTTTGGGGGCAGCGACCGGCGCACGCTGTACATCACGGCCCGATCCGGCGTGTACAAGGTTCGCGTCAACGTCCCCGGGCGGCCGTGAGCGGGACGCGGAGCGCCCGCTACGCCGAGGTCGCCGAGACCATCGACGCGCTGCTCGACGGCGAGACGGACTGGGTCGCGGCGATGGCGACGGTCGCCTGCGAGCTTCACCATGCCTTCACGCACTACCATTGGACTGGTTTTTATCGCGCGGTCTCGAGCGACCTGTTGGTCATCGGCCCCTACCAAGGTGGCCACGGCTGCCTCCGTATTGCTTTCGACCAGGGCGTCTGTGGCGCCGCCGCCCGTACCCAGACCACGCAGCTCGTCCCCGACGTGGGTGCGTTCCCGGGCCACATCGCCTGCGCGGCCTCCACCCGCTCCGAAATCGTGGTGCCCGTCGTCACGCCCCGCGGGCACCTCCTCGCCGTGCTCGACGTGGACTCGAACGACCCGGACGCCTTCACCCGCGAAGAAGACCAAGCCGCCCTCGAAGCCCTCTGCGCCCGCCTCGGCGTGCAGTTCGCGGGCGACGCGACGGGGAGGGCCCGTTAGCCGCGCCGGGAAACCATCACCGAGAAGCGGACGGCGGCGCGGAAGGCGCCACATCGGGCGCGACGTCGAACAGCAGGGTCCTCAGCCAGCGGTGCGCGGGGTCCTCGCCACGCCGCGGATGCCACAGCAAGACGAGCGGATACGGCGCGAAGGGCAGCGGTGGCTCGAGCACCCGCAGGCCCAACGACGGTCCCAAGGTGTGGAGCATGCGCTCCGATGCCGTGAGGACGTCGTCGCTCGCCGCGGTGAGGTGGAGCGCCGCGAGAAAATAGGGAACGGACCGAGCGACGCGGCGTTCGCGCCCCTCCGCCGCCAGCATCCGCTCGACGATACCTCCGGGTCGCCCCCGCGGCGCGATGCGGATGTGGGCGAGGCGGGTATACGTCTCGAGGTCGAGCCGCGCGCCTACCTCGGGGTGGCCCTCGCGGACGGCGCACACCAGACGGTCGTCGAAGAGCCAGCGACGGCGCAGCTCGGGCAGACCGGTGTGGAAGACGCCGATCGCCGCATCGATACGACCTTCACGCAGGACCTCGGGGGTATTTGCCTGCACGGCACGGTAATCCAACGCGACCCGGGGCGCCTCGGCGCGGAGCCGTCGCTCCAGCATCGGCCCGAGCACCAACAGGACGTGGTCGGTCACGTGAAGCCGAAACGTACGCTCCAGCTCGGCGGGGACGACTTCGCGCGGCGACGACACGAGCTGCGCCACATCCGACAGAACCGTCCCGAGGGCGGGGCGGAGGGCTTCGGCGCGGTCGGTCAGCACCATACCGCGGCCCGCCCGCACGAGCAGGGGGTCGTCGAAGGTGGTGCGGAGCCGACGCAGCGCGTGGCTCATCCCCGGTACGCTGCGCCCGAGGCGTCGGGCCGCTGCCGTCACGGATGCCTCCTCGAGAAGCGCATCGAGGGCCACGAGCAGGTTGAGATCGAGGTGGGCAAGAGCCGACCGGGAAGGGCCACCGTGTTGCACCGAACGTTACTATCGCGACTGAGTGTTTCGTCGAACGAAACATGTACTTTCGTGGGACGCCATTTTTCGAGCCGGCCCGGTGCGGCACCGTCGCGACCATGAGCGAAACACATGGTCCTCGAATTCTCCTCATCGCGTCGAACCCCGACGTCTCGCCCGTTACCGGCTGGCCCGTGGGCTTTTGGTGGTCGGAACTCACCCACGCCTGGTGGACGTTCCGCGAGGCCGGCTACGACGTCGATATTCGAAGTCCGAAGGGTGGCGAGATCGTGGGGGACGGCTTCAGCGACCCCGAGCACGAATCCGGGTACAGCGCCCACGACATCCTGAGTCTGGGTTTCAAACGCAACCCCGAAACAGCAGCCCTGCTGGGTGATACGGGCGCGATCGAGGGGATTCGCATCGAGGACTACGCCGCCGTTTACCTCGCGGGCGGTCAAGGCCCCATGGTGACGTTCGTCGACCACACGCCCCTTCACCAGCTCGTGGCCGCGTTCCTGGAGCGAGACAAGCCGACCGCGGTCGTATGCCATGCCACGTGTCTGCTCCTCTCGGCGCGAGATCGCGATGGGGCCTTGCTCGTGGCGGGACGAACCTGGACCGGATTCGCCAATACCGAGGAAGACGCCGCCGACGCCGCCGTGGGCCAAAAGCTCCAGCCGTTCCGTATCGAAGACCGCGCCCGCGCGATCGAGGGCACGCACTTCGTGGTGGACCAACCGTTTCGGTCCTTCGCCCTTCGCGACGGCATGCTGATCACGGGGCAGCAACAAAACAGCGGCGCCGCCGCTGCGCGCTTGGTCGTCGAGGCCGTGGGATGAGCTCGAGGTCACGCCGCGAGCCTCCGCGGCGTGGCCTACGACCCGCGGTTGCGGTTTTTTCGCTACACTTCGACCGTGCAGGCGAGTCCGACGGCGCTGCTCGCGTCGCGCTACGAGGTCGTGGCGCGGCTCGGGCGGGGCGGCATGGGCGAGGTGTGGCGCTGCCGCGACCGGTTGCGACACGGAGAAGAAGTCGCGATCAAGCTCGTCCGCGCGGGCGACCACGACGCCGAACGAAGGCGCCTGTTCTACGAGGAGGTGATGGCCGCCGCCCACCTCGACCACGAGGGGATCGCGCGTGTGCGCGATGTGTTGCGAGACGGCGACGATGTGGCTCTCGTCATGGACCTCGTACGCGGACGCGCCTGGCGCCAGGTCGGCCCCCTACCCTACACCCTGGCCGCCAAGCTCCTTTCGCAGGTCCTCGAGGCGCTCGCCTACGCCCATGCCCACAATCTCCTCCACCTCGACGTAAAACCCGCCAACATCATCGTCGACGTCGCGTCCGAACGCGCGGTTCTCGTCGACTTCGGCATCGCCCGCCTCTGGCGTGTGGCTGACGATGGCACGGAGGTCGGTCTTCCTCGACGCCTCGGGACGCCGGCGTACATGGCGCCGGAGCAACGGCTCCCCGTTCCCGGCGCCCTCGGACCTTGGACCGACCTCTACGCGTTCGGCCTGTTGACCTACGAGCTGTTGAGCGGCGTCCGGCCCTTTGCCGACGCCGATCTCGATGGCCCGCGGCTCCCCCCACGTCTGGACACCGGCGCCCTCGGCTTCGACGAGCGACTGGGGGAGCTGTTGCTCGCGCTGCTGGCGCCCGATCTCGAGGACCGCCCCACCCACGCGGCCGACGTCGTGCACGCATTGAGCGGCATGTCGCGTCGGGGCACCACCCGCGGTTTTGCCTCGCGAGACGAAGCCACGGCGGTGACGCGAGCCGCCGCCGAAAACGAAGCGGCAACGGCCTCCGTCACCCCCACCCCCCCGCCTTCGTCGGCGTCACGTCCGGCGTCTTCCCGACGGGGCGCCGCCTCCCCCGGCGTGGGGCCGGTGCCGCTGGCGCGTCTGCGCCGACGTCGGGTCTCGGCGCCGGTGATGGCGGCCGTCGCCCAACCGACAGCCCGGAGTCTGTACGGTCTCCGCGAGCCGCCGCTCCAGGGGCGCACCGCGATTCGGCGCGCCGTGTGGAAGCTGGTGTTGGCGTCGCGTCACGGCGCGGGGACCCGCGTGGCCCTGCTCACGGGCGGGCCGGGACAGGGCAAGAGTCGCATCGCGCGGGAAGCGATGGAGCGCGCCTATCAGACGGGACTCAGTCACACCGCGTGGACCGCCTGGGCCGAAGGTTCAGCGGGAAGGGAGGGTCTCCGCGGCGTGGTCGAGAGCGCGGTGGGGGGCCCGGGCCTCACCGGCGCGGCGCTCCACGCGCATCTCAAGCGCTGGACCCGAAGATTTCCGGGCGCGGACGACACGCGCTTCGTCACCGAGGCCCATCTGTTCCTCGAGCCCCGGGGTCGGCCCACGGACGCCGACCTCCCGCTTCGCGTCGCGACGGAGGCGCTCGTCCGCCAGGCGCGCGCGCGCGGCGTGGTGGTGGTGCTCGACGACATCCAACACGGGCTCCAGGCGGCCCGGTCCCTCGTGGGGGAGTTGCGACGATTGGAGGCCCCGGTCGCCGTGATCGCGACCGCCCGAAGCGCGCTCGACCGTTTCGAAGCCGACGCCCGCCTCTCCGTCCCCGTTCTCGACGACGTCTCGGTGCGAAAGTTCGTACAGAGCCAGATCGAGCTCGAGCCCGAAGCGCTCGACGCCCTGGTCGGGGCCGCCGCCGGCAATCCCATGTACGCGAGCGAGATGGTGCGCGACCTGCTCGCCGAATCCCCCGCCTCGGGTCCGACCATCGTTGCGCTCGCCGAGCTGTGGGACCGACGGCTCCAGCGCGCTGCCGTCGCCATCGACGCCATCGGCCCGTTGGCCGTACTTCGCCCTCGGGTGAGCACCCCGCTCCTCGCCGCGCTGGAGTCCCAGTGCGGCGAACCCCTCACCGACGCTGTCCACATGGCGCTGCGGGCTGGGCTTTTGTGGCGGCGGCGAGGTCATCTGCACTGGACCCACGACCTCATCCGCGAGCACGTGTGCGCACGCCTCGAGCCAGACCGTCGCCGCGAACTCCACGTGCTCGCGGCCCACGTCCTCGCGTCACGCCGCGACCGCGAAGACGTGGACGCGGAGCGCGCCCACCACCTCTGGGCGGCCGACCGCCGCCCCGAGGCGCGCGCCACCATGCTGGATGCGATACGGACGAGTCATCGGGCGGGCGATCAGCGTGAGCGGCGGCGGCGGGCCGCACGCCTTCGCCTTTGGTCGGAGGATGACCCGCAAGCGGTGTCCTTTCTCGCCCTCGCGCACGCCGAGCTCGCCCACGGATGGGCCGCGGGCCGACGAGAGGATGCCGCGCGCGAACACCTCGAGGCGGCGTCGCGCCTGACGCTCGAGCACGACGCGCAAGCCTCGGCATGGCGCGCCCTCCGGGAGGCTCAAGTCCGCACCGCCCTCGGCGAGGATGTCGCGGCGCGTTCCGCCCTCGCAAGGGCCTCGGCGCTGGCCCGCCGGGACGACCACGGCGACCTCTGGCTCCAGGTGCTCGGGATGTCCGCCGTCGACGCCCAGCGCCGGGACGACCCGAAGCGAGCGCGCGCGCTCTTCGCGCGCGTCATCCGCGAAGCGTCGGTGCGCCACGATGCCGTCACCGAGGCGAAAGCTCGGTTCTATCTCGCCAACCTGGCGCCGACAGAGTCCCTCCCGATGTTCGAGCGCGCGATCGAAACCGCCCAGCGCGCCGGCGCCATCGCGGTCGAACTGTCGGCTCGACAGGTCTACGCCGATGCGCTCTACCGCATCGGACGGCGCGACGAAGCGCGGGACGCCCTCGACCGCGTCGCCGCCCAGGCCCAGCACCGGCGTCTACGGCAGCTCGCCTCGATGGTGGCCATTCAACGCGCCTGCTGGGGTCTGGAAGAGGGGGACGTCGACCGCGCCGCGAATGAAACCCGCCAGGCCATCGCGGAGGGCGCCCAGGGAGGCAGCAACCTCGAACGGGCCATGGTCGCCGCCCTCGACGCGGCGATCGCCGGCGCCCGCGGCGACCGCAAGGGCGTCGTCGATGCGCTCGCGCGCTTGGCCCAGCATCGCGGTCAGGTCCGCGAACCCGACCTCCAACGGGTACTCTCGTGGGCGACCGACCACGCCGCCTCGTCGTTGCAGCCGCTCTTTGCCGAAGGACGGCATGAGCCCGGGCGGCCCGCTTCATCGTGACGCGGGGCGGTTCGGAAGTTCGGCCCCGGCCGGCGGCGTAAATCCACGGTCGAGAGAACGACCCGCGGGATGCTTGGGCGCGGACGCTTTCGGCGGGATCCATCGCGCCGCGGCCTGAGGAGGGAGTGAGGGAAGCGCCTCTTCGTTGGGGTCCTTGCAACAACGAAAACTGATGAAGTAGTACGACCAGTGCGCCACGTGGCTGGTGGTGATGGGACGGCAGGCGTTGCGGACATGCCCCCAAGCCCCGCCCTTGAGCCCCGCCCAGCGACCCTTGCCCCGGCGCCATTCCGTTCTCACCCACTCGTCGAAGTTGCCCGTGAGATCGTAGACGTCGAATTCGCTGCGACACGTGGGCATCGCGCCCGAATCGACACTTTGGTCGAGCCGCATGAGCTCGGGGCCTCGGACGGCGTCATCGACATGATGCACCGCTTCGAGGTTGGGGATGATCCAGGGATTGTCGATGTTGCACATCTCGGCGCTGCGCGTGTAGCCGTAGGGGAAGGGCAATTCGCGGGGACCCTCGCACGCCGCCGTCCACTCCGATTCGAAACACATTCGTTTTCCCTGCTCGGTACACAGCCGATCGGCGTCGTAGGCGCTGACCATGACCGGGGGGTGAGCCCCTTTCCGAGACGGGTACTCGTATCGGTCGATGCAAAAGCGCTGTCTCCGCCGCGGGACGTGGCACGTCACCTCCTCCGCGAACTCGAGACAGATCTTCAGGTTGTTGGCGTTGCCGCCCCGCTCGGGGCGCACGCAGCGGCGGTTCACCCGAAGAGATGGCGTATCGGGGCAGTGGTCCACGTCGACGAACGCCATTTCCGCGGGACAGGGCGCCAGGGGGGTCCTCGCCGAGGGGTTTAGCGCGGGGGGACTCGGCGCGGGCGGGCCCCGCGATGGGCGGCCGGGCGCCGTCGCGCTCGCCTTCGGCGCCGCCGCCGCCGACGGCACGACCATCGCGGACGACGCGGCCGTCGGCGAGGGGAGGCCCCCCGCGGGCGACGCGCCGTCACGAGACGAAGCGAGGGGGGGAGGCGCCGGCGACGTCCTCGGCGACCCACACGCCGCGTATCCCGCGGCGAGGCCGGCCGTGACGACGACGACGAGGGATCCGCGCATGGGCCACCCTACTCCTTTCGGATGGCGCGCCGCACCACCACCGTCCTTCGGTGCGCGCCCCCGCCGCGCTGTGGTAGTGCTCGCCCCGCGTCATGAAGCTGCACGAGTATCAGGCGAAGAAAATCTTCGCGGGTTACGGCGTCCCCATCCCCCAGGGCCGGGTCGTCTTCGAAGAAAAAGACATCGCCGCCGCGGCCGAAGGTCTCATCGCCGACACCGGTAACGAGGTGGTGGTGGTGAAGGCGCAAATCCACGCGGGGGGACGAGGCAAGGGCGGTGGCGTCAAGGTCACCAAGGGCGCCGCCGCGGCGACCGAAGCAGGCAAGGCCATCCTCGGCATGCAGCTCGTGACCAAGCAAACCGGCCCCGAGGGCAAGGCGGTCCATCGACTCTACCTCGAGCAGGGCCTCGACATCGCGCGTGAACTCTACCTCGCCATCCTCGTCGACCGTGAGACGCGTCGCCCTGCGATCATCGCCTCGACCGAAGGCGGCATGGACATCGAAGAGGTCGCCGAATCCCACCCCGAAAAGATCCTCACCGTGCACATCGACCCGGTGATCGGCCTCGGTGACTTTCAGGCCCGGCAGCTCGCGTTCGACCTCGGACTCGGCGGCAGCAAAAAGACCCTCCGGGGCTTCGGCAAGCTGTTGCATAGCCTCTACCGCTGCTTCGAAGCGGAAGACGGAAGCATGGTGGAGATCAACCCCCTCGTCGTGACCAAGAGCGAGGACATGGTCGCCCTCGACGCCAAGATGACGATGGACGAGAGCGCCGCGTTCCGCCACCCGGAGTGGGCCGAGCTCCGCGACCGGTCCGAAGAAGATCCGACCGAGCTCGAAGCCACCGAAGCGGGCCTCTCCTACGTCAGTCTCGACGGCAACATCGGCTGCCTCGTCAACGGGGCCGGACTCGCGATGTCCACCATGGACATCATCAAGCATTACGGCGGCGAGCCCGCGAACTTTCTCGACGTCGGCGGGAGCGCGAGCAAGGAGCAGGTGACCAAAGCGTTTCGCATGATCCTGGGCGACGGAGACGTGAAGGGGATCTTCGTCAACATCTTCGGCGGCATCATGCAGTGCGACATCATCGCGGAAGGCGTCGTCGCCGCGACCAAGGAGCTCGGACTGACCGTCCCCCTCGTCGTGCGTCTCGAGGGCAACAACGTCGAGCTGGGGAAGAAAATCCTCGCGGAGAGCGGCCTCACGATTCAGGCGGCGGAGAACATGGCCGATGGGGCCCAGAAGATCGTAAAGGCGGTGCAAGCATGAGCGTTCTCGTCGATAAGGACACCCGGGTCGTCATCCAGGGGATCACCGGCTCGTACGGGAGCAAGCACACCCTCGCGTGCATGGAGTACGGGACCCAGATCGTGGGCGGCGTCGTACCCGGCAAGGGCGGACAGAAGTTCGCCGATAAGGTCCCCGTCTTCGATACCGTGCGCGACGCGGTGCGCGAGACCCAGGCCACCGTCTCGACCATTTTCGTGCCGGCTCCGTTCGCCGCCGACGCGATCTGCGAAGCCGTCGACGCAGGGGTCGAGCTTGTCATCTGCATCACGGAAGGGGTCCCGGTCCTCGACATGGTTCGGGCCCGTCGCTACGTCGACGGCTCGAGCGCGACCCTGCTCGGGCCCAACTGCCCCGGCGTGATCACCCCGGGGGCCTGCAAGATCGGCATCATGCCGGGTCACATCCACAAGCCGGGTCACGTGGGCGTGGTCTCTCGCTCGGGGACCCTCACCTACGAGGCCGTAGGCCAGCTCACCGCCCTCGGCATCGGGCAGTCGACGTGCATCGGGATCGGGGGCGACCCGGTCAACGGCATGAACTTCATCGACTGCCTGAAGCTCTTCAACGACGACCCCGACACCAACGGCGTCGTCATGATCGGCGAGATCGGGGGTACGGCGGAGGAGGATGCCGCCGCATGGGTGAAGGAAAACATGACCAAACCGGTGGCGGGCTTCATCGCCGGGGCCACCGCACCTCCGGGCAAACGCATGGGTCACGCGGGCGCAATCATCGCGGGGGGGAAGGGGACGGCCGCGGCCAAGCAGGACGCGATGAAGGCGGCGGGCATCGCCGTCGCGCCGACGCCGAGCGACATGGGCGTCACCCTGCAGGGGCTGATGTAGCGGAATGGCCGACGAGCGGACGCCACCACGGCCCTCTCCGACGCCCACGAACGGCGCCGCCACCCACGGTGCCGCGCGCGGGGCGTCCGCAGAAAAGCCCCGGCGGGAGGGAGGGATCACGCTCGCCGGCCTCACCACGGTGGCCATGGACCTCGACGAGGCGCATCCCCCTGGGATGGTCACCGAGGCCGCCGCCAACGCCATCCGATACATCCTCGCGTCGACGAAGGTCGAACCCGACTTCAGCCTCGAGTCGCTCGCCCTCGTCGACCACAACGTGACCGAAGCCCGGGTCGAGATGATGGAACGCCCCGAGGTGCTGCCCCTCACCGCCCAGACCCTCGGGGCTTACCTCGGCGAGATCGTGCGTCGTCGGCACGCATGCTGGTGGCGCATCGACCGCAAGGATCCGGGCGCGTGGCGACTCGAATTTCACCAGGTGTACCTCGCCTTCTACCCGATTCAGGTCGCCTACGTGTGCCTCACCGAGGAGGACGACGACACCAGCTTCGGCGGTCTCGAGATGCCTCCCGCCGACCTCGACAACCTGCGCGACCGTCTCGACCGAACGCCCGGGGTGAGTGAAGACCTGTACTACGTCCCCACGACCCGGCTCGAGGTCCTCGACATCGCCGTCGACGCCCTGCTCGCGCAACGGGCGACCCGCCCCGACGTCGCACGCCCCTACACCGCGCGAGACTACGCGATTTGACGCACGGTCGAGGCGGCGCGGTCGCTGATCGGCCGGGCGCCATCTTTGGTATGGTTCGCCCGTGATCTTCGTCTTTTACGCGCTGCTCGCGGCGCTCGCCTGGGGCGTGTGGTTCATGCTCCAGCTCGACCTCTGGATCCCGCTCGGAGTGTCCGGGGTCATGCTGTTCGTCGCGATCGTCACCTTCATCTACCAACGGGTGAAGGTTCGGCGTTCGGCCGCTGCCCTCGAAAAGGCCCTGGCGGATCAGGGCCAGCAACAGGTGATGAACGCGCGGCCCGAGCGACGGGCCGAGATCCAAGCCCTCCAAAAGCAGATCAGCGACGGGATCGGGGCCCTCAAGAGCAGCAAGCTCGGAGGCAAGAAGCGCGGCTCGGCCGCCCTCTATTCGCTTCCCTGGTACGCGATCATCGGCCCCCCGGGCGCGGGCAAGACAACCGCCCTCCGCCACTCGGGGTTGGTGTTCCCTTACGCCGACTCCAGCGTGCGGGGCGTCGGCGGTACCCGCAACTGCGACTGGTGGTTCACCAACGACGCGATCCTTCTCGACACGGCGGGACGCTACGCCACTGAAGGCAGCGACCAGCAAGAGTGGCTCGCGTTTCTCGACCTGTTGCGAAAGTACCGCACCGACAAACCGCTCAACGGGCTCATCGTCGCGGTGAGCGTGCCCGACATCATCGATGCCAACGAAATGCAGCTCGAGGAGATGGGCAAAAAGCTCCGCGCCCGCATCGACGAGGTGATGACGCGGCTTCGGATGCAACTGCCGGTCTACTTCTTGGTGACCAAGTGCGACTTGGTGGCGGGGTTCTCGGAGTTTTTTGGCGACCTCAGAAAGAGTGAGCGGGCGCAAGCGCTCGGCGCGACCCTGTCCCTGAAGGAAGACAAGACCGATCCCGGGGCCGTGTTTGCTCGCGAATTCGACCTCATCGTGCGCGGGGTCCACGCGCGCTCGTGCAAACGGCTTCTGCAGGAGCGGAACCGCGTCGCTCGCGAAGCGATCTATCAATTTCCCATCGAGTTCGCGGGCCTGCGTCACAACCTCCGGGACCTCATCGGCCAGGTCTTCATGGTGAATGCCTTTCAGGGCACGCCGATCTTTCGCGGCTTCTTCTTCACCAGTGGTACCCAGGAGGGCGCGCCGATGGGCCGCGTCCTCCAGCGCATGGGACAGGCGATGGGCATTCGGCCCGCCCAGGCGGTGCAACAGCCCCGGGTCGAGTCGAAGAGCTACTTCCTCCACGACGTGTTCATGCGGGTCGTGTTTCCCGACGCCGACGTCGCCGCCCGCAGCGCCTCCGAGCTCCGTCGGCAGCGCTTGGTCCGGACCGCCGTCGCCGCCACCGCCTTCGCCGGCGCGCTTCTCTTCGCGCTCCCCAGCATCTTCTCGTACTTCAGCAACCGCGCCTTTCTCGACGAGACCCGCGCCCGGGCCGAGGCCGCGGCCGAGATCGATTGGGAGAGCACCGACCCGGTGCGGCAAAAGATCGACGACCTCGATCCGCTGCTCGAGCGCCTTCAGGAGCTCGAGGAGAACAGCAAAAAGACCAACATCGACTTGATGTACCAGGGCGACCAGCTCTTCAAGCCGGTGCTGCAGGTGTACATCGCCAACCTCCAGACGGGCTTCGTGGTCCCGAGCAAGTACCGGCTCGAGGAGCAGCTCAACCGGGCCAAGGGCGAGCGCTACTACCAGGATCGGCGGCTTCTCAAGACCTACCTCATGCTCAGCGAGGTCGCGCACCTCGACCCCGAGTGGGCCACGGGACGCTTCACCGAAGTGTGGGCGAAGGTCAGCGAAGCGACGAGCGCGACGACCAAGGGGGAGCTGAAGCGGAGGATGAAGCCCCACGTCGCCCACTATTTCTATCTCATCAAACCTCAAGGGGAAGAGGGACGACCGCTGGCCAAGCCCGTCCCCGCCAACGACGGCGTCGTCGCGAAGGCGCGAAAGACCCTCGGCGAGATCCCCGTGCAAAAACGGTACTTCTCGCTGTTCGTCGATGAGCTCGACGACGAGGTCCACGACCCGCTACGCGACCCCGTCCGCAGCAACCTCGTCTACCCGCCGCTGGACCTGAAAACGATGTTCGAGGACCGTCCCGAGGTGCTGAAGTACCTCGGGAGCAAGCAACAGAAGTCGAGTCAGAAGACCTACTACGAGGTCCCCGGTCCCTACACGGGGCGCGGCTACCGGGCGGTGCTGACCAATTTCAAGGCGGCCCGCGAGCTGCTCGAGAGCGAGGCGTGGGTCATCCCCCTCACCGCCGCCGAGAAAAAGCCCAACGTGCTCGACCGCGATCTCGCCACCCTCGGGGGGACGTACGAGCAAAAGTACATCGACCACTGGCGCAACTTCTTGCGCGACCTCGAGATCCGTCGCCCGGGCAACATCAAGGAAGCGGTGGAACTCTACCGCATTCTCAACGAGCAGGAGTGGCCGTTTCTCCGGGTGATCCGGCGGGTTCGCGACAACACCCAGTTCGGCAAGAGCAAGATCCTGCAGAGCAAGGAGACCAAAAAGCTCATCGAGCGCCGCCTGCAGAACCGTATCCGCCAGTCGACACGCGGGCTGCGGATCAAGGTCGACATCGACAAGGTCGCCGGGCGCACCACCACCATCCCGAGCCGATTTCGAGACTTCGTGGAATTCGGCCTCCCCGACGGGGGCTCGAGCAAAGTGGTGCTCAGCGAGACCCCGCTGGCGAACTACATGGATTCGCTCAACAAGCAGCGGAGCAAGATGGTGCAACTGCTCGACAATCAGGACGACCCCAGCATCAACCTGATCGCGCTCGACCTCAAAGACGCGGCCAAGCGGATCGACGCCAGCCTCGAGAACAGCGAACAGCAGGCGAAGACGCTCCTCCGGCCGCTCCTGATGAATCCGATCAACGTGGGTGGACAAATCCCCAACGCGAGGTAACGCCCGGCCCAAGGGGCGGGCACGCTCTTGGGGTGCGCTCTTGGGGTGGGCCCCGGCGCATGGCGACGGCGCCAGAATGAGGCTTCGGCGCGCGCAGGGTCTTCCCTCGCGGCGCCACCTCGCTTATGTCCCGGCCCATGAACATTCGCACCTTCGTTTGCATTGGTTGCTTCGCCGCCGTGGGGGCCATGGGCTGCAAGGCCTCGCTCAAGGTGGGGAACCAGCCCGAGCCGGAACCCGTCGCCGAGCCGGCGCCCCCGCCGCCCGAGCCCGAGCCCGAGCCCGAGCCCGTGGCCGTAGCCGACCCGGTCGGCGTCCGTCTCGAGGGCGACCACATCAACATCGACAAGAAGATCATGTTCGAGACGGACAGCGCGGTCATCCGTCCCGAATCCAACGAGCTGCTCGACAACATCGCGACGGTCATGAAGAACCATCCCGAGATCGAGACGCTTCACGTGATCGGCCACACCGACAGCACCGGTGACGACAACCACAACATGGAACTGTCGAACAAGCGGGCCGAGGCGGTGATGACGGCGTTGAAAGAGCGCGGCGTCGAGCAGCCGATGGACCATCGTGGCGCGGGGGAGACCGAGCTCACCTGCTCGGACGAAACCCCCGAGTGCCACGACGCCAACCGTCGCGTCGAGTTCAAGGTCGACATCAAGGGCGTCGAAGCCGGCTGACCATCCCACCCTCGCCGGCGGGTCGGTGGGCTGGTGGGACGGCGTGCGTGTGGGTCACGCGTCTCGTCCGTCAGCCACGGTCTATCCGCTGGCCGAGGTCTTCTTTTTCTTGGCGGTCTTCTTCCGGGGGACCGCCTTTCTTATGCCCTTCGCCGCCGTCGCCGCCGTGGCCTTCTTTCTTCCGCGCTTGCCGCCCTCGGCTCCTCGTTGTTCCCCGGGGGACTCGGAGGCGGCGGCCGGCGTTGCCTCGAGGCTCTGCTTGAGCGCCTCGAACAAGTCGATGATCTGCGCTTTGGGCTGGTCGGGCGCGATCGTGATCTCCTCGCCGGCGATCTTTTGGTCGATGAGCGCCCGGACCCGCTCGGTGTACGTGTCGGAGTACTTCTCCGGCTCGAAGGTATCGTGTGCGAGCTGTTCGATGAGCTTGTCGGCGAGGTCGAGCTCGCCGTCGGAGAAGGCGGGTCGTCCCCCCACATCAAGGTCGTCGAAGGCACGGACCTCGTTGGCGTAGAAGAGCTGGTGGATCACCAGGCCAGCGCGATACGGCCGAAGCAGCACGAGCTGCTCTTTTCCCTTGGCGGCCCACCGGGCCACTGCGACGACGTCCTTGCGGCGCATGGCCTCGCTGAGCAGGTGGTAGGCCTTGTCGCCCCCCTTGTCGGGCGCGATGTAATACGACTTCTCGACTTGGATGAGGTCGACGGCGTCGAGGGGTACGAACTCGGCGATCTCGAGCCCATTGGATCGATCGGCCTCGAGCGCTTTCAGCTCTTCCGGGTCGAGGATCACGAACTGGCCCCGGGCATGCTCGTAGCCTTTGGCCATCGCGCTGCGCTCGAGCACTTCGCCCGACACCGACGAGACGTACTGTTGCTTGGGCCGCGCGCCCGTCTCGGGTTCGATCATGTTGAAGCGAACCTTGGCGGGTGACGTGGCGGTGAAGACCTTCACCGGGATCGACACCAAGCCAAACGAGATGGTGCCGGAGGCGATCGCGCGGGGAGCCATGCGGGCATGGTAGCAATGGCGGTGCGTGCCCAAGAAACAATCGGCAAAGCCGCCCGGCGTCGACGACCGGCTGAAGGCCTACCGACAGAAGCGAGACCGCGCCGTCACGGTGGAGCCGTTCAGTGCCGCCCCGACTGAACGGATCGGCAGCGTCGCCGGGCCACGATTTACGGTTCATCTCCACGCGGCGCGCCGGCGCCACTACGACCTTCGCCTGGAGATCGGCGGGGTGCTCGTCAGCTTCGCGGTGCCCAAGGGACCGAGCACGGTCCCGGGCGACAAGCGCCTCGCCGTGCGGACCGAGGACCATCCGCTCCGCTACCTCGACTTCGAGGCGGTGATCCCCGAGGGCAACTACGGCGCTGGCGCCATGATCGTGTGGGACCAGGGGACCATCCACTTTCTCGACCCACCCCCACGCGAAGGACTGCGCGAAGGCAAGCTCGACTTCGTGCTGCGCGGCCACAAGCTCCGCGGTCGGTTTGCGCTCATCCATACCGGCGCGCGCGACGAAGCGGACACGAAACACTGGCTGCTGCTCAAAAAACGAGACGACGAAGGCCCTCCGCCCGCACCCGAGCTGTTGACTGAACGGCCGCACAGCGTCCTGAGCGGCTACACCGTCGAGCAGCGGGCCGAGGCGCCGGCCGTCCTGGCCTCCTGTGTGGCCGACGTCGAAGCGGATGCGGTGCCCCTTCGTGACCTGCGGGCGCTCGAGGTCGCCCCTCAGCTCTGTGCGACAGGGCCAGCCACGGAGGCGACCCTCCGCGACCCGGCGCGTTGGTACGAGCTCAAGCTCGATGGGGTGCGCATCGTCGCGGATCGTCGCGGCGCCTCGTGTTCGCTTCGCTACCGGCGCCGGCGCCCCGCCACGGCGGGGTTTCCCGAGGTCGTCGATGCCCTCCAGCGCTTGGCCCTCGACCACGTCGTGCTCGACGGGGAGCTCGTCGCCTTCGACGAGGAGGGCAAGCCGAATTTCTCGCGGCTCGCCCGCCGCATTCATCTTCAGCGGCCCGAAGACGTCGCCCGCGCCCGACGGGAGATCCCCGTCGTGTTTCTCGCCTTCGACTTGCTCGCGTTCGAAGGACGCGACGTCCGCGCCCTGCCGCTTTGGCGCCGGAAGGACCTGCTTCGTCGTCTCGTCCCTGGCCGCGGCCCCGTCCGCTGCCTCGAACACCTGGAGGGGGACGGACCGGCCCTGTTCTCGTTCTGCCAGGCGCAAGGGCTCGAGGGTCTGGTCGGCAAGCGCCGGGATGCGCCCTACCGCGAAGGACCGCGACGGACGGACGACTGGCTCAAGGTGAAGCTCGAGCGCGAGACCGATCTGGTGGTGGTGGGATGGGACGAGAGCGACAAGGCATCGCGCCGTCTCCGAAACCTCCTCCTCGCCGCCTACGACCACGAGGGGGAGCTTCGCCTGCGAGGCAAGGTCGGCAGCGGCCTCGACGGCCCGACCATCGAGCACCTATTGGGGGAGCTTGCGGCCCGGGACGTGGCGTCTCCTCCGGCCCGCGGTCGCCTCGACCAGAAGGCGGCGCGGCGGCACTGGGTTCGCCCCGACCTCGTCGTGAACGTACGCCACGCAGGGTTCAGCGAGCGGGGCATGTTGCGGTTCCCCGTGTTTCGGGGGCTGCGGCCCGACGTGGCCCCCGAGCAGTGCCGGCTCACCCCGACGGCAGAAGTCGTGGCCGACGCCCCCGCGCTCGCCCCCGACGACCGTCGCCCCTCACCCGAACCGCCCGCGAGGCCGGCCGTGGCCGCCGCGCGACGCACCACCCTCACGAACCAAACCAAGGTTTTCTGGCCCGCCCTCGGCGCCACCAAGGGCGACCTCTGCGACCACTACGCCACGGTGGCCCCCGCGCTGCTTCCGTGGCTGCAAGACCGCCCGGTGGTGATGGTGCGTTACCCGGATGGCATCGATGGCAAGCACTTCTTCCAGTGGAATGCGCCGGCGGGCAGCCCTTCGTGGCTGCGTACGGTGGCCGCCGACGAGGCGCCGCGCCACAAGAAAATGTTCATCCTCGACGATGTCGATGGGCTGCTCTACCTGGCCAACCTCGGCTGCGTCGTGCTGCACGCAGTGGCGGCCCGGGAGGGGCGTCGGGATCGATGCGACTTCGTCACCATCGACTTCGACCTCCCTTCGTCGATGCGCTTCGCCGACGTCGTACCCCTGGCCTTCACGCTGCGCGGGCTCCTCGAGGAGGTGGGCCTCCGGGGCTACCCCAAGACGTCCGGCCAATCGGGCCTGCACGTGCTCATTCCCACCGCCACCGTCCCGGTTCCGTTCGAGGCCGCGCGCCAGCTCGCCGAACTCCTCGGCCGCCTCGTCGTCGCGCGCCATCCCGACACGGCCACCATGGAGCGCAACGTCGCGCGACGCGGGCAGCGGGTCTACGTCGATACGGGTCAAACCGGCCCGTCGCGCACCATCGTCGCCCCCTATTCGGTCCGCGCGGTGGCGGGGGCGACGGTGTCGACGCCTTTGGCCTGGGATGAGATCTCCGCGGGGCTCGACCCTGCGGCCTTCGACCTGACGCGGGTGGCGGCACGCCTCGCCCGCCATAGCGATCCCTACGCCGACATGTTCGACGCGGCGGTCGACCTGTCGTCGGTGCTCGCGCGCCTCGCCCGCTTCCTCGGCTGACCCTTAGATGCGTTCCCATGGGTTCGCTCCACCTCGCCTCTCCCCGAAGCGTTAGCGCGGCGCGTCGATGGGGCACCCCGTGAGCACCTGCACCTCGCCCACCTCTCCGTTTTTGAGGCGCTGACACGCGACCCCGTGCAGGGTGATGGCGTCGAAGTTCTCCCCCTCCCAGGTCCAGCCGCCGGAGGCGGAAAAGGGCACCACGTCGCAGTCGAAATACACGTTGGTCCGCATCGGGTCGGGCGACGGCGCCTGCAGGGGAATGGTGCAGCTCACGGCGCCAGCGGCGATGTTGCGGAGCACGGCCTCGATCCCGGAGAGGTCGTCGACCCGGAAGTAGTCGGTGGCGCCCCCTTCCTGCGGGACGCCGCCGGCCACCGCCATCGCATCCAGTACCGCCCCGTACGACTCTGCCCCGGGGATCGCGATGACGTAGGTTTCGACCCCGGCGGCCGCGATGGCTTCGAGGGCGGCCACCGTGGCGGGCTCATCGACGCAGAGGCGAGGGCCGAAGTCGAGGTCGCTCGGCGCACAACAATTGGTCTGAGGGTCGGGACAGACGCCGTCGATGTTGGCCTGGCACGCCCCGATGTCGCACGAGGCGGCGGCATTGCAGTTGGGCCCCCCGTCGGTCACGAGCATCACGATCGTACGCCCGGGAAGGCCCGCGAGGCGGGGCCGCAGGCCATCGAGGGTCGCGGCGATGGGGGTTCCGCCATCGGGGACCACGTCGAGCGCGCTGGCGAACGCCTCGAGGGTGGCGGAGGCCCCCGGTTTGTCGCCCGGGGTGACCGGCATGACCTCGCCCCCCGCCGCGCACCCGTCGGCGCCCCCCGCGGGAAAGAGCGCCAACCCGACATTGATGAGCGGGCCGAGATCTTCGACCACCGCCACCGACGCGTCGCGCAACCGATTGAAGCGAGAAAACGCCGGCGCCGGGCCCCCCTCGGGAGTCACCATGCTCCCCGAGCGGTCGAAGACGAAATAGACGTTGGGGCGGTCGAAGACGACCTCGATGAGGTCCGTGCCACACAGGCCGTCGCCGACGCATTCGTCATCGATGAGACCGCCCCCGTCGTCGCCGCCCGCGCCCTGTCCGCCCGTTCCGCCCGCAGCCGCACTCGACGACCCCAAGTCGGCCCGGAACGCCCGAGGAACCCGGCCCACGTCGCAGGCAACGATTCCCACCAGGGCGGCGAACGAGACGGCCCCCAAGGTACGTACGACCGACGACATTGCGGTGATTCTAGGCCATTGTCGTCGGCCCTGCCCGTAGCGTCGCCAACCCGTGCGTTTTCCCCCGGCGACGCCGCGCACATCGCCGTACCCCATCCGATGCTTTCTTATCGGCCGGCGCGGCCCCTCGCCGTGTCTCGCGCTTGACCGCGCCGATGGCCGTTCCACATCGGCCTCGCCCGCGACGACGGGCTCGGCGAGGTGGAGGCGTTGCTCAGGCTCTCGGTCGCGGCCGAGCCCCCTCTTTCAGCGCACGGCCGCGGTGGGAGCCCGTTTGGGAAAGATGAATTCCCTCGGCGGTGATACGTCCATCTCCCCATGGATCGACGACACTTCCTCAAGCTTGCCAGCTCTGCCATCGCCGCTTCTGCCTTGCCCCCTCGGTAGCCTCCGCGGCCCCGGCGCGGTTTCAAGCCTCGCTGCTCTCGCTGAAGACACCGCCGCCCAAAGTGCTCTCGGCAAAGGACATGACCTCGGTCCTCGCCGACCGTCTCGTGTTGATTGCGCGCGGCCCCGCAAAGTCGAAGCTGTCGCTGGCGATGCACGCCTACGCCTATCACTACCGCCCGGGGCAAAAGCTCGAACCCATCGCGGGCGGAGTGGCCAAAGAGACGATGTCGGTTCAGGTCCCGACGCCAGGTTACTTCGCCACCCGCGACGGCAAAGACTTCATCGAGGTGGACCCGCTGAAGTGGCCGAGTGAAACCGCAGCCGTGAGCCCCGGTGGAGATGACCTTTTCTTCCCGGGGAACATTTTCTTCCCGGGGAACATTTTCTTTCCGGGGAACATCTTCGCGGAAAAAGAGGTGAACCGCTTCAGCCAGGCGCACAGCCTGCACGCGGCGACGGCGTGGAAAAGCCTCGAGGCGCTCGACGAGGGCCCGGCCAACTTTCCCCAGGCTTCGCCGAGCCCCAACCGCTGGCCAAGCGACAACACCTACCCGAAGCAGAGCGTCTTTGCCGCGGGCCTCGAGGGCATGCCAGCGACCCCCACCACCCGCATCTTGGTGATGGCCGCCGTGCCGCGCGACCCGGGACAGGCAGCGCAGACCCGCATCGGATGCGCGGTGTTGCTCTACACGACCAAAAGCTGAGGCCGGGCGTTGCGGAAGCCGCGGTTCGCGAGGGGACCGCTACGAACCCGCCGCCGGTGCGCGCCTTTTCGTCGAGGTAGCTGACGAGCAGCTCGGCGGCGGGCGTCCGCCGTCGTTGCCTCGCATCAAGCAAGCCACTCGAGCTCGCGCCCGACCTCCAGAAGGTCCAGCCCACCCGCCGGTGTGCACCTCCGACGACGCGCTCTCCCCTTCCGCGGGACCGCGTCCCATCAGCGGCTGGACCTCGCTGCGGTGCGCAGGTACGTGGGACATGAGGGAGGACGGCGATGGACGGGAGATGCCTTCATGGGGGCCCAGAGGCCTCGCGGGAGGGTTCGGGGGGAGGGCAAGGCAGCAGCGCCTGCTCGCCGCCGAGCCCGATGACCCCTTCAAACTTCATGAACGTGATCGGTGACGACGCGCTGCCGAGCCATGCTGCCCCGGGCGCCATCAAAGGCGAGCCGTCTGCCTCTGGAGACAGCCGTCGAGAACGAGGCCAACAAGGAACCGTCCGCCCGCTGGTCTTCGCCGTGGTCTTGCTGGGTCACTGCATCACCACGATGGGCTGTGTCCAGCGCCTCGGGGACCACATGGGGTGGCCCACCCCCAGTGTGCAGCAGTTCGACCTGCAGGATGACCCGCTTTCCGTCGGCGATTTGCAGGCGCCCGGAGGGACTGTTGTCCACGTGCCTTCCGATGGCGGACTCATCTCAAAGTACCATCAATCACGCCGATGGAACTCTCGTTCAGCCCCGATGAGCACAAGTATTGATTTCGTCGACGGCGATGGTGTTGCCTGGGATGGTCGATGTGAAAGCATCAATGCAGAAGAACCCTTCGACGGACGCATATCGGTACTTGGCTGTGAGCTCTGGCCGAATGACACGCCCAAAGAGATGGCACACGTCGCCTACCAACGTGGCGTCGGCGAGGCGGCGTTCGAGGAGGTAAGTTTGCGGATTACCTGGGACGCCGACTCGAGTCGGATGTGGGTCGGAAAATTCATGATTCACCATGAGGCACAACTCGTCGGCGCCTACGATCCCGGATACCATGACGCCTACATCTTCGAAGGTCTGTCCCCCCCCGTCCGAAATGCCGTCAGCATGACGCTGCTCGCCCTGTCGCGTGCCCATTTGTGACCTTGAACGAAACAGGTGGAGGCGACGCTGAAGCTCAGGGTCGCAGCCACTGCCACGATGAGACGCTTCCGACCGTCATGAGCCGCACATGCCGCAGCAACACGCTCGGGTGCGTCCCGCCTCGCGGGTGACATGAAGTCATCGCCCGCGCGACGAATGACGTAGGCGGCCTCGCTATCGAGCGCGTGTCGACGAGGCCGCCCGGATGTCCGAAGCGGCCTTTCTCATGACCGAAGTGCCATGCTTTTGACCATCTCCACCACCCACCAGCCCGCCACCGACCTCGGCTACCTGCTGGCCAAGAACCCCGCGCGAACCCAGACGTACGAGCTACCGTTTGGCCACGCCCACGTCTTCTACCCGGTCGCCGATGAACAACGGTGTTCGGCCGCGCTTCTCCTCGACCTCGATCCATTGGACCTGGTGAAAAAAGCGAGACGCGTGCGGAGGGATGACGGGCTGCTCACGCAATACGTCAACGACCGGCCCTACGTCGCGTCGTCGTTCATGAGCGTGGCCATCGCGCAGGTGTTCCGGACCGCGCTCAGTGGTCGGAGCCGTGAGCGAGAGGAGCTCGCGCATATGGCGATCCCCCTCGAAGCGGTGGTCTCCGCCCTCCCCTCCCGCGGCGGCGAGGCCCTGCTTCGCCGTCTGTTCGAGCCCCTGGGGTACGACGTCGCCGCTTCCCGAGCAGAGCTTGATCCGATGTCCCCCGATTGGGGCGGTAGCCCCTACTGGCGGGTGGGCCTTCGTCGAACGTGCCCGCTCAAAGAACTCCTCACGCACTTGTACGTCTTGATTCCCGTACTCGACGACAACAAGCACTACTGGGTCGGGGACGATGAGGTGGAGAAGCTCCTGGCCAAAGGAAAAGGCTGGCTCGAGTCTCATCCGGCCCGCGAGGAAATCACCACCCGCTACCTCCGGCGAAATCGCCGTCTGACCCGCACGGCGTTGGCGCGCCTCATGGCCGACGACGACCTCGACCCCGACGACACGATCGCACGAAGTGCGCGAGAGGAAGATGCGCTCGAGAAGCCACTGAGCCTCAACGAACAACGGCTGGGCTCCGTCGTGGCCGCCCTCAAAGGATCGGGAGCCGCCACCGTCGTCGACGTCGGCTGCGGCGAGGGGAAGTTGCTGCACGCGCTGATGAAAGACCGCACGTTCCGGCGGGTGGTAGGAATGGATGTCTCCGTTCGAGCCCTCGAAATCGCGAAGCGAAGGCTACGGCTCGACGACCTCCCGAGCATGCAACGCGAGCGCCTCGAGCTTTTTCAGGGCTCCGTGACGTACCGAGATGCGCGCCTCCAGGGTTTTGACGCGGCGTGTGCAATCGAAGTCATCGAGCACATCGACGCGTCGCGCCTCGATGCCTTCAGCCGCGTACTCTTCGAGTACGCCGCCCCGAAGACCATCGTCGTCACGACCCCGAATCGCGAGTATAACGACAACTTCGAGAGCCTGGCGGCGGGCGACTTCCGTCACCCCGACCATCGATTCGAGTGGCGTCGCGATGAATTTGAGGCGTGGGGGCACAGGGTCGCGGAACGATTTGGCTATTCCGCACGGTTTCTGCCGGTGGGCCCCTCCGACGCCGCGACGGGATCACCCACCCAGATGGGTGTGTTCTCCCGATGAGGATCGAAGTTCCAGAGCTCGCGCTCGTGCTCCTCATCGGGGCCTCGGGAAGCGGCAAGTCGACCTTTGCCCGCAAACACTTCCGCGAATCTGAGGTCCTTTCGTCCGACTTCTGCCGGGGCCTCGTCTCCAACGACGAAAATGACCAAAGCGCCACCAACGACGCTTTCGACGTCCTTCATTACATCGCGCGGAAGCGCCTCTCCCGAGGCCTCCTCACGGTGGTGGATGCGACCAACGTGCAACCCGAGGCGCGCAAACCACTCATCCGGTTGGCCCGCGACATGCACTGCCTGCCGCTCGGCATCGTGCTGAATCTGCCCGCCAAAACCTGCCACGCGAGAAACGCGGGGCGCGCCGACCGAAGCTTCGGGCCGCATGTCGTACGGCACCAGACCTCACAACTGAAGCAGTCGCTTCGGCGCTTCAAGCGGGAGGGCTTGCGCTACGTGACCGTTCTCCGCTCGCAGGATGACGTCGAGGCGGCCTTCATCGTGCGCCGACCCCTGTGGAACAATCTGAGGCACGAGCACGGGCCGTTCGACGTGATCGGCGACATCCACGGGTGTCACGACGAGCTTCGTGCGCTGCTGGAGAAGCTCGGCTACCGGGCGGACCATGACGGTGTCTACGCGCACGAAGCGGGCAGAAAGGCGATCTTTCTCGGCGATCTCGTCGATCGTGGTCCCGCTTCCCCCGCCGTTCTGCGCCTCGTCATGGCCATGGTGGATCACGGATCGGCGCTATGTGTGCCGGGAAACCATGACGTAAAACTCATGCGAAAATTGAGCGGCCGCGACGTGCGCCTCACGCACGGTCTCGCAGAAACGCTCGAACAGCTCGAATCGGAGTCCGACGTATTCAAGGAGAAGGTTCGCGCCTTCATCGACGGCCTCGTGAGCCACTACGTGTTGGACGACGGCGGCCTGGTCGTGGCGCACGCCGGCCTCAAGGGGGAGTTGCAGGGCCGAGCCTCGGGCAAGGTACGCGAGTTCGCGCTGTACGGTGAAACCACCGGAGAGACGGACGCGTTCGGGCTTCCCATTCGGTACGACTGGGCGCGCCAATATCGTGGCCGGTCTCTCGTCGTGTACGGGCATACGCCGGTTCCGCAGGCGGAATGGGTCAACGGTACGATCTGTATCGACACCGGCTGCGTTTTCGGCGGAAAGCTGACGGCGCTGCGATACCCCGAGAAAGAGCTGGTCCATGTCGAGGCGGCCAAGATGTATTACGAGCCCGCCAAGCCGTTCTTGCCCGACACAGTACCCTTACCCGACACGGGGCACACGGTGGGGGCAGAGGAGAAGCGACCGGCCGACGTGCTAGACATTTTGGATGTCACGGGCAAGCGTATCGTCAATACACGAGTCGATCACACGGTAACCATCCGCGAAGAGAACGCGGCCGCGGCGCTCGAAGTCATGAGCCGGTTCGCGATCGATCCTCGATGGCTCATCTACCTTCCTCCGACCATGTCTCCGCCCGAGACCAGCTCGAAGGAAGGGCTTCTCGAGCGTCCGGCAGAGGCTTTTGCGTACTACCGCGACCATGGGGTCGCCAAAGTCGTCTGCGAGGAGAAGCACATGGGCTCCCGTGCGATCGCGGTGGTTTGCCAGTCCGAGAAGGTGGCGGCCAAGCGTTTCTCCATCGAGGACGGACGGGCGGGGGTCGTCTATACGCGTACGGGTCGATCCTTCTTCAACGACCAAGCATGGGAGCGACGCGTCGTCGAAGAGCTTCGGGCCGCCGTCGACCGCGCAGCGCTGTGGGCAGAGCTCACCACAGATTGGCTCTGCCTCGACTGCGAGCTGATGCCGTGGTCCGTGAAGGCGCAGGAGCTGATCCGAGGGCAGTACGCTCCGGTAGGCGCATCATCGCGAGCCGGCTTGGGTGATGCCGTCGCCGCGCTCGAGAAGCGCGCCGTCCATGACGACGATGGCAAGGCGGACGAACTTCTCGCCCACTTTCGGAAACGGCGCGACCGCACCGAACGCTACGTCGCGGCCTATCGTCGGTACTGTTGGGACGTCGCCAGCGCGGATGACCTTCGCGTCGCTCCGTTTCATATCCTCGCGAGCGAGCGTTCGGTGCACACCGACAAGGACCACCTCTGGCACATGAACGCGATCGCCAGGCTCTGCCACGAGGCGCATCCCATCGTGCACCGGACCGACTTCAAGGTGGTGGATGTAACGGACGCCGACAGCCAAGCAGAAGGGGTACGATGGTGGTCGGAGCTCACGGGGAACGGCGGCGAAGGCATGGTCGTCAAGCCGTTCGGGTGGCTTCATCGCGGTCGTCGGGGGCTGGTACAACCGGCGCTCAAGTGTCGCGGGCCCGAGTACCTGCGCATCATCTATGGTCCCGAGTACACCGCACCCGAACGACTTGCCCGGCTACGCGCTCGCCATGTGACCACCAAGCGAAAGCTCGCGCGAAAGGAATTCGCGTTGGGATTGGAGGCGCTTCACCGGTTCGTCGAACACGAGCCGCTCTACCGGGTGCACGAGTGCGTCTTCGGCGTGCTCGCCCTCGAGAGCGAACCGGTAGATCCACGCCTTTAAGTCGACCCTCCTGTAGCGCTCGAGTCTTCTCCCGCCCCGTGACGCAGTGTCGCAGGTAGGACAATGTACGTGTCCAAAGCGCACGACCCCAATAGGGTGCCGGCCGACTGGACGATGACATCGGGCTATAGCTCGTGGCCCAGTCGATGTATAAGCGGCGCGCGTCGATATGAACCCAGGGGAGGAACGATGGCCACAGGAAAACTGGACGCGAAGCTGACCTACGGACTGCCTTCGTCGAACACCGTCTCGCAGGCATTCGAGGTCCGGCTCGATTACAACCGCGTCAGCTCGGGGACGATCGACGTCGCCCAGGGGTCGACATCGCAGTTCGAAATTCCCTTCGGCGAGACAACCGCCGCTCAAGGAGTGGTGGTGAGGAACCTCACCGACAGGCCCATCGAACTCGCGTTCAACGATCAAGCAAAGGACTACGCGCTGGCGCCAGGGGGTATGTTCATGCACTCGGCGCCCACTGCGGCAGGCAGTGACGACCTCGACCGAATCTTCGTCACGGCGACGGCGCCAACCGAAGATGGGACTGTGGAATACGTCGTTCTCGGGGCGTAGAGAGGGATTCTAGATGTCTGCACGACTTCATCCCGGCGTTTACGTCGAAGAGGTGCCAGGCGGGGCGCGCGCCATCGAAGGCGCGGGTACGTCGACCACCATCTTGGTGGGGGATACCGAGCGAGGACCGGTCGCGCCGACCAAAATCAAGGGGATCGCCGACTTCGAACGCGTGTACGGAGGCTATCTGCGCCACGACGGCACCGGCGAGAGCCCGGTCTTGCTTCGCTATGCGATGGACGGGTTCTTCGGCAACGGTGGTACCACCGCCTACATCCTCCGCGCCCACCGGACGACGGACAACATGGTGGTGGGCACGCGCGTCGACGGCTCGAACCTCGTCACCCTGGAGGCGTCGTCTCCGGGAGCGTGGAGCACGCGGGTCGAAGTCCGCTTCCTCGCCGGCCCCACGCCCGAGCGGTTTCACATCGAGGTGAGCTACCGCGCGCCGGGTACGGCCAGCGCGACGTTGGTCGAGACCTGGAACCGGCTCTCCCTCGACCCTGAGGATGAGAACTACGCGCCCGACGTCTTGCGACGGAGTCTTTACGTACGGTGGCGCGCAGGCTCCGTCGTGCCCCAAGCGGAAGCGAACCCGGTCGGGATGACCGGCGGCACGGGCGACGCGACAAAGATGGTCGCGAGCGACTTCACGTCGGGGGTCTTCGACCGCCTCGACGAGGTCACCGACGCGAGCCTTCTGGTTTGTCCCGCGTACCCGGGGAGCGCCGTCAGCCAGCAGCAGGCAGCGCTCAGCTACGCGGAGGCCCGCCCCCGCCGAGACCTCTTCTGCATTGCGGACATGCCCGACCAGGGTGGCACCCCGAGCGTGACGCAGGCGACCGTCGATACCGTCTCGGCGTTCGGCTCCTTGTCGCCCAAGACCGACATGGGGGCCGTCTACTTCCCGTGGGTCGAAGTCCCCGACCCCATCGGCTCGGGCCGCGACCCGGTGATGATGGTGCCGCCCTCGGCCTACATCGCCGGGCTCTACGCGCGAATCGATCAGCGACGCGGCGTATGGAAGGCCCCCGCGGGGCTTGAAGCAAGCCTGCTGGGGGTGAACCGCATCGCCTACAAGCTGCTCGATACGCACCAGGACGAGCTCAACCCGCTGGGTATTAACGCTCTTCGTCCGATGCCGCAGGGCGGGAATGTGGTGTGGGGCGCCCGCACGATGGTGCCATCGGGGCAGTGGCGATACATCCCGGTGCGCCGGATGGCCATCTTCCTCCGGACCAGCATCTACAACGGCATCCAGTGGGCCGTCTTCGAGCCGAACGGGCGCGAACTCTGGGCCAACCTGCGGCTCACCATCGAGGGCTTCATGGACCAGCTCTTCCGTCAGGGCGCCTTCGCCGGGGCCACCTCGCGCGAGGCCTACTTCGTCAAGTGCGACGAAGAGACGACGCCGGAAGTCGACCAGGTGGCCGGCATCGTCAACGTTTGGGTTGGATTCGCGCCGCTTCGACCGGCCGAGTTCGTCGTCGTCAAGCTCAGCCAGATCGTCAAGCAGCAGGGGTGATTCGAGATGCCGCAATTCGCCGTCAACGCGCACCGCAGTGACCCCTACAAGAACTTCCGCTTCCGCGTCGTGCTCGACGGCCGGCCGGTGGCGGGGCTGTCGAAGATGGGGGCCCTGAAGAAGACGACCGAAGCCATCGAGTGGCGGGAGGCGGGCGATGCCAGCATCGTTCGCAAGCTCCCCGGTCGGACCAAGTTCGAGCCGATCTCCATGGAGGCGGGACTCACCCACGACGCCACCTTCGAGGAGTGGGCCAACCTGGTGAACAACCTCGATGGCTCCGCGGCCATGTCGCTGGCCAAGTACCGCAAGGACCTGCTCATCGAGGTGATGAACCTGCAGGGAACCCCCGTGCTTCGCTACAAGGTGCGGCGCGCGTGGGTGAGCGAGTATCAGGCCGTGCCCGAGATGGACGCCAACGCCAACGCGGTGGCGATCACCATGATCAAGATCGAGCACGAGGGCTTCCAGCGAGACACCTCGCTGACGGAACCCACGGAGACCTGAGCCGGCCCGTTTCGGGGGGCGAGCCACCATGAACCGCGATCGTTCGACGTCCGAGCGGATCGAGAACCCCTTCGCCGCACGTCGGGTGCAGCCGCGCACGTCCACGGCCGCTGCCGTCGAAGCGAAGGGGGGCCTCGCCGGGCTGCGGGCGATGACCGGCTTCGAGGAGGAGGCGGTGGAGCGGTGGGCATCCGAACCCAACACCGCCCGCCTCTGCAATCGGCTGCTCGCCCACTGCCTCGTGCCCCCCGGCGACGACCCCACCGACGCCCTCGCGCGGGTGCGCGACGCGGCCATCGCCGAGCGCGACGTGGCGCTGGTGCAGCTCCGGCGCATGTCGCTCGGCGATCGCGTGGAAGCGGAGGTGGCCTGCTCGGCGTGCGGTCGCGCCAACACCATCGACTTCGCGCTCAGCGCGCTGCCTTTGCCCGAGGGCGCGGCGCCGTCCGAGGTGCGCCTCGAAACGCCGGACGGCTCGCCGGTCGTCGCCCGCCTCCCCACCGCCGGCGATCAGGAAGCGCTGCTCGATGAGACCCTCGAGACCGCGGCCGAGCGACGTACTTGGCTCATCGCGCGATTGATGACGCGCCACGGCGACCGGCAAGGGCCCTTCGACCCCGCGGAGGTTCACGCCCTGCCGACCGCCGTGCGGCGCGCCATCGAGACGGCGATCGATGAAGCGAGCCCCACGGTCGATCTGTCGATGCAAGTCATCTGCGACGCCTGCGGCCACCAAATGGTGGAGCCGTTCGACGTGGCCGGTTTTTTTTTGCTGAGCTGACGGCGCGGAGAGCCCACTTGCTCGAGGAGATCCACCGGCTTGCGATCCGCTACCACTGGAGCGAAGCGGAGATCTTGAGCCTGCCGCTGCCCCGCCGCACCGGCTACCTCGCGCTCATCGACCGCGACGAGATCCAGGCCCTGGCCTCGCAGCTCGGAGGTGAGTCGTGACCGGCGCGCTCGAAGGTGCCGTTCGCGCGCCCCTGCGGGCCGCACGGCAGCCGGCCCCGGGCGCCCCAACCATCCAGCGCGGACTGCAACCCGCCTTGCGCCCCATGCTGCGCTCGCCGGTCGCCGCCCCCGAGGCCGACCTGGCCCCGCCCGCCGGCCCCCCCCGAGGTGACGCAACCCCTGAGTCGCGAGCGGCACGCCCGGTCGACGCGCCCCCTCCACGCGACCCGAGAACCGAGCCCCCCCCACCGGCCCCCCCCCCCCGCGCCCCCCCCCCCGCCCCGGGCGGCCCCCCCCCCCCCCCCCCCCCCCCCCCCGGCGCCCCCCCCCCCC
>JBCCLB010000043.1:0-55011 GCA_039027095.1 Myxococcota bacterium
CGACCACCGCCGCCGCCGAAGCCGCCACCGCGGCCGCCGCCGCCGCCGCCGCCGCCACCTCGACCGCGGTCCTGTGCCTCATCGACCCGTAGGGTTCGCCCGTCCAACTCGGCGCCGTTCATGGCCTCCATGGCGGTGCTCGCCTCATCGCGGTTCGAATAGGTCACGAATCCGAACCCACGGGAACGACCGGTCTCGCGGTCGGTGATGACCTTGGCTTCCCGGACGTCCCCGTAGGGCTGAAACGCAGCCAACAGCCCCGAATCATCCGTGTCCCAGGAAAGGCCACCTACAAACAGCTTATTCGACATCTCTCGTACTCTCTCTCTCACTCAGGCCGCGACCGGAGCCGAGGCGCTTCGTCCGGAGGTCGCGCCGTGCCCGAGTGGCAGCGGCGCCCGCCGGCTCATCTCAAACGGGGCCTTCCTTTTCGGGGCCCACGACGTCGGGCGCCGGGGGCGCGACCCCGACCCGAAGGGGCAGAGGCGCCGCCCCGCCCTCGGGAACCCTGCCCTCGGGAACCCTGCCCTCGGGAACCCTGCCCTCGGGAACCCTGCCCTCGGGACGAATGTCGTCCTTCGAGGTCGGTCATCGGGGGCGGCGGGTCGCTGGCGACGAACCCATGCGTCGCTACTCGGTCCAGATGACGACCCATCAATCGCTCGATGTCGCGAAGGTAAGCACGTTCATCGTCGTCGCAGAAGCTCATCGCAACCCCGGATGCGCCAGCGCGTGCCGTACGCCCGATGCGATGGACATAGGTCTCGGGGACGTTCGGAAGGTCGAAGTTGATGACGTGCGTCACGCCTTCCACATCGATGCCGCGCGCCGCGATGTCGGTCGCGACGAGCACGGGGATCGTTCCCTCCCGAAACCCCTCGAGCGCCCGCGTGCGCGCATTCTGACTCTTGTTTCCGTGAATGGCGGCGGAGCGAATCCCGGCGTGGTCCAGCACCTTGGCGATTCGATTCGCACCGTGCTTGGTCCGACTGAACACCAGGGCGCGTTCGATGTCGGGACGTCCGTCGAGCAGTTCCAAAAGGAGCTTTCGCTTATTCCGCTTGTCGACGAAGTATAGGTTTTGCGCGATGCGCTCGGCGGGCGTGGCCACGGGCGCCGCGTTGACGGTGACCGGGTCGGGGCGGCCCGGTTGCGGGCGGAGCATACGGTCGGCGAGCTCTCTGATCTCGGGAGGCATCGTCGCCGAGAAGAACAATGTCTGACGCGGCTGAGGAAGCGAGCGCACGACCCGCTTCACGTCGGGGAGGAACCCCATGTCGAGCATGCGGTCCGCCTCATCGAGAACGAACGCCTCGACCGACCCGAGGTCGACGACGCCTCGGCCCATGAGGTCGAGCAGACGACCGGGCGTCGCTACCAGGAGGTCCACCCCCCGACGAAGCTCCGCGATTTGAGGGCGATCCTTGACGCCCCCGAATATGACGGTGTGCCAGAGGTCGAGGTGCTTGCCGTAGGTGGCGGTCGCCTCGGCGATTTGGGCCGCCAGTTCCCTCGTCGGGGTCAACACCAGCGCTCGCAGGGTCGGCTCGTCGCCCGCGGTCGCGTCGAGGCGCTGGAGCAGAGGAAGGACGAACGCCGCGGTCTTGCCGGTCCCCGTCTGCGCGCAGCCCACGACGTCGTCGCCGCGGAGGGCCGGGGGGATGGCCAGCGTCTGGATGCGCGTGGGAGCGCGATAGCCCGCCTCGGCCACGGCCCGCGTCAGCGCGGAGCAGAGACCGAGGTCGTCGAAACCCTTTGGTTGTTCGGTCACGCGATACGTCCCAGGCAGAAAGGAGCGCTAAGTCGGCTCGAAGTTGCGACGGACGTTCCGAAGCGGCGACCTCGGCGGATCGTTCCGCCTCGAAGAAACGTCGTCCCGGTCGCGTACCGAAAGCGCGTGGCCGAGATGCGTGCCGGGGGAGCGACGATCGTCGCCCCATCGGCACTTTCGCTCTCGTTCGGCTCGGCGCCGCTCAGCCGACCTCGGCCCATCAGACCTCGGCCCGGCAGCCCCTGGCCCAGCAACCTCAAGCTCAGCAACCTTAAGCTCAGCTACTCCTCGTCAGGCCACTCCTTCGTCGCGTACGGCGTTGCCGACCCACAGCGCCTTCGCGCTGTCGTACGTGAGACGTGCTGCCTCCGTGAGTTCGGCATGGTTGATCCGCGGCATCGCGCGCTTGTTGAGGAGGGCGTCGAGGTGAACCCGGGCGCGGCCGCGGGCCTCGGACATGGTCCCGGGCCATCCTCCGCACACGGTCCGACCCTCGGCTTGGAGGGCTTCGAACCAGCTGAGCGCCCACAGGCGACCCGCTTCCTTCGAGCCGTCGAGCAGCATGGTTCGCCGCTCGCTGGTCGGCCCTTCCTTCGTAGAGGCCGCTCCCTCGCGTGATGCACCAGCGGACGCATCGGAGAGGGTGGCTTTGGACGACGCAGCTTTCATGGACTTGACTCGAGGCCCCTCGTGGTTCCGGGGCTCCGTGCCTCGGCAGGCGCGTCCTAGCACGACCCAAGAAAAAACGCTCAGAAGAAAGAGATAGGCCCACGCGGGACCTCGGCGCCGGCATGGGCCTCGTGGTTGCCCTGGCTTACGCCGGGCCGTCGGCCCCATGTCCGTGCGCTTCGTCCACACGGCCCTGCGCGACTTCCTCGCCCGTGGCGTCACGCACGGCGACCACGTCGACGGAAAAGCTCAGGTCGAGACCGGCGAGGGGGTGATTTGGCTCGGCCCGCACGACGTCGCCCTCGACGCCGACCACCCAGAGCGAGAAGGCCTCGCCGTCGGGCCCCTCCGCGACGAAGCTCGTCCCGACCGTCACTTCGGCGTCGTCGGGGAAGACCGACCGCGGGACTTCGACCTCGGCGTCGGCGATGCGCGGGCCGTAGCCCTCGCGCGCCGAAACCTCGACCTCGAAGTGTTCGCCCACCCGACGACCCTGCAGGGCTCGCTCGAGGCCCGGAACGATGCCCGCGGCCCCGTGGAGATAACGGAGGGGTGGGTCTTCGGCCCGTTCGAGTTCATCCCCATCCTGGTTACGCAGCACGTACCTGATGGTCACCACCTTTTTCGCTTCCACCTGCGCCATGTTTCAACGGGCTAACACCCTATCGGGCAGACATGAAGCGAAGACGACCCGTCGTAAGGGACGCCAATCGACACGGAGGGAAAAAAGTACGCAACCTTTGGTCACGCCAGGACGAGACCTTGATCCCCGGAACGGATCGGGGCCCCCGCCCTGCGGAGGGAAAAGACGAAGGGAAGAAACGATGAGACGAGTTGCCACCTTCGGGGCGTTGGCCTGCGCCCCCCCTGTTCGTGAGGGCCAACCCCAACGCCCTACCACGCCTTACTCGGGCGTTCGCACCCGCCGCGACCGCGACGCCGAGGTGGTTCCCGTCACGGTTCCCCATCAACCCTCGTGGTGCGGGCCCGCGTCGCCAGCGAGGACGTCCCCGCGAGACCGCGCGACATCGAGCGCCGACACGTCGGGTTCGTCGGCGGAAGTGACGCTTCGCTCGGCCGGGGTCTCGTCGTCGGTCGACGGGGCACCTTCCCCCCGTCCATTGCGTCCTCCCGCGTCAGGCACCGAACCACCATCCTCACGCGACCCCCACCCCGGCGCTCCGTCCCCCGCGCTCCCCGCACCGCAATATCCAGCGTCGCCGAACCCAACATCGCCGAATCCAGGGTCGCAGCGCCCGCGGCCTTGCCTCCCCCCGACGCTGAACCCGACGAGGCCATCGCCGGCCGAGCGACCGGCGCCGCCTCGCACCCCGGCCCCCAGGGTCGTCCCTTGGCCGCACCGTCCCCGTCGGGAAGCCTGGCCTTTTCGACCTGCCGCATGGAGCGGCGCCGCCGACTTCGACCGTCCGTTCGTTGCGCCGACCAAAGCGACGAACGGGCGGCGGTAGATCGAGACTTCGCCCACCCTCACGGGTAGCGTCCCGCGCATGACGATCGGCCCGCTTTCGGTACCGCACTTCCTGGGGTCACGGCCCGCCCGACTTCATCGCCATGTCCCCCGATACGGCATACCGCTCTGCGGCCTGGGACTTCTCCTTCTCGGCTTGGGGGGGTGCGATCCGAACGCGGCGTGCGAAAAAGCCCCGGCGTGCGCTGCCCTGGGCCTTTGTCGCGCCGATCCGTCAGGTGCGTGCGTCGCCGCCGACCGCGAGCATTGCAAAGCGGCCGAGACGTGCACGAAGAGCGGTAAGTGCACCCCAAAGGACGGCGCCTGCACCGTCGGGAGCGATGACGACTGTCAGGGCTCGGAGCAGTGCAAAACTCTGGGTCTCTGCTCCCGAGAAGGCGACCTCTGCATCGACCCCGGGAAGACGTTTTCCACCGAATGCGCGGCCGCCTGCAAAGAAAAGGGCCATTGCTACAAGAAAGGCGCAAACTGCACCGCCCTCGGCGATGCCCACTGCCGGGGAACGAGCGACGAGCGGGCAGAAGATGGAACCCCGTGCCGCGAACGAGGCCAGTGTACCGCGGAGGATGGGGAGTGCGTCGCGGGCTCGGATGACGATTGCAAACAGGGAAAGACCTGCCGCAAACTCAAGACGAACTGTAAGGCAGAAGCAGGCCGCTGCGTGGCGACGGCGGCCGAGTGCAAAGATTCACAGGCCTGCGCGAGCGACGGACGGTGCGGCGTCGTGGATGGGGCGTGCGCGGCCACCGTGGACGAGCATTGCGGCGACAGTGCCCGCTGCAAGCTCGAAGGCCTTTGTCGCACCGCGGACGGGGCCTGCATCGCCGCGACGGCGGCTGATTGCAGCCGGTCGATGGTGTGCAAAAAAGACCGGCGATGCCGCGCCGACGGTGGCGCGTGCATCAAGTGAGTCGCGCGTGCGCTCCCAGCCACGCGACCACCTGTGGGTAAACGCCAAGCGGCCCGGGCGCCCCGAGATCGATGTCCGGCGGGAAGCCCACGTGACCTCCCGCATCGAGCCACCTGACCTCGACCGACGGCGATGGCGGGTGGCGACGCAGCATGGTGGCATTGGTCTCCGCAAGGACCATCGGGTCGTAGCGGGCGAGGACGACGAGGCTCGGGCGAGCCATCGTGCCCAGCTGGGGACCGACGCTCATCGCACGGTGGTAGGCGTCGACGTCGCCGAGCCCATGGCGGGGAACCACCACGCGTTCGTCCCATCGGCGTAAGCTCGTGATGTCGGACAATGCGTCGAGCGCGAGAGGTACGCGCCCTCGGGCGATCGCGGGGCGGGCCGCCGCGAGGAGGCTGCGCAACACCTCGTCGCGGTAAAGCCGGCGACGCCGCCGGTCGATGTCGCGACAGCCCTGGGCGAGGTCCAGCGGGGGGCAGACGGCGGCCACGGCACGAAGGCGCGAATCCTCCGACTGAAGGGAGGTCCACAGCCCGATGTGGCCTCCCATCGAGACGCCGAGGAGAAGGAGTTTCGGATGCTCGAGCGCGGCCAGGCACGCATGGAGGTCAGCCGTGAGTCCAGCGTGATACACGTCGGCGCCACTTCCGTCGGCACCTCGGAGATTCATCCGCAAAACGTCGAATCCAGCGGCGAGCCCCGCCCACGCCGCCGTGTGGCAGTAGTACGATTCCGCACTGCCTCCGAGGCCGTGGACGATGACCAGCACCGTGTCCGACTCCTGTCGATGCATGGCGCCAGTCAGAGCCACCGGGCCGAGACCATCGTCTGCGACCGTGGATGACCACGGATTGGCCCCGGGGAGCGGCCGCGGGCGAAGACGCGCCTCGAGCGCGCGGCGCAAGGTCCAGTAGTGACCGCCAACTCGGGCGTAGGCGCGGTCGAAACGCATACTCCGGCCTCCGATCAGGCCGGCCGACCCACCGACGGCATCTCCTCCCTCGACCGGCGGTCGGTCCCACATCGGCGACGACCGTAGTCGAACCGCGGCTCCGGCGTACGGACATGTACCCTCGGTTCGTCGGCCCCGCAGACGCCGAAGGGCAAAGTCGGTAGGATGTTTGCATGGTTCGTCGGGTGGTCGTGGCGTGGGGCATGCTGTGGGGCGCGGCGTCTTGCTCGGGCATTGTCGGCCTCGATGGCCTCACGTTCGACGGGGGCACCGAAGCGGCCGGAGGTACGGCGAGCACCGGCGGGGGGGACGGCCCCGGGGCCGCGGGGGGAGGCGGTAGGCCCGATGGCCCGTCGGTCTTCGTCGACCAAACGGGCACCGACTTCAACGCGGGACGACCGAACGGGATGGTCGTGGTCGGAGACGCGGTTTCCCTCCCCTCCGAACGGACCGAGGGCCACTTCGTCTCCCGTGTCTTCGACGCGGAACGCGACGTGGAGGTCACGGCCATCGAGTGGTTGCCCGGCGGAGCGTACGGAAAGCCGCTGCCCATCGAAGCCGAGGCGGGATACCCCGAGCACACCCTGGATCTGTCGACCGCAGTGCTGGTCCTCGACTTCGACGGCCCCGAGGTTCTCGCCGACCGGACCGGCACCGTCGCCAACGTCGAAGTCGTCGGTGCCGGTTTCACGCTCGAGAGCGGCATCTTCGGACAAGGCTATCGCGACACCCTAGACACCCACCTTCAGTTCGACGTCGGCGTCGATGGCGCGTTCGATTTCGGCACCCGCGACTTCACGTGGGCCTACTGGATCAAGAGCGACCAACCGTGTGTTGACGGCCCGGGAGTGTCGGCAAACAAGGTGCACCTCGGAGTCGAGGAAAGCGACGCCGACGATACCCATCTCTGGCTGGGCTGCTCTTCCGAATACGTCTGTGAGGGGTCCTCTTCGGCGGGCAGACTCACGGGAAACCTACGTACGACCACCAACGAGAATCGGGGCTTTTGCGGTCTCACGCGCATCGACGATGGCATGTGGCACCACCTGGCCCTGGTGAAAGAGGGCCATTCGTCCATCGACGACCCCGACGCCGACACCATCATTCGCCTCTACGTCGACGGGCAACTCGACCGTACGGAGACCGCCAATCTTCCGGCCCCGGCCGAACTCGCCGGTCCCGTCCCTTTTCACATCGGAGGATTTAATGGGGGTCAGTACGAATCGTACGGGACGTTCGACGATGTGGTCATCGACCTCCGCGCCTGGCGTCCCGAGGACGTGCGCGCCGCGTACGCACGCCACGCCATGAATCTCGATGTCCGCGTGCGGACCTGTTCGGAGCCCACCTGCGAGGATGGGGCCGACTGGGGCGAAATCCCCGCCCTGATGGATGCCCCGGACGAGACGCTCGTCCCCGCGCGGCGCGACGTCTCGTCGTCTCCGCCGGGGCGCTATGTCCAGTACCGCGTGGGAGCGTCAAACGACCGTACGAGCGAGCTGGACGGCCCGCGTTTCGACCTGGTCCGCGTCTTCGTTCGTCCCTCCGGCTGAACTACACGTCCTGCTCACGGCGGCGACCGCGGGGGTCGAGCTCGTACTTTTGGAGTTTGTCGAACAAGGTTGCGCGCCCGATCTTCAGCTGGCGCGCCGCGGCGCTCATGTTGCCTTCCGCATCGGCGAGCGCGCGCACCAAGAGCTGCTTTTCGAACGCCTCGACCTCAGCGCGAAGACCCGCTTCCCGCGAGCTCGGGGAGAGAGAACCATCGGGATCCGGTTCGAGAATGCGGGCGGCGTCGGCCGCGTCGAACGTCCCCCGGCTCAACGCCGCGAGCCGCGCGATCGTGTTTTCGAGCTGGCGGACGTTGCCGGGCCACGGATGGTCCTCAAGCGCGGCGACGAGGGCCGCGGGCAAACGGTCGCTGTCGAGGTCGAAGCGCACCGCATAGGCCGTGGCGAAAAGCCGCGCGAGCGGGGCAATGTCCTCGCGTCGCTCACGAAGCGGCGGCACGACGAGCTCGACGACCGCGAGGCGGTAGTACAGGTCCGACCGAAAACGGCCGGCGTTCGCCTCCGCGAGTAAGTCTCGATTGGTGCTCGCCACGAGGCGGACGTCGACGCGCTCGGGCCCACTCGCGCCGACCCGCTGCACTTCCCCTTGCTGCACCGCCCGGAGAAGTTTGGCCTGAATGGGCAGGGTGAGCTCACCCACCTCATCGAGCACGAGGGTGCTCTCGTTCGCCTTTTCGAAGTAGCCCGCCCTGGCGGCGCCCGCGCCGGTGAACGCGCCCTTGGTGTGGCCGAACAGCTCAGCGTCAGCGAGCTCCCCGGGCAGGGCCGCGCAATTAAAACGTACGAGCGGTCGCTCACGCCGCGCGCTCCCGGCGTGAATGAGGCTTGCGATCAGCTCTTTCCCGGTTCCCGTTTCCCCGCGGAGCAACACCGTGACGTCGCGGTCTGCGATGCGATCGACGGCATCGATCAACCGGCGCATCGCAGGGCTCTCGGCGACGAATCGTTTTCCGGTGGCTCGCTCGGCACGCAGGGCGCGATTCTCGCGCTCCAGTGCGACCTGTCCGAGGGCCCGGTCGACCCGGGCGACGAGGTCGTCCTTGTCGAACGGCTTCGCGACGTAGTCGAATGCGCCCGCTTTGATCGCATTGACCGCGATGCGCTCAGACCCGAAAGCCGTGAGCAGGATGACCGGCGTACGGGGATGCTCGCGCCGTACCGACTGGAGAAACTCGAGACCATCCATCTCTGGCATCGCCAAGTCGGTGATCACCAGCTGCACGTCGCCGAGGCGGGGAAGCGCGGTGCGGGCGCCTGCGCAGGCGACCACCGAGTGGCCACGTCTTTCGAGGATCTGACCGAGGGCGAAGCGGATCCCCGCGTCGTCATCCACCACCAGAATCGTCGCCATCGATGACCGCCTCGTCAGCGCATGAAGCGTACCGAGAACGGGGCCGTGGAGCCACGGATCGCTCTTCCCCGAGGATCGAGGGCAGCGACGTAGCGCTGGCCGAGGGCGCACGCGCGAGCGGCGGCGCCGAAGCCGTGACCGGGGTCCCGGACGACGCTCACGCGCGCGGGCTGCCCCGCTGCGCTCACCTCGACCACCACCGTCACCAAGGCGTGATGTACGTCGGCCGCATCGGCGGCGGCGGGAAACAATCGCGCGCAGTTCCAGGCCCCGGAGGCGGGACGAGCCATGCGGGACCGATCCCGTTCCGCCGCGCGACCGGAACCACGCCCCGAGGGGGTTCCGCGGGGGCGTGCGCCGGCCCTGAGGCTCGGTTCCCGAGATGTCCCGCGACGAGAGGTGGTCCCGCCCGCGTAGCCGCCGCCGTCCCCCTGGACCATCGTAAAGTCGGCGACTTCAGGTCCCGCTTCGTCGGCGGAGGCGAGCACGCGCCCCGCCTCCGCTTCCGCGGGGGGCGGCGAGGATGGCGGCGCATCCAACGGCCGAGGCGCGGCGGGCACGGGCGTGGGTGGCTCGGGGGTGGGTTCCTCTTCGCGCGCCGGCGGGGGCTCCGCTGGCTCTGGAGCCTCGACCGGGATCTCCACCATTTCGAACGCCTCGGCGCGGGGCCGGTCCGGCGTGGGGCCAGCCGCCGGCAACAACGCGAGGGCGCCGATATGCGCCGCGACACTCGCCGCTGCGGTGAACAGGTGTAGGTTCGACATCGCTCACTTCTCGCCTGGACGTTTCACGCCGAAGGCGATGCGGTCGACCTTAGCGGCCCGCAGCGCGTCCATCACCGCTACGACGCGGCGGTGCGGGACCGCCCCGTCGGCCTTGATGACCGCCCGGAGCTCGGGCGCCGAGGCGAGGGCCGCCACGGCGAGGGGACCCACGTCCGCCTCCTTGCCCACGGGACGCCGGTTGACGACGGTTTCTCCTCCCGACCCGAGCTCGATCGACAACACCGTCTGCTGTTCGTCCCCCTGCGCCGCCCGGGGCAAATCGAGGGGAAGCGCATCGGCCACGATGAGACGTGCCGTCACGATGAACACGACGAGAAGTACGAGCATGACGTCGACGAGGGGCGTGACGTTGATGCCGACGATCGGCTCGTCGGGCGCGCCGGTGCTCATCGCCATCAGACGGCCCCCCGGGGCGTGGTCGCCGGCCGGCCCGCCAACCACTCCCGAGACAGCAGCTCGGCGGCGGCCCCGACCTGCTTGAGCTCGCGGAGAAAGTGATTGAAGAAAAACACCGCAGGAATGGCGACGGCGATGCCTACCGCGGTCGCCACCAGCGCTTCGGCGATCGCGGCCATCACGAGCGCGCTGCTGCCGTCCGCGGCCCCCGCATTCGCCTGCCCGAGCTGCTCGAAGGCCCCGACGATGCCGATCACGGTCCCAAAAAGGCCGATGAAGGGCGCATTGTTGCCGAGGGTGCCGAGAAAACCGAGTCGGCGTTCGAGACGGGCCCGCTGGGCCAACAACTCGGCCTCCATGGCCCGTTCGATCTGCTCGGTGGTGGCCGCGGCAGCCGCGCGGTCCATGCCCCTCAGGACCACTTTCGCTGCCGGATGGGCCGAGCGTTCGAGCTGCCGTCGCGCCGCGTCGAGACGGCCATGGTCCAAGTCGCCGGCAAGCGCACGTCGAAGGGCGGTGACGTCTCCCCGATGGCGACGAAAGACGAGCCACCGTTCGAGCACGATGCTGAGCGAGACCGCGCTGAGTCCCACGAGGAGCCACATCACCCACTCCGCGCCGGAGTAGAGCATCAGATTTTTCATCGGTTCGACCATGACCGAACCCCTCGCAATCACCGTGCCTCCCGGTCGAGGCGGCTTTTGCGCGGCATATCCTTCGCCTTCGTCGGTCAGAGACGGCTACGACCCGGGGGAGGGCGCCGGAATTCCGGCGGGTGGTGACGTGAATCCGAACCCTCCCCTCCGGCGGGTGCGCCTCCAGATCGAACCGACGGAATGGACACAGTCATATGGATCCAGCGAGATTGATACGCGCCCGCGCCCTCGCGGCCGGCAACGCCCTCGTGTACGGCGTCATCGCCAGCGTGGCGGCCGTCCAGATCGTCGTGGGCATCATGCTTCTCCTCGGCGTCGGCTACCCACGATGGCGACTCGGCGTCACCTGCCTTCTCGGGCTCGCCACCGTCGTCGTCACGAAGTGGAAGTACCGCTGGGAGGACGGTGCGAACGGCGTGCTCGCGATGGCGACGACCGCAGTCCACGTCGGGCTGTTCGGAGGAATGCTCGCCATGGTGGAGGGGCCGGGGTCTCCCCTCGGCCCGCTTCTTTTTCACGTGGCGGTGGGTTCTGCGGGACGCTATGGCCTCAACCGCAACACCGCCGTGGGGCTCGCCGCCAGCCTTGGTGTGTTGGTGCTGTTGGGGCTCGCTCCGGGGTCGTGGTTTGGTCCTCCCGTCCCCGAACCAGAGCGCTCGGCGCTATGAGTCGTCATGCTCGGCGGCGTGATCGTCACCCAGTTCGTGCAGCTCGCGGCCACGCGGCGCGCATACGGGCGGGCCGCCGACGAGCTCGACGACCTCCGCGAAACGATTTTACGCGACCACACCGCCCGCGCGCGAGGTCTGGAGACGATCGGCGCGAAGGTGGCGCACGAGCTCAAGAACCCGCTCACGAGTGTGAAGGCCCTGTTGCAGATGATGGCAGAGGATGCCGCCACGGAAGACGATCGTTTTCGCCACGTGGTCCTCGAAAGCGAAGTCGGGCGGATGCAAACCATTCTCCAGGACTACCTGTCGTTCGCCCGACCTCTCGACGAGTTGCGCAACGCGGACATCGACCTTCTCTCGCTGACCGAACACGTTACGGCCGTGATGAGCGCGCGGGCTCGAACCGCCGAGGTTGCGCTCGTGGTCAGCGGCGACCCGACACGCATTCGGGGCGACGAGGGTCGCCTTCGCGGCGCCCTCTTGAACCTTGTGGGCAACGCCGTGGAGGCGACGCCGCGGGGCGGCACCGTCGGCGCGTCGGTCCGACCGAACGACGACGGCGCCATGATCACCATTCGAGATACGGGGGTAGGCATGTCCGCGCGACAGCTCGCCAAACTCGGAACCCCCTACGTGACGACCAAGCCGACGGGCACGGGATTGGGGGTGGTCGTGGCGACCGCCACCATTCGCCAGCATGGGGGAACGATCGATTACGAGAGCACCGAGGGAAAGGGCACCACGGTACAGGTGTTCCTGCCGGCGCGACCTCCTGCCACCGCGAGTTCGGACCCCTCCGCATCGTACGAGAAGCTGTCGCGGCTGGAGTTGGCCTCGATTCTCGAGCCTTCCCCGGCGGGTGTCGGAGACCCGAAAGGTCCGCCGTGAAGCCGGCGGTGGGGCGGGCGCAGGCCGCCACCCGCGGGGAGCGCACGCCCCCGTAATGACACACGCGGCGGGGGTCGACGGACGATGGCACCGCCCTTGCCACGTCTCGGGGGACCGTGGACCACCGACCTCTTCCTCTCCTCACGTGCATCCCCCTGTGCCTGCTCGGGGCACCGGTCCTCGCACAGACGCAGGTTGATGCTGCAACCGAAACGCCGGCCGAGCCATCATCACCCACCGAGGACCGAGACCCAGCGTCGTCGGACGCCACGCCAAAACTCACGCCGCCGGAGCTCATCACCTTCGTCGAAGCCAACTATCCTCCGCGGCGCCGCGCCGCGGGCGAAGAAGGGACGGTAGAGCTCGAACTCGACATCGACGCCGACGGCCGCGTCCGCGACGCCCGCGTGGTGACGACGGCGGGTGATGACTTCGACACCGCGGCGCTCGCGGCGGCCCGGCGCTTCATCTTCGCCCCGGCTCGACGATTCGGAGACCCCATCCCTTCGCGAATTCGCTATCGATACAACTTTTCGCTCGCCGACGACGCCCCTGCGGAGACCGAAGAGGTCGCCGCCGAAGGCGCGCTTGGCGGTCGCGTCCTCTTCGCGGGCGACCGACCACTCGTCGGGGCAAAGGTACGTTTGACGGGGCCCGAAGGCATTGACGTCGCGACCCAAACCGTCCGCGGTGGCCGCTTCGATTTCCCGTCGCTGCGCCCGGGTCGATATCGTATTCGCGTCGAGGCAGAGGGGTTCGGTCGATACTCGGGGGCGGAGACCGTCGAGGCCGACATCGGCCTCGACGTCACCTATCGCCTCGAAGTCGCCGCCGAACTCGACGAGGTCGTCGTTCGGGGCGAACGGCTCGCGTCTGAGCGTCCGCCCCGCGAAGTGACCCGACGCACCCTGAGCCGCCGTGAGCTGAATCGAATCCCCGGTACCGCCGCCGACGCCCTCCGGAGCGTGCAGAGCCTGCCGGGCGTCGCCCGCCCCCCCGCGCTCGCGGGATTGCTCATCGTCCGGGGCTCGGCGCCGCAAGACACGGGGATCTTCGTCGACCAATCGAACGTCCCCCTCATCTACCACTTCGGTGGCCTCGCCAGCGTCATCCCCACCGAGATGATCGAGCGCATCGACTTTTACCCCTCGAACTTCGGGGTGCGTTTCGGGCGGGTGCAGGGGGGCATCGTCGACGTGGGTCTCCGTGCTCCCGACACCACCTGCCGGACCGACGGTGAGCCCGAGCGGGACGAACGTGGAGCACCGGTCGAGGGTTGCTACCACGCCATGGGGCAGCTCGACCTCATCGACGCGCGGGTCATGGCGAGCGGGCCTCTCGGCGGTGACTGGAGCTTTGCCATCGCCGCGCGCCGCAGCTGGGTCGATGCATGGATCGGCGCGGTCCTTACCGGGGACGGCGGGGGCCCGGCCGTCAGCTCCGCCCCGGTGTACTACGACTACCAAGCGATCGCGGAATATCGCCCCGACGATCGCAATCGGGTCTCGCTCCGCGTCTTCGGTTCCGACGATCGTACCCGCCTCATCTTCGACGAACCTCCTCAACCCGGCCTCGGGGGCTCCCTCGGACTGAGTACGCGTTTCATCCGGGCCCAGGCTCTCGCGGAGTCTCAGATCACCGACGAACTGAAGCTCACCGGCATGTTCGCGGGCGGCTGGGAAGCCGTTCAATTCTCGGCCGGCAACAACCTGTTCTTCGACTTCGACAATTTTCCTCTCGAACTAAGGGGCGAGGCGAGCTGGCGCATTGCCGACAACGTCACCTGGAACACCGGGTTGGACTACCTCGTCGAACCCGCCACCGTTCGCGTCATCGCCCCCACGCCCCCCCGTCCCGGGGAGCAGGCGCCGGGGACGCTGGTGGCCGCGCCTACGTTCGAAACCGACCGACGCACCGTCCAGCACCGTCCCGCCGTGTTCACCGAGATGGATGTGACGTTCTTCGACCGCCTGCGCCTGGTACCAGGGGTACGCGTCGACCATACCCGCTTCGGCAGTGGTTTCGAGGTCAGTCCTCGTATCCATGGACGCTATCGTTTGCTCGGCCCTGATCTGGGCGCCCAGCCTGCGACGTGGAAGCCCAGGACCACCCTGAAAGGTGGCATCGGGCGTTTCACCCAACCCCCGCAGGGCCAAGAGACGGATCCCGTCTTCGGTACCCCCGGTCTCATCAATCAGCGGGCCATGCACTACGCGTTGGGGGTCGAGCAGGACATCACGCGCCAGGTCGAACTGAGTGTGGAGGGCTTCTACAAGGACCTCGACGCTCTCGTTTCACGGTCTCCGACCGGAGGTGCGTTTGCCTACGACAATCAGGGTGAAGGCCGTGTCTTCGGCGGCGAAATGCTCCTGAAGTACAAACCCGACGACTTCTTCTTCGGTTGGGTCGCCTACTCCCTCAGCCGGAGCGTACGTCGCGATCAACCCGGTGACCCCGAACGACTGTTCCAGTTCGACCAGACGCACAACCTGACCGTCCTCGGCAGCTTTCGGCTCCCGTGGGGCATCGAGGCCGGCGCCCGTTTCCGGCTCATCTCGGGATCTCCGTTCACCCCGGTGCAGCGCGACCCCGCCGCGATCCTCGCCACCGACGGGAGTGAGTACATTCCCCTGAGCGGCGCCCCGTTCAGCGACCGTTTGCCCCTGTTTCACCAGCTCGACGTACGCGTCGATAAGACCTGGCAATTCAAGGCGTGGGCGCTGTCGACCTATCTCGACGTCCAGAACGTCTACAACCGCCAAGCGCGAGAGGGCGTTAGCTACAACTATAACTTCACCCAGGAGCAATTCACGATGGGGCTCCCCATTCTACCGAGCTTGGGTCTGAGAGGTGAAATCTGATGGTTTATCGTGATGTCATTCACGTCATCTTGCTGGGAGCGGCGGTACTGAGCACCGGTTGCGGTGATACGTTCGACCGGGCCAGCGAGGTCAAGACGGTTCGCGTGCTGGGCATACGAAAGACGCCGGCTTTCGCACGCCCCGGGGGGACGGTGGACTACGCCATGCTTCTTCACGACGGACGCCCCGACCGCTCTGAACCGGTGCAAGTCACCTGGCTCGGGGGGTGTCACAACCCGCCGGGCGACCAGTTTGCCGGCTGTTTTCGAAAACTCGCCGAGGCCGTCCGCGCCACCGCGTCACCTGGCACCCCCCGGATCGGCTTCGGCGAGACTTTTTCGTACCGGATCCCCGATGACATCATCACGAGTCGGGATGCCCTCCCCGATCCGGATCGACCGCCCTACGGCACGTCGTTCATGTTCTTCGCCGCCTGCGCGGGGGAGCTTCGCGTCGACGAGAACCCCGCTCCCGACGCGCTCCCCGTGGGATGCTTCGACCGCGCGGGACGGCGTCTCGGGGCCGACGACTGGGTCCTCGGCTACACCGTGAGTTTCGTCTACGACACCCTCGAGAACGCCATTCCTGGGGTGACCGGATTGCGCCTTCAAGGTCGGACGGTCCCCGTCGACTGCATCGACGAGGCATGCATCGACGCGACCGAGAACGCCGCGATCGATTGCGACGATGGCACCGACCCCCGCTGCATCGACGCGTGCGCCGCCGATGGCGACGAGGATGCATGTCCCGAGCTGAGCCTCGAGCCCATCGTCACCCCCGGGAGCGCCGAGGTCGACCCCATCGCCAGCATCTCGAAAGAGACCGAGACCTTCGAACAGGTTTGGGTCGACTACTTTGCCACCCGCGGTTTCGTCGGGGCCGAACTGCGGCTCATCAGCGGCGCCGACGACGGCCCCCGCGATGACTTTACCAGCCGGTTCTACGCGCCCGCCGCCCCCGGTCCGCTCTCGATGTGGGCGGTCGTCAAGGACAGCCGGGGCGGTACGAGCTGGGTTCGCGTGCGCCTCCAGGTCCGATGACCGCATTCACGGTTTCTGCGTCAAAAGCCAAAGCAGAAGCCGTTAAAGCACTCCCCGGGCTGACCGAAGTCGAGGCAGAAAGAGCCGGTGGGAGCATCTGCGGTGCACGAGTTGGTCATCTCGCTGCACCAGTCGTCGCAGTTGAGCGTGGTCCCACAAGGATCCCCGCTGTGCGTGCTGCACGAACCGCTTCCGTTGCACGTGTCCGTGCCGTTGCAATAGAGATTGTCGTTGCAGGCGGCGCCGCTCGGGTCGGGGGCCGTGCAGCTGTCCGTACCCTCGTTACAGGCCTCGGTGCAGTCCCCGTCACCATCGCCGATCAGGCCGGCGCAAGGATCGCCTGAATGCTGGCTGCAGTTTCCGTTGAAGCAAGTGTCGGTGCCGTTGCAGTAGGCACCGTCTTGGCAGCTCGTCCCGTTGGGGTCGTTGCCGTTGCAATCTTCGGCCGCTTCGTCACAGGCTTCCGAGCAGTCACCGTCGCCGTCGTTGACCCCGCCGCAGGGATTGCCCGCGTGGTTGGAACAGGACCCAGAGCTGTTGCACGTATCGGTGCCGTTGCAGAACACGGCGTCGTCACAGGCACTCCCGGCGGGGTCGTTGGCCGAGCACGTGTCGGAGTTTTCGTTGCACGCCTCGCTGCAATCTGAATCCCCGTCGCCGGGCCGGCCCGCGCACGGGTCGCCCGCATGCTGGCTGCAGTTTCCGTTGAAGCAGCTGTCGCTGCCGTTGCAGTGCAGGCCATCGTCACAGGCGGTGCCGAGCGCCCGGTTGACGATGGCAATGCTCCCGACCCCGTCGCACTGCCGCTCTCGGCACGGGCCTGCCGTCTGCTGCGGCCCCGGCAGTGGCGTCCCCGAGGCGGTGTCCGACACCCCGCACTGTCCGCCCGAGCACGTGATGGTACGGCAGAAGGTGTCGCTTCCCGGACAATCTGCAGGCTCGTTGCAGCCCACGCATACCCCCGCGCTATCGCAGACCAAGGTGCCGCCGCACGGCGTCCCCGCGGGCTGGTTGGGGTTGGACGGAACCCCGTTGTCACAAACGTCGTCGGTACATGCGTTCCCGTCGCTGGGGGTGTCGCTGTCGTCGGTGAGTTCGCCCTCGACCCCGCCCTGGCACACCACGACCCGGCAGTCGCCGGCGGTTTGGCCCACATCCCGCGGACCATCCTCGACGGGCTCGTTGCGGCATTGCCCCACATCGAGGTCGCAAGCATCGAGGGTGCACGGGTTCTCGTCGTCGCACACGCCGACGTCGTCTTCGGTGCAGGCGACCCGGCATACGCCTTCGTCACACTGACCGGCCTCGCCGCCCCCATTCTCGCACGCGTCACCGTCGGGGCGGGCGTCGTTGCGACACGTACCCTCGACGCAACGGTCGTCGGTGCACGAGCTCGTGTCGCGACAGGCGTCGTCGTCATCACACTCGCGCTCGCCGCCGCCCGAGCCGTCGGCCCCCCCCGGTCCCGACGGGCCTTCCCCCCCGACCCCAGTGTCGTCGCCCCCGCCTGAGCCGCCGTCGGGCCCGTAGTCGAACACCACGGAGCACCCGCCGAAGGCGATGACGAGCGCGAGCGAGAGCCCCCATCGGTGCTGCCGAGGTGCCATCTTGGGATGATATCGGGAAGTCGTGGGTCGTGGCCACCCCATGCGTCCCGCGGCGGGCCGGAGGCGCGCGGCCGAGCCCACCTCCGCCGAAATGATTCAGACGCCACGGTGTCGTCGGTTGCCTTTCACCGCGCGGCCCCGCCCGGTCCACAGTCAAGACACGCAGGCTCGAAACAGCAAAAATACGGTCGCCAAAAATACGGGCAGGACAACAGCATGAAGGGATTCGTTCGTCCACGGATCGCCGCGCGCGTTTCCAGGTCGAGGTCTTCGAGGGCAAGCTCACGGAGGGAAGCGGTTTCTCACGCAACGAGCTCGGCATCGATGCCCTCTCGCCAACTGGGACCGAGTACCGCGGAAACCTCGACCCGGTCACCGGACTGAATGACCCCTTCGAAGTAATAGAGCTCCGTGTTGGGCTCAGGCTTGATGAAGTTCACCGGCTCGGGAAGTGCCTCGACGCGCCATCCTGCTCGCAAGGGATCCCCCTCCTCGACCACCTCCGACCTCCGCCCGATTGGGGGGGATGAAGATCCGACCCAATTCAGTCTCGACCGCGAGAGGCGCGGTTCGCGTCACGACCGCGAGGGGCGTGCACCACGGAGTCATCTCCCCTGCTTCTGCAAAAATGGGGTCGACATCGCGAGGGCGGCTCCTCCAAACTTCGTCGGGACAGGCGCGCTTTCCGCGGAAGGTATACACGAACTCGCGCACCCCCACGTAGAAGTTGAGAACGGCGGCTTCTCGATGGGTCTCGGGGCTCACAACAACCCCATCCGACACGACCGTTCCTCGCAGGGTCATGGGGCGGGGCCCACCGGGAAACGCAAGCGCACCGCCGCTGCCGAGGCGACGCCACCACGAAGACACCATTGGCTCTAGAATAGACCGACGAGGCCTCGCCGGGTGAGCGTTTCGCGCACCTCAGAAGCGAAGCCGAGCGACGAAGGGGCTCATGACGCGCAACCCCGGCGTGGAGGAGATGCACCAGAAGACGTACCTTTGGAGGAAACCGCGGGGATAGCGTTCGTACTTTTGGACCATGACCTGGTCTAGAGAGGGAACCCACGCGCGAAGGACCCGGTCGAGGTCCCGCGGAGAGACGCCCCAGGGACACGGAGGCACGGTGTAGGTGTCGGTGAGCTTGAACCCACCGGGTCGGCTCGAGAGCTTCGACATCCAGCGCGGGATGCCGTCAAACGCGTACCAAGCGCCCGGAAACCGCTCAGATAAGCGGACGAGGTGTCGTCGGACCGCCTGCTCCTCGAAGTACATGAGCAAGCCCTGGGCGGTGATGAACACCGGGCGGTCTTGCGGTACTTCGTCGTACCAAGATTCGTCCAGGGCGCTGGCCGGGACGTGACGGTGCCGATCGTCGGGGGCGATGAACCGCTCGCGGATCGCGATGGCCTCCGGGAGGTCGACCGCCACCCACAGGGCCTGTCCGTTGTCGAGCCGAAAGCGCTGGGTCTCGAGGCCGACGCCGAGATTGACCACGACCGCCTCGGGATGCTCCGTGAGAAAACCGGCGACGTACCGGTCGAACATGATCGACCGTATCGAATGCGAAGCGTCACCCGGGCCAAAACTCGCCGCGAAGTCGTAGTCGATTCCCCGGTAAATTCGCTCGACCTCAGGATCCCGCAGCACCCCATCCGGCCGCATCGACTCGGTGGCCCGGTTGTGAAGGGTCCACAGCATGGTCTCGGGAACCCCGGACAGGCCGGGGTTGCGTGGTTCATCGGTTTGATTCGTCACATCCGTACTCGTTAGGAAACTCCAGGTTCACCAAATGCCGTCCGCACGAGGCGCGGCCCATTTGAGACGCGTCGATACCTCGCGTAGGTTATCACGATGCCAGGTCGCGTTGCCTCGTACGGACCCGTCCCCGAGGCGGCCAAGATCCTGTCGCTGACGACAGACCTCATCTACGTCTACGACCTGAAGACGGGGGCGAACCGGTACGCGAACCACAACCTCGGGACGCAGCTTGGCTTCACGCGGGGGGATCTCGAGGCGATGGGCCAAGACTGGCTGCTGCAAGTGGTCCACCCCGAGGACATCGACGACGTCATCGGCCATCACGCCGCCCTCGAGTCCCTCGCCGACAACGCGCACCGCGAGCTCGTGTACCGAGTGCGCAGCAAAGGCGGGTCCTACCGGTGGCTCTCGAGCCGTGATACACCCTGCGAACGAGACGAGCAGGGCCGCGTGTCCGCCATTCTCGGTACCTGTCGCGACGTCACCCTCCTGATGTCGGTCACCGAGGGGTTGCGACAGGCCAACCGAGAACTGAACAGCTTTTCCGCCATCGCCTCGCACGATCTCAAGGCGCCGCTTCGTACGGCCGCGATCTTCGCCGACCTCGTCCGGGAACTACTGCCGAAAGAGGCCGCCTACGACGTGGCCCGAAGCCACCTTGCCGTCATCCGGGAGCAATGCAAGCACGGACGGGAACTCCTGGAGGCGCTCGGCCGCGTGGCCCAAGTTTCTGGTCGCGACCTCGAGGTTGCTCCCGTCGCCGCCGGCGATCTCGTCGCGGAGGCCGTGGCCCTGACCCAGGCCGAATGCGACGCGGCCGGCGTCGTGATCGTCACCGACATGGGGCCATCGTCGGCGCCGGTGGTCACGGTGGATCGTCCGTTGATCGTCGCTTCGCTTCAGAATCTGATCGGAAACGCGATCCGGTACGCCGTGGCGGATGACCCACGGATTCGCATCGAAGCGAAGCGTCACGACGAACACTGGGTCGACCTCACCGTTCGCGACTTCGGCCCAGGGATCCCACGGTCCAAGCATGAGACGGTCTTCGAGCCGTACCGAAGGTTGGCCGAACGTCCAGAAGAGGGCCAGGGCATCGGGTTGTCGGTGGTTCGTCGGATCGTGATGCGACACGGAGGCCAGGTCACGCTAGACTCTTTGCCTGGAGAGGGGGCGGCGTTCACCCTGCGGCTCCCTGCCCTTCCTCCTCACCCTCGAGCATCCAATGGTTGAAGCATCGGTCATGGTCGTCGACGACTCCCCGGCGGATCGGCTGCTGATGAGGGCGGCGTTCGCTCGGCTCGGCCAGCCCGTGCCCCTCATCGAAGCCGAAGGAGGGACGTCGGCGCTCGCGCTCCTCGAGGAGCAAGCCAAGCACGGGCGCCTCCCGTCTGTGGTGCTGCTCGACATCCGCATGCCCGACATCGACGGTCTCGAGGTGCTGCAGCGCTTGCGAGACGACCCTCAAACCCGGCTGTTGCCGGTCGTCATCCTCTCGACGTCGGGACATCCGACGGACGTGCGGCGCGCCTTCGAACTCGGCTCGAATGCCTACGCGGTCAAGCCCGATACGCTGGCGGAGCTCGACGAGACCCTGTCTTCGATCCTCTCCGTGTTCTCTCAGCACAGCCCGTACACCGTCACCCAGGCCTGACCGACGCCCCTGGTGTGGCCCCACATCGGGGCCGCGGGTTCATCTCGGGAACGGCGCGTGGCGGCCGTCTGATGAGCACCCACTTACACCCTCGACCACAACCGTTGATGGTGTCGCGATGCTCGCCGACAACGTCGACGAGAGCCGGCGAGGGCGAGCATCGCTCCTCAGAGCCGGTTCTATTGTTCTGGGGGTGCCTCATCGTTTGCGCCGGTCAAATCTACCGATTTGACCGGGAGCACTAGGGCAGTACTTTGCCGGGATTGAGGGTGTTCTTGGGGTCGAACATCGCCTTCATCCGCCGCATCAGCGCAATTTCGCCGGAACTCCGGGTGTAGTGCAGCCAGGGCTTCTTGAGCAAACCGATGCCGTGTTCGGCGCTGATGCTCCCGCCGTGGGCGCGAACGAGCTCGAAGATGTGGCGATCCGCCGCGTGGGTTCGTTCGAGAAACGCGTCGGCTGGCATGTCGTCGGGCTTCATGACGTTGACGTGCAAGTTGCCGTCCCCGATATGACCGAAGAGGCAAATTTCCCACCCCGGATACTGGTCCGCAAAGAGCGCCTCCAGCGCCACCGTGAAGTCCTCGAGACGAGCGACGGGGAGGGCGACATCGTTTTTGTGGGGCATGCCGGTGGCGGATAGACTCTCGCTGATGCCTTCCCGAAGCGCCCACAGCGAGGCGGCCTGCGCCACATCCTGACCCATGGTGCCATCGCGCACCGTACCGTCCTCGAAAAGCTTCGCCAGCCATGCGTCTCGCAGGTCGTCGTCGGGCGCCTCGACCTCGAGAAGGACGTAGTGGTCGGCGCCGTCCAATGGCGACGCGAGACCCCGGTGACGCTCGAGTCGCGACATGCACGCCGCCGTGAACATCTCGAAGGCTTCGATGATGAACGGTGCCCGTCGCGCGCGCTGGAACAAACGTATGACCCCCCGCAATCCGTCGACCGAGAACAAGAAGACCGACGTCGAACGACGCAACGAGGTGAGCTTCAGCGTCGCCGCGGTGATGATGCCGTAGATGCCTTCGCTTCCGATGAACAACTGGCGGAGATCGACGCCGGTGTTGTCCTTGTGAAGGGCCCCCCCGAGCTCCAAGACGTCTCCGCTGGGGAGGGCGACCTGCAGGCCGAGCACCCATTGGCGGGTGAGACCGTACCGAATGACGCGCACCCCGCCGGCATTGGTGGCGATGTTGCCGCCGACCTGGCTGCTACCCTTCGACGCAAAATCGATGGGCCACGTGAGGCCATGCGGCTCCGCATGCGCATGCACCGATTCCGTGACCACTCCAGCCCCCACACGAACCGTGTCGCCCAACGTATCGACCTCGCCGAGGTCTCGCAGGCGCTCCAGGGATAAGACCAGCTCGCCGTCCTTCGCGACGGCACCCCCCGCCAGTCCCGTCCGGCCGCCCGAGGGCACGACGGCGACACCATGGCGGTCGCACATGGCGAGCACAGCCGCGGCTTCCTCGGACGTGCGCGGGAACGCGACCACGCTCGGCGCCGGAGTGTAGACTTGCGTCCAATCCGTTCCGTACGTCGTGAGGTCGCCGGGCTCGTCCGACACCGCGTTGGCGCCGAGCGCATCCCCCAACTCCTGACGAAAGGGTGTCAGCACCGACGCCGATTACTTGAGGATGGTTTCGCAGCCGAGGACAACCTCGACGTCGAGGCTGTCGGCCCGCACCCGGTCGCACGTCGCGGGGCACAGCTCGATGAATGCCGGGTTCTGCGGATCGTCGTAGTACCATCCGTCGTCGGTGCCGCAGGCGCTCGCCCCCGCAACCTGTCCCACCGTTTCGCGAGCGTTGGGGTCGGCCGCGGACACGAGCGTGACATTGACGAGGTCGAAATCGGGTTGCCCTTGGTCGGGCAGGGGGATCTGGACCTTACACGCACCGGTATTCCGGATGTCGGCCAACGCATCGAGGAACTGTTGCGTCGTGTTGGGACCGGAGTCGACGAGAAAGGCCTGGTTGGTCCCGCCCGCTTGCGCCACTCCGTTGAGAAAACCCAGCTCTGGCCCCACCCCGATCACGAACGTTCGCACGGGCGGGGTCGCGGCCAAGGCTTGCGCCGCCTCGTTTTGCGCATCCCCCGCGCAGCCAGTCGGGTCGCCGTCGGTGGCAAAAAGAATGTACGTGAGATGCGTCGGATTGGCGGCCGCCCACGCCGTCGCGTACTCGCGTGCCCCCGCGAGCGCGACGCCCGTCGGGGTGCTGTCCCCGTTGGGGGTCTCCCCGTTCATCGTCGCCTGGAGACCGGCCGCGGCCATCGGCAATTCGGTGATCGGCAGCGCCGGCGTGCCGTAATCCGTCGAATCGCACGAGTCTGAAGACACCCCGCCCGAGCAGATGTTGAGGAACGGAAGGCACGGACCGTAGACCCCGCACATGTCGTTGGCGGGGTCACACGTCGGCGGCGGGCCCGGGCCCGTGCGGGGCACGGGGAAGAACTGAAGTCCCACCCCGATCCCGGAGGAGCCGGTGTCGGCAAAGAATGTGTTCAGCGCCGTGGTCACGTTTTGCCACTTGCTGTCGCTCTGCATCGACGCCGATTTGTCGAGCATGACGTACATGTCGAGGGGAACCTGGACCCCCGGGAACGTCTCCGAAGCGCATCCGTCGAGACCACCGCCCGCACCGCTTCCCCCGACGCCCCCGACCAAGGTTCCGATGCCGTTGTTGCCCCCGTCGCTCGTCCCCGAGCCGCCGCTGCGGTCGCCGCCGGCTCCGTCGATCCCGTCGTCGTCGTTGGTGCTCGCCGAGCATGCGCTCCCCGCCACGGCGAAGCCCATCGTTGCCACCAGTGCGGCCCACACCGCGCCTTCCGATCGTCGCATCCACAGATAGAGAAAGGATCTCGACGGCTCGGTCAAGGATTACCGTGGCCGATGTACCGCCGCCCAGACCGTCGATGGGTGGCCACCCGGCATCATTCCGCCCTCAGCCGACATCGCCTCCGCCGACGTCAAAGGTGACGCCCTGCGCCAGGGGGAGCGCCCCGCCCCAATTCACCGTGCACGTCTGACGCCGCATGTACGCTTTCCACGCATCGGAGCCCGCCTCGCGGCCGCCGCCAGTGTCTTTCTCCCCCCCGAACGCACCGCCGATCTCAGCGCCAGACGTCCCGATGTTGACGTTGGCGATCCCGCAGTCCGACCCTCGGGCAGACAGGAACCGTTCCGCCGCCGACATGCTGTCGGTGAAGATCGCGCTCGAGAGGCCTTGCGGCACCGCGTTATGTTGTCGCATGGCGTCGTCGAGATCGTCGATCTCGAAGAGGAACAGAATCGGGGCAAAGGTCTCTTCCCACGCGATGGGAAAGGCGTCCTGGCGCGGCGCCCTGATGATGGTGGGCGTGACGAAGTATCCCGTCCCCTCGGGCACGGTGCCGCCGCAGAGCACCTCCCCTCCCTGCGCCGTCGCCGTCGCGATGGCTTCTTCGTAGGCGGCGACGGCGGCGCCAGAGATCAAGGGACCGAGGAGGGTCTCTTCATGGAGCGGATCCCCGGTGCGGACCGTCCCGTAGGCGCCGACGAGGCGGCGGGCGAGCGACGCCGCAATGCCCTTCTGGGCGAAGACGCGTCGGGTTGTGGTGCATCGCTGGCCCGCCGTACCGACCGCCCCGAAGGCGATGGCCCGGACGGAGAGCTCCAGGTCGGCATCGTCCAACACGATGATGCCGTTGTTGCCGCCCAGTTCCAGGATGCTGCGCCCGAGCCGCGCCGCGACCTGGGCGCCGACCGTACGGCCGACCGCGCTGCTGCCCGTGAACGACACGAGCGGGAGTCCGCGATGCTCGGCCATCCACCGTCCCGTGGCGGCCCCTCCGCACACGAGATTGAACACGCCCGCGGCGTCGGTCTCGGCCATCACGTCGTGGCAAATCTGCTGCACGGCCTGGGCGCAGAGTGGCGCCCACGGAGAAGGCTTCCAGAGGACCACATCGCCACAGACCGCCGCGATGGCCGCGTTCCACGACCACACGGCCATGGGGAAGTTGAAGGCGGAGATCACGCCGACCGGACCGAGGGGATGCCACTGCTCGTACATTCGGTGTTCCGGTCGTTCCGAGTGCATGGTGCGGCCGTAGAGCTGGCGGCTGAGGCCGACGGCAAAATCGCAGATGTCGATCATCTCCTGGACTTCGCCGAGCCCCTCCGACCGCGTCTTGCCCACCTCGACGCTGATCATCTCCCCGAGCGCCGCTTTGTGGCGTCGAAGGTGCGCGCCGAGCACGCGAACGACCTCACCTCGCGCGGGCGCGGGCCGCATGCGCCAGGTCTCGAACCGCTCCGCCGCCTTGGCGAGGACGAGTTCGGCTTCGGGCGTCCGCGCCGACGCTACGGAAGCGAGGACCTCTTCCGTGGTCGGATTGGTCGTGTCGATCCGTTCCCCGGTGGTCTCGATCCACTCACCCCACGAGGCGCCGCATCCGGCCCGGTCCGCGATGTTCAACTTGGCGAGGAGGGAATGCGACGACATGGCCGCGGAGCATACGCGGCAGAGATCTCGCATTCAACCGCACCTACACCCTCGACCACAACCGTTGACGTTGTCGCGATGCTCGCCGACAAGCCGGCGAGGGCGAGCATCGCTCCTCAGAGCTGGTTCTATTGTCTCGGGGGTACCTCATTGTTCGCGCCGGTCAAATCTACCGACTTGACCGACAGTATCGCCGGCCCATTCGTCAACGCGCCGAGGTGAATCCGTGGCAGCCTCCTGGTCATGACGCGGCCAGCGGACGCGACCGCGATCGACCGGGTACCGTTCGTCGATCGTCGCTTTCTCGACACCGTAGCCTCGTGGTCCGAGCGACCTCGCCGGCACGATCTCGAAGCGCCTCTGCGGGAAGGGAGCGCCCTGTCCTGTCGCAAGGCGCGGCTCCTCTTTTCGAGCCAGCTCGAGAGCCGACATGTCGACCTCTGCGCGCGATGGCTCAAGCAAACCGGGCGCTCCTACTACACGATTGGATCGTCCGGTCACGAAGGAAACTGCGCCGTCGCCGCCGCGACCCAACCGACCGACCCCGCGCTGCTGCATTATCGGTCGGGCGCCTTTTTCCTTCAGCGAGCGCGCCAGGTGAACGCCAACCCTGACGAAACGCTTCGCGACGTGATGCTCGGCCTCACCGCCTCGGCCGCCGATCCGATCAGCGGGGGGCGTCATAAGGTCATCGGCAGCCTCGCCCTCAACATCCCACCGCAAACGTCAACCATCGGCTCGCACCTCCCCAAGGCGGTGGGCATGGCCTTTGGCCTCGACCGCGCCCGCCGCCTCGAGCTTTCGATTCAATGCCCCGCCGATGCCGTCATCGTTTGCTCCTTCGGGGACGCTTCGATCAACCACAGCACTTCCGTGGGCGCGATCAATGCTGCGGGCTGGGCGGCGTATCAGGGTTCTCGCGTGCCCATCCTGTTCGTATGCGAGGACAACGGCCTCGGCATCAGCGTCGCCACCCCCAAGAATTGGATTCGGGACAGTTACCTGCAGCGCCCGGGCCTCCGCTACTTCGACGCGGACGGCACCGACCTCGCCGAGGCCTACACGGTCGCGCAGGAGGCCGCGACGTACGTCCGTCGCGAGCGCAAACCCGCGTTCCTCCACCTGCGCGTGGTCCGCCTGCTCGGCCACGCGGGCTCCGACGTCGAGACGGTCTACCGCTCCCTCGAATCCATCGAACGCGCCGAAGCCCGAGACCCACTCCTCCGAACCGCGCGCATGCTGGTCGAGGCGGGGGTGGCGTCGCCTCGGGAGCTGCTCGAAGCCTACGAAGAGACGCGGACCCGAGTGCGACGTTTGGGTGAAGAGGCGGCCTCGACCCCCAAGCTCGCCGATGCCGTGGCGGTGATGGCACCGCTCGCGCCGCGTCGTCCCGAGGCGATCATGACCGAGGTGGCCCGCGCTCCCGATCCGGAGGCGCGACGCGCCTTCTGGGACGACAAGCTGCCCGAAGGTGAACGTCCCGGTCCCCTCGGCGCGTCGTTGAATCGCGCGATCGGCGACCTCATCGTGAAGTACCCGGAGCTCATCTGTTTCGGCGAGGACGTCGGCCCCAAGGGGGGCGTCTACGGGGTCACGCGCGGGCTGCTCCGTCGGAGTCAGCGGGGTCGCGTCTTCGACACCCTCCTCGACGAACAGACGATTCTCGGGATCGCCATCGGCGCGAGCCAACTCGGCATGCTCCCCCTGCCCGAGATCCAATACCTCGCCTACCTCCACAATGCGGAGGACCAGTTGCGCGGCGAGGCGGCGAGCCTGCAGTTCTTCTCCCGAGCGCAGTACCAAAACCCCATGGTCGTCCGTATCGCCGCCTACGCGTACCAAAAGGGATTCGGAGGCCACTTTCACAACGACAACTCGGTCGGGGTCCTCCGCGACATCCCCGGCCTCGTCATCGCCTCTCCGGCACGGGGCGCCGACGCGACGGCCATGCTGCAAACGTGCGTCGCCGCGGCTCGCGTCGATGGAACGGTCGCCGCGTTTCTCGAGCCCATTGCGCTGTACCCCGTGCGCGACCTCCATGAAGCGGGCGACCAAGCGTGGTGTGACCCGTACGATCCCGCGCCCCCGCACATCCCCATCGGTGCCCCCCGCATCTATCACGCCGACGCAGACGACCTGCTGATCGTGACATGGGCCAACGGCCTCTGGATGAGCCTTCGTGTCGCCGCCCGGCTGCGACGGGAAGGCATCGCATGCCGGGTCCTCGACCTTCGCTGGCTCGCACCGATGCCCCTCGACGAGGTGGCAGAGGCCGCTCGTGACGTGGGCAAGGTCCTCGTCGTCGACGAAACACGGCGCAGCGGTGGCGTATCCGAAGCCATCGTCACCGGCCTGGTCGAACGAGGATTTCGCGGCCCCCTGAAACGCGTCACCGCCCACGATACCTTCGTGCCCCTCGGGCCCGCCGCCGACACCGTCTTGGTCCAAGAACCCGACATTCACGCCGCCGCCCTCGCCCTCCACGCGAGCTATGACCGCGTGGTTCGTGATTCAGGCTCGGGGTAAGATCGGCGGATGTCGGAACGCGACGGGGACGAGGGTAAGCGTGGCGACAACGCCACCGCAGCGTTGGATGTGTCCACGATCGACTGGCAAGCGCTGCACGGCGGGGGGGGGCAGCTCCCCTTCAAGTCCGGCGCGGCGGCGGCGCCCCCGCCGTCGCCAAGCGACGCCGGGTCCAAGCCCGGAGGGGCCGGATTGCCCTTCGGGACGGACCCCCTCGCCGCGACCTCGTCGTTGGGTCGCCCCCCGCCGCCATCCCCGACGCAGCGCCACACCATGGCGGTATTTCAGGCGATACCCGACCAACGTCGAGGCGGGTCCCCCGCTGCCCCGCCCCCCGCGACGCCGGGACCACCTGCGTCGTCGATTCCGGGCTACCCAAGGGCGCCAGGGGCCGACGCGGCGGCGGCGCCGGCATCGGTACCACCCGCCTCGGCGATGCCCGTGGGGCGCCGCTCTGCCCCTCCCCCGTCGATGCATCCCTCGGCGCCCCCGCCGCCCGCCCTGCGCCCTTCGGCGCCGCCGCCCGCCATGCATCCGTCGGCGCCCCCACCCGCCATCCGGCCCTCGGCGCCCCCGCCGGCGGAGCCCCGCGTCGTTCCCGCGCCCCCTCCTCCGGCGTCGGGGGTCAGCCCGTGGTCGGGGGGCGGCCTCGGCGAAGCGCGAGCGCGGCCGCCCCTCGCGGTGCCCATAGCGTCACCTCCTGCGGCCAAGCCCGCGCCCCTGACGGCCCCCGCGGCCGCCCCCGCCCCTGCGGCCGAGGGATTGGCCCTCGTGTGGGCAGAGCCCGGGGGTTCGCTTCGCTTGCGACGGAACCCCTCTTTCCGCCCCCTCATCGATGCCCTCGAGGACAAGCCTATCGACAACGAACTCGACGGCGCGGGCGGTGAGACCGACGACGACGGATTGAGCGTGGAGGACCGAAGAGAGACCTACGAAGTGCTCGTAACCGCCACCCCGTGGGACGGACCTGCCCTCCGCGCCGTCCTCACCGCCGCGCGCCGCTCTGACGGCAAGTTCGCCGCTCCCCTCGTCATGGTGAGGGGCCGAATGGTCACCCCATTTCTCGCGCGACCTCGATTGGAGGTGACCCTCACCACCGTGCAGCCCTTCATCACGCCACCGGAGGAGCGAATCGTGGGAGGGTCGGCCGAGGCACCCGAGAAGGAAGAGGTCTTCACGCCGCTGTCGCGAGCCGTACGCGACGCCCAGGCATTCCTCGAGGAAGCGGGGGCGCTCTGTCCGGAGTCGGTCCTCGATGGATTCACCGAGCGCGTGAGCGCGGCATTTGCGGCGGAGGACCACCCCGCGCTGCCCTCCGAGTACCTCCAGGACGAAACGGAACGGACGCTGCTCCGCGAACGTGCCTACGCCACCCGAAAGGTCTTCGGCGACGAGCAACTCCTGGCGCGGATGGACATCCCCGCGGAGGAGAAGCCGGTTCCTGTTTACCTCCCGCCAGATCTGGCGGAGCGACTCCCCCTCGATGCATCTTTTTCCGTGCGGCTCATCGCCGAGGTCCACCACCGCATCGACCGCGACGAAGCGAGCCCGTTCGCCCTTCGCGCGGTCGCGTTGGGTCGGGTGCTCCCCCCCTGGGACGGGTGAGGGTTCCCGCGCTCACCGCACGATGCGGAGAACACCATCGAGGCGCGCGAGCATCAGCGGGTAGGGTTGGCGGGTGCCCCGTTCGTGGTGGCGCAACGCAAAGCTCGTGGTGAAGTCATGGTCGAGCAGCTCCAAGAGACGGCCCCCTCCGACCAACCTGAAGTCGTGATCCTTCCGATCCCGCGGGAAAACGGGGTCGTCCGCGGCGTCGACGTACACCATCAACGCACGCAGTTCATCCTCTAGGCTTGCGCGCGTGTGCGCCGGGTAGCCACGCAGGACATCGTCGAGCTTGGCCTCGACGAGCGAAAGCACCGCCGAAACGTCGCCTCGGCGGAGCGCGTCCTCGAGGACGTCGAGGACGCCGCACGCCTCGTCGACGAGGCGCTCATCGAGCGTGAGCCGAGGCGCGTCCTGCCACGGCCAGCCCCCCCGGTCGCGCGGCATCGTGAACGCGACGGACGTCGTCACCGGGACCTGACGCTCGTCGGGCGGGGGTTGTGCCCACCCGAACACGGTCTCGGCCACCGTCTCTCCGTAATCGACCGTCCCCGGCTCCCCGTCGGGTACCTTCAGCACCCGTGCCACCGCCTTCATCGGGCGGAAGGGCACGCGCCTCGTATCGCTTCGCGTCGATGACGGATGGCGACCCGGTTCGACCAAAACCTCGAGCTCGTTGGTCCCGCCTACGAGGTATTCCTCTGCGGCCGCATTGGTGAGCGGATACAAGGTGGGATCGAGCCGCACGAGGGGTACCCCGTTGAGGTAAAGCTCCGCCGTGCAGCCGCTGACTTCGAGCTGAGCGAGGTGAACGTGACGAGGCGACATGACGCTAGACCTTGCTGCTGGCTCACGTGAATCGATAGAGCTCACGGCGGTCCATGACGATGATCGGGTCGAGCTCGCTCTTCCAGAACCAACTGCGCACGTAGCCCGTGACCTCGACCCGCTTGCTCTCGATGCGCCCCTTGAGGTCGCAGGCGATGGGGCTGAGACTTACCTCCAGCTTACCGTCGACGAGCTCGATCCCGCCGCTGCCCTTGAGCTGAGCATCGGCCAACGTCTTTCCGAGCACCGTCGCGCGGCCGACGACGGTCAACGATGCGCCCGCTTGGGCCGAAACCCCGAAGACCTGTTTCGGCGTGAACAGATCGAGATTGAGGGAGGCACTGAGCTTCGCCGAGCCCATGAGCGTTCCCTCGATCTTGACGGTCACCCCCGTGCCCGCCGCCGAGGCGTCGATCCCAAACGAGGCCGCCACGGTGACGTTGAAGATCTCGAGTTCGAACGCGCCTTGGATCTTGAGCTGTACGGGAAGGTAGCGCCCATTCGCCTGGGGCTGGTCGACGTACTCGGGAAACCAAGACAAAACGATGGTTCCCGCGAGCACCGATACCTTGAAGCTGAACTTCCAACCCAGCTGCGGGGCGGCATTGATCGTTTCTTGAACGTTCTTAATCGCCTCGAAGAGGTCGTTGACGACCTTCTTTACTTTCCCGATGACGTCGAGGTTGGGAACCTTCTTGCCGTTGTGGGTAAACTGGACGTCGAACCCGCCACCGGCACTCTGGAGCGCGGTCTCGACGTCGCCGGCATCGACCGACCCCATCGCGGTCAAGGGTCCGCCCCCCGTCGTCCCGGAGCCGTACCCGGTTGTGGTGAAGGCCCCCGCCTCGTCGAGCTCGCCGGTGAGGATGTCGACGGCGCGTTGTCCGCCGGCGTCTTGCGTTCCCGTGTGGATCACCGTGTTGTCGCGTTGGCGCCTCGAGCGCCGGCGGCCCCGCGACGTTCCCCCGATCCGCCCCGCCGTCGACTGGCTGCGGGTACTCTCCGAAAAGCTCTGCGTGCCGGCACGCTCGCGGGAGTAATCCCCGAGCGGAGGAATTTTGATCTTGAGCTCGAACTTGCTGCGGCGAAACACACGCGCGGCGGCACGCAGGTTGAGGTTGGCTGCCACCGTGTCTTCGGCGGGACGAATGCCACAACTGAGGGCATCGAGCTCGACGATGCGGCCGGCGAGGAGGTCCCACAACATCGAGATGAGGCGAAAGAGACTGTGCGCTTCGTCGAGCGGACTGCTCCCTTGCGGGCCCGCGTAATCGAGAAACGTCGTCGTTGCGAAGAGTTCGGTGGTGGGTAGGGTGAGCGACGACGAACCGGGCTGGCTGCGCACGATCTCCGTTTTCCCGTCGAGCTCCGGCGCGCCTCCCAGAGGACGCAGTCGTATCTCCGCGTGCTTTTGGAGCGAACACTGGCCGACGTGGTAGCGCGCTTCACCCTCGACCTTCGCGGGCTTGCGCGGGGAAGGAAACGTATCGGCATTCACGTCGGCGATGACGTCGACGACCAGGTCGTAATCATCGCGGAGGAGGGAGATGATCTCCTGCCCCCGGAGGTCGTTGGGCTCGTGACGCCGGTGCGATGACGTGATCGACAGCTCCCGGGTTTTGGCTTTGCCGTCGGCGGTGACGCCCTCGACTTTGATCTTTATCTCGTCGGTGTCGCAGGGATGATGGGGCGTCTGACTGCAGATCTGACACGGCTCCGACGTCGACGCGTCCTCGGCCACGAGACCATCGGCGGGCGGGAGACTCATGGTGAGGTGCTCACCGCGGCGTCGGGCGCCGCATCACGGGCGTAGATCAACGCCTCGCGATAGCGCGCGATCACGAGGAGGCCTTCGAGGTTCGGGTGCCGGGTGCAACCGTCGACGATGAGGCGACGTAATTTTCCCTCGGGTAGCAGGGCGCGATCTCCGAGCGCGGCCGCGACCCAGGGGTACCGTTCGTCGGCATCGAGCCCGAGGTCGGTCAGGATGACGATGAGTTGAAACACCTCGGGTTCGGTTTCGATCCCGTAGCGATGCGCAAACGCGAGCGCGTCGACCATCCACGCATCGTCATCCCCGACGGCGGCCCGGTGCGTGGGGAGGTGGGCACGGAGGTAACCGAGGACGCGGGCGTGGAAGTCGGCGCGAGTTTGCGCGCCCAGGGCGTCCATCTGGTGGGCGAGGATGCGAAACGTCACGGCGAAGCTTCCTCCGGGGCGAGGCGGGCGAGCTGGACGCCGCGTGGTCCTTGCGTCTCGAAGTACAGGGCTTCGGCCTCGGCGAGCATCTCGCTGCGTTGGCGCGTCGTGACGAGGGGCGCGAGCCGCGCGAGAACGCGAGGGTCGTAGAAACGAAAGTAGAGCCGGCCCTCCCTCCCGTCCGCCTCGACCATCAAGAGGCGACGCAGCGCCCGTCGCAGGAGCCGTACGGGGCTACGACTCACGATGAAGATCCCCCACGCGTCGCCCCACCCCTCTTCGAGCACCCGCTCCAACAGGAGGGAGGAGGGGTCGAATCGGACCAGGTAGGGGGCCTCGGCATCGACCCCACGCGCCCGCTCGCCCTCGTAAAGCGGGACCGCGGCATCCACCGATTCGTCGAGGAGGCGTACGATGCGAGGGTTGCGTGCGGCGTCGAGGACGGCGTGGAGTCGGGTGTCGTTTCGTGCCGTGAACAGCGACGCGACGACCGCACGGGCCGGGATTCGCTGCGACCGGTGCCGGGGCGGGCTGAAGGCCTCGACGAAGAACCGCAACGTCGTGTCCCCCAAGATGAGGGTGTCCCCGTTGGCGAGCTCTCCCCGCCAGGTCTGGCGCCCCTTCACCGTCACCCGTCGCTCGGTGAGCGCGCGCACGTGCGCCACCACCCCGTCCCACCAGACTTCGACGTGGCGCGCCGCGATCCCGTCATCGCCTCGGACCGCGAAGTCGGCCCGCTCGTCCCGCCCCACGACGAGGCGCTGCCCTCGGGCCAGATGACCCTTTGCAAACGCGTGGCGCCCGTAGCGGACCTGCAAGATCCCCCGGCGATGCGCGCCGGGCGGCACGGAGGCCCCGAGCGGATCTAGCGCGAGAGCGTGATGGCGACGGAAGGCATAATCAACCGTCGCGAGATGCGCCGCATACTCGGGCGGTAGGGCAGCCACCAGCTGGCTGAGCGGCGCCAAGGTGATGCGGGCGGCATCGTCGGGATGAACGCCTCGCGCGAGACACGCTTCGATCCACTCGAGCTGAGCGAAGACGCCTCGACCCACCGCCTCCCCCGCGTCCCCCGCGTGCTTCCCGGGGGCAAAAGCGGCGCCTGTTTCGCTCCGCAGCGCCGCGACCGAGGCCGCGAAGGTGCGGCGGTCGACAATCCCCAGCGGCTCGGCCGTCACCCCGGCACGCCTCCGTCGGGGGATGTCAACGAAACGACGCGGGGACCGCCATCGATCCCCACCCCGACCAAGGACCGCACCCCGGGGGTGCGCTCGACCACCGAGAGAGGCCGACCGGTATCGAAGGTGCGCACCATCGCCTCGACCTGGGCGGGTGTCTGCCCCGGCAAGGACCCGAGCGCCCCCCATGCGACGAGCTCTCGTGCTTGGCGGCGGACGGGCGCCAAGGGGTCGTCGGGCCCCTCGTCAGTTTGCTGGGCGAGTTCCTCGGCGGGCGCGTCGAAGGCGGGCTCATCCCCATCCGCGTCGGAGAGGGTCGCCGACGGAAAAGGCGGAAGTTCGGGGGGCGGGGGCCGCCGCAGCTCCCCTTCGGCGCGGGCCAGTCGCTCGCACTCCTCGCAGAAGGGCGCCCCGGCTTGCGCCGCCATTTTCAGGGCGAAACTCTGCGGCGAGTCGCCGATGTTCACCGTGGGGCAACCCACGACGATCACCCCGCCGTGGGCGGTCGCATCGCCGATGCGGGCCGCGGGTTTGCGATTGATGAAGACGTTGGACGAGCCCTTGGTGATCTTGTCGGTCGCGGGCACGCAAACGGCGCTGTCGCCCACACGAGCCGCCGGGATGAACCCGATGTTCACGTTGGGGCTCCCCGAGCTGACAGGACCTCCTACGTGAGGGACTGGCCCCGGGTTCACCATGGGGCAGGCGTGAAAGTCGGTGATGCGCGCCGCGTTGGGCATGCCCTACGAGTGATCCTTCGGCTCGGCTTCCTGGGGGTCGGAAGGCGCGACGGGAGACGCCGGGGCGCCCGCCCCCGCCGACCCTCCGCTGTTGATGTTGACCACCGTCCCCACGATGTCGACACCCCCGGCGTGAATGTCGACGAAACCTCCCGGCCCCTTGATGGTCAGGCGCGAACCGGCGTCGATGACCACCCGGGCCCCCGCCTTGAGATGAATCTCCTCGCCGGCGTCGACCGCATGAAGGGTTCCCACCTTGGCGTGCTGCTCGACCCCCACGATGAGCGAACGACGACCGTCGATTTGCGTCATCTGGTCGGCGGCCACGTGCAGTGAGTCATTCGACTCGACAAGCTCGCGCTTGTTCGTCTTGATGACGAGGTCTTGATTGCCCACCACCGTTTTGCGGTGGTTCCCAATCGTACGCTCCGTCTCGTCGTTCTTGATGAGCTCGTCGTAATTGCGTTGCGCCTGGAGGTAGAACAGCTCCAGCCCCGCCTTATCCTCGAGCTTGATCTCGTTGTACCCCCCCCCACCGGGGGTGCTGTTCGTCTTGAGTCCCGTCACGGTCTTGTTCTCAGGGAGCTTGTAGGGAACCTGCTCCACCCCGTTGAAAACCCGACCCACGACGATCGGCTGGTCGGGGTCCCCCTCGAGAAATCCAACGAGGACTTCCTGCCCGATGCGAGGGATCTGAATGAACCCGAAGCCCGTCCCGGCCCATCCCTGGCTCACCCGCATCCATACCGAGCTGTCGTCGTTGTTTTTCCCCTCTCGGTCCCACGGGAACTGCACCCGCACCCGGCCGAACTCGTCGGTGTAGATCTCCTGCCCCGATGGCCCCACGACGGTGGCGCTCTGAACGCCCTGGAGGCTCGGCTTGGGCGTGACGACGGGGGGCCGAAACGTCACTTCCGCGAACACCGCCTCGGCCCGCATCGTCCACTCCTCACCCTCGACGTTGCCCGCCGTATCGAATCCGAGCAGCAGCAGAGGCTTCCCCACGTCGGCGTGAGGATGATCCTCGATCGTCGCCACCGCGCCCGGCCAGAGATCGATCGTGTTGGTGGTGAAGAAGACCTTTTCGCGCCCCATGCGTGCTCCCATGAGGTGGCGCTCGGCCTTCTCTTTCCCGTACTCCTGGTCGCTCCGCATGACCGACTTATCGTCGGCCACGGGGGTCGCGCCGCCGCTCCCTCCCTCGATCGACATGGATCCAGGCGCGTAGACGTATTGCTCGAGGTGGTCCTCGGGTGGCATCTTCGGCGACGCGCCGACGAGCTCGAAGGCCGGACTCCGATAGTCGAAGTCTCGAATCGTATGGCGCCCCGGGCGAACCTCCCGGGTGGTGCGGACGTCGATGACGAATTCGCGGACGCCGGCCGCGGTCGGGTCGTCGACGAACGCGAGCGGCGGGGCCGAGCGCATCGGGTTACCGTCGAGACGGTCGCTGAAGGTGAGCGGTGATCCCGGGGCTCCTTCGTCCGGAAAGTAAAAGCAAATCCCCGCCTCTTCGAGCAGGCGGGAGACGAAATCGAAGTCCGACTCGCCGTACTGCACCTTGTACTCGAGCTTGGGATACTTCGATCTTTCGACTTCCCAGGCTCCCGATTGGCCCCACTCCCCGAGAATCACGTCGATGATGTCGGGGATCGACAAGTGCTGAAAGATGCGGTTCCCACGGCGGTGCCGCAGCAACCACAGCGCTGGCGTGATCCGGATGCGGTACTCGTTGAGCGGCCGCTGCCCCGCCAGGGGTCGACTGCCTTTGACGAGTTCCACGAAACTGCAGATGCCGTCCCACATTCGGGTCCCCCCGAGAACCGCGAATCGGTGCTCGGACTGGGCGCGAAAGCTCGCCGGCTTGCCAATGACTTGCTCGAGATCGACGCTAGGATTCTCGGTCATCGCGAACACGTCGACTTCGTACAGACGGGACACCCGCTCTCGGGCCGTGAAGCGGCGGACCGACAGCGCCTCGTCCGAAGCGACGTTGAGCTCGAGGATGGGCATGCGTGTCGCCAAGGCTAACGACGAAGGACGGTCCTGCCAATCCAGGCGCATCCGTGCTGGCGGTGCGGCACAATTGCGTCAGCGCCCCGCGTTGGGGGTCGTGAACGTGCTCTCCGTGCGCCGGGTCCTAAGCCCCGCGCCCTCGCAGTGATGAGGCGTCATGTCCTGCACCGTCCCGAGCCCCCCGAGGTCGGGATGACAACCATCCGGCGGTGGACCGCAGGCAGATCTCCGCGTAGGTCGACAACCCCATGAACGATGCGCCGCGTTTGAGACTCGACTCAGGAGCCGACCGTCCGCTCGACGTGCGGCGGGCCGTCGTACGTCAGGCCCTCGGCCGACTCTGGGACGTCGAACTCCTCGTTCTCGCCGACAGCCCCAGCCTCGACTTCGAGGCCATCGTCGGCCAACCCGCACGCTTCGCCTACGACGGATGGAACGGCGAAGTCGCCTGGCCGGGCTTCTGCTCCACCGTCGGCCTCGTGGCCGCCGAGACCGACGGCCTGAGCACCTACCAGCTCCGCGTCGGGCCGCGCTTCTTCTTCGCCTCTCTCGACCGCAAGAGCCGCATTCTCCAGGATAAGTCAGCGCCCGACATCGCCGTCTTGTTGCTCGCGGAATGGGGCACGGAAGCCACGCTGGAACTCACCGAGACGTACGAGCCCCTCGAGTACCGTGTCCAGTACCGCGAGTCGACCTTTCGGTTCTTCTGTCGTGTCCTCGAAGAGGCGGGGATCACATTCCACTTCCGTGCGGACGGAAACATGGTGCTGACCGATGCCCCCGAGGCGCTACCGCCGGGCCCTGCGGTCGGGTTCGCCCCGAACGTGCCGTGGTCGGAGCCGAACATGGCGCGCGACGTACGCTACGCGCGTAAGGCGATGCCCGGCCGCTATTCGATGGTCGACCACGACATCACGCGACCCGCGGACTTCAACTTTGAGCAGAGCGAGGCCGCCTCACTCGCCACCATCGAGTCACAGATCGAACGCGCCCACTACGCCCCCGGGGCTTTTCTGCATGCCAGTGGTTCGGCCGCCCGTCACGACGAAGCGCGAGGCCAGCGCTTGGTGCGCGACCGTCTTGCGGCCAAGCGACGCAAGGCCCAAGAGGTGACGTTCGAAACGACGCAGTACGACCTCCGCCCCGGGGAAACGCTCCACATGCAGGCGCATCCTCACGAGTACCTGCAAGAGTCGAACAAGCTGCTGGTGACCGAAAGCGTACTTCGGCTCAGTCATGACGACACCTGGACGAATCGGGTGGACGTCGTTCGCGCCGACCGCCCCTATCGTCCTCCGTTGAGCACGCCGCGCCCCAAGGCCGACGGGCTCGAGCATGCGACCGTCGTCGGCCCGCCGGGGGAAGAGATCCACACCGACGAGCGGGGACGCTTGAAGGTTCACTTCCACTGGGATCGCGATGGACGACGAGACGGCCAAGACACCTGCTGGGTGCAACTGGTCCAAGCGTGGTCGGGGCCGGGCTTCGGCGCCGCTCATCTGCCGCGCATCGGTCACGAGGTGATCGTCGAGTTCATCGGGGGCGACCCGGAGCGCCCCATCGTCACCGGCACGGTGTACACGGGCCCAAACCCGACTGCGGTCGGCCTTCCCGACAACAAAACCGTGAGTGGATTTCGCACCCAGTCGACGAACGGTACGGGGGGCAGCAACCACTTGTTGTTCGAGGACCAAGCGGGTCGCGAAGTCCTTTCGACGCGCGCGCAACGCGACCAGCGGGGGGTGGTCAACCGGGTGATGAGCGAAGCGGTGGGCATGCTCAAGTCCGAACTCACGGGCCGGGTCCGCAACGCCGTCGTCGGCCTGTTCAGCAACGAATCGGTGGGCATCGCCAAGTCCATCGAAGCCGGCAGCCTCATCAAGCTTCACGTTGGCACCTCGATCATCGCGATCGAACCCGAGCGCATCACCATCTCTGCGGATCTCGTGCAGGTCATCGGGGAGCCGATCAAACTCAATTGAGACGCTTTGAGGGTACGACCATCATGAGTGATCCTCCGCGTTCGTCCCGTTCCTCCCGCTCGCCCCGTCATCCGGGAGGTACGACCCAAAAGATCCCGCAAGTCCCCGCATCGGCGCCGCTCCCCTTTTCACCTCCGAAACCCGGGAGCCCGCCGCCCCGTCCGTCCGCTCCACCTCCCACCTCGGAGCGCGTCTTCGACGAGGAAACCTCCGACCTGAATGAGCCCCGCGCGACCGCGGCGATGCCCATCATTCGAGTCCCCGACCTTTCGCCCGGATGGGTGCATCCGCAGGCGGGTTCCGAAGATGGCGCCCCCGTCGCGGCGCCGACAACGCAGGCGATCGAGCTTCCGCTTGTCCCCGCCCCTCGCCGCCGCCCCGAGGTCACGTCCCTCGAGACGTATGCCGCGCTTCGCGCGATGCTCGACCACCGACCGGCCGACCGGGAGAACATTCTGCGTGACGCCGACCTCGAGCATCCAGAGTGGGAGGCCGTTGAGGCCCATTGGACCGAAGAACTGCAACGGTCGGCACGCCGCGGGGAAGATGCCCAGTTGGTGACGTTCGACCGAGCGTACGTCGCGCAGCTCGACCGCGAACGAGACCAGCCCTACGAACTGAAGGACTACGCTGCCCTCGATGCCGCCACCGAGCAGGGCCGCGCCGACGAGAAACTGAAGGCGCAATCGGTCCCGGCGGCCGCAAAGATGATCCTTCGGCGTCACTGGCTGCGTGCCATCATGGAGAGCGATGCCGTGCGCGACCGCTACTACGCCGAGCTCGACCGATCGCGAGGCGGTTCGTAGTGGCCGGCGAGGACGTCCCCGAGGCCGCGCCTGCGGACGGCGCCGCCCTCGTCGTTTCGCTCTCGCCGGAGGTGTACGGGGGCAGTTCGCCTGGCGCCCAAGATTTGGCCGCGAGCAACGCGCTCAATCAAGGGCCATCGCCCAACGTTCTCATCCGAGAGATCCCGGCCACGTTCCACACCGAGAAGATCGGCGCCACCTTCCCCGTCGCCCCCGGACCGGGCGTCGTGAGTGGGACCGCGGGGGCACCGGCCTGGCCCGTCCACGACACCTCGTCGACGGTCTTGATCAATGGCGAGCCCTGCGTTCGCAACGGTTCTTGCTACAAGATGAACAACGGGAACGTCGACGGGGTGATGACCTACGATGTCGGCGGGGTAAAGGTCGCCAACGAGTCCACCCTATTGCCCTCGGCCACGAACCCTCCGATCGACGTCACCGAGATCGAGCGCTATCTCGCCGACCCCGAGGGCTTCGTGCCAACTGCGCCCCCTGCAACCGCTCGCCTCTCGCCCGAGCTCGCCGCGTCCCTCGGGGTAACGCCGGCCGCTCCGCCGACCTTCGATGAGCAGTGGGCCGCCGCCCGCCTCGCGCAAGACCGAGCCCTCATGACCCACAACCCGCCCCCGCCCCCTCCGTCCGGGTTCGGATACCAGGCGGCCGGGTTCGTCAGAGGAGTCGGCGGAGGGATCAAGGATTTGGTGGTCGGAACCGCGGAACTCCTCTTCAAGTCCGACCGCTACGTCAAGGACCGCATGTATGGGCCCGCCTTCGATTACGTTTTCGACGGCAACCAATGGTCATGGCTCCCCAGTGGGAAACGCGGTCAGGCGACCGCCGAAGCGTTAGGCGCCACGGCCGAAGCGGTGTGGGAGAACCCGGGCCTCATCTGGGATGCGATGACGCAAGAGGTCCGGGACCTCTGGGCGGCCGGGGAATACGGTGAGGCGATCGGCCGCAGCAGCGTCATGGTGGCCGAGATGTTCGTGGGCCCCAAGGGTGCCGGCCGCATCGCGCGGTTGAGCAAGATGGATCCCGAGGTGGTCGCGGCACTCGAAAAGAAGGGGGTCATCGACGCCGATGAAGTCGCCGAGGCCGAAAAGGCACGCCACGCCGACGAAGCCGCTGAAGTCCGCCAAGGGGAAGACGGCGTCGTCATCGAAGGCGACCGAACCCCCGAGCCCGAGCCCGTGATCGCCGACGCCTACACCGAGGAAGGCGCGCTCGCGATGGGACTGAAGCCGGCCCAGCTCAGTCCAGAGATGAAGGCCGTCTACGACAACGCCCCGGTGGGGACGAGTTTTTACGGCTTGTACGACACGAGTACGGGACGAGTGGTGTTCGCGCCGACGGACCAGGCGAACGCCGCCCGAAGCGCCGCGGGCCAATCGGGGCACCAAGGAGTCGGCGAGCTCTTCGGGATGCCAACCGCCATGCGCCAACACGACGTGCTCGGGTTCTCCATCCACAAGGCCGCCGATGGTCCCGAGGCCTTTTACAAATCAATGTCGTACAACGAGTGGGCCCGCGACGGGCTCGACTCCACGAGCGGGGTGATGCTGCCCGGCCCCGCCGCGCTTTTGGAGCGGAGTTTGGGGGCGCTCGCGCCGCCCGGGATGAATCGTCCCCTCGGGGGTCCCATCTCGATGCCCGGCTACGACTACCATCGAGCCTTTCCCGACGCGTATCGACTGCAGTGACATGGAGCTGCAGAACCATACGCCGTGGCCCCATCTGATGTTCGAGCGGGCCGACCCCGACGACCGTCGCTTCAAGGTGCTGGTGTTCCAGGGGACCTTTCGGTTTGCGGACGAAGGCGGCCCTCTGCTGCCCCTCGAGCGACAGCCCCCCGTCGTGCCGGTCGACGAGTATCTCGGCGATCCCAGCGCGACGGGTCTCGGCCGAGCCGGCGCCGTGGCGACCTTCAAGCTGCGCGCCGACGTGTCCGTGCTCGCCTTCGCCCGGAGCCCCGAGCCGAAAACGGAATGGACGACGTCGTTGCGGGTGGGCGCGCTTCACCACGCGCTCCGGGTGAGAGGGTTGCACCATTGGTATCGCCACGAAGGGTCGTGGCGACGAAGCGACCCCGAGGCGTGCACCGAGGTGCCGTTGGTGTACGAGCGGGCCTTCGGCGGACGCTTTGAGACGGCGGAAGATGGCTGGGTCAGCGAGCCGCGCAATCCGCTCGGGACTGGATATCTCCCCCCGAAGGTCGACCACCCCGAGTCGGTGTACGCGCCGCAAATCACCGCGGTCGACGAACCGGAGCACGAGCCGGGCAAGCGCTACGCGCCCCGCGGGTGGGCGCCGATTCCGGGGTACTTCGCCCCGCGGTCCGAATACCTCGGGACGGTCGATGCGGCGTGGAAACGCGACCGTTGGCCACGGCTCCCCGCCGACTTCTCGAATGACTTTTATCAATCTGCCCATCCCGACCTCGTTTATCCCGGCCACCTGCGCGGCGACGAAGCGATCGAGATCGAGGGCGTCACCGCAGACGGTCGAGCCCGGACCGGACGGCTGCCCGGCTTTCTCGTCTTCGGGCTGCTCCGACTGCACAGCGGTCGCATGATGGTGCAGACCGCGTTGCTCGATACGCTCCACCTCGACCTGCGTTCGGCCAACCCGAACCTACACCGGGCGATCCTCACGTGGCGGTTGGTGATGCCCAACGCCGCTGGCATTCGCAAGGTCGAGGGACGGATGGTCCCGCTGGAAGACGCGGCCGCCGCGTCGAGCTGAGCGATACCCTCGACCACAACCGTTGACGGTGTCGCGATGCTCGCCGACAACGTCGACTACAAGCCGACGACAAGCCGACGACAAGCCGGCGAGGGCGAGCATCGCTCCTCAGAGCCGGTTCTATTGCCTTGGGGGTGCCTTACTTTTTGGGCCGGGCAAATCTACCGATTTGACCGACACGAGAGTCGATGCGCTCATCCAAGGCGCGCCGAACCTCGAGATACGCGCGGTCAGGAGGTGCCCAGCCGCGCAGCACCGGCTCGAGTTTCGCTCCCGCGCGGAGGAACAAAGACGGGTAGGACGAGAGCCCTCGTGAACGGGCGGACGCAAACGCTCGTTGGGTGCGTTCGCGCGCGGCGTCCGTGTCCCAAGCCTCGAGGATCTCGTCGGCCGCCACGTGGGCCACACGTGCTGCCGCGCGCAGGCTCTCGGGGGCGTCGGGCACGCGGCCCTCGGCATAAAAGCCCGTCGCCAACGCGCCGGCAAAGTCGACGGCGGCAGCGCCCCCGTGACGATCCTGGACGGTGAGGGTCGCGCGGCAGGCGGGTTCGGAGTTGCTGACCCATCGACCATCTTCGAGGACGGCCCAGAAGGCCGCTCCGAAGCGGGCCGACGTGCGCGCCTCGACCGCCCGCATGCCCGTCCGCAAGTAGTCGGCCGCGTCCGCAATCGGGGCGACGCGGGCCCCGGTGACGAGTCCGCCGCACGCGACCTCCCAATCGACCTCGTCCGCCAGCTCGGAGCGGAGGTGAGCGATGCCCTCGACAAAGGCAAAGCACCAACCGCAAAGCGGATCGGCGGCGTACACCAAGGTGGGGCGCATCCCAGGTTCGACCATGTCATCTCTCCCGTTTCGTTCGGAGGTGGAGGATGCCCCACGTGAGGTAGCCGGCGCGGCCCGCATCGATCCAATGGCCAAGGCCGACGAGCATACGGTCGACATACGGCGCGCCGCATACCGCGACCATCTCGTCGTAGCGACGGCGCAGCTCGGCGCGTACCACTTCATAGTGACGCGGCAGCATGAGGCTGAGGTCGTCCATCGCTAGGAACTTGAAACCGACGCGGGCCGCCGACTCGCGATAGAACCGGGGTGACGCGAGCGAAGAAAGGTGAATGCGGTCGAGCACCGGTCCCAAGACGCCATCGGGGCAGTCGTCGGCTTGCATCGGGTCGGTGAAGAGCATCTGCCCACCGGGACGCAGGACCCGCCTGGCTTCGTGGAGAACCTGTTCGCGGCGGCTCGAGTGGAGAAGCGCATCCTGCGACCACACGAGATCGAAGGAGGCCGCTTCGAACGGCAACGATTCGAAGTTGCCGTGGACGACCTCGACGCGGTCGCTCAGCCCGGCCTCACGATTCATCGACTGGTTCCGTCGGTTCTGCGTCGTGCTCAGATTGAGGCACGTTACGTGGGCGTCGAAGCGCGCGACGAGCGCTCGTGCAGAGCCGCCGTACCCGGCGCCGAGGTCGAGGATCCGGGGGTGCATCTCCAGGCCCGGCGCGGCTCGATCGGCCATGCGGGTGACCGTCGCGGCACTGGCATCGCGGATGCTGACGCCGCGGGGGTTGGCGCCGCCGCGGTGGGCGCCCCCGGAGACGGCATGGTCGGAGGCGTACAGGCCGATGTGAATGTCTTCGCCGCCCCACACCTGGTGGTAGAAGCGATCCGCTTCGTCGGAGTCGTAATACGTCTCGGTCGTCGCCACGACCGCCCGTGCCGCCTCGTCGGCGGATGCGCGAGGCTCAGGCACGGCGCACCCGGGCGTCATCGACAACGTCGTCATCGTCCTCGCCGCGAAACGCCTTGTCGGCGACGTGTACGTAGAAGTCGGGATCCTCGACCTTGAAGTCCTGGTGAAAGTCCCCGTAGGTGGTGACGTCGTAAAACCCGACCTGGAGCAGCAGCTCGCGCACGTAGTTCTTACGGAGCGGGTACATGTTGAGGTGGTACTCCGCCCCGTCCGGGAAACTGTACCGAAAACGAGTCAAGCCTTCATCGACGTGCTCGGGGCGCGCTTCGACCTGCTCGCCGCAGTAGTAATAGACGTGCTTGCTCGCGAACCCGCGGTCGAGAATGGCGTCGTAGTTCCTCTGGTCGATGACGAGCACCCCGTCGTGCTTGAGCGCCGCGTAGAACTCCGCCAGAGCCCGACGGCGGTCGCGTTCTCGAAAAAGATGGGTGAAGGAATTGCCGAGGCAGATGATCGCGTCGAACTTGCCGGCGGTGTGGCGGTTCAACCACCGCCAGTCGGCGTGCACCGTCTTGAGGAGAAAGCCGCGGTCCTTAGCGTTCTCGAACGCCTTCGCCAACATCACCGCGCTCCCGTCCACGCTCGTGACGTCGAAGCCCGCCCGCATGAGCTGGATGCTGTGAAAGCCGGTTCCCGTAGCCACATCGAGGATGCGTTGCTTGCCCCGCTTGCGGAGCTCGTCGATGAAGAAGCGGCCCTCGCTCTCCGCCCGGGCGTCCCAGTCGATCAGCTCGTCCCACTTCTCGACGAAGCTCTGCACGTACTCGGCTTGGTAGTGATCGGTGTTGCGAACCGAGGTCGGCTCTTCGCCGTACTCCTGTCGCTTCCGTCGAAGCTGTTCGCGTGCGGAGCCAGGACCGGACATGCGACCAACCTCGCACGCCTGTCGCGATTCGTTCAACCTGGGCCAGGTCGCTCGACATACCGTATGCCGGTGACAAGCGGCCTGGCCTTGGAAACCGTGGGCTGACGGGAGCCATGGCCCGAAGACACCATGAGGATGAGCGGCCTCCAGCGCCGCCATCTGGCATCGTGCGACGATGGGGAGGTCGGCATTTGTGCGACTTCACCCGGTGTTGTATGCCGCGGCCATGCACGTTCTGGTGACCGGAGGCGCCGGCTACATCGGCTCGACGCTCGTCCCGCGCCTCCTCGAGCTCGGGCACGAAGTGACGGTGCTCGACCGTTTTTACTTCGGCGAGGACTCGCTCGCGGCGGCGCGGTCGGCGTTCGAGGGGCGCCTCCATCTGGTGCGGCACGACGTTCGCTTCGTGGGTGCCGAAGTGTTCGAAGGGGTCGAGGCGATGGTCGACCTCGCCGGGATCAGCAACGACCCGGCGTGCGAGCTCGACGAAAAGCTCACCCGCGAAACCAACCTGGAGTCGTGCGATCGTCTGTCGAAGATGGCGGCCGCCGCCGGCGTGAAGCGGATCGTCTTCGCCTCGTCGTGCAGCGTGTACGGCCACGGCGCCTCGACCGAGCTCACCGAGAGCTCGGAGCTCCACCCGGTGAGTTTGTACGCGAAGTGCAAGGCGGAGGCGGAGCAGCGCCTCTGGGCTCGGGCCGAAGAACAAGGGGACGACATGACGGTGGTGGCGCTCCGCTTCGCCACCGTGTTCGGGCTCGCCCCCCGCATGCGGTTCGACCTCGCGGTGAACATCATGAGCAAAAACGCCTACGTCGACCGGAGGATCACCGTCGAGGGGGGCGGGCGGCAATGGCGGCCCTTCGTACACGTGAAAGACATCGCGCGCGCCATCATCTGCGGGCTCGAGCAACCGCACGAGAAGGTGCACCGAAAGGTGTTCAACGTGGGGAGCAACGACAACAACCTGCGTATCATCACCCTCGCGTACCGGATCCGCGACCAAGTGCCCGGGACGGAGATCGTGCTCGCCCCGACCGACCCCGACCGGCGGGACTACAACGTGCGCTTCGACAAGATCGGGCGCGAGCTCGGCTTCGCCACCGAGTACACCATCGACGACGGGATTCGAGAGGTGGTCGAGGCCCTCCGCCAGGGCGACCTCGATGCGTCCGACCGCCGTTGGTACACCCTGCGGCAGTACGTGTTTCTCACGGAAGTCGAGCGCACCTACGCCACCATCGCCCTCGACGGTCACGTGCTGAGTCGATGATGCCACGGCGCACCGGGGCCGGGACCGACCGGTGCCCCCGACCTGCGCTATCCTCCGCTCCCATGAAGGTCGACTTCTACCGCCATACGCTGGGTGACGACGAGCTCGAGAGCATTCGGGCCACGCTCGGCTCGCTCTTCTTGACCCTCGGCCCTCGGGTGGGCCGATTCGAAGAGGCGTTCGCGGCTCGCCTCGGCGTGCCCTTCGTCGTGGGCTGCTCGAGCTGTACGACCGGACTTACCCTCGCGATGCGCGCGATGGACATCGGCCCGGGCGACGAGGTCATCACCACCCCGATGACCTTCTGTTCTACCTCGAACACGATCCACCACATCGGAGCACGGCACGTCTTCGCCGACATCGACCCCGAAACGGGGATCCTCGATCCCGAGCGGGTGAAAGACAAGATCACCGAGAAGACCAAGGCCATCGCGGTGGTGCACCTCTACGGCCAGCTCGCGCCGATGAAAGCCTTTCGGGCGCTGGCCGACGCCCACGGCCTCTACCTCATCGAAGACGCGGCCCACGCCGTCGAGTCGGAGCGCGAGGGCGTGACCGTGGGCCAACTCGGCGATGCCGCCATCTTTTCGTTCTACGCAACCAAGGTGATGACGAGCGGCGACGGGGGGGCGATCGCCGTGCACGACGAGGGCCTGCGGGATCGGCTCCGTCGCCTTCGCAACCATGGCGTCAGCAAGGACGCGGCGGCGCGTCATGGCGGCCTCTACCAGCACTGGGACATGATGGAGCTCGGCTACAAGGCGGCGATGACCGACGTCGAAGCGGCCTTGCTCCTGCCCCAACTCGACCGCATCGATGCGCAGCACGCGAGCCGAACGGCGCTGGTGGAGCGGTACGAGCATATCCTCGCCGATCACCCCGACCTCGAGCTGGTGGCCCGCAACGGCGTCAGCGGACACCACCTGATGACGGTACGGGTGCCCCGGGGGCTTCGCGACGCCGTCCTGACGGGGCTCGGGCAGCGTCAGGTCGGCTGTGCCGTGAACTACCGCGCCGTTCACACCCTTCACTGGTACCGCGAGCAGTTCGGCTACCGAACAGAGGACTTTCCCCGCGCGGCCGACTGGGGCGACCGCACCATCTCCCTCCCGCTTTACCCGGGCATGCCCGAGGCCCACGTCGACGCCGCTTGCGACGCCCTCGACGCGGCCCTCACCGACGCCAAAGCCCAAGCCGCCTGAGCGGCGACGAGCGCGCGCCATGGCCGTTGCCTCCGGCATTCACGTCACCTCGGGCGAAGACCTCGACCTCTCCGTCGTGGTCCCCATGCTGAACGAGGAGGGCAATGTCCGTGAGCTCGTCACGCGGCTGATGGCGGTGCTATCCGCCCACCGGACGACCACCAGCGAGAGCTTCGAGATCATCGTCGTCGACGACGGCTCGACGGACGACACCCCCAATCTGCTGAGGGAACTCGTCGACACGCACGCGGAGGTGCGCTGCGTCCAGCTGGCGACCAACTTCGGCCAGGAGGCGGCGGTACAGGCGGGTATGCTGCACACCCGCGGGCGCTGGGTGCTGCAGACCGACGGCGACCTCCAGCACCCGCCGGAGGAGATCCCGAAGCTGCTCGCCAAACGCGACGAGGGCTACGAGATCGTCTACGGCCGGCGCGCCGAGCGGAAGGATCCGTGGCACCGGGTGATCGCTTCGCGCCTGATGGTCGCATTCATGCGGCACGGACTCGGCATCCGCCTCCCCGAGGACGTGACGACCTTTCGTGTCATCGACGGTGAGGTGGCCCGCCTCCTCGCCGGCTTGCCGGAGAAAAAGAAATTCTTCAGCGCGCTGGCCGGATGGAGCGGGGCCAAGTCGATCAGCGTCCCGGTCGCCCATTCCGCCCGTCACGCAGGCCACACCAAGTACAACCTCGGCAAACTCATCAACCACACCTTCGACCTCATGGCGGGGTTCTCGGTGCGTCCGCTTCGGCTCATCGGCACCTCGGGCGCCGCGATCGCGGTCGTCGGGATCGCCTACGCCCTGTTCAAGATCGGTCAAAAGCTCGCCGGCGTAGACATCGAAACCGGCTACACGAGCATCTTCGCTGCCGTCGTCATCCTCGGCGGACTCCAACTCATCGCGCTGAGTGTGATCGGCGAGTACGTGGGCCGAATCTTCATCCAGACCCAAGACCGCCCCTTGTACCGCGTGGGCCGCCGCCTCGGCTTTCCCGACGATGCTCTCCCCGCCACCGCCAAGAGCGAGCTCTTTTGGTCTTCGCGCCGCGAGGGTGACGGGCCCGAGCCCGCCATCGACCGGGCGGCAGGAGACCGATGAGCGCCACCCTCATGGTCGTCGGCTGCGGATTTCCGCAGCTCGGACTGATCCGTTTCGCCCGCGCCGAAGGGCTCACCGTCGTCGGCGTCGATGCCTCCGCCACGGCCGTGGGCCGCGACCTCTGCGACCACTTCGTGCACTGCTCGACCACCGACGTCGACGGGATCGTGGCCGGCGCCCGCGCCCACGCGGTCGACGGGATCACCACCGGCGGCTCCGAGCACGCGTTGCAGGGCACCGCGGTGGCCGCACCCCGCCTGGGGTTGCCCTTCTACGGCGACCCCGACACCGTACGGCGCTGCCAGGCGAAAGACGAGATGCGGGCCGCCTTCGACGCCGCGGGCGTGCCGTCGCCGGCCCATCACGTCGTGCGCACCGTGGACGAGGCGCGCGCCTTCGCCGAGGCCCACGGCCTCCCCATCGTCGTGAAGCCCCCGCGGGGGTGGGGGCAGCGCGGCGTCTCGGTCTGCTACGAGCCGGCGGAATTGGTGCAGGCGGTCGCCGCCGCTACGGACGCGGCGCGCCACGTCGGGGCCGAGGGCTGCCTGCTCGAGGACTTCATCGAAGGGCGCGAGTTCAGCGTCGACGCCTACACCCACGACGGTACCACCGAGGTGCTCGCCATCACCGAGCGCATCATCACCGGCTACCCGGAACCTCCCGGCATCACCTTCGCAGAGGTGTTCCCGGCCGAGGTCACCCCGGTCGAAGAGGCCCAGTTGGTCGCAGTCGCCGGCCAGGGCCTCGCTGCGCTCGGGATCACCCGCGGCCCCAGCTACACGCAGATGCGGCTCGGTCCGGCCGGAGCATTCATCGTCGAGACCGCCTTCCGACTCGGCGGCGGGCTCGACCCCGACGTGGCTTACCTCGCGAGCGGCATCTCGCTTTACCGTCGCCTGTGCGGGCTCGCCCTCGGGCGCGACACCTGGGCGCGCGCGGGCGTGGAGGGCAAGGCCCACGGAGGCGCCATCGGCAAGTTCATCGTCGGGACCCCAGGGCGGGTGCGGTCCGTGTCGGGCGTGGCGCGCGCACGAGGGCGCGAAGGCGTGGTCACGGCCGAGGTCTACGTCGGGGTCGGGGATGAGGTCTTGCCTCTGACCGATGGGAGCAAACGGGCCGGGCACGTGCTGGCCTACGGTGCTTCGAGAGCCGAGGCCGAAGCTCGCGCGATCACGGCGGCGAGCGACATCACGATCGAGACGGAGGCGACGCGATGAATGCCCAGAGAGCATCGGAGGGGCGGAGCCTGGGGCAGATGCTCCAAGACCGGCGCCGCAAACAGGGCTGGTACGACACTGCGGACTACTGGGACATGAAGGCCGAGAGCTACGAGGGTCTCGCCCGCAGCAATTGGCCGAGCAACCGTTACAACCGGCACGTGCACGCCCGACAGATGGCGACGCTCGATCGCTTGTTGGGAGACGTGTCCGGCCTGCGGATCGCCGACATCGGGTGCGGCACCGGACGTACGGCCGCCCACCTCGGCCGGCGCGGGGCTCGGGTCACCGGCTTCGACTTTTCCCCCAAGTCGGTGGCCGCCGCCGCGCTTGAGCACGCCGACGTCCCCGGGCTGACGTTTCGCGTGGGCGACGTCTCGGAGCCCCCAGCCCCCGACGACCGGGCCGCCTTCGACGTGGTGATGACCCTCGGGTGTCTGACCTTGGCGTGCAAAGACGAAGCGGCGTTCCGGCGCGCGGTCGCGCACGTCCGCGACCGGGCCGTCGCGGGCGGACGCGTGGTTTTTCTCGAACCCATTCACGCCTCGCGGCTGCTCCGACGCATCTTGCGCCTGAGCGTAGACGACTGGATCCGCCACTGCGAAGACCTCGGGCTCCGGCTCGAGGCGCGGGGCGGCGTGTGCTTCGTGCCGTCACGAATTCTCCTCGCGTACCGCGACGTCATCCCCGACGCCCTGGTGGCGCCGATCTACGACGGCGGAGAAGCGTTGTTGGACGCTCATCCCGCCTTCGAACGCCTCGCCGACTACAAGTACCTCGTCTTCCGGAACCCCTGAGCCGTCGACGATGCGGGCGAGGTTGTGGCTGGCATTCAAGGTCGTCGCGACGGGGGCGCTGCTCTTCTGGGCGCTCCGAACGGTCGACCTCGACGGGGTAGCCGCCGCCCTCGGGTCCCTCGGTGGCGCCGCCATCGCCGCCGTGGTGGGGCTGACGTTTGCCGCGGTCGCGGTGAGCGCATGGCGATGGACGCGGGTGCTGCGTCGCCTCGGCGAGAACGTCACGTGGCCCCCCCTCTTCGGCGACACCCTCGTCGGCATGACCTACAACCTCTTGCTGCCGACTTCGGTCGGCGGCGACGTGATCCGGAGCGTTCGCTGCCGGCGCCGCCTCCGCGCGGAGGAACACGCATGGGCGTCGGTCGCCTTCGAGCGGGTGATGGGTCTCGTCTCGCTCGCGCTGGTGTCGGCGGTCGGACTCCTGAGCGCTACCGCCCGGGTGCGCAACGAACTGCTCCTCCTCAGCATCGGAATCGCGGGCGGCTTGGTGCTCGCGCTGCTCGTTGCGCCCAACTCGCTTCGTCTCGCGGGTCGGGCCGGAGACCGACTTGGCCTCGACCGGCTCGCGCAGACCCTGCACCGCATGGGCGATGCCTTTGCGGGACCGCTGGCGACCCCGAGGGCGCGACTCGAGACCTTCGGGTGGTCGCTGCTCTACCAGGGGGTGAGCCTCGCCATTCTCTTCGCCGCCGGCCTCGGATGGACCGACGTCGACGCGTGGCGTTTGGCCCGCGCCGTCTTTCTCGGCGTACCGATCGCGCTCGTCCTCGCCACTGCGCCCATCACCATCGGCGGATTCGGCCTCCGAGAGTCGTTGTTCGTCACGGTGCTGGCGCCCTTCGGGATCGCCGCCGACCGTGCGTTCGCACTGTCGCTCGTGTGGCTGGCGAGCAACCTCGTCGGCGCCACGGTGGGGCTCGTGCTGACCTGGAGGTCGCCGGGCACGGAGGCGCCCCCCTCGGGACCCGAAGGCACCGGCCCCACGCGCCGTGATGGCAGCATCAGGACGGCCGATTGAGGCGCGCCACCGTGTGCTCGGCGATCGCTATGCCCTCGCCGAAGGTCCTCGATGGGCGCCGAGCTCGGTGAGGGCCTCGGCCATCGCTGCGAACAGGAGATGGGCGGTCTCCACATCGGGCAGTCCGAGGGTCTCCCGCGCCGCGACCGAGAAGGGCGCCGCCTCGAAGTGGGCGAGGGCCTCCGTCATCGTGGTGGTCAACGCCTCCCGCTCCGCCGCATCCGCGGTGGCCAGGAGCCAGGCGTGCACGTCCCACGCGAGCGCGGCGTGGCGCAGCTCTTCGTCGGCGATGACGGCAAACGCAGCGCGGATCGCGTCGTCCTGGGCGCGGTGCGACTGGAAGAGCGCGGTCGCGGCCCCGTAGGCCTCGTGCACGCAGCCTTCGGCGGCGTTTTCTCGACCCATGGCACGGCGGGACCGCACCGGGAGCGACGTGGCCTTCGACCACGAACGCACGCGGATTCCGAAGTCTCGGGCAAGACCCGCCATCGTGCGCGCGTGACGCCGCTCGTCGTCCCGCGCCTCCAGCGCCCGTTGCACCAGCGCCCCGGGAGCTCCGTGCGCTTTGAGCTCTCGCGCGAGTCGCTCGAACGCGGGCACCGAAGCCGCCTCGAGGGCCGCCATGGCCGCCAACTCGGCGCCGATCTCTCGACGGTCCCCCCCCGCTTCTTCTCCCGCGTCGGCGGGTCCAGCGAACGTGAACCCCTCGGGGCGGCGGCCACACGTATGACGCCGCGGAGGCGGAACGTCGCGAACCGTGGTGACCTCACCGCGCTGCGCCTCGTCGATACGAGGATCCTGCGGGGTTGCGGTGGCGACCAGCGTGACCGTCTGGAGATCTCGCTCGAAGCCCGACACCTTCTCCATGCGAGGCGCCGGGCAAGGCGGGGCCGGGCCCGAGCCGCGGCGACACAGGTGGGGGTCACCAGCATGCTCTCGGAGACGGACCGGCGCGACCACTGGATGGTGCATTGGGTGCTGCCGTCGGCGTTGAGCCGCGTCGATTGGACCGACGGAACGAGCCCGTCGCGCTTCGACCGGGGGTCGGCGGCGGTGTTCGTCGTCTGCGCCACGTACACGCTGCACCGCATGTACGGCGTGTTCGGAACCGACGGCGCGTCGTCCGTCGCCGCTGCGTCTAGGGGAGCTCCCACGATGCCCGTATCGGCACCGTCGGCTTCATCGTCGCGCGGCGAGGTTTCAGCCGGCGTCGACGCGCTCACGAGGGGCGAGGGCGAAGGAGGGACCTCCGCCTGTCCTCGGCCGGCGGGAGACCCGCTCCGCGAAGCGGTCGTCGACGGACAGCCGGCCAACACGAGGGAGGCGGCGTAACGAATGGCAACGTCGGCGCGAAGCGGCATAGGGCGTCAGGCTAGCCGCTCCCGACTTTCGACCAGGCGAGAAAGTGGCGCGCCATCGCCTTCACCACCGAAACGGGGCGAGGATCGATGACCAAGGGATCCGGGAGGTCGGCCGCGCGCACCGCTTCGGTGAGGGTGCGCGGTCCGTGAAGGCCCATCACCATGTCGCGGCGATGGCTCCGAATGCGCGCGCCGAGGTCCGGGACGAACGTACGCCAGCTCGGGTCGTAGTCCGGGCCCACCGTGCTCAGCACGACCCAGCGGGTGTGCTCGGCGTAGCGCCAAAAGTCACGGCGGTAGCCATCGTCGCGGCTGGTCTTCAGGGCGAAGATCGAAATCGTCATGTCATGACCCCGGATGGGCGGGAGCGCGATCCGCGCGTTGCTCCCTCGCGACGACGGTGCCTCTTGGTCGCGGCCCCCCAATCCGAGGTGCACCGCCCGCGCGAAATCGACCGCTCCGCGCCCCCCCACCACGATGGGCAACACCAACGCCTTGCGCACCGGGTCGACCCAAACGAGGCGGCTGATCTCAGACGTCGAGGTCATCGCGGGTCGCGCTCAAGCGAGCAGAAGGGCCGCCCAGTAGTCGAAGTAGTCGGAGATGAAGTCGAGAAAGCGGTAGCTCGCGGCCCCGAGGCCCCCTCCGAGGGCCAACGCCCCGAGCCACGTTCCGAAACGCGAGGAACCCTTACGCTTGCCGCGGGGGCGGGTTTGCTCCTTGGGCGGAGGGGGGATGGGAATGCTCATGGCGCAGCCTCGCCCGCCGCCGGGACCCGCCACGTGCCGCGGGTGGGGAGCGGGGCCCCGCTGATGACGATGTTGCCCGACCCGGTTTGGGTCGCGAGGTCGAGCTGACCATTGATCTCGACCGGGTAGTTGTACGGGTCGCGGCGTCCGGCCGGGCAATTGGCGGCCGCCCCGCCGCCGGTGCGACACCCACTAAACGAGTAGCTGCCCGTCCCCGACATCGTTCCTCGGAGGCGCAAAGGGATCCGCCCTCCCGACCGCAATTGCTCGGGCGAGATCCGTTGGGTGGCGGTGGCGCTGTAGTTCTGTTCCCACCGCATGTTGGCGGTCCCGAGACTGCATCGCAGCCCGGGCCGGGTGCCGCTCTGCTGGGCGCGATACGTCGCCGTCATCACCCCCGTCTTTTCGTCGAAACTGAGGTTCAGCGGCCCGCTGGTCTCCGGAGAGGGGCTGAACTTGCAATCCCGACCGTCGGATTGGGTCACCTGATACGACCCCACGAGGGTGCCTCCGAGCCCGGGCCTCAGATCCAGGGTACGCGGGGGCGGGGCGAACGGTTCGCTCCCGAACGGACGCCCCTTCGCCTCGGTGCAGACCCTCGTGTAGCCCGGCCGCGACGCACAGACTTCGACCGTCACTTCGCGATCGAGCTGTCGGCGGGCCGCATCGCGGTCGCGGAGCACTTGGGCCCGGAGATCGAGCCCGCGTTGGGTGTCGACCTCATGCCCGACGATGGCCTGTACGGCCGCCTCAGCCCGTGAGAGGTAGGCACCGCGGCGTCCGAGGCCCCGGACGCACACGTCGTCCGCGCGGTCGGCCTCGTCACACGCGAGCGCCACCACCCCCACCGCCGCCATCGCGGCCGCCACATCGTCGAGCTGGCGCTGCGCCGTCACCCGCTCGTCCTCCGCTTCGTCCCGAAACGGATCGAGATCGCCCGTGGTCCCCAGCGCTTGCTTTTCGACCCGACCCGCGACCACCACCTCCACGTCGACCGTGGCGGGCATGCGGACGGTCGGAGTACGCACCACGCAGGTCAGCGGGGCGTCGCATCGCGCCTCGAGCTGAACCTCGCCCTCAGCCCGCTCGTCGCGCGCCGACGCGCGGAGACCGAGCTCGAGGGTCACCGTTTCCTCCACCGCGATGGGAGGCGACGCTTCCTTCGCTTCGTCGTCGTCGTCCGCTTCCGGCTCCTGCGCGTACGCGGTGGTGATCCACGGCATCCCGGCGGCGGGGGCCTTCCCCCAACCGGGGGACGGGTCGGCGCGAGCCAACCGCAGCGCCGGCCGCAGACCCACCGGCACGAGGACTGATGCCTCCGGTGCACCGTCCCCCGCCTCGGCCCCCGTGGGCCCCACGAACGTCACCGTGGCGCGACGCTTCGACCATTCGATGTCGGCCCGAACGCCATCCGCCCCGACGAGCGCCGAGGCCTGACCATCGGCGAACGAGAGCTCGAGCTGCGCCCCGTCGGCGAGCGCGAGCCGGCCCGAGCGCGGCGTGCCGTCGGGTCCCCGGCGGAC
>JBCCLB010000044.1:0-54716 GCA_039027095.1 Myxococcota bacterium
CGCAGAGGGAAGCGACGGGATCGTGGATGTAGCGAGCCCAGTTACACCCTCGACCACAACCGTTGATGGTGTCGCGATGCTCGCCGACAACGTCGACGACAAGCCGGCGAGGGCGAGCATCGCTCCTCAGGGCCGGTTCTATTGTCTTGGGGGTGCCTTACTTTCTGGGCCGGTCAAATCTACCGATTTGACCGGCACTATAGCCGACGCGGTCGGCTACGATGCCGAGCATCATACGGACTCCGGTTTCGATGAGGTCGTCGTCGAAATCGAAGTCGGGGTGGTGGCAGACGGGGGTGTTTTCTCCGGGGAGCTGGGCCCCCAGAAAGAAGTACGCGCCGGGGACGGCGCGGGCCATGTAGGCGAAGTCTTCCCCGCCGGCCATGGGAAGGCCCGCATCGGAGATGCGTTCTGGGCCCACCACGCGCTCGGCGACCCGACGCACCGTTTCGGCGCAATGGGCGTCGTTCTCCAGCACCGGAAAGCCGGCGGTGATTTCAGGAGCCACCTCGACGCCGAAGGTCGCCCCGATCCCGGCGCAGACCTCGTGCATGCGCTCCAGCACCCGCTCGGCCACTGCCGGGTCGAAGGTGCGTATGGTCCCGTTGAGCTTGGCGACCCCGGGAATGACGTTGCTCGCTTCCCCTGCGTGAAACGAGCCGACCGAGAGCACCGCGCCCCCCTCGTAGCCGAGGCCCCGCGACACGACCGTTTGCAGCGCGGTGATCAAGTGAGCCCCCGCCACGATGGGATCGCGGCACAACTGCGGCTGACTGCCGTGTCCGCCGACCCCGGTAATGGTGATCTCGTAGCTGTGCACCTGGGCCATCGTCGGCCCCGCGCACACGCGGACGTCGCCCTTGGGGTAACCGGGCCAGTTGTGGAGCCCATAGACCTCGTTCACCCCGGCCAAACCGCCCTCTTCCACCATCACGTGCCCGCCGCTGCCGTTGATGCCCTCTTCGGAGGGCTGGAACAGGAGCCGCACCCTCCCACGTAGCGCATCGCGTTGCGCGGCGAGCATGGCCGCCACCCCCATGAGAATCGTGGTGTGGCCGTCGTGCCCGCACTTGTGGGCCATGCCCGGTACCTTCGACCGGTACGGGAGCGGCGTCTCCTCGTGCATCGGCAAGCAGTCCATGTCGGCCCGCAGCGCGATGGTGGGCGTGTCGCCGCCGCCGGTCGGGCCGATCTCGGCGATCAAACCGGTCTTCGCGCTTTCCCGCGGGTGATAGCCATGGTCTTGAAGCCACGTGCGGACGAGGCCCTGGGTCCGCACCTCCTGGAACCCGATCTCGGGGTGCTGGTGAATGTCGCGTCGGATCTCCCGCAGCCGGGGGAGGAGATCGGAGAGACGGGCTTCGGCGTCGTCGGAGAGCATGATGAGGGGCAGGGTAGCAGGCTCGTCGGAGGCGGGGTGGACCCAACCCGCTTCACAGGCTGTCGCAGTCGACGGGCTCCATGCCCGCGATCCACGCCCGGATGAGGGCATTGCCTTCGGCGTGCGGGATCCGGCTCACGGTGGGCGGCATTCTCACCTCGGGGTCCTCGGACTGGAGGCGGCACATCACGATGGATCGATCCGGATCACCGGGCACCACGTCGTAGGTGTGGCCACAGGTGGCCCCGCCGGCGGAGGTAGGCACCTTGCACACCCCCCAATTCGCCTCGGGGTTCTCGCCCGGGACGGTCAGGTCGAAGCTGAGCAGCAGCGCGCTCTGCGACGCGGGGCCGTCTTCGGTGTGACAGTGACCGCAGTTGGTATCGAGGTAAGACCGCACCCGGGTCCATTCGGGCGCGCTTCCGAAGGGATCGACGAGCGTCTGACGCTCCTCGGCGGGAGGCGGGTCGACGTCGAGCCAACCGAGGCTCGCGAAATGGTCGATCTGATTGACCGGCCCCGCCCCGTAGTCGTGCTCGCGATTGAGCTGGCGGGTCACCCCACCCAGCGTATCGAGCGCCTCCATCTCCCCGTGACATTCTTGGCACTCGTTGTTGTTCGGCACGATGTAGCGGTTCGTCCGCAGGTTGCCCGAGACATCGATCCATTCGGTGTCGATGAAGTCCCCGACCCGGTCGTACCGCGCGTCGTCGCCCTCCCAGATGTACGTGTGCGCCTCCCAAGTCCCGGGTTGATGCACGAGGAGGCGGGTCTCGAGGAGTTGTTCCCCGAGAGAAGGATCCCGCGCGTCAGCCAGGTAGGAGAAGGTCTTCACGAGAATCGTGCCCACGGGAAAGTCCCACTCGCCTTCAGGCGCGTAGCCGACCCGCCCCCCCGCCGGAACGTGCAGAAAGCGGCGCTTGAACGTGTAGTCGCTGTAGAGGGGGGCATTCACGTCGTAGAACACGACCTCGCCACTGGGCACCTGAGCCAGGAGGTCCTCGAAGAGCCCCCATTCCGAAAGCAAACCGTGGGGCACGCCTTCGGGGGCGAGGTCGACCACCACGGGTTCCGGCAGGGGCGGCGCATCGCCATCCGAGCATCCGGCGAGGGCCGCGACGACCAGCGCGGCGATCGTTTCGCGCCCGCCGCGATTCTCGCGTGTCGACCGCATCGTCATCGGGGGATCCGAAAGCCGTCTTTTGGTACGGGCAGTCCGCTCGGTACCGTCTCGGGTCGGTCGGGCTCGCGACTCCGATCCATGAGGCCCTCCGAAAGAAAGCGCGCGATGCGCGCGACGTCGTCCGCATCGAGGGTCTCCGCCCCCGCCGCCCGCGACACTTCGTCGGCCACCGCGTCTTCCAGTCGCACCACGCTGCCGTCGTGAAAGTAGGGCCCCGTCTCGCGCAGGTTGCGGAGCGTCGTGGTACGGAACGCGCCGCGGTCTTCGTTCCGTCGGGTCACGAAGGCCCGACCCTCGTCTTCGCTCTCTCGCCGCACGGCGTAGGTGTCTTCGGCCTCGAATAGAGGGGGCACATGGCAATCGCTGCACCCGACCTCGGCGAAGAGAAACATCCCCTCGATGGCCTCGTCACTCATCGCCCCCGCGTCCCCCGCGACATAACGATCGTAAGGAGCCCAGTCGGTGACCATGGTGCGCTGGAACGACGCGAGCACCCGGCCCAGATTGGGCCCCGTGACCCCAGAGGGGAAGATCGCGTCGAAGCGCACACGGTATTCGTCGATGGCCGCAATGGCGTCGACCGCCTCCGCCACCGATCGCCGCCCGAGCTCAACCGGCTCTTCGATGGGTTGCAGGGCTTGCACCTCGAGACCGTCGGTGCGCCCGTCCCAGAACATGTTCTGCCGGTAGGCCGCGTTCCACAGCGTCTGGCTGTTTCGGTCGGTCGCGTTGGGGCCGACCCGGCCGGGGCCGGTAGGTCCAGTACCGTCGACCCCGATCGACACCACGAGACCGTCGCTCATCCCCCACACCTCCGAGTGACACGTGGCGCAGGCGACCGCGCCGTCGGACGAGAGGATGGGATCGTAGAAGAGGAGCCTTCCCAATTCGACCTTCGCCTCCGTCGTGGGGTTGTCGTCGGGTTCGACGGCGACGGGCCAGTCGACCGTCGACCACGGGAGCGGAGGCGTCATCGGCGCCCCCATCCCCTCATCGCCTCCGCATCCGCCGAGGCAGGCCGCCGTCAGAAGGAGACCGGCGGGACCGGAGGCAGCTCGCATTGGTGGCCGGAGGCGTCGGTCGAGTGATTCTCGGCGTTGGCGATGTTGTCGAACCCACCGAAGTCGCGGAACGACGGAGGGGCGCTGCCGAAGCAGATCTGGGCGCCGTCGGGGTTGTCCGCGTTGGCGACCCCGTCCCAGACGAAATCTTCGAGAGGACTGATCTCGAGCGCCGCCGCGACCGTCTGCGGGTCGGTCCCGTTCGAGGTGTACGTATTGTCGTGGACGTAGATCCGCTCGAGGTAGAGGTCGGTTTCGGGATCGTCGGGGCTCGACCCGAGCAAGGGCGACAGCGTGTCGTAGCTGACGGCGAGGATCGACGTGCTCACGTTGTTGCGAAAGTCGTTGTTGGTGATCTCGACGCCATCGGCCGCGAGCAAGAGCACGCCGGTGCCCGGCGGGACCTGCGCCACGATGGTGCCCGCCTCGGCGAAGTTCTCACGATTGTTGTCGTAGACTTCGTTGTCGTGAACCAACGTCGCATCGCCCGACTTGAACTCGAGGTTGGGAAGCACGAACACCAGGATCCCGGCTGAATTGTCGTACGCGCGATTGTTCACCACTTCGCCGCCGACGGTGTTTTCGAGTTCGATCCCGGCCACGTTGCCGTGCACGTCGTTGTTGCGAACGATCGCCTGCTGACATTGGCCAACGTAGAGGCCCGCGTCGGCCGCCCCCACCACCTCGGTGTCTTCGATGAGCACCCGTCGGCTCCGGACCGGGTACACGGCGTAGGCGCCATTCTCGGTCACGCTGCCCGCATCCCAGGTGACCTTGAGATTGCGAAACGTGACGTCTTCGGCCCCGGTGACCACGACCCCATTGCCGGGCGTGTTCTTGATCCAAAGGTTCTCGATCGTGAATCCGTCGGAGGTGACGGTGATGCCATCGTCGCCCGCCTCCTGCGCCAGGAAGTCGAGAATCGTGTCGTCGCGGGTGGCCCCGAGACCCCGCACCGTCACGTCGCGAACGGTCAAGCTCACTTCGCGCGAGAAGGAGTAGGCGCCCGGGCGAAAACATACGTCCGACCCCGACGTGGCCCCGATCAATGCGTCTTGCACCGCAGCGTAGTCGTCGCCCCCGCTCGCCTCGAGTACGACGTCGCAACCGGTGGTGTCCACGTCATCACCGACCCCGGGACCGTCATCGCTCGAACAGCCCGTGAATGTTGCCAACCCGGTCAGGGCGAAAAATACACCCCCGGCGCGATTGAAACGAACCATGCCCTCACTCCTCTCGCTGCGGTGTCCGGCGCGACGGCACATCGGGCGGAAACCTCAGCTCCATCACGATGAAACAAGGCCGTGATGGCCCGCAAGGTCACGTCGAGGTTTTTGCGAATCCACGGTCGACAAGACCTCGTCAATGCTCCGTCAATGGGAGCGCAGCGCGGTTCGGGCTAAGCTGAGGCCGTGAACCTCAGGGAGAGGATCCCCGTCACCGTGCTCACCGGCTTTCTCGGGGCCGGCAAATCCACGCTGCTCGAACAGTGGCTCGGCGTCCTCCCGGCGGGCGAAACGGCGGTGATCGTCAACGAATGGTCGGAGGTGGGCATCGACGGCGCGCAGCTCGAAGGCTTGGCGGTGCGCCGGCTCCTGGAGATCAGCGGCGGCTGCATCTGCTGCCGCAACGAAGCGGCGCTCCACGACGCCTTGGCCGAGCTGTCACGGGGCGGGGATGCGCCCCCGACCCGCATCGTCGTCGAGACGTCGGGCGCCGCCTCCCCCGCGGGGGTCGTCCGGGCGGTGGTGCAGGGCCCGACGCGGGACGCGGTGCGGCTCGACGGCATCGTCACCGTCGTGGACGGCACCCGACTCGACGAGGTCTTGGCGTTCGACCTCGCCATCGAGCAGCTGGGCTTTGCCGACGTGGTGGTCGTCTCGCGCGCGGCGGCGGCGGCGGCCCCGGAGACAGCCGAGGTGGAGGCGTCGGTGCGTCGTCACGCCCCGGCCGCCGTCGTGACCTTCGCGAACCGCGGCATGCTCACCGGTGGCGCCACGCTGTCGACCGTCTTGGCGCAACGCCCCGAGACACTTCACCCCGTCGCGGCGCACGAAGGCCGCCATGCCGCCATCGAAGCGGTGAGCCTCGAGATCGACGGCTCGCTCGACGAAACGCGGTTTCTCGAGTGGATGGAGGCGATCCTGGGCGAGGTCGAAGCGCGTATCTTGCGATTGAAGGGCATTCTCGCCATCGAAGGCGTCGAGGCGCGCGTCATCGTGCAGGGCGTGGGCGAAGCGGTCGAGGTCACGCTAGGCCGGCCCTGGATCGCCGGGCCGAACGTCGGCTCCGGGGCCCCGGCCGGCGCGGCGGCGTCAGCGCGCACCAGCCGGCTGGTGGTGTTGGGGTTGGGCCTCGACGGCGACGCCCTGCGACGCACGTTCGCGGCGTGCCGGTCCGGCGGTGCGTCACCTCAAGGTGAGGGAGGCAAGCGCTTCGTGCGCGGCTCGTAGCCGTCGTCGAACGGCGTCTGGGTGTTCTCTCCCGTGACCTGCTGCCACCGCACGTCGCCCTGCGCCGCAACCCGGAGCGCCGCCGGGTCGCTGGCGGCGGAGCAGACCGACCGACCCTGGTCGTCTTCGGGGGGCGGACCATCGAGCGACCAGAGATAGAGCCACACCGCGGCGAAGTGTTTCTGCACCAACTGGAAGAGGCCGAAATAGTCGGCTTCATGGTCGACCCGACACACGTAGGCGTCGATCGCGTCGCTGCCATCGCCGACGAACCCAAGGTCGAGCGGGGTGCTGCGGTAAAGCTCGAAGGAGAGGCCGCGCGCGAAGAGCTCGGCGGTGATGGCCGTCACCGCCTGGTGGGGCGTCGTATCGCCGAGGTAGCCCTTGTCGCCTTTCGACCAGAACGGGTCGAGAAGTGCGACCCGACGCGGAGCGAGCGCCGCCGAGACCCGCCCGTCGTCGACCGCGTCGTGGATCTCGCCGACCGCCGCCACCGCCAATTGATTGCCGAGGGAGTGACCGGCCACCCGGTGCGCCGGCGGAGGATCCAGCGACACCGCTCCGAGGTGGGCGTGAAGCCAAGCATTGCGCAACGAGCGCGCCACGGGAGGCAGCCCCGCGACGGTATCGTAGCTCTCGTCGACGCGTCGAAAGCGCATCGCGCGCGGACCATCGGTCGTCCAGATCTTCGCCTCGGCGTCCTTGACCTCCCCCTCGTCGGCGAGCTGATTCCAGTAAAACACCCCGACGTTGAATCCCGCCCCCCGCCACCGGGCGACAAAGTCGAGATCGGGCCCCTCCGCCGCGCCCTCGGCAAACTCGGCGAGCCCCTCGCGCTGCCGGCCGGCGGTGGTTCCCGACTGCCACCCGTGGACGTACACGAAGCTCGGCCGGGTCGGGTCGAAGTAAGGATGGGCCACGCTGGGGATGTCTTTCTCCCGCGCTCCGTCTGGCCCCAACCAGTACAAGCCGAAGTCCAAGTCGTCGAACCGATCCCGCGATGCGTCCTCCACCTCGATGTGCTCGATGGCCCCCGCCCCTCGGATCGTGACGCGCAACGGCGGCGACGCCGACGCCGGCACCCGCGTCACCACCACGTCGTCCCCCTCCGTCTCGATCGCGATCTCCGCCGGGGGCACCCCCACCACCCACAGCCGATCGTAGGCGCCCGCCGCATCGTCGATGACGACGTCACCGCCCGGCCGCACGACGTAGAGGTCGTTCCCCGCCCCGCCCGCCAGCCGGTCGTCGCCGCCCCAGCCGTTAACCACATCATCCCCCGCGCCCGCCGTGAGCTCGTCCGCCTCCGGCGTCCCACACAACACCACCATCGTCCCCTCAGCGATAACGTCCTCCGGCCCATGCGTGCACCGAGGCGGCAGCACCCACGGGTCGGGCGGCGGCGGCGGCTCCGGCGTCGGCGATTCCATCGAGGGCGGGTCCGCCCCGGGCGGCATCCGCTCTGGCGTCGGCCCCACCTCCGCATCACCAGAGCAGCCCCACCACCCCACGCAAGCGACGGCCCCCACCACCAGCCGCGACCAAGCCCATCCTTCCACCCCCCCAGAAAAGGCGAAAACGCGCGCCCGCACAACCCACCCCGCGCACCGTCCTCCCCGTGCTAGGCCCCGGAACGTGGTCACCGCGGACCACTCGCCCCCGTAGCTCAGAGGATAGAGCAGCGGTTTCCTAAACCGAAGGTCGCTGGTTCGACTCCAGCCGGGGGCGCCAGGAGATCACTCGGCTTTCAGAACGAAAGCCGGTGACTTGCAAACCACCCGATCGGACAGACACGAAAATACGTTCGGCCTGGAAACTTCGGTCAGCGCGAACAATTGTGGGCGCCTTGTATGTTGCTACCTGCTCTTCCGAGCCGCCCGCACCTCTTCCTTGAAGTCGTGCCTGAGCATCACGTACCCGGCCAGGCGGAGGACGAGGTTGCTCATCTCGTCCCATCTCAGGCCCGGTCGCAGGGGCAGGCCCCCAAGGTCGACCTTCCCGTCCTTGACTAGGCCGGGCTGGCGTTCCTGTACGAACCTGATCACGTCGGCGTTTTTCACCCGGCCCTTGCCGACCGTTGCGATGCCTGAGTGCCACAGTTTGAGCCGATCGGCCTCCACTCGTAGGAACTGGTCCAGGCGGCACTGAAGAGCCGGGTGGTAGGTCGCCCCGAACGACAGACAACCGGTCAAGATGGTTCCGCCGCCGACGGTCTTCCCATTGGGCTTCACCGCGAGGCGGTAGCGGTTCAGTCGAACCCCGAAGACCGCTTCGGTTCCGTCCGGCAGCATGAGCAGGAAGTCTCGGTAGTCGCCGGGGTAGGTGCCTCCGGAGGGGTTTCCTGGCTCGTGCCAGCGGAGGCCAAGGTCCTCGCTGAGTGTCACACCGTAGCCCGTCACGGGCTCCGTAAACATCGGGGCGTCGAGTCGGAGGGCTTCGTCGAGAAGGAGGATGGGGAGCCAAAGACTCTGCTTGGTCTGCGCCCCAACGTTGGCTCGATGGCGAACCATAAGCCGAAGGGCGTCTGGGCGCTCAACGACGTCCGACGGCAGGGGGTAATCCTGCCTGGCCGTGTCCAAGCTTCCGACCGCGAACGTCTCCGCGGAGATGGCCTCCTGGTACGTAGGGATGTCCTTGATGGGCGTGTAGCCCCTGTCCGAGAGGACGTAGGTTCGTGCCCAGTGGCCGTTCGTCAAGACAAGGTAGCGGGCTCTACGAGTCGTCGCGTAGTCCAGGCCTTGCTCGCGTACCTCCTCGGAGAATGCGACGCTTGGGGCCTTGCACTCGATGACGACGAATGTCCTCTCGAAGTCACGGACTCTTTGCCGGTGACGTTCGTAACCATCGAGCCCGTCCAGGGGCGCAGCCCGTCCGGCAAGCCATGGGGCTCCCTTGCCCGACATGGCACGATAGGCGGTAAGGTTGCCGTTGGAGCCGCAGTCGACTTTGACGACCTCGGTTCCGGGAGATGTGACCGTGCCTTCGACCGTGCGAGCATCATCGCCCAGCATCACAAAGACGGGGTCGCCGGGCTTTAGGGTGTCGAGCGAATCCCGGTAGGCAATATTGTCGTCTCCAACGGGGATCGGTGCCATGTGCGAGGCTCGGGCCTTGAAGAAGGCCCCCCAGGGGGGGCTCCTGTAGTCTAAGTGAACGAGGACGCCGCCCCACGTCGTCTTGTCTGGATAGAGGACGAGCCAGCCTTCGTCCTCACTCTTGGATATGCATCCGCCGGCATCGATTTCAAGGTCTTGGTCGAGCCCAAAGAGGGTACTGTAGTGATCGAAGAAGTCGTCGCGCTCTTCGTCCGTGTACTCGACGGCCGGAAGGCCAAGTTTGCGAGCCAGCTTCTTCTCCGTGGCGGTCAGCCCATAGCCGAGGATGTAGAAACCAACTTCGTTTGGCAGCCCCGGAGCCTCATCGAGGAGCTTCAACCACATGGCAAGCGCTGCCCCCTCCGATTTGAAACCAAGCACGCGACCTCGGACGCTGAGCCCATCAAGCCGAAGGCTGAGCTCATCGGGAATATCGACAACCTTGATTCCGCCACGTCCTTGGAGCTTGCCCTCAAGGTGCGCGACCATGTCGCTGTAGGCCCGACTGTCGGGTTGCTCAGGGGTTGCCGGCGTGTCTTCCCCGATCTTGACCGAGTGCTGCTTGTGAACCCGCGTCGGTAGCTCCACCAGCACATCGGCACGCCGTCGGTTCTTCGTCCCGCGAGCCACGGGTTCCTCGGAGAGAAGGGACTCCCTTGGGTAGCCGTACTCCTCGACCAGGGAACGCAGCACATCCTGGCGCACGAACTCCTCGGGTCCGTTGGGCAGGAGCTGAGCCCTGACGTAGCCCATCAGCCGGGGGCCATCGGGCGTCTTGTACACCCGGTGGTTATAGGTCTCGAGGCGCTTCACCCGGCAGATTCGTAAGGCTCATAATCCGTAGGGTTCAGCAATTTGAACCTCGGCCGGAGCACACGGTTCATGCAGTCCATGGTGTGAAGAAGCGAGAGGATCTGCTCCCGGCGTTCCGCCGGATCCCCTGTGTGCCAACATGACGTGAGACAGCCCTATTCATAGAGTTAGTGAGCAACAGGGTGGAGACTGGAACCAGATCATCGTGCCCAAACCACGAAAGAGAACGACCCACGGGGACAGGAACAACGAAAGCGTCGCCGCGGGCGGCAGACGACGCTTCTCGGCGGCGTACAAGGTTCGCATCGTAACCGAGGCGGACGCGTGTACGGAGCCCGGGAAGATCGCGGCGCTGCTGCGCCGGGAAGGCCTACCACTCGGTGTGCACGACCGCCGACGGGCCGCCCGCGGCGCCGACGACGAGAATGCTCGCGTCACCGCCTCCTGTACCCTCCGACGGCTCTCCGTGATGTGCTCGCGCACCAACTCCTCGATTTGCCATGCCAGGTCCTCGTTGCTCTTCGCCATGCACAACGGATTTCACGCCACGCCGCTCGTGCTCAATCCCACCCCTGAACGGTTACCCAACACCTATGCGGACGAAGCGACGAGGTCCGCCGACGTCTACGTCTTCGCCGTCCATGCCCACCAGGACAAGGCGACCCTACCCGCTTCGCTGCAATCGCTTCTCCGGCAGTGCTAGGCTCCACGCATGGGAGCCAACGAAAACCCTGACGGTGGAGACACAACGTCGCCGAGAGTTTTTCGCGCCATGACTCCCGATGGGGAGGCGCCGATGGTTGGTCCGACGGCCCGCCAGCTTGGGGTTCGGGTCCACCCGACTGACCCTCATGACGTCAAGCCGGACACTCGCGGTAACGTCGGGCCGGACCGCTTCTTCGAGGGCGAGCGAGAGGGGATGTCCGTCTCCCCGTCGTTTGAGACGCTTCCTCTGCACAGAGTCCCACCGCAGTTCCGCTGGCTGCGGCCGGACGCGCGGGGCAACTCTAAGGACCGCATCTTCGCGCTTCACGCCAACGGCCCCTTCGTGCGGACTGTGATCGACAACGATCTTGAGCTTGCGCCCGACGACGAAGACACGCCTGACCATGGCGTTGTTCAACCGAGGCGAGTCATGCATGCAGACGCCTTCCAAGCCGCCCTTGGTGGTACACGGCGCCGATGGCGTATCGAGGAGCCACGCAAGGGCGAAGACGATGAGCGTTGAACCACAGGCCGTTCATCTCCTGGTTGCCCTTGCGGCCGAGATGAAGGCCGGCCGCGGTGATGACGACGCTGCCGACGCGATACGTGAGCGGATGGACTCCGTGCTGCGACGACTGCCCAGCGACCAGCAGGCTCTGCTTGCCGAGCTGTCGGAGGACTTGTACCTGCTGGAGGGCAAGAGGCAGGTACCGCCATTGGAAGCGGACAAGCCCAAGGACACGCTACGCGATCTGGCGGCATCCTTCAGCACGGGCGACGCTCGAGAAACGCTTCGACTGTTGCGGCGTGTCCCCGATGACGATGAGAACTGGCCCGCAGACAAGCTGGCCTATGGCTTCGGGCGGCTCTGGGAGCGCCTTCACGTGTACGAAGCTGCGGCGGCCTTCTACGATTTCGCTCATGAGCGCAATCCGAAGTCCTCCTACGGCGTGATGTCGCTTGATGCTCTAGCTCAAGCAGGACTGGCCGAGGAAGCTCTGAATCGGATCAAGGCGATCGAAGACAGCCCCGAAGCTCCGGCAACCCTCGTATTGAAGGCAGCAGCTACTCTGTTTCAGCTTTCTCCTCACGTGTCCGCGGCGGACCCCAACGAGACGTACCGGCGGATCATTTGTTTGGTCAAACGGCCAGCTGACGTGTCCGACGTGTTAAGCACGGTCGTGGCCTCTGCACAAGTTGCCGCCGGGTTCTCCCACGAGCACCTTGGGGATCGTGACGAGGCTCTCCAGGCCTTTACTGCCGCGGTGCGAGTAAAGGCTTTCGATTCGACACTCATTGCTCGGGGATTTGCCTACCTCGACAGAGGTGACGGTGGGGCTGCGCTGGGGGACTTCCGAGCAGCCATCGACCTTGGAACGGCACTGCCATGGCCCTATCTCCACACGAGTCACGCAGCGCTGCAGATGGCTCGTTGGGAGGAGGCAGAACGTCTAGCTCAGATCGGCGCCAACTTGAGCCCACGCGGCCCGTTGAGGGCGCGGCTTCTGGAGTTTGTTGCCATCGCCGCCGCGAACCTTGGGCGGGCAGACGGACACGTGCGGAGGGTGTTCGAGCTAGCCATGTTGGACAATCCCTTCGACCCGACTCTGCGGAAGAACGCCGCGGCCTACGAGAAGGCAACCACGGCCGCAGCTCTTCAGTGGGATGCCCTAAATCCAGCAGAAGCTCGCCGAGACTTTGAGCAGTCGCTGGTCGCTGCGGCGTAGTCCCACGCTGATCCCACGAGGCGACCTAACTCTAGACCACGCCTCGGTTTTGCCAGGACTTCCTAAACCGAAGGTCGCTGGTTCGACTCCAGCCGGGGGCGCCACGAGATCACTCGGCTTTCAGAACGAAAGCCGGCCGTCGCGTCTCGAATCTCGGCCGGCGAGGCTACATCAAGTCGAGCAGCGCGTCGGAGAGCTTATCGAGGGCCGCTTCGAGCTGGGCCTCCGTGGCCTCCGGGGCGGCCACGAGCCCCTTGAGGGTCGCCCGGGCGGCCTCGACTGCGGCGCGCGCGCCGGATTCGGCCGGGGCGCGCTCCAGGGCTCGCTCCGCGCGCTTGAGCATTGCGAGCGCGAGGCTCCGGTCCGGCGTCGTCTCTGGCGCGTGGGCGGCGAGCAGCGTTTCGAGCTCGGCGCGCGCGGTCTTGCGTTGGCGCGCGGTGAGGCGGAACGGGCTCTTGGTGATGCGCGTCTCGGCGCTGAGGCCACTCGCGGCATGCACGGCCGAGACGTGAAGCACGCCCGAGAGATCGAGGCGATAGGTGACCTCGACGAGGCTACCCGCGGGGCTGGGAGGCAACCCTTCGAGACGCACTTCGCCGATGTAGGTCACGTCGTCGAAGAGCGGTTCCTCTCCCTGACCGACGGGGAGGTCGACTCCGGATTGGTTCTCGTACGCGGTGATGAAGGATTCGGTGCGCTCGACCGGCACCACCGAGCCGCGACGAATGATCGGCGCCGCCACCATCGCGTCGAATGGGTCGTCGGGGTTGAGGCTGCCGGCGACGAGGGTATGCGGGGTGATGTCCACGAGGACGGTGTGAACTTCGGTGCCCATGGCCCGGGCCGCGATGATCGCGGCCCCTTGGGCGACCGCGAGATCCGGGTCGAGGTCGCGGCTGACGGGCAGGTCCAGGTGCTCGGCCACCATGGCTTCGACCAGAGGCATCCTCGTCGCGCCCCCCACGAGCAGCACGCGGTCGAGGTCGGTCGCGCGAACCCGGGCATCGCGGAGGGCCTCGTTCACCTTGCCCAGGGCCTTGCGCACCACGGGACGGGCCAGCTCCTCGAGTTCGTTGCGCGTCACGCGGAGGTCGACGTCGATGAGCACATCACCGTCCTCGACGATGAGGGGCTCGACCAAGCGGACCTCTTCTTTCTGCGAGAGGGCGTGCTTGGCCCGCTCTACCGCCTGGTGCAACCGGGCGGAGGCGAGGGGGCGGCGCTCGATGACGTCTCCGTCGCGACCGAGACGCTCGATCACCCATCGATAGAAGGCGCGATCGATGTCGTCGCCCCCGAGTCGGGTGTCTCCGTGGCTGCTCAGTACTTCGAGAAGCTCTTCCTCGCGCTCGAGGACCGAGACGTCGAAGGTTCCGCCGCCGAGGTCGAAGACGAGCACCGTTTCTTCCGCGCCGGACTGATAGGTCGTCGCGGCGGCGGTCGGCTCGTTGACGAGCCGTAACACTTCCAGGCCCGCGAATGCTCCGGCATCGCGCGTGGCCTGCCGCTGAGCGTCGTCGAAGTAGGCGGGGACGGTGATGATCGCCTGCGTGGGTCGCGCGCCGAGCGTGCGCTCGGCCCGGTCGACCAGCGCCGAGAGAATGAGCGCGGAGATCTGAGGGGGGCTCAGACTCTGCTCGCCGAGACGCACCTCCTCGGTCCGCCCCATCTCTCGCTTCACCGACATGACGGTGCGGCTCGGATCCAAGAGCCGACGGTTGCGGGCCGTCTGGCCCACGACGACGCTCCCGGACAGCGACAGGGCGACCGCTGAGGGGAGCAGGATTCGGTCCTGGTCGTCGGCGAAGAGCTGCACCGCTCCGTCGATGTACGCGCCCACCACCGAGTTGGTGGTACCTAAGTCGATCCCGACGGTCATCACGAGTCTTCTCCCACGATGACATCCGCCTCTCGAACGAGGCGGTCCCGGTAGCGATATCCGCTGCGCACGACCTCGACCACGGTCTCGGCCGGGCCGGGTACCCGACCCACCGCGCGATGAACGGCCGCGTCGAAGGGGTCCCCTCGGGCCGGTCGCGCCGGGGCGAGGCCCGCGTCGCGAAGGGCGGACTCGAACTGCTCGGCGAGGAGAAGCACCCTCGCCGCGAGCCCGGTGGCCTCGTCCTCGGAACGCGCGCGGCGCAGGCGTTGAAGCCAGCCCCCAGGGACGGCGGGGGCGTTGGCGACCTTCTCTGCGTGTTGGCGAACGCGCTCGAGCGCGTCGAGCGCGGGCAACAGCGGGTTCACCCAGGCTTCATCTTTCGCTGCCGCCGCGGCTGGAGCCGGCGGTCGCTGGAGCATTTCGAGGCAAGCCTCGGCCGCGGCCTGGGCTGCGATCGCCGCCCGACCCTGGCGACGAAGCTCCATTCGCAGCGCTTCCAGGACCTCCGCGATACGCGCCTCGTCAGTCATCCGTGCACCCGTCCCGCAGACGCTCCACCGAGAGCTCACGAGCGAGCTGTCGCAACACGAGCGCGGCGGCGTGGCCCCGGGGGGGCAGCGGCAGCGGAGGGGGCGGGAGGTGGGGCTTGCCGACCACGATGAGCTGGTACACCTGATCCATCGGGTCGGCGAGCAGCTCGTAGGCGTCGCGAATGGACCGAAACGCTGCGGGCTCCGTGTCGGGGGGATTCCGGCGCACGGCACGCCGGTAGGCACGACGGAGCGTTTTTTCGTCGGTGGTGGGCTCGACCCCGAGGCGGTCGGCCGCGGCTCGGATCTTGGCGGGGATGGTCATCGCTTCCTCTGCTGCTTCTTCTTCTGGCGGCGCTTCTGCTTCTGCTTGTTGCGCTCCTTGTTTCGCCGGTCGCGGCTCCTGGTCCTGGCGGGTTTGGGCGTGAACTTCCGCTTTTTGCCCTTTCCCCGGGGCCGATAAGTGCGTGGGAGCGCCACCTCGGCATCGTCGAGGGCGCCGAGGAACCGTTGAAAGGTCTCCTCGTCGTCGCGAATCATCGCCCGTCGCGCCAGCGCCTCGAGGGAAGCGAGCTGTGCCTCGGCGAGATGGTCGAAGCGCTCGAACGCACCGTAAAGGACCTCCTCCACGAAGGACTTCAGGCACGGGAAGCGTCGAAAAGCTTGGGGAACGTCATCCTCGTGGCCGACGTGTGCGTCGAGGCGAGCGATCTCGCTCCGGCGCTCCAAGGCGTCGCCGAGCAGCGCCTCGACCGTGAGATCTTCGAGCTCGGCCGTCAGCTCAATCGATGGGTCTTCGCGCGCGATGTCGTCGGGTGCTTCGAGGCGCGCGTCCGCCGGGGTGTCTTCGCCGGGGAGACGTCGCTCCAGCAAGTCGAACTCGGGGTGGAGGCGCTCCGCGTGCGCCGCGAGCACGCCGCGTCGACGAATCTCGCGGCCGCGCCCACCTCCCGCCAGCGCGGCCTCGATCCGCTTCATCGTGCTGCGGTCGAGAGAGGCCGCACCCTTGGCGAGGAGGGCACCCGCCCGCGCGACGGCGCCGCCACGCGCCAATGCCTCCACGAGCGGCGTGGCTCGAGGATCGCCATCGGCCAGACACGCCTCGGCCAGCGCGGCGATCGCCTCCGCGGTTCCGAGATAAACGGCCACCTCACCGAGCGCCTCGGCTCGAGCCGGGGTGTTCAGCCACCGACGGACGAGGGTCCCGCTCTCCGGCGCACCGGGCGGGATCATGGACAGCGCGGCCACGCTCACGGCGGTCTGGTCGCGCTCGCCGAGGAGGCCGAGGGCGCGCATGAAATCGGGCTCTCGCAACACGTCGAGCACGACGGAGGCACCCGACCCGCCCTGACGGACGCGGGTGTCGCACCATTGGTAGAGCAACTGTGCGAGGCGGCCCGGGCTGAGGCCCGGCTCGCGGAGCCGTTCGCGTATCGTGTCCTCCGTGAACGCCACCCGCTCGGTGGGGGGACGAAAGTCCCGCACTCCCGTCATGCGATAGGCCTGGGCGCGTATCGCGCGCTCTCGCGCGGGATCGGGCGCCGCCGCGACGGCGAGCCACCAGGCGCGGACGTCGTGGGGCCGCTCGTCGAGCAAGAGCTTCAGCAACGCGACGGCGCGGGGCGGGTCGCGATCTCGTTTCAGCGCCAGCTCGGCTTCGATGCGCCGCCCGAGCCAAGAGGGCAGCGTCCACGTCGACGACGATGACGCCGCGCGTTCGCCGAGCTGCACCACCTGCCGCTGGACGTTCTCCAGTGTCTCCCAATCCAAGGCGTTCCCCGCGAGAAGCGCCGCGAGCCAATAGGCCGCCAGCGCCGCCAGCTCGCCCCCCGGCTCATCTCGCCACACCCGCCCCAGACGCAGCGCCCGGTGCGCGGCGCGGGCCTCATGATCTCCGTGGCGACGGGCGAGGACGAGGTAGGCGCGCAAGGCCTCACCGAGGTCGGCGCCTGCCTCGATGGCCCGCTCGATGCATGCTTTGGCCTGCGCGGGCTCGGCCAAGTGAGCAAACGCCTCGTAGAGTGAGACGGTGCCTTCTGCGCCCGTCGTCACCCAGCTCGGATCGAGGGGCTCGGCGCCGAGCTGCATGAGCCCCGCGTCGGCTTTCTTTCCGCGATCCATGGCGAAGGCGGCCCGGGCCAGGACCGCGAGGTCGCGGTGTCGGGGGATCGCTCGGTTTCGATGCAGGAAGCGTTGCGCGGCTTCGGGCTGCTCTCGGATGAGTTCCGCCACCGCGCCGGGCTTTTCCGAATCCGGCAAGACGTCGAGCACCCGCCCGAGGGCGGCGGGCGCGCCTTTTCCTCCCCCCGAGAGCGTCACCGCCGCCTTGAAGGCCCCGACGTGGAGCGCCTCGCGATGGGCCGGACCGACCTTCGTGAGCCGTGCGCGGGCCTCCTCGATCTGACCTGAGGCCGCGAGACGCACCGCCTCGGCGACACGACCGAGCTCTCGCCGCCACCTCGATGGCTCGTTCTCGGCGACGTTTCCCTCCAGCAGCGGGCGCAACACCCGCGCGACCTCCGGTTCCTCGCCGAGGCAGCGGGCGAGCGTCGGCCCATCTCCGATGCTGAACGCCGCGAGGGACTGTTCGAGGCGCAGACGCAAGGCCACCGCCGCGTCGGTGACCCCCGGCAGACACTCGTCCACGAGGGCGACCGCGAGCTTTTCTCGTCCCTGCCGGCGGAGCGCAGCGCAGAGTTCGGCGGGGTCCTCGAGTTGGGTACCGAGGGCACGCTGCGCCGCGGCCAAGGCCGACTCTGTACGCTTTTGCGTCTGCCTCTTCCGGCTCTTTCCGCGTCGTCCCATCCCCCGCCGGGCTTGCCGCATCTGCGCCAACAGCACAAGCGAGCGCCTGGATGATCGTCCGTCGTCTGCGTGCACGCGCTTTACTCGACCCTTGCGTTGAGACCGCGATTGGCCGAGTTCGGGCGCGTCTCGGCGTCGATCACACGCGACGGTGCGGCGGCGCCGGGCCTCACGCTCGACGGTCAGGGGATCATGCTCCAGAAGGCTTTCCGCCGCTCGTGGATGGACAACGCCGATTGCATCGCGTTACCCCGAGAGGGTGCATCGGCATCGAAGGGGTGGAAGTCTCCGTCATGTCGCGAGCGAAGACCGTTTCCGACTGCTTCAAGTACCGGAACAAGATTGGCGTCGACGTAGCCGTGGACGCGCTGCGGGCGTACCTCGGCAAGCGTGGCCGATCGATGGACGACCTGCTCGAGGCGGCGCGAATCTGTCGGGTGAGCCGTGTCATGCAACCCTACATCGAGGCGCTGTCATGACGACGAACACGGCGCACTCGGTCAAAGACCGGCGATCACGCCCGCCCCGGTCTTGACCGACTGCCCCACCCTGATCGATCAACCCAGTGCTCGATCAACCCAGTCCGAGGGTCCGTGCGTATCCCCGCGAGACGGTCGTGGCGGAGAAGCTGCACGCCATCGTCTACCTCGGGATGGCGAACAGCCGGATGAAGGACTTCTTCGACCTCTGGTTCCTCTGCCGCGAGTTCGCTTCCGACGGGCAACGCTTGGTTCAGGCCGTCCGCGCCACGTTCGAGCGCCGCGCCACGCGTGAAAAACCATCACCGTGTCCCGTGTCCGCTCCTCGTCGTGATGCTCCTTCCCCGGGTCACCCCCAAGGACCTTAGACGTCGCCTCGTCTCCGTTCGGCGCGGCTCACATCACTTCGATGACGCCACGAATGACGAAGCAAACGAACCACGCGCCGACCGCGGCGAGCGGCGCGGCCTCCTCGGGCATGTCGAGCTCTAGACCCACCCACGCGGCGGATTCGTCGGTGGGGTGCGTCGCGTTGGCCTCCTGCTCCTCTGGGTCCTTTTTGGTGCCGGGGTTGGCTCCGTATTCGAGCACCACCTTCTGCGCCTCTCCGCCCTGTCGGAACCGTTGTGCGGCGCGGCCGAACAGCAGAACACTCCCCGCGGTGGAGGTGAGCGCCGCGCTGTAAAAGGCGAGGCGCCCATAGAGGGGCCAATCTTGGGTCGAACGCAGGAAGTGAAAGTTCAGGGCGATCCAGGGCGCGAGCAGAAAGACGGCGAGCACCAATGCGTGAACCACTTTGGACAGCCACGCCCACCCGGTGGCTACGACGAGCCCCACCAAGACGCCGCTCAGGGCGACGACCGCCTCCTCGTGAAAGAAGTCGATCACCCCGCCCCCGTGGACCGAGACGCTGTATCCGACCTGAAGCGGGACCGCCGCGACCACCAAAAGCGCCCCGAGCGGGTTACGCGTCAGGCGGTAGCCGCTCGACAGCAGCGTGTACCAAACCGCCAGCGGCGCGAACGAGAAGAACAACGCGGACCCGTGCCATGGCTCGGCCACGATCAGGGGAACGAGCACGACCAACGCGAGGTAGCCGGCGTGAAGACGGGCGAGCCAACGCATTGGTCGCGACGTTACCACCGCGGCCGACGCGGGGCGGGCGCGTGGTCGCGCTCCGACGTAGTTGTCCGGGGGCCTTATAATAGGTCGTCTGCGCCTGGCGCCGGCGACCCACGATGGCAAGCGTCATCCCGACGCTGGCGCTCCGCCGGCGAGGAGCGGGCTGTCCTCGGGCAGCACCAGCCGCAGCGCCCCGGGGTCGAGATCGAAACGATGATGGGTCGCGTGGGTGGGTTCGCCGTCGAGGTTGATGTGCATGCCCTCGGGCGCGTCGACCTCGACCCAGGGCGTCCGCCAGCGTCGGGTAAAGGTCTCCAGGGACTCGGGGCCGCGCGTCATCAGCTTGCCTACCATCTCGGTGATTCCGTCTTTGGCCGGCGCTTCGAGGACGGTCACGTCGAAGGCGCCGTCGTCGACGGTGGCCTCGGGACAGAGCACCTGGCCGCCTCCCGCCTGCCGTCCGTTGCCCAACGCAAACACCAAGACGTGGCCTTCCCACGTCTCGTCGGGCATGCGGAGCTGACACTGAACGGGCTCGATCGACGAAAAACGGGTGACGCCCGTCAGCAGGTAGGCCGCCCCCCCCATCGCCTTCTTCAGCCGAGGGTCCGTCTCAACGGTGATCTGCGTGCCAAAGCCGCCGGTGGCGACATTGAGGAAGACGCGCGTCCCGGAGCAGCCGACGTCCACGCGGGTCGGGGACCCAGACGCCGCGAGTTGCAGCGCCGGCTCCAGTTCGGGCGGGATGCCGGCCGACCGGGCGAAGTCATTGGCCGTCCCGAGCGGCAGGACGCCCAGCGCCCCGCCGAAATCGACGCTCCGCAAGCCCGCGAGCACTTCGTTCACCGTGCCATCGCCGCCGCCCGCGATGACGCGCTCAAACCCGGCACGGGCGGCCTCCGCCGCCAAGCGACCCGCATCCCCTGCCTCCCACGTGACCCGCACGTCGAGCTCCGCTCCCGATTTCCGAACCGCAGCGACCGCGGCGCGCAGCTCTTCGTTCGCCGCTTGTTTTCCGTGGAGAATGATTCGAGACGCCATGCCCGCCACTCTACACGCTCGACCAAAACCGTGAATGGTGTCGCGACCCGCCGACAACGTCGAAGAAAGCCGAAGAAAGCCCCAAAAAGCCCAAGAGCGCCCACGAGAACTGGCGAGGGCGAGCATGGCTCCTCGCCCCGTACGCGCGCGGCATGGAAATGCGGGTGGAGGTCGGGTCACACTGCCGGCGCGGTCGCCTCGCCGGCCAACATGCGGCACAACCGGTCGGTCGCGTCGTCGAGCGGAAAGTAGCTCTCGATCTGCATCTCCTGCAGCGAGATGTTCTGGGGCGCTTGAAATACGGTGAGCGTGGTCAAGAAGCCGAGTCGCTGCCCCGCGTAGGAGAAGTGGAGTTCCAGCGTGGCCTCGCTCGGGGCCGAAAAGTCGGGCGTCCGCCAGTCGCCCGGGACCTCCGGGTAGGCACAGAGCGCGCTCAGCAGCGGACCGAGATCACGGCGGTCGAGCAGGGCCTCGCGCTGGAGCCGTGACAGCATGGCCCCCGCGACCTGGGGCCAATCGAGGATGAAGGGTCGCAGCAGCTCGGGGTCGAACAAAAGTTTCATCACGTTGCGCTCCCGGTCGGCGGCGTCGCCGAGCAACGTGCGGAGAAGCCTCCCGGTCGCCTCGTTGGCCATCACGAGGTCGTAGCCCCGGTCGAGCACCAGCAACGGGTAAGGTTCGTGGTGATCCATCATCACGCGGAGAGCGTTCTCGACGGCAGGGCTGAATCCCTGGGGGTCAGGCTCGGTAAACGCCTCCGCGAAGCCCGCCGCGACCAGCATCGCGTTTTGCTCGCGCAAGGCGATGTCGAGCGATGCCCCCAACCGCAAGACCATCGCGCGGCTCGGTCGAGCCCGCCCCGTCTCCAGAAAGCTGATGTGACGGGCCGACACGTCGGCAGCGCCGGCCAAGTCCAACTGACTCAGCCCCCGGGCATGGCGCCAGTAACGAAGAAGCGCGGGAAATACGGGACGGTCGGACACGGCGGTCACTCTTCTCGGGCGGCCTCGAGAAGGAAAGGTCCCACGCGCCGCGCGACCTCGTCGGGGACCTCTTCGTGCACCAGGAGCCGATAGCCCTCCAGACGATGGAGCTCGGACCGGGTGGGCCAGGTCTGGACGAGCTGCTTGGCCTGGCCAAACGGAAAGAAAGGATCGTCGTCGCCCCACACCGCGACCATGGGGGCTTCGATCCTCGCCTGCACCGCATCGAGGCGCATGACCACGTCGAGATCCGCGCGCCGCAGGACCTGCATGGCCGGACCTGGGTCATCCCGAAGGGCACGAAGGGCGGTGCCATCGAAGGAGCCGTGGAGCCGCGCCGGATCCTTGAAGCAGCCACCGAACCCCAGCGCCGAGCGTAGGTAGGGGCGAAAGCGCAGCAGGTGCCGAAACACCCAGGCCGCGCCCGGAAGGGCCGCGATCCGCTGCAGGAGCGGGAGCAACGGCGGAACGTGACCGGCGACCTCGGTGTTGGTGAGCCCGATGCCGTAGACCCGGTCCTGCACCCGGGCAGCGACCAATCGGGCGAGCGTGCCCCCGGAGTCCTGCCCAAAAAGACCGAAACGCGTCAGCCCGAGGACGTCGACGAAGGAGAGGAGGCGGTGGGTGAAGCCCGCGAACACCTCCTCGATCGTGTCGTCCCACGGGGTTTCTCCCGCGCCCGGGAGGTCGGGCACGATGCAGGTGAAGTGGCCCTGCAGCGCCGCGACGAGACCTCGGTAGGTCTCTCCCGAGAGGGGCCATCCGTGCACGAAGAGGAGGTTGGGGCCCACCCCGAAGCGACGGTAGGCGAGGCGAGAGGTGCCCAAGTCGGCAAAAAGAACCGGGGCGGAGCGATAGTCATCGAGGGCGTTCATGCCGTGACCGTGCCGCTCGGGGGCAGCTCGCTCAATGACCTGCGAGGTAGGTGTCCGACGAGAGCGCCGCGACCCGAGTCTTATCCGTGCGACCAAAGTGTCACCGGAACGCCGCGCCGGGTCGGTTGACGACGGTGGCATTCATTTCTACCCCGACCCCATGACGTATCGCGTGCGACGTGCCCCGCTGGTCCTCATGCTCCCCGTCGTCGTCGTGTTCGCGTGCGAAGAGGCGAGCGCGCCGTCGCCGACGCCGACCGCGGCTTCGTCATCGTCGTCACCCCCCGCAGCGGCCGCCTCGCCCAAGTCCGCGCCATCCGCCACCACGGCCACGCCCCCGCGGTCCCCGCAGCCGAACGTCGCCCTGCTCGATGAGCTGGCTGGCTACCTCGCGCCTCTCGTGGGCCAAACGGCCGCGGTCCCCGACGAGCGCCGGAGCCAGCTCGACAAGCTCGCCGAGTGGATCCGCGGGCGCCGCCAGGCCGGGGCGCCCGTGCGGTTGACCTTCATCTGCTCCGCCAATTCGAGGCGCAGCCATCTCGGACAGCTGTGGGCCCAGGTCGCGTCCGCCTACTACGGTCTCGAGGGGGTCGAGACGTATTCGGGGGGGACGCGAGCCACCGCGTTCAACCCCCGCGCCATCGGCGCGCTGGAGCGGGCGGGCTTTCAGGTCAAAAAGGACGACGCGGGCGGCGACAACCCCCGCTACGCGATGCGCTTTGCCTCGGACGCGGAGCCCGTCGTGTCGTTTTCGAAGAAGTACGACGACGCGGGCAACCCCGACGAGGGCTTCGCCGCCGTGATGACGTGTTCGGCGGCCGACAAGGCGTGCCCCATCGTCAAAGGCGCGGACTTCCGGGTGGCGCTCCCCTACGACGACCCGAAGGTTGCCGACGACACCCCCGAGGAGGCGCAGCGCTACGACGAGCGCTCGGCCCAGATCGCCACCGAGATGCTGTACCTGTTCTCCCGCGTCGACGCCTGACCGACCACGTCACCTCGCGCGTTCGCGTCACAAATCCGCGGCCTGCGCGCCCAGGTCACGAACTTCGTCGATCAACGACACCAGACCCTCGGCGCACAACGCGCGTCGCTCGGCCAGGGGCCCGAAAAGGGGACGTTTGCCGTCATTCATCTGATTGGCGACCGTGGTCCACTCGTTCCAGTGCCGGTTGAGACTGTCGCCCTCCTCCCGCGCGAGAATCGAGTTGCCCCCGGCCCCTTGCGAAAAGAGGTCGCGCTGCATCAACAGCACCATACGTACGATGTTGCAGCGCATCGTGTTCGAGACCGCGCCGCGAATCGTCTCGTCGTCGTCGTTGGCCCGTCGGAACCCCGCCGGCCGGAGGAAGAGGCGACGCCCATCCAGCACGGGATGTACTTCGGCCCCCCCGAAAAATCCTTCTCCCGGGTGCTCCGGCGTACCCCTCAGATCCTCGTAAAAGTGAATCTGCTGGGCGACCCGATGAGCGTAGTAGAAGGGGAGGTGCACCGCCCGTTGGGTGAACCCGTGGAGCGCCCAGTAGTGCAGTTGGTTCGGCGTCTGCCCCTCGCGCATCATCAGGGCCGGGTCGTAGAGTTGTCCCAGGCTCTGCCAAGGGTGATTGAGCTGGCGACTGAGCTCGATGGCCTCGCCCGAGTCGAGATCGCTCTGCGGAATCTCCGCCGCCGGCTCGTCCGGCCACGACGCCATCATGTCGTCGGCGTTGCGACAATTGAATTCGGCGAATTGAGCGCCCAGTCGATAGAAGGGATTCAGGGTGTTTCCAAATCCCACGAAGGGGGCCGTCGGAAGTTCCTCCCAGGAGGACGCCCCCCGCAGCGCCGCGCGCATGAGGTGCTGGACGATGTAAGCGCTTTCTTTCTTCTTCAGGTCGCTGAAGCCGAGCATGCCCCCTTGTTTTTGAATGGCATTGCAACGCCCGTTGGCCTTCCGGTTGGCCGCTTCGTGGGCATCCGCGTACCCTAAGTCGTGGGTGCGCGCCTCGAAGGAATCGAGAAGCGCGTAAAAGTTCGCGTCGCTCGGCTCTGCGATGTACGCGTCTTCGACCGCGTAGAAGGCATCCGGGTCGAGGGGCGCCCGCCCGACCCCCATCAGGTAATCGTTGATCGTCGCGTGTTCGTGGCCGTGGAACGAGTCCTCGGTCCACCGCGGGAGGCGAAGCCCGGTCCGGAGGGTTCTCGTGTTGGTGGCGACGAGTTGTCGGTACGCAGCCCGGGCGTCGTCGAGCGTTTCGACGACGTCGACCACGAGGAACGACTCGAGGTCGATCAGCTGTTCGGCAAACGCTACGTCTTGCTCCTCGGGGGTCTCACCCGGGAGCGGCTCGCCGCCCGGTTGCAGCGGTCGGTAGCGCGGACTGCAGGGCTCGGCGATGTTGAAGCGTCGGCGTTGGGCGTGAACGAAGTTGACGAGCGCGACCTGGTCGTCCGGCGGCAGATGAAGCGCCGCCCGGCGCATGATGTCGTGATCCTCGTACCCGAGCACCGCGAGATCGACGGCGTCGGGCGTGTGACAGTTGGCGCAGGCCACCCCGAGCGGATCGGGCTTGCGCCAGGCGGTCAGCCCCCGCGCGTACGCTTCCTCCACCTGAGCATCGCTCCACGTCCACTCGTCGCCGAGGCTCCGTGTCTTGGGCGCGCCTTCGGCCATGTCCCGCAGCAGCTCGTAGTCGTTGCGCAGCGTCTCATCGCTCACCACGGACGCGTCGAAGCGGGGCATGGCGCCCGGGCCTTCGCGTACCGCGGTGAGGTAGTCGTCAAACGAGAGGTCAGACGAAAGCGCAGGGTAGCCCGGCCGCCCTTCTCCCGTCGCGCCGTGGCAGCTCGCACAGTTCGTGGTGAACCGGGTCGACAGGGGCACCTCGACCTCGACGCCGAGCGTGTACTCTGGTCGCGGTACCGTGGGGCATTCGAGGATGCCGCGGACGGCGTCGGCCGGAGGTTCTCCCGGACCGTCGCCACCGACGATCGGTCCCGGAGGGACAGGCGGACCGAGATCCTCACCCGCCCCCGTCCCTCCTCCACACCCGACCGTCACCGCGCCCAGCAGCAGCCATCCCCACGCCCATCGTCGTCCGTCGCGCAACATCCACCCTTCACGTCGGGGCGACCGCCAAAAAAGGATCAAGCCCCGGCCACTTTTTTTTTGGGCGGGGGTTGGTCTTTTTTGGCGAGTGATTCCGACCTTCGAGGACAAACCCCGCCCGCATCGCCGTGACGACCGTTCCCGCCCCTCCCCGCCGCCCGCGCCGCGACCTCGATCTCGAGGCCCAGGTCAGCGCGGCGTTGCGCGGCGAACCGCGGGCGCGACGCGACCTGTTCGACGGGGTGCTGCCCATCTTCGTGAAGGCGGGGTCGAGGCTTCTCGGCCCGCGACACCCCGACCTCGACGACTTCGTCCAAGAGGCCGCGATCCGCTTCTTCCGGGGTCTGCCCGGCTACCGTGGGGACAGCCGCCTGGTGTGGTTCGCCCAGCGTATCGCGACCTACACCGCCACCGACTGGATCCGCAGCGAACGCTCGCTCAAGCGGAGCCAGGTCCGAGGCCCCATCCCGGAGGGCGCCCGCTCCGACGACGATCCGAGACGCGACTTCGCCCGCCTCGAGCTCAGCCGACTGCTCCGACGCGCGCTTCCCGAAGCGCAACTCGAGACGTTCGTCATGCGGGCCATCTTCGGGGTGTCGATCGCCGAAATCGCCGAGCAGACCGGCGTGCCCATCAACACCGTCCGCAGCCGACTCTCGCTGGCCAAGCGACGCCTCAAACGACACATCAACGAGGAGCCCGCGTGGCGGGATCTGCTCCGGGAGCACTTCCGATGACCGTCCCCGACCCTGAATTCCATCTCGAGGCGCTGCACGAAAAGGCGACCGCGGGCACCCTCGCGCCCGAAGAGCGGACCCAGCTCGAGGCGCACATCGCGCGCTGCGCGGCGTGCCAGATTGAAAAGGTGTACCGAGACCCGGCCGATGACGATCCCGAGATGGCCGCGCTCCTCGAAGCGACCGACCGGTGGGACCGCGTCTTCGAGGCGGTCGAAGCGGACACCGCGACAGGCCCCGTCTTTCGGAGCGCGGCGGCGTCGGTGCCGCCCGCTCCCGTCCGCTTTCGTTGGCGCGCCCGGACCGTGGCCGGCATCGCGACGATCGGTGCCGTCGCCGGGTTTGCCGCCGCGGCGGTGCTCCCGGTTCTACGGGGGGACGCCCGCGACGACGTGGCGCCGCCCGCTCCGGCGGCCGCGGCATCCGTCCCCCCGACCTCGTTTCCTCCGGCATCGAGCCAACCGCTTCTCCCCCTCGAAGAACCGGCTCCCCTTGCGCCCCCGGCCCCCACGGCCTCCCCCCCCTCGCTTCCGCCGGCCCCGACGGCTTCCGCTCCGATGTCGCCCGCGACGCTGTTCCGCGCCGCGCAGGCCGCGCGCAGCCGCGGCGACCGGCATCGGGCGATTCAGCTGTACCGGCAGCTCCAAGCGCGCCACCCGGATTCGCGGGAAGCGGCGATCTCGAAGGTCAGTCTCGCCGCGCTCATGGCCGAGGACGAGCCAGGAAACGCCCTGTCCGAGTACGACGCTTACCTCGATGACGATCCGAAAGGAGCCCTCGCTGAGGAGGCTCTGGCGGGGCGGGCACGTTCGCTGAGCCGCCTCGGACGCGACCGGGAAGCGCGGGCCGCGTGGCGCCAGCTGCTTCGCGATCATCCGGGTTCGTTTCACGCCGCCGAGGCCCGCCGCGCCCTCGCGGCGAAGCCGTGACCGCCTCCCGCGAAGACGTTCCGTCGACCCCTCGCCGCCTTCGTGGTTCGCTTTGCCGGTGCGTGCCGGGGTGCGGCTGACCATATGCCCACGAGGGCCGACCACATGAAGCGCGCGTGGTCGGCCGTGGTGGTCGTGGGCCATCTCGCCGTGACGTCGGTCGCGACCGCTGAGCCCCCGCCCGAAGACTGTCCCGACGTTGGCCTCGACATCGCCGGTCCGACGATGGACCGGGAGACGGTCGCGACGGTCTTGCGGGGGGTCGTGCGGCCGACCGAGGTGCAGGTGGTGCCGCGCGCGGACATCGGCATCGACACCATGTTGCTCCCGCCCGAAGACCCTCCGTGTCTGCGCAGCGTCGTCGATCTCGACCGTGACGGACAGGCCCTGCTCGTGGTGATCGACGACCGCCGACAGCGCTACCTCGTCCGCCGCTACGAACGGGCCGCAGACGACATCGATGTTTTGGCGGAGCGCATCGCGCAGACCATCGGATCCGCGGTCCGGGCCGTGGCGGCGGGGGAGACGTTCGGGACGTCATCGGGGGATGCCTTGCGCGCACTACAGGGGCCAGCTCCGCCCCCTCCCCCCGCGCCGCCGTCGCCTTCCCCGGCGCCTCCGCCCGCCGACGAGGCCACGCGAGCCGGCGACGCCGTCGATGTCGAGGCGTTCATCGGGTACGAGCTCGCGCTCATCGCCGACGGCCCCGACCTGGGGCACGGGCCCCGGCTCGGGGTGCTCGTCGACTTCTTGGGACCGGCCCTCAATCTCGGGGTTCGCTTCGACGTCGGCTACCAGGTCGGCGCCCCGCTCGACGCCCCCGAGGCGCCACTTCCGCCCCTCGACGGCCGTATCGACAGCATTCCCGTGCGCACGGGGGTCTTCGTGGGCACGGAGACGGTCCCCGTTCGCGTCCACGGCTGGCTCGGAGGAGGGTTGGCGATCGACCTCCCGTTTCTCGACGTCGCCCCGTTCTACGCCGAGTTGGCCGAGCCCTCGCTGGTGCCGTTGGTGGCGATCGGCAGCCGCATCGAATTGGCCCTCGACGAAGACGCCGGTGTCTATCTCGACCTCAGCGCCGACGTCCTGCCGCTCCAACCGCGGTATGCCGTGGAGACGCTGGAAGCAGAAGTGGTTCGCGTGTGGTCACCATGGCGGGTGCAGCCCCGCATGTCCCTCGGCGTCCGCGTCTTCTGAGCTCGGCGGAAACCGATGCTATCGTCGGGCGGTGCACCGATGGCTGGCACTCTTCTGGGCGGGGGCGGTGGCACTGACGGGGTGTTCTGAGGAGCGGCTCCTCGGACGCGAAGAGGGGGTACGGTGCAGCGGCGACACCGAGCTCCTCTTGGCGGACGGGCCCGGGTCCGAAATCGTCCGGCTCGTCGACCGATCCGCGGGCTGGACGGTGATGCACGCGGAAGACCGACGACTGGTCGGCGTCGAGCTGAACCCCGATGCCTCGGTTCAGCGGAGCGGGCTCGGCCCGCTCGGCACCGCGAGCGACTTCGGCAACCTGCGCGGCTGGCGGGAGGGCAATGGATACCGCTTCGTGTACACCGAGCGCGTCATGGGCGACGTCACGATGTACGCGGCGACGCTGGCCGACGACGGAGAAGGCCTTTCGTCGCCCGTGGTGTGGGCCCTACCAGAAGACAATCCGCGCTCTTTGCAGACCGTCGTCCACGACGGCCGCCGCTATCTCGCCTGGCGACGCAACGATCGCGTCGCGGTGAGCGAAGTCCGGGGCGACGAGCTGGTGACCCTCGGCGAACTGCCGGACGTGACCGTACCGCCCCGCCAGCTCGCCTGGGTCGCCGGCATGCTGTGGCTGCTGGTGGCGGCTGAGGATGAAGGCACCCGAATCGTCCGCCTGCGCTCCGACGGCACGGTGGTCGGCACGTCGGTCGTCGCGGAGGCGGACGGCGCGACGCTGGTGACCTTCGACGGTGCGCCCGCGCTCGTTCATGCCGACGACCCCGGCTCGTTGGTGGTGCGCCGCGTCGACATCGAGGGTGAGGGGCAGGGCGAGGTCGCCCGCCTGGAACTCAGCGCCGCACCAGAACAATGGGCCGTGCACGCCGAACCGCGGGCCGGACTGGTCGCGGCGTGGCGCGATGGCTCTGGCGACGGTTGGACCAGTCATCTCGGCGACGACCGGACCTGGACCGCTCCCGCCGCCCTCGAACACGAGGGACGCATCACCGACCTTCGCGTTCGTTCGGTGCTGGGCGGGGCGCTCCTCACCATCGAGGAAGACGATCCGATCCGCGCCCGTGTCCTTCGTCGGTGCCGCTGACCAGGCCCCCCGAGGGCCACTGGGTTGTGACCGGCGGCGAGGCCGCCGCCGTCAGTTCCAGCCGTGCGGAGGCGCAGACGGAGGCGGCATCGCGCCCGCTGGCGGCGGGGCTTGCCCCATCGCGCCCTGACCCATCGCCGCGGGCCCCTGCGGGTAGCCCGGTCCGGGGTGACCCTGCGCGGGCGGGTGACCCTGCGCGGCGGGGTGGCCCGCCCCCGGAGGCGCATACGCGTTGGTGATGGGGGCGCCGCCGTAGCCGCCGGGCATCATCGCGCCGGGCCCGAGCTGCGGGTGGGCGGCGCCACCGCCGAGCTGTCCCAAGAACAACGGGCAACCCTGCGCGTAGTCGCAGAATTCCCGGACGAGCGGCTTCCACGAGTTCGCGTTCAAAATGAGCACCGGGATCAGGCCCATCGCGAGAAGCCGCACCATGACCGAAGGCGAAAAGGCGTTGAACAAGATCACGGTGCCGTGCGGCTGATGCTTGATCTGCATCGCGAGACCGGTCCAACCGCTCTTCTTCAGGATGACGTCGCAGTTGATCAGCTTCGACGGGTAGGCCTCGAAGCCACGCGCACCCCAGCTCTGGTTGAGCTGGTGGACCAACGCCTCCTTGGTGATGTGGGGCGACGGGGGGAGCGTGAGCTTTCCACGGCTGAAGAGGCCGGGCGGTTTGACCTGGATCATGGCCTCTTTCTACGCGTTCGCGTTTGGATTCTTCCCCACCCGGATGCCAATTCGACACCCTCGGGAAGGGCTGCCACGCTCGCGCGATGAGGGCGCGTCCCGTTCTCCAAGGCGCCCGCGCGTTCTCCGCCATCGTACTGGGGCAGGGGCTGTCCACGCTGGGCAGCAGCATGACGCGCTTCGGCCTCGGCCTCTGGGTCTTCGCCACCACCGGCGATGCCGCGGCGTACACCAAGCTCCTCTTCTTCGCCGTGTTGCCTCTCGGGTTGGGCGCGCTGGTCGCCGGACCGCTCATCGACCGTCTCGACCGCAAGCGGGTCATGGTGACGGCCAACGTCGCCGCGAGCCTGTCTACCGTCGCCATCGCGGCCCTCCACTACGGCGGGGTCCTCGCCCTCTGGCACCTCTACGTCGCGCTGGTCGTCAACGGCCTCGCCAACGCCTTCGTCCTCCCCGCCTTCGAGAGCAGCACGCCGCTCCTGGTGCCGAAGGAAGCACTGCCGCGCGCGGCGGGATTGACGCAGATGGTCCGGGGAGTGGAGCTGATTCTCGCACCCGCCCTCGCGGGGTTGCTCATCGGCCGGGCGGGCCTCGGGACGGTGTTCATCGTCGACGCGTTGACCTTCGTCGCGAGCCTCGCGGCGCTGATGATCTCGTCCGTCCCCTCGCCTCCTCCCTCGTCGGGCGAAGGGCCCTCGTCTCTGTGGACCTCGTTCGCCTCGGGCGTGCGCTACATCCGTGTCCGGCCGGCATTTCTCTATCTCCTGGGGTTCGTGACCTGGATCATGTTTCTCCTCCCGGGGGTCGGCTACGCGCTCGTCACGCCCCTCGTGCTGTCCTTTTCCACCGAAGAAGCGGCCGGCCTGGTCATCTCCGCCTTCGGTTTCGGTTCGATCGTCGGGGGGGTGGCCCTCACCGCCTGGGGGGGACCCCCTCGCCGCATGGACGGGATGCTCGGCGCGATGGTGGTCGCCGGTGTCGCGTCGGTTGTCCTCGGCGCACGGGAGAGCGTCGGATGGGTCGGAGCGGCGCTCGTGGTCATCGGCGCGACGTTCGTGTTCGCCATCGGTCTCAACCGCGTGATTTGGCAGACGAAGGCCGACCCGGGGGTGCTCGGACGCATTTTCTCGCTCCGCATCGCCCTCGGGGTAGGGGCGCAGTCGCTGGGCATCCTCGTCGCCGGCGCCCTCGCCGAGCGGGTGTTCGAACCGCTGATGGCCTCCGACCACGGGGCCCTCGCCGCGACCGTGGGCGCCGTCATCGGCACGGGCGACGGTCGCGGAATGGCCCTGATGTTCGTGCTGGTGGGCGTCATCCTGGTCGTGACGACCAGCGTCTCCGCCGCGGTTCCTGCGGTGCGTCGCTTCGAAGACCGACTCCCCGACTATGCTGCCGCCGATGACGTCGGCGAGGCCTCTTCCGGATTGAAGCAGACGTCGTAGAACTGCGCTGCCATCAAGTCCGCGCGGTCGTCGCTCGAACCGGTTTGCCGCTTGTACTCCATGACCTTCGTGTAGCTCATCACCTGCCACCACCCGGGGGCCGGGTCGTCGGTGTCGAGATAGAGTTCTTTGGCGTCGCCGAAGAGATGCTCCAGGTCCTCGACGATGCATTCCGGGTGGAGCACCAAGTCGCGAATGAGCGCAGAGGAGATCTTCGCGCTCGTCCCCGCGGGGGCCACATCGACCTCTTCACCCGGCGCGACGACGGCGCGCACAAACATCTCTTCGGGCATGACGACCACCCCCGCAGTCGGACGGGGATTGCATTCAATCAGGTAATACGTACCGTCCTCGGCGCGCATGAAATCCAAGGAAAGCTGGCCGTGGTAGTTGGTCGCGGCAGCGATCGATTGAGCGGCTTGTAGGGTTTCGACGCTCTCGACCGAGTCGAACACGATTCCCCCCGCGTGCTCGATTTCCTTCGGATGCTCGTAGGTGGAATGGGCGACCACGCGACCGTGATGACAGACGGAAAAGCTGCATACGTCGGTGCCGTCGATGAACTCCTGGACCAACATGGGGTTGTTCGCCGTCACATCGACGCTTTCGATGGACAACGCGTCGGCGAGCGGCCCCCGGTTGGTGAGGAGCTCGACCCCGCCTCGGCTGAACGCGGCCCGCGCGAAGTAGTCGCCAAAGGAGGCCGCCGCCGCGCGTAATTCTTCTGGCGTCGATGCAATCACCGTTCGCGGAACGGGAAGGCCAACCGAGGCCGCGAGTTCTTTGAACGTTCGCTTGTCGTGCAGCGTCATCAACGAGGAAAACTCCGGGGCGAACAACGGCGCACCGAGGTCGACACCTTCATCGCGCGCCCGGGACAGATACAAGGCCTCTTCGAAACACGGCACGATGAGCCCCACCTCGTGCTTGATGACGAGCGCCCGCACGTCGCGAACGAATTGATCGGTGTCGTGACGCGGAGCGGCGTAGACCGCCGTCTCGGCGGCGTAGCGAGAGTGGCTCCCGGGCGCCGCCGAAAAGGTGTCGGCCGCGATCACGTGATGCCCCGCCCGCCCGAACTTTCGAATCTCGTCGAGGGCGAACGGCATACGTGAGGTCGTGATGAGGATGTTCATGGTCCGCCTCGTTGCTCGGCAAGGTCCGTGCCGAATCCAGGCAGACCGTGGCGTCCCCTTCTCGGGGGGGCGACGGGGCGCTTTGGCATGGTCCTGGCTCGAGTGGCCCCCATGGAAACCAACGCCACGCTGCTGTCCCGCGTCGAGCGCGCGCACCCCGATGCCCCCGAGCTGCACCAGGCGGTGGCGGAGGTGGCCGGCGCGCTCGGCCCCATCCGACACGCGCACCCCGAGTGGCAGGAGGTTCGGGTGCTCGAGCGGCTCGTCGAGCCCGACCGCATCGTGTCCTTTCGCGTGGTGTGGGAAGACGACCGGGGTCGGCTCCAGCTCGAGCGCGGTTACCGCGTACAACAGAGCAACTTACTGGGACCCTACAAGGGCGGTCTTCGCTTCCGCGACGGCTTGAAGCTCGGCACCCTGAGGTTTCTCGCCTTCGAGCAGGTGTTCAAAGACGCCCTCACCGGGCTTCCGCTCGGGGGCGCCAAGGGCGGAGCGACGTTCAACCCGCGCGGCCGCTCGGACCGAGAGATCCAACGCTTCTGCCGCGCCTTCATGACGCAGCTTCACCGCCACATCGGCCCTTCGCTCGACGTGCCAGCCGGCGACATCGGGGTGGGCGCCCGAGAACTCGGCTACCTCTACGGAACCTACCGCCGGCTCGGCGGCGGCGAGCAGGGGGCGCTCACCGGGAAAAGCGTGGGGTGGGGAGGCATCCCGCTACGCCCCGAGGCAACCGGCTACGGGTTGATGTACTTCCTCCGTGCCGCCATCGAGCAGCACGACCTGTCGCTCGCCGGGCTGCGTTGTGCGATCTCGGGGGCGGGGAGCGTCGCGATCCATGCGGCGCGCAAACTGTTGGCGCTCGACGCCCAGGTGATCAGCCTCTCGAACTCCGACGGGACGCTCTTCTGTCCCGATGGGTTCACCGCCTCCCACCTGGCCGACATCATCGAGCGACAAGGCCAAGGCGACCGTCTCGACGCCATCGCCCCCGATCTATCGGGGGCTGAGTTTCGCCCGGGGGCCAAGCCTTGGGCCGAAGCGTGCGACGTCGCCCTTCCCTGTGCCACGCAAAACGAAGTCACCGAGGCCGACGCCGAAACCCTCCTTCGCCACGACCGCTTCAAGGTTGTCGCCGAGGGGGCCAACATGCCGTGTACGGCCGCGGCCGTGGCCGCGTTCTCCGCGGCACGGCGCGTTGTTTACCTCCCGGGCAAGGCCGCCAACGCGGGGGGCGTGGTGGTGTCGGGGCTGGAGATGGCGATGAACGCGCAGCGAGAGCCATGGACGGAGGCTGAGGTCGACGAAGCACTTCAGGAGCGAATGAAGTTCATTCATCGCGCCTGCGTCGACAACGCCTCGCGCCGCGACCCCGTCGACTACGCCGAAGGCGCCAATGTCGCCGCCTTCCGTCGCTTGGCCCCGGCGATGCTCGCCCAGGGATGGGGCTGACCGTGCCCGACTTCGACGTGGCGATCATCGGAGCCGGGTCGGGGGGACTCGCCTGCGCCACGGCACTCAGCGAGCGGGGCCGACGCGTGGTGCTCTTCGAGGCACGTGGCCTCGGCGGTACGTGCGTGCAACGGGGATGCGTTCCCAAAAAGATCATGCACCGCCTCGCCGAGCGCGCCCCGCAAGCCGTCGACGAAGCGCTCGGATGGAAACACGACGCGTCGACCCTGAATTTCGCGCGCTTTGCCGCGGCTCTAGACGCCTACGTGGAACAAGCGGCGAAGAGCCAGGCCGAAAGCCTTCATGAGGCGGGAGTCGAGTTGGTGACGGGACGCGCACAATGGGTCGGCGCGGGGCGCGTCCGTGTCGACGACCGCACGTTTCGAGCCGATGAGGTGGTGCTCGCCGCAGGCGCCATCCCCCACCGCCCGGAGGCCATCGAGGGCATCGAACTCGCATCGACTTCGGAGGACCTCCTCTCGCTTCAAACGCTGCCGCGTCGGTGGGTGGTGCTCGGAGCGGGCTACATCGGCGTCGAGTCGGCAAGCATGCTCGCCGCCCTCGGGTGCGAGGTCGTCGTGGCGACGCACGGCGCGGTTCTGAGTGACTTCGATCCCGCGCTCCAGTCGTTTGCCGCCGACGCTCTCGCCTCCCGGGGCGTCCGTGTTCTCACCGACGTGACCATCGAGGCCGTAGCCGAGACCACCCACGGATTGCGCGTCCGATTGTCGTCGGAGGAGGAGCTCAGTTGCGACCGCGTTCTCGCGGCTCTGGGTCGACGACCCTCCGTCCGCGGCGTGGTCGCCTCTGAGGTCGACATCGAGACCGACGACGGAGGCGCCATCGTCATTGATCCAGAGACGTTCGAGACGAGCGTCGAGAGCGTCTACGCCATCGGCGACATCGCGAACCGACGCCCGCTCACCCCCGTAGCGCGCGCGGAAGGGCTCGCCCTGGCGGAATACCTCGTCACCGGCGCCCGCGGCGACGTCTCGTTGCGCTGGGTCCCCTCGGCCATCTTCGCGTTGCCCCCTATGGGCACGGTGGGCCTAACGGAGCCCGAGGCCGCGGCCACCCTCGACGAATACACAGTGAGCGCGCGCTGCTTCGCCCCGCTGGAAACGGCGGGTCAAGACGAGCCCCCGCATCACGAGAAAGCGCTCGTGAAATGGGTGCTCGATGGCGACGGTCGCGCCGTGGGCTGTCATCTCGCAGGGCCCGCCGCCGCCGAAGTCATTCAAGCGGTGGGGTGGGCCATGCGGTCCGGCCTCGACCCCCGCCAAGCCCTCCAACCCCACCTCCGAATCCACCCCTCGACCACGGAGGAGCTCGCCGCCCTCTTCTAGGACCATGTACCTCCCGCTCCTCGGCCCGCCGAGCACCCCGGGCCGCCTCAGCCTCGAGCCCGCAACCGGCTCGCTACGCTACGCCGAAGGAGAGCCGCGTCCCCTGCTCTCGGTGCGTCCGCTCGAGGTCTCACCCTGAGACCCTTTTGTCATGCGGCCCGGCGCGGCTGCGCGGCCCGTCGGCCGACGAACGGATACGCGGCGCGGAGCAACGCGAGCGTCTTGACCTCCGCGCCGTGGAGGCGCTTGGTCCCGTCGCCCGCGACCCGCTCCTGCGCGCCGAGGCGATAGGAGCTGACGCGTGACGTCTCGAGGAGGCGCGGTGAAATGTAGGCCGAACGGCACACCGGCGGGGTGTTGTTGAGGGCCTGGGCCACCGCCGCGACCGCATCGCGAACGGCCACGTCGGCATCGTGTTCGAGGCGCCCTCGCCGCTCGGCCTCCCCGAGACGAGAGACCGCGAGCACACACGCGGCCCAGGTTCGGAAATCCTTCGCGAGGATGCGCTGGCCGGAGACCCGACGGAGATAGGCGTTCACCTCGTCTGCCGTCACCCTATGCGGCGCCCCGTCGCCGCCGTCGTAGGCGAACAGCGGCGCGTCGGGAGCGGTGGCCTCCAGGCGCAGCGCCCTTCGAACCTGTTCGTCTTCCACGCGGAGGCGCCAGGGCTGACCTCGTTTGCCGGTAAACTCGAGTTCGACGGCGTTATCGTCGAGAAGGCGCGCGTGACGGCGCTGAAGGGTGGTTAAGCCATAGCTCCCGTGGGCCTGCGCGTAGGCGAGGTGACCCACCCGGGCCCGCGTCGACTTCAACAGACGGACGATCGCCGCGAGGGCGCATCGCGCTTCACCGCGTAGCGCTTTCAGGTCGCGGGCCACGGCGCGACGGACGCGCGGGAGGAGGGCCCCGAACGCAGCGACGCGACGGTACTTGGCTTCCCGCCGCGCCGCGATGAAGCGCGGGTGATAGATGTATTGCTTTCGGTCTGCGGCATCGCGCCCCGTCGCCTGCTTGTGACCGCGGTCGGAGCCGCAAATCCATACGTTGGTCCACGCCGGGGGGATGGCGAGGTCCTCGAAGCGTTGTCGCAGCGCGCGGAAGCGGACGGTGCGCCCCGCATCGTCGCGGTAGGTGAAACCGCGACCCCAGCGGTGTCGCGTAAACCCCGCTCGTTCGGTGGTGACGTATTCAAGTTCCGCCCGGGACGCGTCGGATTCCGCCGACACCTCGAGACGCCAGCGAATCTCGTCGCATCCCATGTTCAGCGGCCAAGCGGTACCCACGGGCGTCAACACGGCAACCTCCGTGCCGCGCGCCCCACACGATTCAGAGGAGGCGCGCGGCCGGCTGGTCCGCATGTTGCGACTTGGTCCGTATGTTGCGAGAGAGACGAGCATGAACAACGACACGATCATCAACACGTTTTGGGAAAAGCTCGGCGAGAGCTCTTTCGTCATGGTCGGCGTCCCGGACGGTCCCCGTCACAGCGAACCGATGACGGCCTTTTTTGACCGCAAGCTCGGCTCGGACGTCTTCATCTTTCTCGCCGACGACAACCGTCTTTGCCTGGCGCTCAAAGAAGGACGCCGCGACGCAATGCTACAGTACGTGGCGAAGAGCCACGATTTCTTCGCCTGTATCTCGGGCCAGATGGAACGCGTCGTCGATGAGGCCACCATCGACCGCTTTTGGAACGAGAACGTCGCCGAGTGGTTCTCCGGAGGTCGGCGTGATCCGAAACTCACGATGTTGCGGATCCGGCTGCGCGACGGCGAGATGTGGTCTTCGGACATGAGCATCAAGGGCAAGGTGAAGCTGATGCTGTCTGGGGAGCTCGACCGCGACGAGCTCGAGACCCAACACGCCCAGGTCGCCATGGCCTGACATCGGTCTTGTTGCCCCCGCCCCCGTTCACCTTCTCTCACCGAGCCCCATGAACCCATTTGAACATTCCGAGTACGACGACCACGAACACGTATCTTTCTTCTCTGACCCCGCGGTCGGCCTCCGGGCGATCGTCGCGATCCACAACACGGGCCCGCTGGGCCTCGCCGGAGGCGGCTGCCGTTTTCGGGCCTACGAGACCGCCGCCGATGCTCTAACCGACGTTCTCCGCCTGTCCAAAGCGATGAGCTACAAGCTCGCGCTGGCCCGGATCCCCTCGGGCGGAGCCAAGAGTGTCGTCATGGCGGATCCGCGTCGGGACAAGACGCCCGAGCTCCTGCGCGCACTCGGTCGCGCGGTCGACCGCCTCGGGGGCAAGTACGTGATCGCTGAAGACGTCGGGACGACCGCCGCCGACATGGAGGTCATCGGTGAGACGACGAATTACGTCGTCGGAAAATCGGCCGACACCACCCCGCCGACCGCCTACGGCACCTTTCTTGGGCTCCGGCGGGGCGTGGCGCGGAAGCTGGAGCGCACGCTCGAAAACGTCCACGTCGCCGTGCAGGGGGTGGGCGGCGTGGGACGTCATCTCACCCGGCTTCTCGTGGAGGCGGGGGCCCGCGTCACGGTGGCCGATGTCGACGACGGTGCCGTCGCCGACGTGGTCAAAGCGTACGGCGTCGAATGGGCCCGCCCAGAGGCGATTTACGATGTCGACGCGGACGTGTTCGCCCCTTGTGCGCTCGGTGCGATCCTCAATGACGACACCATTCCCCGGCTGCGCACCCGGGTCGTCGCGGGCGGGGCGAACAATCAACTGGCCGAACCCAAACACGAGCGGGACCTCCACGAGCGCGGCATCCTCTACCTTCCGGACTTCGTCCTGAACATGGGCGGCGTCCTGGGCGCGGCGGCCGCGGGGATGAGCGGAGACGCCGACACGTCGTCCCCCGAGGCGCTCGCCGCCTGCGAACGCGTGGTCGAGGTTCTGGATGCCGCGTTCGCTCGGGCTCAGGAGACGTCGTCGTCCGTGACGAACGCGGCGGAAGAGCTTGCGCGCGAAGCCATCGCCGAACAGAAGCGCTAGCCCGCTTCGGGTAAGCGGCGGCGCGGCGCTGTTGCACATTGCCACAGCGTGGCTACATTGCGGGTGGGTCTCGGAACACTCCGGCGGGTGTTCGACCCCGAGTCCGAGGAGGACTTCGCGATGGCACCTCAGTTCGGGTCACGAAGCGCGGCCATGGTGGCGCTTCAACTGATGGCCATGGGACTTATCGGGGCGGGGGCGACCGGCTGCATGGGCATGCCTGGCCCGCGGAACGCCCCCCCGGCCCTCGCCGGTGCTCACGCCGTCGGCGTGGTCACGATTGGACTCACCGACGACGCACGCGACCGGAGCCTCGAGGTCGAGGTTTGGTACCCGGCGCGCCCCCACACCGGAACGCCGAAGCGGATGTACCGCCTGAAGGGCGCGGCCGGAATGACGGTGGCCCGTCTGCGCTCGCCGCTCAGCGCCCGCCGCGCCGCGCGTCTCGATCCGGCCGGAGGGCCGCACCCCGTGGTGCTGCTCAGTCACGGCGCCACCTCGTCGCGCCTCGCGCACGTGGGACTGGCCGAAGTGCTCGCAAGTCACGGCTACATCGTCGCGGCCCCCGACCACCGGGGACACACGATGGCCGACAAGCTCGGGGGCGTGAGCCTCGACCAGCGCGCTCGGGCCGCGTTCGATCGCCCGCTCGACTTGTCGCGCACGCTGGATGAGCTCATCGCCCGAGCGGCGGATCGCACGTCGGTCTTTCACGCGGGCGTCGACGCCACGCGGGTGGCCGTCGCCGGCCATTCTTTCGGCGGCCGCACGGCACTGGGCCTGGTCGGGGCCCGTTTCAATGGCGCCCGCCAGGCGCGCGAGTGTCAACCGGGGACCGACGATCGAAGGTGTCACGCGCTCCCCGTCTTCGGGCCGACATCCTATCGCTATCACGATGCCCGGGTGAAAGCGGCACTTCTGATCGCCCCGTCAGGGTTCAAGTTTTACCGCGGCGACGGCGTGGCGAACGTCACGACCCCGACCTTGGTCGTGGGCGCGCGAAACGACCGCACGACGCCCTACGACGTCCACCACGGACCCATCTTCGCGTCGCTCCGGGGTCCTCGGTACCTGCTCGATCTAGACCGCGCGGGGCACCTCACGGCGACGGATGTTTGTGCGGTCGTCCGCTCGGTGGGTTTTCTCGCGCGACTCGTCGGGGGGGACGAAGCGCGAGACGGGTGTGGTGAGGACTACATGACCCCGGCCGCCGCGATGGATCGCCTCTACGCGGCCGCCTTGCCTTTTCTCGACTTGCATTTGAACGGTAACGCCGACGCCGAAGCATCGCTCCAATCCGCCCTGATGCCGCCGGCCAAGGCACGTCCGGTACGGGTCGCCGCGGCCCCTCGCCGTTCGAAGCTCTGACACGTCGATCCGCCGTCGGCTTCCGGGCTAGATAGAGCGGCGAGGGCCGGGCATGCCCCGTGCATAGCCGTTGCCCATGAGCAAGTCGCACCCTTCGCCGCTCCACGCGCTTTCGCCCCCCGCGCACGTCTATGGCTTCGAGGAGATGGCCGTCGAGGGGTTCTCCTACGGAGGCCTGTTTGCGGACGGGAGCGCCGTCTCCGTCGTTCTCGGCGACTCGACGGGCGTCACCGGTCGCATCGAAACGGTGCCGTCAGGGCTGCGATTTCACGCCCGAACGGCTGAATACCTCACCCTCGAATCGCTCGACATCGTTGGGGCCGGAGACACGCGAAGAACCGTCGCCACCGGACCGGTACGGCTAGAGACGGTGGACGTGGCCCTCGACTCCGCGCACCACCCGTACCTCTGGGGCGTGGTGCGCGTGGGCACGCTCGAGGCAAAGGGCCTCACCGTCGACCTGACCTCCGCGACGGAAGAAGCGCCGACGGTGGTTCGCTTGGGAGCGATTCGGGCCCGCGGCATCGTCGCCGACTTCAAGCAAGAGGCTACGGTCATCTTCTTCGACGAACTTTCTTTCGAGCGGCTCGACGGCAACTTCGTGGCGGACGGCCTCGACGTAGAGCGGGTCCGCATCGAGGGACTCAGCATCACGCTTCCTCGTGACGGCGAACCGTCCGTGGCGATCGACGCCGCATCGCTCGACCGCATCGTCACGGCGGCAGGGACGATGAAAGGGGTTGTCGTGCAAAGCCTCGAGGCGGCAGCACGATGGGTCGTCGCCCAACGTCTCGACGCCGAGCACGTCTCCCACCACATCGGGCGCGGGGCCGAGGACGAGCCGGCCTCCACGACGACGACGTCGGCTTCCGTCGAGACCGCCGGACGGTGGGCTTTTCTCGACCACCTTCATGGTCATCTCGAGGCTGACCTCACCACCATCGTCGACGTCCCGGTCCTCCCGTCCTGGCGGGCGCACCACGAGCTTCGGCTCACGATCGACGAGGGGCGCATCGAATACAAAAAGCTCGAACGGGGTATGGGCAAGCTTCCAGACGCAGTGCTCGACTTCAACCTCGACGACGACCGCCTCTGCTTCGATAAAGACATCCCGCTCGTCCCGTTCGATCGCCAAACCCTGGTGTCCTGGCCGCTGGACGAGGCGGGCCAGGAGGAGGCGTCGCGCGGCTGGGTCAAGCTGTCGACGCTGGCGGAGCCCGACGTTCACGTAACCTCGAAACCGAAGCAGCGGGACGAAGGCGCGCGGTTCCTCCGTGCCGTCGTCCTCGAACGCCTCGCCCTCAATGTCTCCGTCACGGCCGGCGCCGCCATCCCCCTCCCCGAGGGCGGTCAGGTGGTGCTCGCCGTCACCTCTCCTCCTCGCGGCCACGCCATTCGCGACGTCGCCGTGAGCGCCCACGCCACGTATCGACCCGGCCCAGCCTCCGAGCCCGGCGAAGTGGAAGCCCGACTGGAGGGGGTGGCCATACGCGCGGTCGCCATTCCGGTCGGCGCTTGGACCTTCGACGCCGGAGCGATTCACGCCGGCGCCGTGACGTCCGTATTCACGCTCGACGAACTCACCATGGCGGGGGGATGCCTCGCGGCTGATGCCCTGAGGCTCGAGGGCCTGTCCCTCCGCCGCCCCGCCCCCTCGGTGTCGCCCTCGGGCGACGCGTGAGGGTCCCTATCCTTGTGAAAGACACCCCCCATGAATTCTTCACCTGATAAGCTTCCCCTTGCCCCCGTTTTCGCCTCTTGGCTCACCGCCGGCTCGGTCGCTTTTCTCGCCGGCTGCGCCTTTGGCGCGAGCGAGCCGCCAGCGGAGATCGCCATACCATTCTTCACGAGCGCAATGTCGCCGCCGGCGACGCCCTCCCGCGGCGTCATCGACACCGACGACCGCGACGTCGAGGCCGCCGCCCGAGAACGACTCGGCCGCGACCCTCGTTTTGGGGACATCGAGGTACGTGTGATCAATGGTACCGCCGTGCTGTCGGGGCCGGTGGTGCGGCTCGAGGACGGCGTCGTGGCGCAACGGGAAGTCGGTGACATCCCCGGGCTGGTCGCGGTTCACGACACGACGGAGGTGACCGCGGCGTCGCCGCAGCATCGTCCCGGCCAGGCGAAAGTGGCCGCGTTAGAAAAACGCCTCGAGGGAATCGAGGGAGCGGGTGAGGTCGACGTAGATTACGCGGATGGCTACCTCGACCTGGTCGGGCCGATCCCGGCGATGCCGGTGCGCGAGGAAGTGTTGCGCGCGGCCCGCGAGGTGGACGGCGTGGTGGGGGTGGTCGACCATCTCCGGGTTGCCGCGCCCGAGCCTCGCGCTGACGTGGTCGTGGCCCAAGAGATCCGCGAGGCCCTCCGCGACGATCCCTTCACCGCGGGACGAGGCGACATCTCGGTCGATGTCGTCGACGGCCGGGTCGTACTGGCCGGTCGCGTCCCTACGCTCGCCGTTTGGGAGCGCGTCGTGGCACGGTCAACCGTGAAAGGGGTGCGGCTCGTCGACGCGAACGCGCTCGAAATCGGGGTCGCTGGTCATGCGCCACGCCCCGACGACAGCTGACGAAGCTCGGCCATCGACGTCCACGCGCGCCAAGCGGCCCTCGACTTGCAGGCGCGAACGAAGCTCCCATCGGGGGCGGTAGGAGGTTACCCCATGCGCGCTTACATCCCCTTTTTGTTCGTCTTCGGCTGGTTTGGCTGCACCGCGATCGTGGAAAGTCGCATCGAGCCCGAAGATGACGAGCGCGCCACGAACACCGGAGGCGGCATCGACACGGGCGCGGGAGCGGGCGGCGGAGCCTCTGGCCCCGGGGCGGGAGGCGCCGGAGGCACCGTTCTTTCGCCGGAATGCGTCGATGACGGAGGATGCCCGAGTTGGGCCTTCTGTGCCGAAGATGGCACCTGTACCCCGCGATTGCCCGCCAACGCCCCCTGCTCGCGCGACCGCGAGTGCGTCTCGCGCGACTGCCAAGGCACCTGTCGACCCGCCTCGTCGGGCGGCGACGACGACGACTGAACAACCTTCCGCCTACGTGAGGGCCCTTGTCTCTACGTGCGGGTTGGGGGTAGCACGGCGGACCTTCTTCGGGGCGGATTGCCCCACCACGAGGCGGCTTGGCATCGACCATCAGCGGCATCAACGCGCCCCTGCTCGTCGCCGCAGCGGTGGCCGCGGGTCAGCTCTCGTCTTCATCCGGGGCCGGGGCGGAAGAAAGCACGTCGCGTCGCGAGGTCGATGTGTCCCCCATCGAGGAAGACGGGGTGGAGAACCCCGGCGCCGCGGCCCTCGACGCCGTCACGCTGGTCCCTCGGTGGTTGATCGGCGCCCTCGCGGGCTCCGCCGTGGCCACCGCGCGGTTCGTCCACGACGGCCAACTCGTCCCCCGGTACGAAGCGCAGCTCGCGCCGTCGCGCGACGTTCGCGTCCTGGCGTTCCCCACGATCTTCGCGTCCACCGAGCGAACGGCATCGGCCGGGGGCCGCATGATCGTCGCGAGCCCCCTCGCCAATCTCTCGGCTCAGTTCGGGGTGGGCGGGGTTGGTGATTGGGAGCTACAGACCCGGGCGCGGTTCGCGCTCCGCCGCGCCGAAGTACCCGTAGTCCTCGGGATCTCAGCGACCGCCCGCAACGCCACGCGACTCGACTACCTCGGACTCGGTCAGCGTCCCGAGCGAGACGACCGCAATGAGTTCGTCGGCGCCCCTCCCCCCGAGCCTGCGCAATACGACGAACAGAGAAGGCGGGCGGTGGTGTCTCTCGGTACGCGCGTGCTGGACCACTTTCAGATCCTCGTCACGACCTCTGCCGACGGACGCGACATTCGCCGGTCCACGATCGACGACGTCTTCGTGACCGGAAGCGTCGCCCAGCGTGGAAGCGACGATTGGCAGGCTTATCACGAAATGAACGTCCGCCTCGATACTCGTCCCTTTCTCGCTCCCCCGGTCCAAGGGTGGATCGCAGAGGGGTTCGTGGGGGTCGCACATCCGATACGTAGCGAAACGACCCCCTACGTTCGTACCGGCGGCCTCGTGTCGCCGATGATCCCCATCGTCCACCCCAACAACATTCTGGCGCCCCGGCTCGTCGTCGAGCAAACCGTTCCGCTGGGGGCTTCGCCGTTGAGTTTCACGGAGTTTTCCCGACCCTTTGCCTACCGGGGACGAGACGAGCGTCGCGACCGTTCGACGTGGACGCTTGGTGTCGATTACACCTGGCCGTTGACATCGTTCATGAGCGGCCGGCTCTTCGTCGACGCGGCCGCCGTGGCCCCGGCTCTCGACCAAGCCTTCGACCAGCCCCCGAGCGTCGCGGCGGGCCTGGGCCTCGACGTCTATCGCCGCGGTTTTGGCATCGGGCAGTTGTTCGTGGGTTGGAGCACGGATGGCCCCGTCGCGAGCCTTCGGCTCGGAGATCCATCCCCCTGGGGCGACCGACAACGGAGAGAGTGATGGGTCCCCGCTCGACGTTCATCGTTGCGTTGCTTCTTTTGGTCCTCACGTCCTGCCGGCGAACCCCGCCCCGGGTAGGCAAGGGGCCCATCGTTACCGCCGCCAACGACCGCAACCCGACGCCCAAACCCGCGGCGCGTCGCGATCTGGGCGCCCTGTTTTCGGCCGAGGCGTTCGTCGCCGACCATTTCGTCGAGGACCTTCGCGCGCAGCCGGCGCCCCGGGCCCGGGATGTCAATCGGTTCGACGACGTCGTCGACTCCGCGTGGTTCGTTCGTTTTCCTCCGCGAGACGTCGCGAGGGCCGCGTCGCCGTCGGCGCCGCTCACGTCCACCCCCGAACCAGAACTGCAGTCTCGCTTCGACGTCGACGGCGCGCATGTCGTCTCCGTCGACGGAGTGCGCTACGACGTGGTGCCCGACGACAAACATCGCTGGCGTGCGGGCGCCATGATGGTGTCTGCGTCGGTAGCCGCGCAGCTCGGCTATCGAGTTCCCCCCACCCGTCTCGACCACGAACGGGCCGTATGGGTCGAGCGCGAGGGGGATGCCGGGTCCACGCCGGGACGGGGAACGCGGAGTGATGACGACAACGACGTCATCCCCCACGAAGACCGACGCAGTCTCCGCGTCTACGGTCTCTTTATGAGCTTCGTAGGCGGCTCGGATTACGCCGAAAGCGGACTCCGTGACCGGTACGTCGGAGCCTCGCCGCGCGGCCACGTGATCCATGAAGTCTCGCCGGTTCCCGATGCGCTCGGCCGGGGCGCATTTCTTCGACGCCAGGACCCTTCCGCGACCGACGCCAACTTCGGGGAGCGGCTCGTGACCCTCGGCTTCGCCCCGCGGGCCGAGGCGGTGGCCCCCCCGCGGGGTCGCGCCCACCTTCTGGAGCTCACGGCCGAGCAACGGCTCGGCGACCTGAGTCCGAATTTTCCTCCCGGCGACCGCGTCCGCCCCGACGACGGCTTCTGGTTCGCGCGCCGCCTCATGACGGTGTCGCTACCGCAGGCGGTGGCGCGCGCCCGCATCCCGAAGCCGGCCGCCCGCCACGACCTCCTGCAGGCCCTCGAGCGCCGCCGCATCGCGATGGTTCGAACCCTCTCCCAGCGCGTCACCCCGCTCGTCCTCGAGCGTTTCGTCCACCGGCCGGAGACCCCAACGGTCGACGTGCAGTTCTACGACGCGCTGTCTCGGTGGGAGGGCCACCCCCCCTCTGAACGCACGCGATACTGGGCCTGGACCATCGAGGGCGGCGCAACCCACCTCGATCTCCGCTCCTCACCCCGAGGTCGGTTGCGCCTCGTGTGGCGAGGCGCCTCCCCCGCCGCCTATACGGTGATCGGCATCCAGCGCTGCGATGAAGGCCGATGTCGTTCCGCCGCCCAACTGCACCTCGCTCCCGATGGAAGCTTTCGCGCATTCCTCCACTGACATGCCCAGACGGCGACCATCCGCGCTTCGCCTGGCACCTTGCTTGCAAAGCCTTTATGTCATGGATAAGAAGAATAAGTCATTCCGCGAACAAGGTCAGGAAGAGCAGCTCAAAGGGACGGTCAAAAAGAAGGTCGGCGAGTTCTTGGGAGAAGAAGATATCGAGAACGCCGGAGACCGCGAACGCCGCAAAGGTAAGCTCAAGGAAGGCCTGTCGAACCTCAAGGACGCCGTGACCCCGGACGGCAAGTGATACCGAGTCACGCGTTGGCTCACGGGCCCGTGGCGTCATCATGGCGTCGCGGGCTCTTTTTTTGACGACAAGATCGACACCACCGCGCCGATGTCTACGCGGCCGGCAATGCTGAACAGCAGGCCGAGCTCGTCGTGGCGGCTGAGGCCAGCGCGAGGAGGCGTGAGGGTCGGACTCGGCGCTCTGATGTGGCCCGTGCCCCACGTGACGCGGGCGCCAAGAAGAAGCTGGCCCATGTCGCCGCGGAAATGAAGCCCGCCCGAGAAGTGGTAGCGGTCGAGCCGGCGGAACGTGAGGCGCCGCTCGGCCGCCCGCACATCAAACGCCCTCGAGGCGTTTCGGTCGGTCGTGAACCCCATCATCAAGCCCACGTCGGGGATCGCCCGCCACTCTCCGCCAATCCCGATGTTGGCCACCGGGTCGGCCGCTTCGGAGCGGTCGCGTCCGTCCTCCTCCGTCGCGATGCCCGCGGTGGTGGTCGTCGTCCGTCGTACGTCGGTCACGCCCAGCATCGCCCCATCGCCCGCATGGACGTACGTGGCCACTTCGGCCCGAAATGCATCACCGTGAATGCCCACCCCCATCGCTCCCCGCATCGGCTGGCGGGTGACGAAGTCTCCTTCCTCGGCCTGTCGGACCGCCGTCCCCATCGTATCGAATTGCGTCTGTACTTGGGACCAGTCGCCGAGGAGATGAACGCTGGGCAAGCGCACGGACGCCCCAAGCGTGACATGATCGTTCGCGCGGTATACCGCGCCCAAATGGCCGGCGAGATCAAACGATTGCCCCTCGGCGGTGAGCGCGTACGTCCCGAGCTCGGTCTCGTCGGCTGAGGGCACCGAAAACGAGCCGAGCACCAGCTCCTGGTAGTCGGAAATCGCGAGAAACCCACTCACCCCGACGCTGAGACGCGAAGTGATGTTCCACGCCCACGCGGCGCCGATCTGCCGGCGTCCCCAGGCGGCGTCGACCGACGCACTCACGCCCCCGTCGGCCTGATTGGCCAACAGACTGATCTCTTCGCGTTCGCTGATTTGAACGCACACGGCGAGCTGGTGGTGCCCGGCCTTGGCTTTCGTGCGAAAAGGGTCTTCTTCCCGAGTCCAGGTGGGGCCCGTGCCAAAGTCCTCCGTGTAGCAAAAACCCCCGAGCAACAAATCGACGTCGAATCCGGTCACGCTCGGACCGTCGACGTCGACCGCGAGCTGGTCGGGAGTGCGGGGCGCGTTGAGGTTTGGAACGAAGGGGATGCGGCCATCGACGAAGCGGCCGATGTAGAACGAACCGCTTGGCGCCGCCGTCAACCTTCCGGGATTCAAGAGAGATACGGAGGGATCGGTGTCGAGCGCCACCCCCGTGCCGCCGAGAATGAACCCGGCGCCCGGTCGTCGCTCCGACAGATGATTGAACTGCGCGACGGCGTCATGGGACACAAACGAAGAAAGGCCCGCGAGCGCGAGCCACATCACCGACTTTGGCGGCAGGAAAGGGGAGGTCATGGGACGAAGTCGCAGGCACCCTGCCCGCTCAGGGCCCAGAAGGCGATCAATAGTTCATGTGTCCCACTTGCGAGGCGGTCGTCGTCGCAGAGAAGCGGAAGCTCGCATCTTCCCAGTCGGGGTAGATGCCCTTTTCGTGAGCGTTGCGCGATGTCGTGTAGCCCTCGGTGGGGATGCCGAGCGTCTTGTCGATTTCTTCGTCGCCGTCCTCGTCGTGAATCCCGGCGATTCCGTAGGTCCCGGCCGGAACGTTGTCGAACGTGCACGTGACCCACCGGCTGTCCCTCACTCGGACCCGTGCATGACGAAATACGTCACGAGACAGCCATCGCTCCTCGCCGTCGTACAGGGCACACAAGATCTCGCCGTCGAGTTTCGGGTTAACCTTGACGTTGAAGGTGATCGATTCGGTCTTCTCGGCTCCCGCGGGGAGCGCGGCGAGTCCAAAGGTGGCGAGCAACGATGCAGTGAGGGCGAAGCGATTCATGGGTCTCCTATTGGGTTGTTGGTTACCTCCCGCCTCACTGCAGACCTCGTGCCAAGACTCATCCGGGTCCGCAAGCGGCCGTTGCGCCGTCGAAAGGTTAGACCCCACCGACCGGGCGTGGACGCGATGGCGACACGGTGGGGCAGATTGCCATGTTGGCCGCCGATTGCCCTTCGTCTTCGGCACGAATGCTGCTGCGGGATGTGGCGATGAGTAAAACCTACAACAAGGGCACGAAGGTCGAGTGGAACTGGGGCAACGGGAAAGGTACCGGGAAAGTAACCGAATCCTTTACCGAGTCCGTCACGCGACAGATCGACGGTTCGGAGGTCAAACGAAATGCCGATCAGGACAACCCAGCCTATATGATCGAACAGGAGGACGGCAGCCGGGTCCTCAAGTCTCATTCGGAGCTGAAAAGGCCCGACTGATGGAGTCGGGGGAAGTCGTCAGGTCGCGTTCGTGCTTCACAGGAGGTCCATCATCTGGATGAGCGCCGAGGAGCACGAGAAGCGTGGGGAGAAACGCGGGTGACGAAGGAAGACTCGGCAGTAGAACTCGAGGCCCTTCGCAGCACCATCGACCGGATGGGGAGGGCGGCTCACGACGTCAACAACATGCTCTTGGTCGCCCTCGACGGTTTGACTGAGAACCGTGGCGAGGGCGTGGAGCGCGCACGGTACGCGATGGCTCTAGCGGTCGATCTGTCTCGCGGCATGGTGGCGGAGTCGGTGGCCGAAGCGCCTGTATCCGTCGTGGATTTTCTGTATTCGCACGTCACGGCCCTCTCACGGACACTCGAGGCCGACGTTCGACTCATCATCGAAGGTAGCGACAACGTTACCGCCGGGCCCATCGCGGCGCCCGCTGATGTCGCCTTCGCCGTGAGGATTTTGCTCCTGAACGCTGCCGCGGCGTCCCCTCCCACCCTTCCTCTTCGCGTCGCGTTCGCCATCGAGGCGGACCGGTACGAGCTCACAGTCAGCGACGTTGGGCGGGGTGAGATCGGGGACGTGGAGCGTGGGATGGGGGCGTCGGCGTCGGCGTCGGCCTCGAAGCGGGGGCTCCGAGGAGCCGGCCTCGAACTCCTGCGTCGTCGACTGCAGCGCTCGTCCGGATCATTGCGCTTTGAACGCAACGAACCTCGCGGACTCCGCGCCATCGTGTCGTGGTCGCGGAGCTGAGCCGCCGACAGTAAGCCAACAGACAGTAAACCGGCGCGAGGGGGCCCCCACTACGTTCGCTCGGCGTAACGCGTTAGCCGAGGACCCACGATCTCGCGCGCCACGATGCGCAGAAAGGCGGCGACGGGAATGGCGAGGAAGACGCCGACGACGCCGCCGACGGTGGCGCCGGCCAGCAGCGATCCGAGCACCCACGCGACGGGGAGTCGGGTGTGCGACGACTGGACGAGAGGCGTCACGACGAACGTCTCGAGGGACTGGGTGAAGAAATAGACGATGAGGGGATACGCCACGGCGGAGGAGACGTCGCCCTCGCCGCCGGTCAACCCCAAAAGGATCGCGAGGAGGGGCCCGGCGACCTGACCGTTCGGAATGAAACTGAAGAATCCACCGATGGCCGCGACGGTCAGGGCCGACGGTACGCCGGCGAGCGAGAATCCCAACGCGAAGCCAACGGTCGTGAATACTGCGACAACGGCTTGTCCGCGAATGTACCCGCCAAAGGTGTCGCGGAAGCGCCGGACGAGAAAGAGCGCCGTCGCCCGCTGGCTCTTCGGTACCCACCTCATGACTTGGTCGAGCGCGGGCATCCGGACGGAGAAGAACACGAAGAGCATCATCGTGAACACCACCGACGTGATGAAGAAGCCCGCGAGCGCCACGAAGGTGGTCGCGGCGCTGAGTGCGTCGAGCGCACCGTGGAAGAGTTGGGAGGGCCGAACCCAGTCGCGACTGCTGCCCAGGCTCTCGGCCCACGCCGCCGGCAAGGTGGTTTCGACCCAGGCGTCGACGTTTGCGAGGCGAAGCCGAAGCCCCGACACGAACTGCTCGGTGTCTGCGATGAGCGCCGGCCCGAAGGCAACCGCGAGTCCGAGCGCAAGGCTGCTCACCCCGGTCAGCGCCAGCGTCGACGACAACCAGCGGGGCCACGACCAGCGGTCCCGCGTCCAGCGGACGCATGGGTCGAACGCGTAGGCCGCGGCGAATGCAATGACGACCGGAATGGTGACCGCCCGGAGGGCGTAGGCGGCCCACGCCACCAGCGCGAGAAGACTCAAGGCCGTGAGGTCCCGGACCGGCACGAACTCCCAGAGGTGCCTCTTCCACCAGGGCCGCGCCGACGCCCCGGGTTCCCGCGGCGGATGTGCAGCCTCAGCTTCGGACGCCGATTTCGTGTCGGCGCGGCGAACGCCGACCGATTCGGGCCGCGGGGCGGGACCGGCGGGTTGAAAAAGGTGTGGCCGCGTCGGCCTCGAGGGCACACGACGACCCTCGGTCAGGCGTGCTGAAGGCCGCGGATTGAGTGTCGCCACGTCGTGAGGAGAGCAAGAAACGCGCCCCGATCCTGGTCGTCGAAGGTCCGGACTTTTCCCGGTCTCGCCGGGGCGGCCCGCCCCCGTTGAGGCGATACGCCCCGCTCCAAGGTCGCGCCGAACACAGAAAGCGCTAAATTCACCATGCAACGGGGGTGAGCGGTGGTATCGGTACCCCGAGCATGACCCTCACGCACTCTGATTCGGACGCGTCGGCGTCTTCGCCCCCAGACGAGGCCACCGACGCGGCGCCGCGCCCACGTATTTTGGTCGTCGACGACGAACCCGACTTCCTCCAGACGCTGTCGCTCGGTCTCGAGAAGCGGGGCTACGTGGTGAGTACCGCGCCGAACATGGAACTCGCGCGCGAAAAGCTCGAGGACGGCCCCTTCGACGCGGTCCTGTGCGACTTGAAGCTCGACGGCAACAACTCGGGGCTCTCGCTGTGTCGGCGCGTCCAAGAGCGTCGACCCGACCTCCCCGTCGTCATGATGACCGGGTTCGGGAGTTTCGAAAGCGCGGTCGAAGCGGTGCGGGCGGGGGCCTACGACTACGTCACCAAGCCCATCGACATGGGTCCTCTCGGGTTGATTCTGGATCGCGCCGTTCGGCACCACCGGCTGCAAGTTGAGGTGCGCCAGCTCCGCTCCCGCGACCGAGAGCATACCCCCAGCAGCTACGGGGGCATCGTGGGCGACTCGCCAGCGATGCGGCGCATGTACGACCTACTCCGTCGCATCGAAGACAGCGACGTGCCCGTCTTGGTTCTGGGCGAGAGCGGTACGGGAAAAGAGCTGGTCGCGAGGGCGCTGCACCGGCAGGGGGCGCGCGCGGACCAGCCCTTCGTCGCCATCAACACCGCGGCCGTTCCGGCGACGCTCCTCGAGAGCACCCTCTTCGGTCATGTCCGCGGCGCCTTCACCGACGCCAAGCAAGCACGCGCGGGGCTCTTCGTGGAAGCGAACGGGGGGACCTTATTTCTCGATGAGGTCGGCGAGATGCCACTCGAGATGCAGGCCAAGCTGCTTCGCGTGCTCCAGGAGCGAAAAGTTCGGCCGGTCGGGGGCACCGTCGAGGTCCCGTTCGACGTCCGCATCATCTGCGCGACGAACCGCGACCTCGAAGACGAAGTCGAGAAGGGAAACTTTCGCGAAGACCTGTTCTACCGCATCAACGTCGTGTCCATCCGTATCCCCCCGCTGCGGTCGCGAGGAAGCGACATCATGGTGTTGGCGCAACACTTTCTCGAATCCATTGGGGCACGAACGGGAAAAAATGTTCGCGGCTTCGACCTCGCCGCGGCCAAAAAGATCACCGATTACGACTGGCCGGGTAACGTCCGCGAGCTCGAAAACTCGGTTGAGCGCGCCATGGCCTTGACCCGCGGAGAAGTCATCGAAGTCGACGACCTTCCGCAACGCATCGTCTCCCACGTGCGGCGATCCTTTTCGCTCGCATCCGACGATGACGTCGAGAAGATGGCGCCCCTGTCCGAAGTCGAGCGCCGCTACGTCGAGCGCGTCCTCGAGGCATCCAGCGGCAACAAGACGCTCGCGGCGCGCGTCCTTGGTCTCGACCGACGAACGCTCTACCGAAAACTCCACCGATGGAGCGAAGAAGCGAGGGGCGAGCGCGGGGCTTCGAAGCCACCGCCTTCGTCCTGAGGGGCTGACGATGGCCACAGATGAAGAGCGAGCGCGCGCCTACCGGCGTCGTCTGCGCGAGGCCGCGTGGCACCACGAGGTATCTCATCTCGCCCACGATCTCGCCACGCCGCTGAACGTGCTCTCGGGGCGGCTGCAGCTTTTGCATGATGCATCGTCCGCCGAAGAGGTGGCCGTGCATCTCGCCCCCATGCAACGACAGGTCGACAAGCTGACTCGGGTGGTCACCCGAGCGAGAGAAGCGGCCGCTTTTCGGCCCACGCCGCGCGAATATTCATCGGCCGAACTCGTGACGTCATTGTCGGACCGATTGTCGGTGGCGCTCAACGACCAAACCGCGACGTCGACGGGCGTTCTCGTCGCTATCGACGAGCTGGCCGCGGGGCTGGAAGCGCTTCGGGACCATTTCCAAGGGGGGGAGGTCACCGTGGGTCACCGCGACATCGCCGAGGGCGACCACCGCCGACTCGCGCCCGGCTCCTACCTCTGTGTGTCGGTCATCGGGTCCGTAGCCGCGGCCACGGCGACGACGGCGTGGGCGGCCGCCGAGGGCCATGCGCGGCGCGCCGGAACATTCCTCATACGCCACGGCGAACGCGAAGCATGCTTCGCCCTATCATCCGCTGGGTCACCGGCTGGCGATTGACCCTCGAGGCGCCGACGCTCGTCGGTCGTCGACGCCGCAAGGAGCGACGAACGCCATCACGCAGTCGATTGACGCGTGAGGCTCATCACGAGGGACACGACGGCGACGGCGAGAAAGACGTAAAATAGGATTTCGGCAACGCCCGCCATGGCGCCCGCGATGCCACCGAAGCCGAGGAAGGCGGCGAGGACGGCGAGAATGAAAAAGGCGAGGGTCCACTTCAAGATGCTCATGGTGTCTCCAGGGGGGGTTCGGGGTGATGTTCGAGCTTGATGTCTAAGCAGAGTGCACGCGGCGTACCAGCCTGATTCAGGCCCCCAGCACGCGAGACTCCGGGGAAAAGGGTCACGGTCGTGACGTTGGTGCCTCCTCGCCGTTGCGGGACCCGCCGTCCGTCGTCGTCGCCAGGCGCAGGACCAGACCGGCGACTTCGTGCGGGCGCGCGACCGGCCCCGTGTGCGCCAGAACCAGCTTTTGCAGCGTGATTGAAGCGTGACGCGGATGCGCGACCGCGAAGGGCACGTGACTGTCGCTGCGGCGCGCCGATCCGTGGGTCGAGGCGTAAGGAGAAGAAAAGTAATACCTTTCGTGGGTCGCGACGAACTGCGGCGCGAGCAAGAGAATATCTCCGGCCCGCTCGCCGTACCGGCCCGTCGCGAGGTCGCGAAGACGCTCTTCCAAGTGCACGGATCCTCCCGCAGGGGCACGTGACGCCAACCATGCCCCGATCGTCTCTGTCTGCCCCGCTCCGCGATAAACCGAAAAGGGCAGATCTTCTTCGTCGAAGGGGCGTGGCTCCCGGACGAGGACGGCGTCGAGCGCGCCGTGCAAGAGCTCTCCCTCCTGCCCCGCATGGAGGAACGCGTCCGCCGCCCAGAGGACGTCTTCACGGTAGCGCGGCGGTTCACGCCAGCCGCAGCGTACGCCCGTGCACGGCTCACGGCGCGCGAGATAGACGAAGGCGGCGCCAGATTGATACGCAACGGCGGCGTCGGCATTCTCGTCGACGAGCCCGAGGGCCGGACCGAACGGCCGAAATCCCGCCCGACGCAGGACCTGAAATGCAGGCGCCTCGGAAGCGTGTCGACCCAACGCAAAGCGGTGGTCCGGAGGCACCTCGGAGTGCCCGTGGTCGGACAGCAGCAATCGGTAGCCTTCCCCGTGCTGCGCCAGGGCATCGGCGAGGGCACCGACCTTGTCGTCGAGGTGCTCGATGAGATAGCGCCGCTGGATGTCGACCACCTGCCCGGGAACGTGGTGGGAGATCAGATCGACCCCCGACGCGTACACCATCAATACGTCGGGAGGCGGGTCGGCACCCTCGAGCTCCTCGAGCACGGTGCCAAAGGTCCCTTCGTCGAGCTCGACGTAGCGCCCCCCTTCGGCTTCGAGTCCCGCCTGCACCAGAAGGTGATCCCCAAACCCTTCTAAGAGATCGCCCCGCTGCGGCAGCAGGAGTCGGTCGGCGCCGATGTGAACGTGGTTCGACGCCACCCAGCTCCGAAGACCCTTTTCGTGGAGGTTCGCGTACACGGTTGGGGTCTCGAGTAGGGTCGCAAACAACCGGTCGTTGAAGGAGGCGAGAAAGTCGGCGTCGTCGTCGACCGAAAGGGGCACGGGGGCGACGAATCGCGCCTCGGGACGAATGAGAAACTCATTTCCCGGGACGCCGTTGGCGCCGGGAGGGTGTCCCGTCATGAAACTGCTCCACCCCGAAGCCGTGACGGAGGGGAACACGCTGATGGCCTCGGGATGAAAGTAGACGTGCGACAGGTCCTGGCTCGTGGTGCCCCCGAGAAAGCGCGAAAAGCCCGGGAGCTGACCCGCCTTCATCGCCGGCTCGAAGACGTCGGCGCGAAGGCCGTCGACGCCGAGAAGGGTCACGCGAACCCCGGCCCGTCCCCCCGTCGAGGCGCGTTCTGCCTCGGGGCGCAGTGACTTCGTGGGGGCCTCGACGAGCAGCGCGACCGGACCACATGCCACGAGGACGGCGACCACGCCGGCTACCCCCCAGAGCAGCGTCGAGCGTTCAGGACACATGAACGTTCGGCGTCGACCCGACGTCGGCGACGACGTCGCGCCAGGTGTCGCCGATGTCGACCGCGAGCCAGCGCCGCAGCTCCTGCCGGGCGCGGCGCTGGCGCTCGGTGGGGGCGAAGAGCCCGTCGCTTCCCGGGCCACTC
>JBCCLB010000045.1:0-54178 GCA_039027095.1 Myxococcota bacterium
ACCAAACAAAAAGCAGCGTGGCGGCGGGGGTGGAGCGGGCGCCGGTGGCGGCGGCGGCGGCGGCGGAGGCGGTGCCGGCGGCGGCGGCGGCGGAGGCGGCGGTGGCGGCGGCGGCGACTTCGGTGGCCGCGGCGGCGGCGGTGGTCGCGGTCGAGGCAAGCGGAGCGGAGGACGTGGAGGCGGCCGCGGAGGGCCGGGCGGCGGTGGGGGCGGCGGTGGTTTCGACGACCGACGTAGTTTCGATGACCGGCGCGGTGGTGGGGGCCGAGGCGGTCGTCGCAAGCGGGGGGGCGGGGGCAGCGAAAACTTCGACAACTACAACGACGACGACTGGTGAGCGGCGGCTCCCCGTCACGAGGTGACGACGGCCCTGGGGAGGACGGCGACGTCGTCGGGGGACGTAGACGCGCCGCGCCCGAGGCCAGCGTGGCGTTTCGTCAGCGGGCGAAAGCCCTGATGAGGAAGCGTTTTCGCAGCCAGCGGGCCGGTCTTTCCGCCGCAGCGGTAGCCGCCCGGTCCGCGCGAATCGTCGCGCGGCTCGACGATCTCGATGTGATGAGGAACGCTCGGGTCATCGCGTCCTACTGGCCGCTTTCCCGGCGACGTGAGGTCGACCTGACGGCGGGACATCGGGCCTGGCGAGCGCGGGGGACCACCGTGCTGTACCCTCGGGTGCACCGCGAAGGCCCGATGACGTGGCACCCAGCCGACGACGAAGACGACTTCGAGGTGCATCCCGCCGGGTTTCTTCAGCCCCGCCGTCCGGCGACGCGCGCCGCCCCCGAGGTCATCCTCGTGCCTGGGGTCGCCTTCGACGTCCGTGGTCATCGCATCGGCTACGGCGGCGGCAATTACGACCGCACGCTCGCGGCCGACCCGAGCCGGACGACCGTCGGCGTCGCGTTTCACCTCCAATTGGCGAGCGACCTACCCGACGTGCCCACCGACGTGCCGGTTCACATCGTCGTCACCGACGAGGAGACGTTCTCCTGTCGCGACGCGTTGACGACGGCGTCGAAGTAACGACCGACCGCGTCGACGCGTCTCGGCCGGTGACCCAGCGGTTGAACCCAGCCGTTGAACCCAGAGACGCGGGTCTCAGCCTTTGGACGAAGTTCCGGGGGCGTTCTTCGCCGCGCTCTGCGTTTTCGTCGCCGGTTGCTTCTTGGTTGAGGGCGTCTTCGTGGTTCCGTCGGCGCCCGAGCCTCCACGGGCCAGGTCTTGTCGCGCCCGCCACTGCGCGAGCTGCTTGGTGCGGCGGGCTTTTTGGCGTCGGCGGGCGGAAGGATTTTGAGGCATGGCGGGTCGGGTAGCACACGCGCGTGAGCATCGCGAATGGGCGCGGGGTTTCTCGTCCCCGCGGGTCGCGGTAGCATCGCCCCATGCTCAAGAAGCTCGACCGCGAGGAGCGCCTCCGACTGATGAAGTTCGTTTGCTCTTTCGCCTGGGCCGACCTCGAGGTGCAAAGCGAAGAGCGGTCCTTCGTCAAGCGCATGATGCGCCGTCTCGACCTCGACGCCGGAGACCAAGAGCAGGTCAGGGCGTGGTTGGAAGTACCGCCTCCCCCGGAGGAGGTGGACCCGAGTCAGGTTCCCGCCGAGCACCGGAAGCTCTTCCTGGAGACGGTCCGTGGGCTCGTGGCCGCCGACAAGGTCGTCGATCCCGAGGAGCGGGAGACACTTGCACTCTTCGAGCAGCTCCTCCGCTGAGGGGTAGGGCGGGCGCACGTGGGTCGGCCCGGCGTGCGCGCGGGACCGGCTCAGTGCTGCACCGCGGCGAGGCGGGCTCTTTTGTTGTCCGAGACCCGAAGGTGAATCTCCAGCGGTCGGGGTAGGTCGAGCTTGCTGCGTTGCGCACGCACTTCGACCACGAGGTAATCACGCTCGAGCGCTCGGGCCGGGATGCGGATCGGCGTGGTCGCGCCGAGCGCGACCGTCACCCGCTCCGACACCACCTCGTCGCCCTCGCGGTCGATGACCCGCCAGCGGTAGGTGCGCTCGCGCGGCGGGACGAACCCGTCGCGTATTCCGAGATCTTGGATGACGACCGTCGTCGGGCCGTCGGCGCGCTGCGACAACGAGACGACTTCGCACGGGGTGGTGCGGTCGAACCCCCACGCGACGACCTCAGCCCGTCGGCGCTCGAGGCGTCGCCGCAGCCAAGAAGTCACGCCCGGGTCGAGCCGCCCTGCGGCGAGGGCCGCGTCGATGGTTGCGTGGGGCATCGACTCGACCTGCTTGGCCATCCAGTACTGGTCGTCGGGTCGGACACGATCTCTTGGTTCGAAGGGGGGTGAGACCCGATAGGCGTCGAGATCGATGTCCGAGGAGAACAGGCCCACGGAAGGAAAGGGCGTCTCGGGCGGGATGGACGGGGGCTTCGGCGACAGCCCCAGGGTGAAGATGCGAAAGAACACGTTTCGGTTCTCCCGATCCGGGTCACGGGCAAAGGCGAGCGCGGCATCGAAGTGATCCACCCCGAGCGCGCCTTGAAGGCCGACCACGAAGTGTTGAACGTGGCCGCGCCCGGGGCTCCCGACGTACGCGTCGCGCAACATCTGGGGGGGGAGCCGTCCGAGTTGGAGCCAAGCTGCGGCGAGGTGAAGCGCCCGGAGGGTGCGGCGGTCACCATGGGGAACGCGGTCGTTGGGGTCGTCGTCGCGCCGCTCCGAGATGGGCGTTGGGCCGAGGTCCACGCCCACCGGCCACTGCATCGCGGCGGCGCGGCGGCCCTGGTGGTCACGGATGATGTGGACCTCCGGCGTGCGGTAGCCCAGCGCGTGAACGAGGCGACTCGCGATCGCCATCGAGCCGGTCGAACGCCTCGGATGGCGAGGGCGATCGTAGACGAGCTCGTAGGGCACCCCTCGGCGATCGACGATGACGAGGCTATCGTCGTCACGATCCGAAGGCGACGGCGCGCCTAGGCGAATGGTCCACGGAGGCTCGGGAGGTCCCAAGGGGGCGTACTCGTCGAGGGTTCGGTCGTCGTGGTGCCAGCTGGATGGCGGCACGAGGTCGACGACATTGACGTCGCCGGCCCGAGGCAGAGCGCGCGGGTCCATCGCCTTGACGAGCTCGCGACGGACGTAGACGTCGGCGCTGTACACTTCTTTGACGAGCTTTCGCGGCGCGGGGGTCGGAATCGGGCGGGCGTCATCGGCCCGGGTGACGGGAGCTCGATCGGCGAACACCGTGGGATAAACCGACGTGCAGCCCCCGCCTCCGAGGAAGAGGGTGGCGACGCCGAGGATCTGACCGAGACGAGGCATGCCCATCACTCGCGCGTCTGACGGTCGCCGAATCCGTCGCGGCCTCCGAGGGAAAAGAGCAGGCGCGCCCCATCGGGGCTGGTCGACACGAGCAAGCTGGCGAGGGTTGCGTCGGTGCTGAAGACGTCGAGACCGGCGCCCACGGCGTAGCGGATCTGCTTGATCTGCTCGAAGGTGAAGTCCGAGATGCCGGGGGCCACGGTGGCAAAGTCGATGAAGGTTCGGGCGTTGAGAAAGTCGACGAGGCGCCACGCGTAGTCGATGCCGGCGACCAGAGAGAGGTCGTCCCGGCGGTTGTCTCGACCTCGGAAATCGGGCTGTCCCGGGACCTCGTAAAAGGGTACCGGCAGGTCGTCGAGCCGAACGATCCGGTCGACCACCAGACGGGGAGAGATGATGTTGGTCTTCCGATACACCGGCACGAAGCCTTGGACACGCCAACCGAGTCGCAAGAACGTCAGAGGCTCCGGTTCGAAGGAACGGCTCGCGCCCCCGTAGGCCTCGACGAGGACCCCGGGGACGGGGCGACCACGCGTGGCGCGCGTGTCGATGCGCGCCGCGACCTCCGAGTACACCCGCCACGGCTGGAGGGGGTCGAGACCGCTGAGGCTGTCGTCGTCGAATACCCGCGTCAGCGCATCGTCCTCTGGATCCACCGGGTCGCGAATGAGCCGGCGCTGAACGCTCGTCGAGAGGAAGACTTCGATCGCATTCGAAGCGCGGACGCCGAACGAAGCGAGGTAGCGCACGCGACGCTCCCGATAGCGGCCGATGCCGGCGGCTCCGCGAAATTCGTTCCTCCGGTCGATGCTCGGAGTGATGCCGACCCCGCGGAACGTGCGCGTGCTCGCAAGCTCGTAGAAGCCCTCCAGCGATATCGCCATCGGGACGGGGCCGGTGACTTTGAAGAGGAGCTCGGACTCGATCACCACGTCGTTGCGTCCGCCGAAACCAAAGCGCTGTTGGGTGGTCACGTGGCGCGACGAGCTGAAGAGGCGCAGTCCGGCGCTGAGCGGGCGCCCCGTTTCGGCAAAGAAGGTGGGGAAGACGAAGAGTTGGGCGCCGTCGGGAATGCCGAGAAGCCTCCGGTACCGGGGAACGAGCTGTTCGGTGGCGACGAGATTGGCGGCGGCTTGGGTGCCGCGAAACAGGTAGTCGAGGGTGTTGCGCGGGATGTAGAGGAGGGCGTTGCCGAGGTCTCGGCCCGCCTCGCCTTCAAGGCGGCCTTCGCGTTCCACGGGGGCGGTGGCGTCGGGCTCAGGAGAAACGGCGGGAGCTTCTGCCGCGGGTTGCTCGTCGCGATCAGGAGCGGCCTCCGCCTGACCGGTCCCGAGCGCGATGAGCAGCGCCACGCGGCACGCAAAGTCGCGACCGTCCACCGTTACGTCGTATCGCGCGTCGGTGACGACGACCACCGCCAGCCCGCCGCGCTCGCCTTGCCGAGCCTTCGGCGAGGTCCTAGGTTCGAGTTCAGTCGCGAAGGACGCGACCGGAGACCACCACGACCATGTCAGGCAACAACGTACACAATTTTGACGAGGCGAATTTCGAGGCCGAGGTCCTCAACCACTCCGGCAAAGTGCTCGTAGACTTTTCTGCGACGTGGTGCGGTCCGTGCAAGGTTCTCGCGCCAATCGTCAGCAAAATCGCCGACGAATTCGAGGGCACGCTCAAGGTCGGCGAGGTCGACATCGACCGCGCTCCGCGGCTCGCGGCCAAATACGGGGTCACGAGCGTACCCACGGTGATGCTCTTCGAAGGGGGCGAGAAGAAAGGCGCCCACATCGGGGTGGCCAAGCGGGACAAGCTCGTTCAGCTCGCCGGTCTCTAACGCGCTGAGGGCTCGAGACAGCCGCTGGGGTCGCTCGCTACTGGGGTCGCTCGCCCAGCGATACCCGGCAAAGCCTCGGCGGAAGGGCCTCTCCAAGCGGGAGGCCCTTCTTCGTTTTACCCCTCGGGTGACTGGGTTGAACCCTTGCCCCGTCTTTGCCCCGGCGCCGCGGCACCGGTCGCGAGGTGTCCGCGGTCAGGTGGGACGTTCTGCGAAGGTGGGTCGTCGTCCGGTGGGTCGTCGGACGGAGTGTCTCCCTCTGGCTTCCCCTCACGCGCGACCTGTCGGGGCGGCGGCCGGGAGCTGGGGGGACCGTCGTGATAGGACCAATACACAGAGTCGAATGCGGTGGCGTTCCGCTGCGATGCGGTAAACGGGTCGAGATCGCCGGCGTCCTTTTCGCGGCGCGAAATCAAAACAGCGCCGCAACGGACCTGGGGGGGAAGGTCTCCGCCGCGGCGCTGACCTCGTGCAGTGCAGGCGCCGTGCCATGGCTTCGCGGCACGACATTCTGGGTTTATGAACGTCGATTCGGGTTTGCCTTGCAGGTCTGCAAAGGACGTTTGCAAGCTTGATGGGTCTCCCCGGGGCCAGGCGTCGACTTGGGATGGCGGTTCAGCGGCCCGGGGAGAAGTCGTGCACGGCGTCCACCACGGCCTTCACGGTGTCGACGGGCGTGGGCGGCGTGATCCCGTGGCCGAGGTTGAAAATGTGTCCCGGCGCCCCATCGACCTCCTGAAGGATGTCCCGTGCCCGTCGCACGGTAACCTCCGGGGGCGCCAACAGGAGCAAAGGATCCAGGTTGCCTTGCAGCGCGACCCCATCTCCCAGCCGTGTGCGCGCCTCGCTCATGGGCGTCCGCCAGTCGACCCCGATGACGGTGCCGCCGGCGTCGCGCTGATGGGTCAGGAGATGTCCGGTGCCGGTCCCGAAGTGGATCACGGGCACGCCCATCGTCGCGACGTCGGCGAGAATGTGCCGAACGTGCGGCTGTACGTGCGTGACGTAGTCCGCCACGCTCAACGACCCGACCCACGAGTCGAACAGCTGAATCGCCTGCGCGCCCGCGTCGACCTGAGCGCGAAGATAGCGTCGGACGACCTCGGCGACCTTGCCCATCAGTTCCGAAAACGCCTCCGGCGCTTCCCACATGAGCTTTTTCGTGCGGGCGTAGTCACGGGACTTTCCCCCTTCGACGAGGTAGCTCGCGACGGTGAAGGGAGCCCCGGCGAAGCCGATCAGCGGGGTTTTGCCGTCGAGTTCGCGGCGGATGAGCCGGACCGCCTCGAGGACATGCGGGAGCCCCTCTTCGGCTTCGAAAACCCTGAGTCGGTCGATATCTGCCCGCGTCCGCACCGGCTCGTGAACGACGGGCCCTTCGCCCTTCTCGAAAGAGAAAGGCACCCCCATGGGCGTCAGCACGAGAAGGATGTCGGCGAACAGGATCGCGGCGTCCACGCCCAGCCGCATGGGCTGAAGGGTGACCTCGGTGGCCAACTCGGGCTGGGCGCAGATCTCGAGCAGCGTGTGGCGTTTGCGGATCTCGCGGTACTCGGCCATGTAGCGGCCGGCCTGGCGCATGAACCAAACCGGTGTGCAGTCGGTCGGCTCGCACCGACACGCCCTCAGGAAGCGGTCCCACATGCGGCTACCCTACACGTTCTCGTCGCCCGCACCCGGCTCGTACGCCGTGAACTCGTGGACCAGGCGGGTGGCCCCCACCACCCCCACCGGGAGCAGGGCGAAGAGCAACAGGGGAACGAGGCTGGCGAGTGCGAGGCCGAGGCCGAACCCGAGCAGGGCGCGGAAGTGTTGGCGAAGGATGGTGACGCGGGCCCCGACGGGGACGCCGCGCACGCTCAGCGGGTAGTCGCAGAAGTCCCAGGCCACCATCGCCGCGGTGACGGCGAGCTTGAGCGGCACCAGCACGGGAGCTGCCGCGGGCACCGCGAGCGACAGCACGAACAACAGCGCCAGCGACGGGAGGCCCCACGCGTACCCCACGAGGAGCGACTGGAGCGACCGCCAAACGTCGACGAGGAGGCGTGTCGGGGCGCGCGCCGGCAGGCCGAGGGCCCGCTCTTGGTCCCGGACGAGACGCTCCAATGCCGGTCCGCTCAAGGGTTGCGCCAAACCGAGGCCGACGAGCACGCTGGCGATCCAACCGCTCAGGACCGCCACGACCTGGACGAAGAACAAGCCCGCCGCGGCGTACCACGCGTCATCGCCTCCCCAGCGCGCCGCCACGAGACCCGGCACATAAACGTACGTCAGGGCCCCCAGACCGCCGACCAGGGCGATCGCGACGAGAAAGGGCACAGCGGCCCAGGGCCAGGCCGTGGGTGTTTTCAGCAGCCAACCCATGCCGCCTAAAAGCGCCGCCACGCCGCGCGCGAACCCCGGCTTCGCCGACCCCTTCACCTCGCCATTGTAGCAAGGGCCGAGGATGGCGTTTTGGGATGGGCGCGGTAGACCAGGGTCATGATGAGGGTCCCCGCCTACGCACTCGCCTCTCTGTTGGTCGTTGCGGGCCTCGCGGCCTGCCAGACGCGCTCCGGGGTGGTACCCTCAGAACCCGCGTCGGCGGCCGTGTCCGGGCCCGCGGCCCAACCTTCAGCTGGGCCCTCGGCTGAACCCTCAGCCGGGTCAGGGGAGGTCTTGCCGGCCGACACGCAGGCGCGGGCAACGGGCGTCCGGGTCAACGTCGTCGAGGAGGCGATGGGTACCCGTATCGTGCTCGCGTCGTTCACCACGGAGGCGATGGACGCGGGCGCGGTCACGGCGGCGCTTCGGTCCGGTTTCCGCGAGATCCAACGTCTGGAAGCGCTCATGACGAGCTGGCGCGAAGACTCCGAGGTCTCGGGCATCAACCGCGCCGCTGGTCGCGAGCCGGTGATGGTGAGTCCGGAAACCCTCGATGTCATCACGAAGAGCCTCTGGATCAGTGAACGGAGCGAGGGAACCTTCGACATCACGTTCGCGTCGATGGGCAAGTTGTGGCGGTTCGACCAGGACCGCATTCCGCTCATTCCCGCGGCGGAGGCATTGGAGACGGCGCGACGGCGCATCGACTACAAGCAGGTGCGGATCGACCCCGCTGCCCGCACGGTCATGCTGGCGCGCCCCGAGACCAAGATCAGCCTGGGCGGGATCGCCAAGGGATACGCCGTCGATCGCGCTGCGGTCGTGATGCGGCAGGCTGGCTTGTCCGCGTTTTACGTGCAGGCGGGCGGGGATCTGTACGTCGAAGGCACCAAGCCCGACGGCAAACCGTGGACGGTGGGCGTGCGCGATCCCCGTGGGGCCGAGGGCGACGTCTTCGCGGTGCTTCCCGTCACCAACCATGCATTCTCGACGGCCGGCGACTACGAGCGCGCCTTCGTCAAAGGAGGGCAGCGCTTCCACCACATCATCGATCCTCGCACCGGATACCCCGCCACCGAGAGCCGCAGCGTCACGGTGTGGGCGGCCGACGCCCTCACGGCCGATGCCATCGACGACGCGGTGTTCATCCTCGGACCCGACAAGGGCCTCGAGCTCGTCGAGTCGATCGACGGCTGCGGCGCCGTCATCGTCGACAAGGACAATCAGGTGTGGGTGAGTTCCCGGCTCGAGGGTCTGGTCCAGATGATCCGCGACCCCACGCCCGGCATTTGAGCGGCGAGGCTCACGTGCCTCGGCTCATGCGTCTTGGCTCATTCGCCTCGGCTCATTCGCCTTTAAAGGCGGGCCGTCGCTTCTCCGCGAAGGCCGCCAACGCTTCCCGTCGGTCGGCGCTGCGAAGCGTCTCGTCGTAATAGACGGCCTCCAACTCCAGGCCGCGGTCGAGAGGGACTTCGTAGGAGGCGCGGACGGCACGGAGCGCGGCGGACTGCGCGATCGGTGCCCCCTCGGCGATCGGGGAAAGCCAGGCGAGCGTCGCCTCGAGCAGGTCTTCGTCCTTGGCGGTGACGTGATTCACGAGGCCCCACGCGAGGGCTTCGGCGGCGGAGAGTCGGCGGTTGAGGCACACCATCTCGACCGCACGGCCCTCTCCCACGACCCGACCGAGTCGTTGCGTCCCGCCGGCGCCCGGGATGATGCCGAGGCTCGTCTCCGGTAGGCCCAGCGTCGCGTGGGGAGCCGCCACCCGGAGATCGCAGATGAGGGCCAGCTCCAAACCGCCCCCGAGGGCGACGCCGTTGAGCGCCGCCACCACCGGTTTCGGGCTCCGGTCGAGCACCCCGAGTTCGGATCGATAGAGGCCGACCTGGACCCGAATGTCGTCCTCGCTCATCCCCTGGCGCTCCTTGAGGTCGGCTCCGGCGCAGAACGCTCGGTCGCCCCGCCCGGTGACGACGATGGCGCGGACCTCGGCGTCGGCGATCAGCTCTCGGCCGAGTCGCCCCAACGCCATGATGGTCCCCCGCGACAGCGCATTGACCCGCCGTGGCCGATCGATCGTGAGGACGCCCACCGCACCGTGCCGGCGGCACACCACCGGATGCTCTTCGTCGTTCATGGGTGGCGCCCCTACCCTGGGCGCGCCGCCGCGGGGCCGAATTCGACCACGAAGTCAGGTGAAAGCGAAAACCCCCTCGACGGCCTGAGCCTGCGGTGTAGGGTGCCCGGTCCATGCGTATGGATCCCCACAGCTACGCCGACGACGCCCAGGGGCGCGTCGCGCGGGTCGACCTCGAGTGGACGGTCGACTTCGACGCCCGCCGTCTGAGGGGGACGGCCACGCTCACCTTGGCCGAAGCGGGCGCCGGTCCCTTGGACCTCGACACGCGGGACCTCGACATCGAGTCCGTCGAGAGCGGCGACGGAACGCCGGTCCCGTTCTCGGTCGACCCTCGAGACGACGTTCTGGGGCAGCGCCTGCGCGTCGACCGTGATCGTCCTCTCGACATCCTGCGGATACGATATCGGACGTCGACCGAGGCCAGTGCGCTGATGTGGCTCAGTCCGGCCCAGACCGCCGGCGGGGTGCACCCATTTTTGCTCAGTCAGTGCCAGGCGATCCACGCGCGCTCCCTCGCGCCGTTGCAGGACACGCCTCGCGTGCGGATTCGGTACGGCGCGCACCTGACGGTACCTCTGGCCTTGTCGGCGGTGATGTCCGCGGGGCCCCCGACGGAGGTCGCGCGGACAGCGACGACGAAGACGCTCCGCTTCGACATGCCCCAGCCGATCCCGCCGTACCTGATGGCGATCGCCGTGGGTGACCTCGCCGCTCGGGACCTCGGGCCGAGAACCCGCGTCTACGCCGAGCCCAGCCAGCTCGACGCCGCTGCGTGGGAGTTCGCGGAAGCAGAAGAAACGCTCGAAGCGGCCGAGGCATTGTTCGGCCCCTACCCGTGGGAACGTTACGATTTCGTCGTCATGCCGCCCGCCTTTCCTTACGGGGGGATGGAGAATCCGCGGATGACCTTTCTCACCCCGACCATTGTGGCTGGAGACCGGTCGCTCGTGAGCGTACTCGCGCACGAACTGGCCCACTCGTGGACGGGAAACCTGGTCACCAACGCGACGAATCAGGACTTTTGGCTCAACGAGGGGTTCACCGTCTACGCGGAGCGAAGGCTCGTCGAAGTGCTCTACGGCACGGCGAACGCCACCCTTCACGCCCGACTCGGGCGTCTCGAGCTCGAGGAGGTCTTGGCGGAGCGCGCGGCGGCGGGACGGCCCACGGCCCTCTGGTACGACCAGACGGGCCTCGACCCCGACGGGGAATTTTCGCGCATTCCCTACGAGAAGGGGTTTCTGCTGGTGACGGCCATCGAGCGCGCGGTGGGACGCGAAGCCTTCGACGCCTTTCTCCATCGGTACATCGAGCGCTTCGCGTTTGCGTCGATCGACACCGCCACCTTTCAACGTTTTCTGGCGGAGGCCCTCCCCGACCTGGACCTCGACTTGAGCCCCTACCTCTTCGAGAATGGCCTGCCCGAGGGGGCCCCTGAGTTTCCGTCGCGCCGCTGGGAAGAGCTGCGCGCCCTCGCACGCACCTGGTCGCCCGGCGACGGCGCCGAAGCCCTCAACGCAGACGCGTGGACGACCACCGAAACGCTCCTGTTCCTGCAGGCCCTCGCGCCGCTGGACGCGGCCGGGACGGAGGCGCTCGCGGAGGCGTTGGGGTTGCGCCAGTCGAGCAACGCCGAGCTGCAGTGTGTCTGGCTGAGCCGTGCCATAAGTGCCGGCGTGGCCGACGTCATGGGCGAGGTTGAGGCGTACGTGGCCCGAGTGGGCCGAACCAAGCTCCTCAAGCCCGTGTTTGCCGCGCTTGCCACGCACGCCCCCCCGGCCGCTGCCCGCTTGGCGGCCGCGTACAGTGCCAGGTGGCACATCGCGACACAGCGGGCCGTCTCGGCATTGCTCGCGGACTGAGAGCAGCCGCCGCCGTCGGACCCAGCCTGCCTTCTCAGCTTGAACTCAGCGCTCGAGGGTCAGGGCCTCGAGCTTTGCGAGCCGGGCCTCGAGCGCTTGGTGCTCGCGGGACACCTCTTCCAAGGCTTCCTGGAGGCGCTTCACCTCTCGGCGTCCTTTGCCCGTGAGGTCGCGCAACACCTCCCGGATCCGACGGCGCACACGGCCGTCGAGGTCCCGGTCGAGTTGGCGGGACAGCGCGGCTCGGGCCCGGGGATCGCCGAGCGACGAGAGCGCCATGACGACCGTCGTCCGCACGTACGGGTCCGCGTCATCGAGCAGCCCCTCCATATGCTCTCGCACGCGGCGCGACTGAGAGAGACGCGGCAGGGCGAGGATCGCCGCGCGGCGTCCGCGGTTGGGAACGCCGTAGGCGGTGGCTTTCAAGAGCGCCTCGACCGCCTCGTCATCGCGGAGCGCGGCGAGGCCTCCGACCGCGCCCGCGCGCAGGGTGTCGGCCCAGCTCTCCCGGTCGATGAGCGCCACGAGCACCCCGCGCACATCGCGCCGCGTAGCTCCGAGCGCGCGGCTCGCGGCGGCCCCGACGAGCAGGCTCTCGTCGTGCCGGGCCAGCGGCTCGAGGCGCCGCGCCGCTTCGTCGGACTTGAACTGGCCCAGCGCCGTGGCCACCGCGCGACGGACGCGTGAATCGTCCACCGCCACGGCGCGCCCGAGCTGGTTGAAGGCGGCTTCACTGCGGATTCCTCCGAGCGCGGTCGCCGCGGTGGCACGGGCCCCCCAGAACTTTTTCCCGTCCATCACCGCGCGCCCGAGGGCCTTGACGGTCGCCGGGTCATCCCGGTGTCCGAGCGCCTCGGCGGCGAGCGCCTGGGCGTAGCCACTCGCCGCCTTGGCGAGTTGGTGACGAAGCATGTCGGCGGGAACCTTCAGCTCCACCCGTCCGAGGATGCGGAGCCGCGGATCGATGACGACCATTTTCGGCCGGCTGCGGACCGGGAAGGCGAGCGTCGCCTGGCGCTCGGTCACCGTCCGGGTCCACCGTTCGGTCCTGCGGCCGACCGTCACGTCGAGCTCGACACTGAGGGCGAAGGGCACGTCGGACGCCTGACCCTGTCGTTGGGTGACGTGCACCAACAACACATCATCCTCGTGCACGACCGAAAAGCGTACGTCGGGGAATTCCGCTCGGTAGAGTGCCTCGTGAAAGGCACGTTCGAGCGATTGCCCACTCGCCGTCTCGAGGGCGCGGAGGAGGTCGGTCGTCTCCACGACCCCGTGGGCGTGGGCTTCGAGGTAGGCGTTCACCCCGCCCCAGAACGACGTGTCCCCGAGTCGGGTGCGCAGGGTGTGTAAAAACAGGCCTCCCTTTTCGTACAAATGACGGTCGAAGATGTCGATCGGCGCCTCGTAGTCTTGGCACACCACCGGTCGCTGGTACCGCCCGCGGGCTTCGCTCAGGTACTGGTCGAGGTCGCCCCGGAGTCCGTACAGGTGATCGTCGAGACCCCGGTCGTGTTCGCGCCAGACGTGCTCGAAGTACGTCGCGAAGCCTTCGTTCAGCCACCCGTGGGACCAGTCGCGACAGGTGACCAGGTCCCCGAACCACTGGTGGGCGAGCTCGTGGGCGATCAGGTCGTCGCTCGTGATGTCGCGCTCCGCCCGCTCGCTCAACAGCACGTGCTCGTACATGGTGGTGGCCCCGGTGTTCTCCATGCCTCCGAAGATGAAGTCGTGAACGACGACCTGGTGGTACTTCGTCCACGGATACGCGACGCCGGTGAGGCGTCCGAAGAGTTCGATCATGGTCGGCGTGTTGCGGAAGCTGCGCGCGCCTTCCGCTTCTCTTCCCGGCGGCACGTAGTAGTGCACGGGCAGGTCGCCCGCGGTGGCATCCTCGATGATGGCAAAGGCGCCGGCGACACACGTGAACAGATAGCTCGGCATCGGATCGCGCATGGCGAAGGAGAAGCACCCCTTCTTGCGTTTCGCCTCGCTCCCGGTCGGGTCGCCGTTCGAGAGCACGACCCACCCCCGCTCGACCCGAATGGTGGTCTCGAACGTCTGCTTGTTGTGGGGCTTGTCGTGGCAGGGGAAGATGTGGCGCGCATCTTCGTCCTGGCACTGGGTCCAGATCTGGCGCGGCCGCTCAGGGACTTCGTCGTCGGGAGCGAGAAAGTACATCCCGCGTCGGGGGTAAGCCACGTAACGGACGCGGATGCGCGGGTTGGCCGCCGTGCCGACCTCGATGGTCAGCGTCTCTCCGTCGTAGGTGTATGCGGTGGCCGCCCATCCCTTGCGCCCGGCGCGGAACTCGACCGACGAGATCTCGAAGCCAATGCCGTCGAGGCGGATGAACGTTGCGTCGGACGCGACACGCTCGAGCGACAACACCGCGACGCCATCGATCCGCCCCCGGCGGTGGTCGAGGCCCAGGTCCAGGTCGATGTGCGCGACCCGAAAGGGCCGGGGGCGCTCGTACACGCGCTCGGTGCCCGGCAGCACGAATCGCTTCGGGTCGCGAAAGCGCGCTCGCGAGCCGAGGACGGAACCGCAGGCGCAGCGCTGGTGATGTCGTTCACGATGAAAGGTCACGAACGCGATGGTGGTACGGGCCCGATCGCGCGTACAACCTCGCGGCGGCGACCACTCGCCGTCCCGTCCCGTCGGCGCGCGGGTTAACGTTTCGACATGGCCGACCCCAACCCTCCGCAGGCCCGCCTCGACTTGGTCGAGCCGCCTCCCCCGGAGGTCGAAGGGGTGCTCGAGGGTGAAGTCACGGCCGTGACGTATGCCAACGAGACGAGTGGGTTCCGCGTCCTCCGGGTCAAGCCGACCACGGGAGGGCCACCGGTGGCGGTGGTTGGGGTCTTGCCGACGGCGCCGCCGGGAACGCGGGTGCGGGCCACCGGAGCGTGGGAGGACGACCGCAAACATGGGCGCCAATTCAAGGCAGAGACGCTCCTGACGCTCGAACCGAACACCCTCGAGGGCGTCCGGCGCTACCTCGGGTCGGGCTTGGTGCCCGGCATCGGGCCGGCGTACGCGCGCCGGATCGTCGACGTCTTCGGGCCCAAGACGCTCGAGGTCCTCGACCGGAACCCGGAAAAACTCGCGGCCGTCCCCGGGCTCGGCAAGGCGCGCATCGCGTCGGTGGCCGACGCGTGGCGGTCTCACCGCGATGTCGGCGCGATCATGGTATTTCTGCAGGCGCACGGCGCGTCTCCCGCGCTCGCCGCGCGGATTCACAAGCGTTTTGGAAAGCGGGCGCTCCACATCGTGTCGACGTCGCCCTATCGGCTCGCGCTCGACGTCTGGGGGATCGGCTTTGCCACCGCCGACCAAATCGCGCGCCGGATCGGGGTGGGGGCCAACAGTCCGGAGCGCGCTCAGGCCGGGGTCCTCCAGACCCTCCACGACGTCGCCGGGCGGGGCGATGTCTTTGCGCCCCATTCCGATTTGGTGACCCGGGCCTGCGAGCTGCTCGGATGTGGCCCGACCCTCGTCGAAGACGCCATCGCGGAGCTCGAAGGCGAGCGACGTCTGGTGGTCGAACCGGCCGGCGGCGGCCCGGTCGACGGCGACGACGAGGCCGACGCCGCGGAGGCGGTGTACACGCCCGAACTCCTCGACGCCGAGCGAGGGGTGGCGGCTCGGGTGGGGGCGCTCGTGGCGTCGGTCGAGCGCATCGACCATGTCGACCACGCGCTCGCCGACTTCGAGCGACGCACGGGACTCACCCTCGCCCCGGCGCAACGGCAGGCGGTCGCGGTCGTGGCGGAGCACAAGGTGGTCGTCATCACCGGCGGCCCCGGGGTGGGCAAGACGACGGTCGTGCGCGCCGTGTTGGCGCTGTTCGATGCGGCGCGCGCCAAAGTGCACCTCGGCGCGCCCACCGGCCGGGCGGCGAAACGGATGAGCGAAGCCACGGGACGCGAGGCCAAGACGCTCCACCGGCTCTTGGAGTTCGACCCCAAGGACGGTGGTTTTCAGCGTCATCGACAGCGCCCCCTAGAGAACGACGTGCTGGTGGTCGACGAGGCCTCGATGGTTCCCCTCGAGCTCGCGCACGCGCTCTTCGATGCGGTCCCGGGGCACGCGCGCGTCGTTCTCGTTGGCGACGTCGACCAACTTCCCAGCGTCGGGCCGGGCGCGGTCCTGCGCGATCTCATCGCCTCGGAGCAGGTGCCGACGGTGATGCTGACGCAGATCTTCCGCCAGGCGGAGGGCAGCGGCATCGTCGAGAATGCCCATCGGATCCATGCGGGCGAGATGCCCGAAGGGGGCCGGGATGGAGACGCCGAGTTCTTCGTGATCCCTCGCTCCGACCCCGAACGGGCGGTGCGTCTCATCGAGCACCTCGTCACCGAGCGCATCCCCCGTCGCTTCGGCTTCGATCCCGTCCGCGACATTCAAATCCTGACGCCGATGCAGAAGGGGATGGCGGGTGCGCTCGCCATCAACGAACGGCTCCAGCACGCCCTCAATCCGGTCGGTCCCGAGGTGCGCCGCGGCGCTCGTCTTCTGCGTCAGGGCGACAAGGTGATGCAGCTCCGGAACAACTACGACAAGGAAGTCTTCAACGGCGACATCGGTCAGATCGACGGCGTCGACGTTTCGGACGAGACCCTCACCGTCGACTTCGACGGAAAATCCGTCACCTACGGCGCCAATGACCTCGACGAGCTCACGCTGGCGTACGCGACCAGCATTCACAAGAGTCAGGGGTCTGAGTATCCCGCGGTGGTCCTGCCCATCCTGACCCAGCACTTCGTCATGCTGTCGCGCAACCTCCTCTACACCGGCGTCACGCGCGGCAAACGGCTGGTCGTTCTCGTCGCCGATCCCCGCGCGCTTCGCATCGCCCTCGGCGAGACGCGAAAAGAACGGCGGCGAACGCGTCTCGCCGCTCGCCTCCGCGGCGCGTTCGCCGACTGAACCCCGTTGGGGTGATGCCGCGACCGCGGTGCACGGGAAACCTGGCCAAACGATGGGCGGGGCGTACACTGCACGTTACGCTTTCTTCAGGCAGGTCGGCGGACCAGCAGCGGAGGCTTCATGAACATGCGAATGGGGTTGTTGGTCATCGGCGGACTTGCGGTCGCGGGCTTCGCCGGTTGCGGCGATGACGGCGAAGGTGACGATGACGACGGCGGCGGGGCCGGCGGGGTGGGCGGCATGCCGCCGTCGACGACGACGATGACGCCAGTGACGGCGCCGGCGTCCACGCCCGCAGCGACCACCACGGGGGCGGACCCCGGTTCGTTCGTCGGGCAGGCGTGCACCGCCGATGCCGATTGCGGCATGCCCGGCGACATGGCTCGTTGCCTGTTGCCGACGGATGACCTGGAAGGGATTCAGGTCGTCCAAGACGCCCAGCCGGGTGGTCCGGCCAACGGCTACTGCAGTCGCGTCTGCGAGGAGACCGCCGAGTGCCCCTCCGATGCGGTGTGCTTCAACGGCCTTTGCCTCGAGCTCTGTACCCCCGGCGAGCCCGCGGCGACTGCGCTCGACACGCCCATTCCCTCCGACAAGTGCCACGGCCGCCTCGACGTCGCCTGCTACGCGGCGACTTCAGATGGCATGGACATCGGCGGGGTCTGCGTGCCGAACTGCGGCACCGATGCCGAGTGCGGGGCCGGTCGGGAGTGCGATCGGCGTGCGGGCCTGTGCGTCGAGACGGCGCGGACCGGCTTCGGCCTCGGACAGGGCCCTTGCGAGCCTGAAGACTTCGACACCGCGGTACAGGAAGACACCTGCGCCGGCCTCTGCGTCAACGTCACCATCGACCAGAACAACGTGGTCAAAGACCACTTCTTCTGCAGTCAGCGGTGTGGGTACGGCGGCGACATCAGCCTCGACCAGGACTGCGGCGGTCTCGCGAACGGCATCTGCCTCTATCGTGGCCAGGGGATCGAGGTGGGCGACCCCGGCTTCTGCACCGGCTCTTGCTCGAGCCACGACGGCTGCAACTTCGGCGCCGACGTCTTCTGCACCAACGTCGCCAACCTGTTCAACGACCCCAACGTCGGGGTCGGTTACTGCACCCCGGTCCGAGAGTGCCCCAACGGGGATGAGTGCCAACTGGCGGGGACCGCCTGCTTCGACACCATTCGGGGGCCTCGCTGCCTCGACGTGGACCCCAACGATCCGATGCAGCCCTTGATCCCGCTCGGCGCCGCGGCGCCGGGGGCGGGCGGGGCTGGCGGGGCGGGTGGGGCCGGTACCGTGGGCTCCGGTGGCGCAGGTGGCGCAGGTGGCGCTGGAGGCGCTGGCGGCGCTGGCGGCGCTGGTGGCGCAGGCGGCGCGGGCGTCGGCGGCTCCGCGGGCGGCGGCGGTACCTGAGCCGACCCGCGCGGGCCTCGTCGGAGAGCGAGCCGTATCTCGGACGACCAACCCGATGGCCTGGGCGTCCGGGTCATGATTTGCGGTCGCGCGGTCGCCGTGCGAGCCCCCACGCTTGGGTGGCGTGCACGTTACGTTTTCCACAGGCAACCCCCAAGCTGTGGACGGCGATGAGCGCGCGATAGGGTGAGCTTCCCCCCGCTCGGGTGAAGGTCCGGGGCCGCTCATGCCACCAGGATGGACCTGGTGTCGTCAAACGTAAGCTCGAGTGGCTTAACTGGGTGCTCAGCGAATTTCGATTCGTGAGCAGCCGGAAACGCTGGGATTGCGGATGTAGCGGATCGATGAGCACCCATTTGGGGAAAGTCCGTCCGTTCCGGTGGGGTTTCGGAGTACGAGACCACCGTGGACATCGAAGGCTTGTGGTCTCGACTGCGCGACGGTTGCGCGATGGTCGCCCTCGGGCGCGAGCGGCTCGAAGCCCCCGACGAGCCACCGGCCCTGGTTGTCTCCATCGACTGCGCGCGCCACAGTCGTCCCTTCGAGCCACTCCTCGCGGCGTGCGACCGCGTTCATTTCTTCGTCGACCGAACCCGACCGGCGGTCGCGCCCGCCCGTCGGTTGGGGCTGCGCCATCGACTTCTCGAAGACGAACGCGATCCGGCCAACGCGTTGGTCGAATCGACCCATCGGCTGGCGCGTCAAATCGACGTCCCGCTGGTGCTCGCGTTCACCCGCGCGGCATCCATGGGCGCAGGATCGGCAACGCTGCTGGCCTCGCTCGTCGACGCCAATGCGTTGCCAGCGGGCTTGCTCGTCGTTTGCGCCAAAGCCGATCCCGGTCCGGCGGTTCAGGTGCTCGTTCGCGCCATCAAGGCGAGAGAAGGGGACACGGCCGTCGTACGTGAAGTCCTGCGCGAGGTGGCGCCCCGTCCTTCGGGCGCGCCTTCGGTCGAAGAACTTCTGCGACGGCAGGCGGACGAACTCGACGTCAACATCGTCCGGATGCTCCGGGCGGGGGCCATCGTTGGCGACGCGTTCGAGGTCGGCTTCGTCGCGGCGCTCCTGGGCCGCGACCCCGTCAGCGTCCTCGAGATGGCGCAGCTGGCGCGCGACCGCGGGTTGCCCCTCGAAGACTTGGGGGCCGGCGTGTTTCGCCTCTCCGCCGAGGACGCGGCGGCGCTCCGGGCGAGCGTGACGCCCTCTCTGGCCGAGGCCTGGCACCGTCAGCTGACCGCAGTGATGTCGGACGACGCCGTTGGGGGTGTCGGGGCTCACCCCCCTTCGGAAGCCGGTACGACCCGCGGTCCTGGGTTCCTCGAGGGCCGTGCGGCTCACCACGCCGAAGCGGCGGGGGAAGAGGAGATCGCAGCTGAGCGGTACCTCGAGGCGGCGCGCCAGGCCGCGGCGTTGGGCGGGCGAGACCACGCCCTTGCCCTCGTGGAGCGTTCAATGCGCCTGCTCCGTCCGGTCCCGGCCGTGCGACTTCTTCGCGCTCGGACCCTGATCGAGCTGGGCGCCTTGCGCTGGCGTGCCGATGAGCCCGCGCTCGAGGATGCGCTCTCGGCGTTCGACCAAGCGCAGGACGCGCTGCGCGCGGGTGACCCCGTCGATCTCCTCGTCGAGGCCCGGGTCCTCAGCGCTCACGTGCTCTACGACATGGGGGAGCAGGGCGGTTTGGAGCGGGCGCTCACGCAGTTCGGCGAGGCACGGGATCTTCTCCAACGCGCCGACCGGCCCCTCGATGCCGCGCGCCTCCTCAACGACGAAGCGGCGGTCCGCGTTCGTCTGGGGCAACGGGACCAGGCGGCAAAGTTGCTCATCGCGTCACGCGGGGTGTTTCGCGAGTACGCCGACCACAGCGATCTCGCGCGTCGAGAGCTCGCGGAGACCGAGCACCTCGTCGCGCGACTCGTCTTGCACGAAGACCCCGACCAGGTCGAGCCGCAGACGGTGGCGTTCGCCGTGGCCAGCGCCGAGACATCGGCGCGTCGCTACGAAGCGCTGGGCGATCCCCGGGCGCAGGCGAGGGTGTGGGAGACGCGGGGCCGGCTCGATGGGCTTCGAGGCGCCCACCACGAAGCGGTCGCTTGGCTGGGGCGCGCGGCCGAGGTCCAGCGGGAGCTCGGCGACGTGCTCGGCTTGGCGCGCACGTCGGGGAGCCTCGCCACGCGGTTGGCGAAGGCGGGACGGACGGAAGAGGCCCTCGTCGTTCTCGGCGATTCGATCGGGCTGAACTGCCGCAAAGGGGTCACGCGGGGTTTGGCGCACAACGCCGCCGCCCTCGATGCGCTCGAGGCCACTTTGCCTCCCGCGGAGCGCTCTCGGCTCGCGGCCCCCTTGGCCGCCCTGCGGGCGAAGCTCTCCTGTAACGACGACGACGACGACGATGACCGCTGAGATCGCCCGTCGCCGTCCTCAAGACGTTGCCACCAAGTCTTCCAGATGCCGGCAGCTACGGTCGAGTTCGCTCGCCACGGCGGTGACGTCAGCCGCGCGCTCCAGCGTGCGCGCGGCCGCCTCGGCGACTTCGCCCATGTCGTCGTTGGTGGTGCGCAACTGCGCGACGGTTTCGTTGATGCTGTGATTCATGTTGGCCGTGGTCGCCGTCTGTTCTTCGACCGCGCTCGCAATGGTGGTCTGGAGCTCGTTGACCTCCTGGATGATGCCGGCGATCGATTCGATCGCCTGCACCGAAGCATCGGTGTCGCGCTGGATCACCTCGATCTGATTGCGAATGCGATCCGTCGCCCGGGCGGTCTCTTTCGCGAGCTCCTTCACCTCGTTCGCGACGACGGCGAAGCCGCGGCCCGCCTCCCCGGCGCGTGCGGCCTCAATCGTCGCGTTGAGGGCCAGCAGGTTGGTCTGTTGGGCCACGGAGCTGATGAGCTTCACGACATCCCCGATCTCGGCACTGCTTTGTCCGAGTTGGGTGATCGTCTTCGTCGTCGCGCTCGCCACGTCGACGCCGCGGGAGGCGACGCGAGACGCATCCGTCGCGCTCTTCGCGATCTCTCCGATGGAAGATTCCATCTCGCGGGAACCGATGGCGAGGGTTTCGCTGCGCTCCTTCACGAGGGCGAGCGCGCGGGACATTTCACGCAGCTTCGACGTCGTCGCTTCGGCATCGCCCTGAATCTCTTTCGCCACCCCGGCCGCGCGACCCGCCGACTTGGCGACCGAGCCCAGCTCGAGCGTCGCTTTCTTCTGCGGCGTGATGTCTCCCGCCACCTTCACGATCTTCTGCAGATTGCCCTTCGCGTCGTAGACCGGGTCGTACGTCGCCATGATCCATATTTCGCCGCCTTCCTTGTGGCGTCGCTTGAACTCGCCCTTGAAGGACTCGCCGCGGCCCAGACGGCTCCAGAACGAATCGTATTCGGCGCTGTCCGCGTAGGCCGAATCGACGAACATGCGGTGATGTTGACCGATGACTTCGTCCCGACTGTATCCGACCATTTCGAGAAACGCATCGTTGAGGTCGAGCACGATCCCCTCTGGCGAAAACTCCATGAGGCCCTGGGCTCGACTGAAGGCGTCGAGCCGCGTGGCGTTCGCGAGTTCACGGCTCTTCTCCGCCGTGATGTCGACCGCATACTTCACCACCTGCGTCACTTCGCCGGTGGGGTCGAGCAGCGGAAGGTAAGTCGCTTGGAGCCAAATCGGCTCGCCGTCCTTCCGGATCCGCATGCACTGCGCGGTCTTGCTCTCGCCCCGGCCGAGCTCGTGCCAAAATCTCGCGTAGGTGTCGGAGGCGCGCTCTGACTCTGAAACGAAAATCCGGTGGTGGCGGTCGGGTAGTTCGTCGGCGGTGTAGCCCATGGCCTCGCAAAAGCGAGCGTTGGCTTCGAGGATCGTGCCGTCGGGAGTAAAGCTGATCACGGCGAACACCGCCTCCAGTGCATGGAGCTTGGCGTCCTCGGGGCTCGCCGATGAGCCGACGACGACGGGGCTCAACGTCACGTGTTCGTAGGTGGGGGTGTAGGCGCGTATCGGGCTTCCCATGGCTCTGGGGCACCGAACGGCCGCGTCTCGAGGGCCTTGAACGCGAGCTCCCGGTCGTGTCTCGCTACTCTCGCTACTGGGCGGCTTCGTCGGTCGCGGCCGCTTCGGATGATGCCTGGTCGAACAGGACCGGCTCTCCTTCGAAGTCGCGCGCGGAATGCACGAGGATGGTGGTCGGCATGTCGCGAAGGATCTCGTTCATCCGGTCGAAGAAGCGCGCCACGCCGGCTTCTGGGGGGAGGCGCAGACCGGCGATGGCGAGGTCGGCACCGGCCGAGTGCTCATGCATGATTTCCGCGATCGGCCGGCCCTCGCGGAGCACGACGACGGGTTCTGCCTCGACGCGCGCGCTCGCGAGGATCGACCGGATTTTTTGCTCCGCCCGCGCCCGCTGGGATTCGTCGTCGACGACCGTACGAATCGTCACCTGCGCTTGGCGCCACTCGTGGTGCGCCGTGATGAGGTATGCGCTCAGCAGCATCAGCCCTCCATTGCCCTGGAGTCCACCCCACCAGATGTCGATGCGGCGGGCCCGACCGAGCTTGCGAAGCTGGCTGTAGTGGACGATGAGGAGGGAGCGGTCGAGGCTCGACAACTCCCTCAACATCCGCACGTAGCCGATGCGATCCTTCTCTTGGCGGGGCCACCCCAGCATGACCGTATTCGCCTCGAGGTTGCCGATTCCGTAGGCCTGGGCGATTTGGACCGCCCCCTCGTATTTGTGGTGAACGAGGTCCACCCGACCGAAGACGTTGGGGTATTGATCCTTGAGTCGTTCGTCCAGCGTGGTGCGAAGCTGGCGCCAGTCTTTTGAGTTTGCCTCGATGTCGCCGCTGACCATCTGCACGAAGGTCACGAGACCGCGGTCCTGCACGATGATGCTCCCGAGCCGCAACAGCCAGGGCCGACGCTCGTAGTCGCCGCCGAGGATGAGCAGGTTGGGGCGCCAATTGAGCGGGTGAAACGCGGTCTTGCGCAACCGTTGCAGCGCGCTCCGAACCAACGCCGCCCAGATTCCGTGCCGGGCGTCGCCGTAGGTCGTATTCAGCACCTTGCGCTGGGCGATGGCATAGATGACCCCACAACACACGGCCGCGGCCACCATCGCGGGTAAGTTGATGATGCTCATCACGTAGATGCAGCCGATGCCGCCCGCGAGGCTGATCGGCGCCGGCACGCGAAAGTCGGGCCGGTAGCTCGGGCTCGCGGCCCACTTCTCGAGCCCGCTCGCGATGTTGATGAGCCCGTAGGTGGCGAGGAAGAACATGGTCAGCACCGGGGCGATGACGTCGAGGTCGCCCAGCAGGATGCCGGTTTGGGCGAGGGCATAGGTGGCGAGGATCCCGAGGCGCGGCTCGCGGTTGGGGCCAAAGCCCCGGGCGAACATGCGCGGCGCGAGGCGGTCGTTCCCCCAACGCCTGGAGCGTGCGAGGGGCGGTGAGGATGCTCCCGACGGCACTCGACAGGGTCGCGCCCCAGACCCCGACGTAGATCAGGGCCTCGAGGCGGGCGATGTCGAAGACCACCAGTTTGTTGGTGGCGAGGGTCGACGCCGACGCGTTGAGGGCGAGCCAAGCGGGAAAGGCGAGGTACACGAGAAAGCCGACCCCGATCGCCCAGAGCGTGCCCCGGGGGATCGAGCGGCGCGCATCCTTGAGGTCGCCGCTCATGCCTACCCCCGCCATGATCCCCGTGACGGCGGGGAAGAACACGGCGAAGACGCGCGCGAAGGGCTCACCGTCGGTCACCCACCAGTCGATTTGGCGGGCCGCGTCCGCCAAAGGAACGTCGGGGAGCCAACCGCCGAAGAACGAGACCAGAGACGCGGCGATCGCGACCATGACGACGTACTGCACCTTGATCGCGAGATCGGCGCTCTTGAGCGAGACCGCGGTGAGCACGAACAGCACGGCCGAGGACACCGCGGTCGTCGGCACGTTGGGGAACAGCATGCTCAGCGACTCGGTAAAGCCGACGATGTAAAAGGTGACGCTCAGGGCCTGGCCGAGGAACAGCGGGATCCCGATCGCGGCCCCCGCCGAGGCGCCGAGGGAGCGGCTGATGATGAAATAAGCCCCCCCGACGCCCACCGTACGGTTGGTGGCGATGCTCGAGATGGAGAGGCCCGTCGCGAAGGTGATCAGGTGCGCGATGACGACGATGGCCAGCGCACCCGCGAGGCCGACGTTGCCGACCACCCACCCCACCCGGAGGTACATGACGACCCCGAGAATGGTGAGGATGCTCGGGGTAAACACGCCGCCGAACGTGCCAAAGCGCCCTCCGCCTTCGCGCGAGGGAGCCGGATCGGTCGCGGGTACCAGCCATCGCCGCAGCGCGGCGCGAAGGGTTGGACCCGCGAGGGCGGCGAGGAGAAAGGCGGCTCCGAGCAGCGCCAGGGTGAGCGGCGTGACCGGAGTCTCCGACAGCCGAAAGAGTTCGCGGTCGAGATGCTGCAGCAGCTCGGGCATTCGTGCGGAGTCTACCCCAACCGCGCTCGGAGCCCCGCCCGCGGGCCGCACCCTACTTCGATAGGATCACGGCGAGGCCCGAGTTGACGTACCGGCTCTGGGCCTCGGCGCCGTCGAGAAACGCATCGTAGCGGGTGTCGCCCCGCAGGTGCCGCTCGAAGAAGGCCACCATCATCGCGCGGCTCAGCCGCCGTACGTCTTCCTGCATGGCGGTGGCGGGGTTGCAGAAGCTGCACGCCAACCCGCAGGTCTGGAGGTCGTCGACGAACGAGACGTGATTGGCTCCGAGCACCTCGACGCTCAGGCTCGGACTGCTCGTGCCCGCGTAGAACGTCTCGAAGTTCTCGGCGGCCGGAGCACAGGATTGAAACCCGCCCGTCGCGTCCGTCGTTTCGCCGATGAACCCGGTCGGGATGCTGATGGGCATCAGCGCGGAAACGTCGGGGCAATTCTGAGGGCTACAACTCATGGCGCCATCGACGGGGTCGAGCGCGATCACGGCCGCGATGCGACTGTCGAAGGTGGCGGCCAGCACGGCCAGCTTGCCCCCGAGGGAGTGACCGGTGCTGCCCGCGTTCATCTCGTCGGCGATCGGTCCGAGGGTGGGATGGCCGGCCGCCCAGTCGAGGCCGGCCGCGAGCTCTTCGGCGTTCTCCACGTGGTTGGGACCGAACAGCGGGGTCGGGTAGGCGACACTCAAGGCGACGTAGCCAAAGCTCGCGAGGTGATCGAGGTAGCTGTCGTACTGACGGGCCGAAATGGTGAACCCTCGCCCCAGGACGACGACGGGATACGGTCCGGCGTCGGGCCCCGCCGTCGGGTACACGGCGTGGACATCGACCGTCGACCCGGTGCTGGAGACGGTAAAGCTCTCGTCGATGACGGCGGTCGTGTACGGCCCGGCGAGCTCGGGGTCGGGGGCCGCATCGACGGGGCCGCCGCCGGTTCCAGCGTCACCGCCGGCGCCGCCACTGCCGACGGTACTGCCGACCGTGCCGGAAGCGCCGCCCATGCCCGTCATACCCCCGCCGGCCGCGGTCGTGTCGCCCGAAGCGGTGGTCGCCGACCCGGTGCCGACGCCCTCGGTAAGGCCGTCGTCGTCGGCCCCCGACGGCCCGTCGCCGCTACAACCGATGAGCGCGCCCAGGAAAAAGGAAAACAGGAGGGTATTGCGGTTCTTCATGGCCACACGTCCGGCCTCTGCTTTAGGGAGCGGCTGCCGTGCCGTCTACCGAAGGGTGCGAACTGGGGTTGAAATGTGCGACATGACCTGACACATTGGGCGAAGCCTGGCGGCCATTCATGTGATTGGCGGCGTGCTGGGCTGGGCTTGGTAGGACATGGGGAGGCCGCGGAAGGACGCGTTTGACGAGGCGACGGCGCTTCGGGTGTTGCGTGCGGCCGAGCAGGTCTTCGGGGAGCGGGGGCTCCGGAGCGCGCGGCTCGAAGACATCGCGGGGATGGCGGGCATCAGCCGACCTTCGCTGCTCTATCACTTCGGGTCGAAAGACAAGCTCTACGCGCGGGTCGTGAAGCGCGCGTTCGATGAGATCCGGGAAGCGCTCGGCGTGGCTCTGCTACCGCCGGGCGAAGACCGGACCTACGACGCGACGGTCATGGCGGTCGTCGAGAGTCTGCTCGAACTGGAACAGCAGCATCGTCCTCTGTTGGGCGTGGTGCTGCGTTCGCTGCTCGAACCCGGAGGCGCGAGCTACGAGGTCGTCGTCGCCGAGTTCTCGGAGCTCGTGGCGGCCATCGTACAATTCGTGGAGGCCCACGGCCGGGAACGCCTCGCCCCGGGGGTCAGCGCTCGGGACGCCGTGCTGCAACTCATCGTCACCTACCTGGCCCGCATGTCGATGGGGGACCTGAGTGGTCAGTTGTGGCGGGAATCGGTGGTGACCATCGAGCCTACGGTGCGCGCCCTGTTGCTGCGCTGAGGGCGGGCCGAGGGCGCGTTTAGGGAATGCCGCCCGGCACCGGGGTCGCCGGGGGGCGCACCCGGGCACATCCGTCGGGGCCGGGGGCGTCGATGTCGGCGCCGGCCACGTGACGGCTCAATTGGGTGAGCTTGGCGAAGAAACCCGTCACCCCAGAGGGACCCTCGGCCGCGAGGAGCGGCACGGGGACTTGGGCGGTGACGACGAAGGGACACAGGGCGAGCTGGGGCACGCGCTGGTGAGGCGCAAAGGTCAGTCGCGCCCAAGCGCCGTAGCGGCTCCACGGGTGGTCGCGATGAGGACGCATCGTCACGTTGCCGAGGCTGTAGAGGATCGGCACCCCTCGGTACCAGCCGACGCCCTGGACGACGTGGGGGTGGTGACCGATCACCGCGTCGGCGCCCGCGTCCACCGCGGCGTGGAGGACCTCGCGAACGAACATGGTGGGTCCCGCGAGATACTCACTTCCCCCGTGGTAGCTGACCACGACCACGTCGGCATTGCGTCGCGCCGCTTCGACCTGCCGTCGGATTCGCTCGGGGTCGGCACGGCTCACGTGGGTGCGCCCCGGGTGGTCCTCGAGCGGACCCTGATTCCAGATGTCCGTGACGGCGACGAAGGCCAGGGTCCGCGCGCCCACGGCGAGGGTGACCGGGGCATCGGCCCGGGCGGCGTCGCGGCCCGCGCCCACGTAACGAACCCCTGCGCGCTCGAGGTGCGTGAAGGTCTCGAGGAGGGCCGCCCGCCCGAAGTCCCACATGTGGTTGTTGGCGAGGGAGACGATGTCGATGTCGGCTTTGGCCAACGCCGTGGCCCCCGACGGAGGGCCCACGAACACGAGGCGATGCTCCGGGTGCACGGTCACGCCGCCCTGATCGCTGAGCTGCGACTCCAAGTTGACGAACCGCACGTCGGCCGCCGCGAGCCACGGAGCCACCGCGGCGAAGAAATCGAAGGTGGGATCGGCGAGAAGGCGCTGGCCGGCGGTGCGACCGAAGGAGACGTCGCCGCCCGCGAGGAGCGTGAAGGTCCGGGGAGGATCGGTGGCCGGTGGTGTTGGCGCCCCCGACGGCGTCCCGGTCGGGGGGGTCGCCATGGCGGTCGCACCGCCCGAGGGCGCGGCGCGACCATCCTCGGTCGTCTTCGTGCTGCACCCCGTCGCCAGCGCGACGCTCAGCGCGAGGAGCCTCCGCCCCGTGAGCATGCCCGAGGCTGTCACGGTCGGAGGTGCGAGCGCCACCGCAGTGGTACACCGGAGGCCGTGCGCCGCGGGGCCCGAGATCTCATGCTGCTCGTCGCCGCGAAGCTCGGGGTTGGGCTCGCGGTGTTGGCGACCGGATTTCGGGCCGTCAGCGATGACGATTTCGCCCGTGTCGTGCTGTCCCAACGTTGGGCCGAAGACCCCCGCCTCGATCCAACCGGAACGAGCTGGCTCCCCTTGCCGTTCTGGATTCATGGCGGCGTCATGAGGGTCTTCGGCCCCTCGCTGGACGTAGCGCGGGTCACCGCGGTCGTTTTGGGCGTGGCCGCGGTCGTTCTCCTCTACGCCGCGGGGCGCGTGTGGTGGCGAGACCGTCGCGACGCGTGGTGGGGCGCGTTGGTGGGCGCGGTTTTCCCGTGGAGCGCCTACCTCGGGGTCGCCACGGTCCCGGAACTACCGACGGCGGCGGCGACGGTGTTCGGGATCGCCACCCTCGGGGCGACCCGGCCGGCGGTGCGGGCCGTTGGGGCATTGGCCCTCTCCGCGGCATGTCTCTGTCGCTACGAGCCCTGGCCTGCGACGGCCCTCTTCGGCGCGTGGACCCTCGTCGACCTGGTCCGGGCCCCCGAGCCGAAGGAGCGGGTACGTTGGTTCGGCGTGATGGCGCTGGCGGCGCTCGGCCCCGCGATGTGGTTGACCTTCAATGCTTGGGCCCACGGCGACCCGTTGCATTTTGCCGCCCGGGTTTCCGCCTATCAGCGCGCCGTCGGGGGTCCTCGTTCGCTCTTCACGTATGTCTCCGCGTTGGCGCGGGAGGAGCCCGAGCTCATGGCGTTCGGGGTGGTCGTCGCCGGTTACCGTTCGAGGCAGGATGAGATGCGACGGCGGGGACCAGCGTCGCGGCGGGTCGGCCTCACCCTCGGGGGCACCCTCCTCGCGCTTTCGTTGGCGTCGTTGCCCGGGAGCGCCCCCACCCACCACAGCGGACGCGCCGTGCTCGCGGTGTGGCTGGGGTTGGCGCTCTACATCGCGCCCTCGTCGCGGCGCGCGTTGCGGGGCCCGCGGCGCCGCGTGGTGGCACTGGCGGGCCTCGCCGTCATCGTCCTTGGCGCGACCGTGCTCCGACCCTGGTACGCGCGACGTGACCGGTTCACCCCGCGCACCGCCGAGGTCGCCGTCGGGGTCGCGACCCGAAACGGGCCGGGCCCCGTGCTCGTAGAAGTCGTGGACTACCGGTTCTACGCGATCGAGGCCGGCAGCGGCGCCCCCGGTCGCTTCATTCGCGACCGCACCATCGACCCCCGGGGGCCGGTCCCCGCCAACGCGTTTTCGTCCCCGGCGCACTTGCGACGTCGCATCGTCGAGACGGGAGCCCGCGCGGTCGTGGGGACTCGGGCGGCCATCCGTCGCGCCGAACTCGGGCCTCCCGTCGCCACCCACGGCGACTGGATGCTCGTGGTCGTGGCCGGGCCTCACCCCTGAGCCTCGAGGCCCGGCGGCCATCATGCAAGGCGAAGCGTGCCGTGTTCCTCTCGGTACCGTTCACCGCTTTCAGGACAGCAGATGAACCCTTGCGGGTCGGCCGGGGGAAGCACGCAGCCCCGCCGGCTCACCCACCCGCGGCGACGCGCCGGCACGCCGGTCATGAGCGCGAAGTCCGACACGTCTGATGTCACCACCGCGCCGGCTCCGACCATTGCGTGCGCGCCCACGGTCACGCCGCACACGATGGTTGCGTTGGCCCCGATCGTCACGCCCGTCCGGAGCCGCGTCGGAAGGTAGGCCTCCCGTCGGGACACCGTGGCGCGCGGGTTCTTCACGTTGGTCAGGACACAGCTCGGTCCGAGAAAGACGTCGTCTTCGAGGGTGACGCCGTCGTATACGCTCACGTTGTTTTGGATCCGACACCGATCGCCGATGGTGGCGGTGGCGGCGACGAACCCGTTTTGACCGAGCACGCAGTCCCTTCCGATCCGCGCGCCGCCCATCACGTGACAAAAGTGCCATATCTTCGTGCCCGCGCCGATGCAGGCTCCGGGGTCGACGACGGCGGAGGGATGGATCATCACGTCGACGACCTCTCGTCCCGGCCCATCGGCTCGGGCATGCTCGACCCATGAAGACCGTGGTGACCGGAGGAGCGGGTTTCTTGGGCAGCAATCTGTGCGCGGCCCTCATCGCCCGAGGCGACGACGTGCTGTGCATCGACGACTTCAGCACGGGCAACGTCCGGAACATCGTCGGCCTGAAACATCATCAGAGGTTCGCGGTGATGCGGCACGACATCACCGTGCCCTTCACCCTGCCCGATGTCGACCAGGTCTATCATTTTGCGTGCCCCGCGAGTCCGATTCAATATCAACGCAATCCGGTAAAAACGATCAAAACGAACGTGTACGGGAGCATTCACGTTCTCGAGGCAGCTCTCGACCATGCGGCCCGCATCCTCCAGGCGTCGACGTCCGAGGTCTACGGCGACCCCGACGTTCATCCCCAGCCCGAAAGCTATTGGGGCAACGTCAATCCGGTCGGACCGCGCTCTTGCTACGATGAGGGGAAGCGGTGCGCGGAGACGCTTTTTTTCGACTATCACCGCCAGCACGGGGTGGAGGTCAAAGTGGCGAGGATCTTCAATACGTACGGGCCAGGGATGAATCGAGACGACGGGCGGGTCGTCAGTAATTTCATCGTGCAGGCCCTCCGGGGCGACCCGCTGACCGTTTACGGAGATGGCCGTCAAACGCGCTCGTTCTGCTACGTGGACGACCTCATCGACGGCATGGTCCGCTTCATGAACGCGTCTGCGTCGGTCCAGGGCCCGCTCAACTTCGGCAATCCCGCGGAGACGACGATGCTGGAGCTCGCCGAGACCGTTCGCAACCTCACCGGGGCGCGGAGCGAGATTGCGTTTCGACCCCTCCCCGCCGACGATCCAAAACGACGGCGTCCGGATGTCAGGCGTGCGCGCGTCGACCTCGAATGGAGCCCCAAGACGGACCTCGCGGCGGGCCTGGAAAAGACGATCGCCTACTTCGATGCCCTCATGTAGCGGTGGATGGGCTTTCCGCGTTCGCGGTGTATCGACCCCGGGGCACGCGGAGCGGCCGCGTATGTTTGGCGCGTTACGACGCCACGGTGTTTTCGGTACCTCTCCACCACGAAGTGGCCGAGGCGTATGGTGACGAGGATGGGCGTCGTCGTCGTCGTCACTCGGCCGCGCCGGCCTTCCGCGGGTCGATCTCGTCGGGGTGCTCGTTGTAAAACGCATCGAGAGACTCGCCCGTGATCACCACTTCGATCACACCGTCGCCTTCGACTTTGGCCTGGCAACCGAGGCGGCTCGTGATCTGTACGTCGAACGCCTTGTCGAGGATGTCTTCCTCTTCTTCCTCTGCTTCGGTGAGTAGGGTGTCGCCCTCGTTGACGTAGACGTGACAGGTCGAGCAGGCACAAACTCCGCCGCAGGCATCTCCCATGGGAGCGCCTGCCTTGCCGGCGGCGCGAAGCAGGCTCGTGCCTTCTTCGGCCTCGGTCTCCCAAGTTTGGCCCATCGCGCGGAATCGTAAGGTCGGCATCGTTCGGTCTCGGTTTCAAGGGTCGGCGGGTTCGCCGATCTGGAGCACGGGGCTCATGGGCGTCGGGGGAGCAGCGGTCCCGGCTGGGGTCGCGGTGGCGACATCGGCGTGCCCTTCGCGACGGCGCCGGTGTTCTTCGACGTGGGCATCGACCCCTCGGGCGTGGCCCACGTCGCGCTCGACCGAATCGACCGACTGGCCCTGAAGGGCACCCGCGATGGCCGCGTCCATGCGCCGCCCGGCCCACGCCTTCGTGGTGTCGTCGAGCGCTTCGATGGCGGTCAGGATGATGCCGGGCCGGGTTCCGGCGATGGCTTCCGCAAGACGCTCCATGGCGGCGTCGATCTGTTCTCGCTCGCCACCGTCGAGCAGAGACGCATCGCGTTCGAGGGCGGTGTGCGTTGCGGCCAAGATCCGTCGGCCCTCGACCCTACGCTCGGCGAGTTTTCGCTTTTCGAAGTCCTCTTCTCCGTGGTCGAGCGCTTCGAGCAGCATGCGCTCGACTTCTTCGTCGGTGAGGCCGTAGCTCGGCTTGACCTCGACCTCTTGCGCGACGCCAGTCGTCACTTCTTCTGCGCTCACCTTGAGCAAGCCATCGGCATCGACGCGAAACGTGACCTCGAGTCGCGCGCTTCCCGCGGCCATCGGGGGAATCCCCTTCAAATAGAACTTCGCGAGCGAGCGGCAGTCTTCGGCCAACTCGCGCTCTCCCTGGACCACGTGCAATTCGAATCCCGTCTGATTGTCGGCGTAGGTCGTGAAGACCTGACGTGCGCCGGCCGGGATGGTGGTGTTACGGGGCAGAATCTTCTCGGCCACCCCGCCCATCGTCTCGAGACCGAGGCTCAGGGGCAACACGTCGAGCAGCAGCACCTCACCTTCACGCGCCGCTCCGCCGGCGAGAATGTCGGCCTGGATCGCGGCCCCCATGGCGACGACGTAGTCGGGGTCGATGTCGGTCAGGGGCGGCTGCGCGAACGTCTCGGCCACGAACCGACGCACGAGGGGGACCCGCGTGCTGCCGCCGACGAGGATCACTCCGTCGATCTCTCCGGCCGCGACCCCGGCGTCCCGGAGCGCACGACGGCACGCGATGCCGGTCCGCGCCACGATGGGTTCGATCAACGCCTCGAACTGCGACCGGGTGACGGTGATGTCGACATCGCCGCCGCCCTTTTTCGGGAGGTTCAACACGACTTGCTCGGCGTCGGTCAGGGCGTGCTTGGCCTGGCGCGCCGCATCGAGGGCGATTCGGATCACCTCTCGCCCGCCCACCGTCGTCGCGTCGGGCTCGATGTCCATGTTCGAAAGCAGCTCTTCGGCGAGGGCTCGATCCATGTCGTCGCCGCCGAGGGCCGAGTTGCCCCCGGTGCTCTTCACCTGGAACACCCCGTCGTCGAGCCTGAGCACCGTGATGTCGAAGGTACCGCCTCCGAGGTCATACACCGCGAAGAGGCCGTTCTGCTTCTTGTCGAGACCGTAGGCGAGGGCGGCCGCGGTGGGTTCGTTCAACAGCCTCAAGACGTCGAGGCCCGCGAGCTTGCCTGCGTCTTTGGTCGCCTGCCGCTGCGCGTCGTCGAAGTAGGCGGGGACGGTGATCACCACCCCCCCGACGTGGCGCAGCTCGTCCTCTGCGCGCTGGCGCAGCGCCTTGAGAATTTCGGCGGAGACTTCCACCGGCGTCTTCACTTCCCCGTGGAGCTGGAAGCGAACGGTGCGGCGTTCTTCCTCCGTTTCGGGAGCCACGAACACGGCCGTACCGAGGCGACGCGTCTCCGGGTCGTCGGCGCCACGACCCATGAACCGCTTCACGCTCACAATCGTGTGTTGAGGATCGGCGGTCGCCATCCGCAGCGCTTCCCCCCCCACGACGATGCGACCGGCCTTGTCGTAGAACACCACCGACGGGACCAGCGCTTGGAGGTCGCAGTCCAGAATCGGCACGGGTTGGTCGTCGCGCATGCGCGCCACGACCGAGTTGGTCGTGCCCAAGTCAATCCCCACCGGTCGGGGACCGGCCGCGGGGTCGAAGATTTCCATCAGGGCCATGGGTCGATTCGCGAGAGATGGGCGTGGGCGGTGGTTTGCTTGAATTGGCTCCTCGGGGGGCGACCGGGCCCGCGGCTCGTCGCGGGCGGGATACTCGAGGAGGGTGGATGGGGGAGGCGGCGAGAGCGGTGGACGGTCAGCCCTCGAGCAGGGTTTCTTCCACGGCCTCGAGTTCTTCGAAGAATCGCCGGAGGTAGCGGAGCTCGCCGAGCGTCTGCGTGGCCTGATCTAGGCCGACGGCACCGTCTTCTTCGCGGGATGCCCGTGTCTTCACGTCGCGGAACGCTGCGGATAGCGCCGACATGGTCTTTACCTGCCGGGTCCGCATGCCCTCGCCCAGCGCGCGTACGCCGGCGAGGTCCTTTTGCTGCCGCGCCTCGTCCAAGGACTCTCGGATCTCCATCATCTCCATGAGGAGCGCGGGGGAGGCCGCGGGCGTGTTCTTTTCGTCCGTCTCGACGCCGAAGGTGGCGAGCAGAGCCTCAGCGCGGCGAACCGGGTCTTTGAGGGTGCGATAGGCCTGGTTGACGGCGATGGCGCGGTCGAGAGACATCCGCCGTTCGGTCGGCGAGCTGGAGGCGTAACGATCCGGATGCAGCGCACCGCTGAGCGCCCGGTGCCGCGACTCGAGCTCGTCGGTGTCGATTTCGTAATCCGGGTCGAGGCCCATGATCTCGAAGGGGTTGGGCATCTCGAAGGGCCTAGTACCTCGAAGGCGTGGTCGGGCCGAGCCGGCACGAGACTTCACACGGCGAAGGACTCGTTGCAGCCGCAGCTGCTCTTTTCCTTCGGATTGACGAACTGAAACCCCCGGTACATGAGCGTTTTCTGCCACGCGAGGGTGGTGCCGTTGAGGTAGATGATGCTCTTCTTGTCGCAGAACACCCGTACCGGATCCGGGGCCTCCTCATCGCCTTCTTTCTGTTCGACCTCGAACTCGAACACGAGGTCTCGGCTCATCGGTGGCTTGTCCGTGAACTCGAGCACATAGCTAAACCCCGAGCATCCTCCGCCTTTGACCCCCACGCGCAAGGCGGCACCCAAGGTCCCTCGCTTCTTCAGCGCTTCGTAGAGCTTCCGAGCCGCCTCGGGCGTGAGCTCGAAGCGCCAATCCGTTGGGCTGGGCGTGGGGTCGGGCCGTGTCTCGGCTCGCTCTTTGGGCGTCGACGTGGACACGACGGGACCCATACCTCACTCCGCCGGAGGCGTCGCGGGCATGGGCGCCGAAGGACTGACGGTTGCCGAAGGAGCCGCCGTGTCGCCTTCCAATTCGCGTCGTGCCTCCCGCTTCGCCCGAAAGTCGGCGATCGCGCTCTTGATGGCGTCCTCGGCCAGCACCGAGCAGTGGATCTTCACCGGAGGAAGGTTCAATTCTTCGACGATGGCGGTGTTGCGGATCGTTTCCGCCTCGTCGATGGTCTTGCCCTTGATCCACTCGGTGGCGAGCGACGAGCTGGCGATGGCCGAGCCGCAGCCGAACGTCTTGAACTTGGCGTCTTCGATGACACCGTCGTCGTTCACCTTGATCTGGAGGCGCATCACGTCGCCGCAGGCCGGGGCTCCGACGAGTCCGGTGCCGACCGAGTCGTCGTTTTTATCGAGCGTGCCCACGTTCCGGGGGTTCTCGCAGTGGTCAATGACTTTATCGCTGTAGGCCATCTTTGTCTCCGTTTCGATGGTTGAATCTGGATTCCCGTGGTTCCTGTCGGGATTCTTTTTCGGTCGGGGTTTAGTGTCCTGCCCACTCGATGGTGGACAGGTCGATGCCCTCTTGATGCATCTCCCAAAGAGGAGAAAGTTCTCGGAGCTTCTTCACCTTGTCGATGATGAGGTCGGCCACGTAATCGACTTCGGCCTCTGTGTTGAATCGTCCCATGCCAAATCGTAGCGATGAGTGCGCGAGGTCGTCTCCGATCCCCATGGCGTGGAGGACGTAGCTCGGTTCGAGGCTGGCGCTGGTACACGCCGACCCCGACGATACGGCCACGTCTTTGACGGCCATGAGCAGAGACTCGCCCTCGACGAAGCCGAAAGAAATGTTGAGGTTGTGGGGCAAACGATGCTCTAGCGAGCCGTTGACCTGCACCTCGTCGAGACTCGCGGTGAGCCGGTGCAAAAGGCGGTCGCGTAGCGCCTTCAGGTGCTTCACCTCCTCCTGCCACTCTTCCGTCATGATCTCCGCGGCTTTCCCCATGCCGACGATGCCGGCCACGTTGAGGGTCCCTGACCGCATGCCGAACTCGTGGCCGCCTCCGTCCATCTCCGCGCTGAGCCGAACCCGAGGTCGACTGCGGCGGACGTAGAGCGCCCCAACCCCCTTGGGACCGTACATCTTGTGCGCGGTCAATGATGCGAGGTCGACGTTCATCTCCTCGACGTCGAACGGAATCTTGCCGATGCCCTGGACGGCGTCGGTGTGAAAGATGATCCCGCGCTTGCGGCACAGGGCACCAATCTCTTTAATTGGCTGAACGGTCCCGACCTCATTGTTTGCGAGCATGATCGACACCAGGATGGTCTTGTCGGTCATGGCGCGCTCGAGGGCGTCGACTTCGACGAGCCCCTGGTCGTTGACGGGCAGATAGGTGACCTCGAAACCTTCCTTCTCGAGCTTTTTGGCCGCGTCGAGAATGGCCTTGTGTTCGATGGTGCTCGTGATGATGTGGTTGCCCTTGCTCTTGTAGAAGTTGGCGACGCCCTTCAACGCAAGGTTGTCGCTCTCGGTCGCCCCCGACGTGAAGATGATCTCCTTGGCCTTCTTGGCCCCGATGAGGCGCGCCACCTTGAGGCGTGCGTCGGTCACCGCTTCTTCGGCGGACCACCCGTACGCATGGCTCCGGCTCGCCGCGTTCCCGAAGTGGTCGGTGAAGTACGGGAGCATCGCTTCGACGACGCGGGGGTCACAGGGCGTCGTCGCCTGATTGTCCATGTAGATCGGAAACTTGAGCGCGGTAGACGGCGCCTCGACGTTTCGCGTGTCGCCCGCCTGGTCGACGCGTTTCCTCTGCGACGACGCCGACGTGGGGGTCGTACGACCGGGGGATTCGTTCACACTGATTGATTCGGTGACGTTCATGGCTTCAACCAACTTCATTATTCGGCGCTCAGCGCCTCGACGGGGGCGCCCGCGTACAGTCCTGCAACCAGGGCGGGTTCGTCGGTTTGGGGATCGTGGTTCTGACAACAGCTGCATGCTCCAACCAGCTGTGTAGGGTCACAATTCGAGGCACACGTCTCGAGGTAATTGAGACTTGCCTGGAGCTCGTGGGCGAGGCTCTCGAGGTGCTGAATCTGACGCGACACCTCGGCCAGCTTGTCGCGGTACACCTGGCGCACCTTCGACATCGCCTCGGGCGCGGAGGGCCCCTGCTCCCACCGGGACAGGACTTCGTGGATTTCCGAGAGGCTCATGCCCACGTCGTTCAGCTTCCCGATCCAACGCACCCGGTCGACCGCGTCGGGCGCGTAGAGTCGGTAACGGCCCTTCGACCGACGGACAGGCTGAAGGAGCCCGAGGTTCTCGTAATGATGGATCGCGCGCACCGTCTTGCCGCACGCGCGAGCGAGGTCGCCGACGCGAAGCAACTCCTCGGTGGGTGCCTCGGACACGACGGCTGGTGCCCCCATCCGGGGCGCGTCGTTGGGTGCCTCCGGGCCAGCGCTCACCGCGCTCAGTGCACCAGCCGGGGCGCCTGCCGTGGCGTGGATCGGGAGTCTGTGGACGCGGGTCATGGTGAGCTTGGTTTTGGCAGGGTGTCGATGCCGACGGGGCCGCTGTCACGCGCGACCCAACCCTTCCGTATGGGTTAGGGTTAATCCCCCCACGAAAGCCCGTCAACGAACTCTAACCCTTACGTGCGCGTTAGTCTTTGTCGCGGATGCAAGTGCTTGAAATCTCTTGTCAACACTTGCCTGACCCGACCCGAGCTGCGCCGACGCTGACGAAAATGCCCGTCGCGCCGGAACCGAGAGACGCGCCACGCCGGGCACTCACCGATACCTGGCGATGACCGATTGGAGTCGCGCGGGATCGTCACTGATCAGGCCATCCGCCCCGCGCTCGAGCAACACTTCAGCATGAAGGGGATCGTTGATCGTCCAGTAGTCGACCCAGAGCCCCATGCGATGGCACTTTTCGATGAAGCCGCGGGTGGAGAGGTCGATGGCGCCCGTCCGCGGCGGAATTTGCACCGCTTGGCCGGCGACGAGCAAGCGCGCCGGCCATCGCGGCAGAAAAACGAGCGCAACGATTTCGTCCCGCGACAGGGCGGTGGCGCCGGTGAAGCCGCGGGCGCGCACCTCGCGCATCGCCGCCGGGTGAAAAGAGGCCAGGGTCACGCGTTCTTGGGAGGCGCTCGCGCGCAGCACCTCTAGGAGGGGGGCGACCATCGAAGGGCGCCGCTGCTTGATGTCGACGTTGAAGGCGACCTCGGGGAACGCTTCGAGAACCTCTCGCAGAAGGGGCATGCGCATGCCCTGACCCGCGTAAGGGCGCGTTCCGTCGGCCGCCCCGAACCCCCACCCGACGTCCCATGCTCGAAGCTCTTCGAGACTGCAGTCTCGGATCGACTCCGGTCGATTGGCGGCCCGTTGCCCATTGGGATCGTGAGCTACGACGACGTGGCCATCGCGGGTGAGATGCACATCGGTCTCGATGACGTCTACCCCGAGCGCCACGGCACGCTCGAACGATGCCATCGTGTTCTCTGGCCGCTCCGCGCACGCGCCGCGGTGCCCCAGGAGTCGGGGGGGACCCCATCTCATCAGGCCCAGCTCATCAGGCCCAGCTCATCGGGCCCAACTCATCGGATCCAGCTCATCGGACCCAGCGTGGTCGTCAGCCCGATGGGACGGGCTTCGGCGGGCCGAAGATGGAAGCGGCGCGCCGCTTCTCCTTCTGCTTGTCGGCGCGGTCTCGGTACGTCGGGATCTTGACTTCCTTGCGCTCTGGGAGCTCTGTGCCGTCGACCAGGGCCTCGATCTCCGCGCGGTCGAGCGTTTCGCGCTCGAGCAGCACCTCGGACATCCGATCCAACGTCTCGCGGTGGTCCGTCAGGAGCTGCCGCGCCTCGGCCTCGCCCTCCCGGATGAGGTTCGCCACCTCTTCGTCGATCAGCTTGGCGGTGGTCTCCGAGTAGTTGCGCGAGCCGCTGTTGAAGTCGCGACCGAGAAAAACCTCCTGATCGTCACCGCCGTAGGCCACGGGCCCCAGCTTCTCACTCATGCCGAATTCGGTCACCATGCGTCGCGCGATGTCGGAAGCCTGCTTGATGTCGTTGCTGGCCCCCGTTGTGTAGTGGCCGAACACGATCTCTTCCGCGACGCGCCCGCCCATCAACACCGCGATCTTCGCCTTCGCGTACTGTTTGGACATGCTCAGGCGGTCGGCCTTGGGCAGCTGCTGCGTGAGCCCTAGGGCTGGGCCCCGGGGAATGATGGTGACCTTGTGCACCGGGTCGGTGTGGTCTTCGAGCAGTTTGGCGACGAGGGTATGACCCGCTTCGTGCCAGGCGGTGGTTCGTTTCTCTTCCTCGCCGATGACCATGCTGCGGCGCTCGGTACCCATGAGGACTTTGTCCTTGGCCATCTCGAAGTCCGACATCTCGACGAACTCTTTGTCCTGTCGCGCGGCGAGTAGGGCTGCCTCGTTGACGAGGTTCTCGAGGTCGGCGCCGACGAACCCCGGAGTGCCGCGGGCGATGGTGCCCATTTCGACGTCGGGGGCGAGGGGCACGCGTCGGGTGTGGATGGAGAGGATCGCTTCCCGACCCCGAACGTCAGGGCGGCTCACCGTGATGCGACGGTCGAAGCGACCGGGCCGCAAAATCGCGGGGTCGAGAACGTCGGGGCGGTTGGTGGCGGCGATGATGATCACGCCCTCGTTGGACTCGAAGCCGTCCATCTCCACGAGAAGCTGATTGAGGGTTTGCTCCCGCTCGTCGTGCCCCCCCCCGAGCCCGGCGCCCCGATGACGCCCGACGGCGTCGATTTCGTCGATGAAGATGATGCAGGGAGCGTGCTTCTTGCCTTGCTCGAAGAGGTCGCGGACCCGGCTGGCCCCGACGCCGACGAACATTTCCACGAAGTCCGAGCCGGAGATCGAAAAGAACGGGACGCCCGCTTCGCCCGCGATGGCACGAGCGAGAAGTGTTTTCCCGGTGCCCGGGGGACCCACCATCAGCACGCCCTTCGGGATGCGCCCGCCGAGCCGCTGAAACTTCTTGGGGTCTTTGAGGAACGCGATGATCTCCTCGACTTCGTCCTTCGCCTCGTCGACGCCGGCGACGTCGTCGAACGTCACCTTGTTGGCCGACTCGTTCAGCATGCGCGCCTTCGACTTGCCGAAGCTCATCGCTTTGCCGCCGCCGGCCTGGAGCTGCCGCATGAAGAGGTAGAACATGCCCAGGAGAAGCAGCATGGGCAGGATGGTGACCAACGCGCCCGACCAGAAGGGAGAGCTGTCGTCCTTTTCGAAGGTGACCGCGACCTCGTTTTTACGGAGCTTCTCGATGACTTCGTTGTCCACCTCGACGGGGCCCTGAGCGATCTTCCGCTCGGCCTGTCCGTCGGGCTTCTTGACGGTGACCTTGTACTCGCCCTCCTTGATCGTGACCTTTTCGACGTGGGCTTCGCCCTTGTCGGCTTCGACCAGCGCCAAGAAGTCGGTGTACGAGATGGGCTTCTCGGGCGCGCGCTCTGGACTCAAGAGCGTCCAGATGCCCAAAAAGATCATGATGAGCAAAACCCAGAGAAGGAGGGTCTTGTGGGATTGCTTCACGGGGTTCCTCAGGGTTCGGGGCGGCGAGATCCGCTCCGAAAGTCAATAACCAGCGTTCGCCGCGATGGCAGCCCGACCGTTCGGCTAGGCCACCGCGCCGCGGCCCTAAAAGCATGCCACCCGGATCCCCATGCGTCGACTGACAAACGGACTTTACAGTTGGCCCCCGCCGCGTCGCCCTCGTGACTTCGGACCGTGAAAACGGAGTTCGACCTCTCGACCACCCGACAGGCGTACAGTGATTCCGCTCCGGCCCGCTCGGATGGCGCGTGCCAGCGCATCCCTTTGACCCCGCGTCATCCCCGCCCACGGGTCGTCGTCATCCCCCTCGCCAAACACTTCGTCGCAGAGTTCGGTCGCGATGCGATTGAGGTGCACCGTCAGCGACGGGGACCACGAGGCCTCGAGATGCGGCAACAAGGTGTGGCGAACCCGGCTGCGAAGGAACCGAGGGTCGGCATTCGACGGGTCCTCCGCGGTCTCGAGGCGGTGGTGACGGAGGTGCGCCACGACGTCCCGCCGAGTCGCGAGCAAGAGCGGTCGCACCAGCGGTACCGCTCCGCCCACCCCGGGCGCACGCGGGGGCATCGCGGCGAGCCCTCGGGCGCCGCTTCCCCGCAACAAGCGCATGAGGACCGTCTCCGCGCGGTCATCAGCGGTGTGGCCGATCGCGACCGCGTCGGCCTTCGCTTCGGCCGCCAGGCGTTGAAACAAAGCGTGGCGTGCGGTCCGCGCGCGCGCCTGGAGCCCGGGCCCTCGCGCCACGACGGTTCGCTCCGCCCGGAAGGACACCCCGAGCGCGTCGGCGGTCGCCCGCAGGCCTTCGAGCTCGCGGCCCGCCTCGGGCCGGAGCCCATGGTCGATGCCGACCGCGCTCACCCGATGGCCCAGATCCTCCCGCAAATGCGCGAGCGCGTGCAGCATGGCGGTGGAGTCAGGGCCGCCCGAGCAGGCGCAGAGCAGATGTGCCCCGGGAGACCACAGACCGCGCTCACGCTGTAGCCGCCGGACGAGGGTGGGAAGCGCGGGGGCCGTCACGTGCGCTCCAGCCGCAGCACCGTCTCTACGTGGTGGGTCTGGGGAAAGAGACGAAACGCCGCGGCTGCGACCACGCGGTACTCTGGACCGAGAATGCGAAGGTCTCGGGCCAAGCTTGCGGGGTTACACGACACGTAGAGCAGCCGGGCGACTTTGGCCGCACGAATCGTCGACATGGCGCCAGGCGCACCTCGTCGCGGTGGGTCCAGCACCACGAGATCGACGCCACGAGGAAGGACGGTTTCGTTGGCGTCGGCGGCCTCGAACCGCACGGGAGGCAAGTGCCGTCGGGCGAGATTTTCTTCCAGGGCGCTCCGTGCCTCACCAAACGCTTCGACGACGAGATAGTTCGGGACGTCGCGCAGCGGCCCGGCGCGAAGGGCGACGGTCAGCGTCCCGCTCCCGGCGAAGAGTTCGACCACCGTCGCGTCCGGGCCGGGAGCCGAAATGGCGGCCGCGACGTGGTTCGCGAGCGCCGCCCCCCCTTCGAGTGAGGGTTGCGAGAAGCCACCGGCCGCGATCACCAGCGGCACGCCATCGGCGCCGCGGACCCAGGGTCGGGGATCGCCGAAGGTGGCCGGCGTCGACACATCGCCATCCCAAACGCGCGCGCCGGCGCACCGCCGTTCACCAACGGACCGGTCGAGACGGCCAAACAGGGTCGCGTCGAGGTCACCGGAAAAGCGAAGGTCCATCACCGGCATCCCGCCGGCCCCGAGGGCGATCGCGGCCTCGCCTTCCCCCTGGCTGTGGCCGAGCCATGTCCGAAGCTCTGGGAGCAAGCGCTCGAGTTCGGGATGCAGGATCTCGCATGCCTCGGCGGGGACCACCTCATGACTGCGTGCCCGCCGATAACCGACCCGAATGGCCCCGCCGGCGGCGATCGCGAGTCGCGCCCGGCAGCGGTAGCCGTGTTCTGGGCCGACGTCGTGGAGTTCCAGGGCTCGGTGCCAGTGATCGCCCAAGGCATCGCGCCAGCGACGCCCGGCCTCCGTACGCTGCCACGCTCGCGAGGCGTGCATCCAGTCACATCCGCCGCAACGGTCGGCGATCGCGCACGCCGGTCTCACCCGTTCGGGGTGCGGGGTGATGACCCTCGTCACCGTCGCATGCCGACCGCGAATCCGCGCCTGGACCTGCTCCCCCGGAAGGGTGCCTCGGACCGTGATCGGCTTGCCTTCATACCAAGACTGCCCGTGACCCTGAGCGGACCACCCCGTGATCCCGAGTTGGGCCGTGCGAGAGGGTCGCGAGCGGGCGCCACGCCTTCCGCGCGTGGTCACGGCGACTTTGGCGGCGGCGAGGGTCGGGCCGGATTCGCCGGCTTGGGCCCCAGCGTGTCCGCCCCCAGCGTGTCCGCCCCCAGCGCAAAGGTGGGCTTCGTCACTTGGGGGATGACCACTTGTCGCGGGTCGGGACGGGGCTCGGTACGGACCTTGAAGATGATGAGTCCCCCCACGCCGAGCACGCAGATGGTGGCGAGAGCGGCGATCGCGATGATGACCGCGGTGCTCCGGGGGCCCTGGATTTCGACGTCGCCCTGCTCCATCAGCCACTGCGCGACGGCGGCGGGCCGCGGGAGGCTCATTTTGGTCTCGACGTTCGCCTGGCCCCCAGGTCCAGGATGCGCCGCCGCGAGGGCGACGCCGGGCGACATGAACATCGGGTCGGATGCGACCGCGGTCGGGGGCGCGAGGGGCGTCAGGTACTGATGACTGCCACTCTGCGACTGCGGCGCCGGCGGGACTCGGCCGCCGGGTGCGTACCCAGGGACCGCGTCGGGAAGGGCCAACGTCGACCCGAAGCCGTTGTGGTCCGGGCCACCGGTCCAAGCGTGGGGGGCGCCTGCGGCCGATGGCCCCACCAGCTCGTCGGGGTCGTGAAAGCGTGGTTGGGCGACGATGGTCGGAATGTCCTCGTCCTCGTCCATCAAGGAGTGGGAGGCGAGTCCCTGAGGGAGGGCGGCGACGACGGCGGCGGCGGCCGAATCCTGGCCGTCGGAACGTGCATTGTGCGGCGCGCTCCGGGCGCCTGGCGCCGAAGCTCTCGACTCCGGCAGACCCAACCTCGAACTCGACCTCGGGGGGAAGGGTGCCCCCGACCGCGAGCTTTCGGGCGTCGCGTGGAGGAGGCTCGGCGCGTTTTGCTCGGCCTGCTGTTGTTGCGCCTGAAGTTGGTCGAGGTCGACGGCCGAGGTGACCTCCGCGGCCCATTCCAAGTAGCGCTCGCGCTTCGCCACCCGGTCGGTGAAGAGACTCTGCACGAAGTCACCGACGTCCTCCGGACCGACGAAGATCCCCTGCTTCATGAGAAAGCGCTGAAGGGCCCGAGAGAACTCTCGTGCGGTCTGGAAGCGATCTTCTCGACGTTGCGACAGGGCGCGCATCACGACCTCCTCCAGCTCGGGGGGAAAGTCGGCGGCGATGGTCGAAGGGAGGGGAACGACGCAGGCTTGGACTTGTTCGAGGGTGTCGAGGTCGGTATCGCGGCGGAACAGTCGTCTCCCGGTGGTCAGCTCCCAGAGCACGACGCCGAGCGCAAACACGTCGGTCCGCCGGTCGACGTCCTGACCGCGGACCTGCTCGGGCGACATGTACGCGAGTTTCCCCTTGAGCGTGCCCGCGCGGGTCGAGGCCAGGCGGTCGACGACCTTGGCGATCCCGAAGTCGACGACCTTGGTGTAGCCGTCGTAGGTCACGAACAGGTTGTGGGGCGTGACGTCCCGATGGACGAGGTTCAGGAGCTGGCCGTTGCGACCCCGCAGCTCGTGTGCGCCGTGGAGGCCCTCGGCCGCGTCGGCGACCACCCTCGCGGCGACGTGGAAGGGGATCTGGGTCGATGCTTCCTCGACGCGCCTCATCACCTCCCGCAGCGGTTCGCCGTGGAGGTACTCCATGGCGATCCAGTAGGTGTTGTCGTCCTTGCCCAGGTCGAAGACTTGCGCGACGTTCGCGTGATTGATCCCGGCCGCAATGCGCGCCTCGTCGAGGAACATGTCCACGAACTGGTCGTCTTCGACGAGGTGAGGATGGATACGCTTGATCGCCACCCACTTCTGAAATCCCCCCGGTCCGTCGACACGGGCGAGGTGCACGCTCGCCATCCCGCCGATGCCGATCTCGTCGACGACGCGGTAGCGCCCGAGAAAAAACGTCTGCGGCAGGTCGCGGTCGGCGGCCTCGGGAATGCCCGCCTCGCTCGGGGCGGGCGCCGGAACCCCGGGCGCCGACGGTGCCGCCATGGAACCGGCCCCTGCAGTGGGCCCGGCCGAAGAGGGCGGCCCAGAGTAGGGTGGAGCGGCGGCCGCGGCGGAGGCGCGTGAGGGCGGCGGCCGACGGGGTGGAGGTGGTCTGCCCATGTCGGGTCCCTCAAGCCTACCGTCACGCCGCGGAGAAGGACAATCCCACCCTCGCTCGCCTACCCGGGGGACGGTTCGATGACCGAGGCGACGAGGTGTAGCGAACGCGAGCGAACGTACTAAGCTCGCGCTGCCATGTGCTCATCGCCCGCCCGAGGCCGCGTCCTGGCGGCCATGTCTGGCGGCGTGGACTCCGCGGTTGCGGCCGCGCGCCTCGTCGACGCCGGCTACGAAGTCGTCGGCGTTACGTTTCACCTCTGGGACTACCCCGACGACCAGCCGGAAAAGTCGCGCTGCTGCGCTCCCGAGGACGCCCACGACGCGCGTCTGGTCGCCGACCATCTCGGTATTCCCCACTACACCTTCGACCGGCGCGAGATGTTCGACGCCCAGGTCGTCAAGCCTTTCGTCGACGCCTACCTCGGCGGAGCTACGCCGAGCCCGTGCGTGTGGTGCAACCGCTCGGTCAAAATGCGCGAGCTGTTCGGCCTCGCCGACCGCCTCGGGGCATCGCACGTGGCGACCGGCCACTACGCGCGGATCGTGGGGGCGGGGGAGCAGACCCAGCTGCTTCGGGCCCGCGACCGCCGTAAGGACCAGAGCTACTTCCTCCACATGCTGCGTGCCGACGAACTCGCCCGGGTGCTGCTTCCTCTCGGAGACGACGACAAGGAGACCATCCGGGCCGATGCGATCGCCCGTGACCTCCCCGGCGCGACCAAGGGCGAGAGCCAGGAACTCTGTTTCGTTTCTCAGAAAAGCTACGCAGACTTCGTTGAGGACCGGGCCGATGGACGGGTACGACCCGGTCCGATCGTCGACGAGGGGGGAAAGGTCGTCGGATCTCACGACGGCGTGCACCGGTTCACCGTCGGTCAGCGCCGTGGCCTCGGCGTCGCGTTGGGCCGACCCGCGTTCGTGCAGCGCATCGAGGGTGACCGCGTCGTCGTCGCGAGCGCGGGTAAGACGGGCAGCACCGGGGCGAAGCTCGACGCGGGCGCTTGGGCCGCTGACGTCACGTTTCCCCTTCGAGCTCGCGTCAAAGTCCGGGCCCGACATGAGCCGGTTCCTGCGGAGATCGACGACGGGGGACATCGCGTCCGCTTCGCCGCGCCGGTTCGCGCCGTGGCGCCGGGTCAATATGCGGTCGCATACGACGGGGAGCGGGTCCTGGGCGGGGCGACCATCGTCTCGGCGCTGACGGAAGGCGCGGAGGGAGCCGCATGATGCGATCACCTCGCCGGACCTGCCTCGCCGCGCTCACGGCGCTCGGGATGAGCATGGGGTGCAATCTCGTCGGCGAGGGCGAGGGCCGCGTCGCGAGCGACCGCCTTTATGCCATCGACTGCTGGGATGGCGCCTTCGAGCTGCGGCCCGACTTTTTCGCCGCGGTCCCTTTCGACGATACGATGCAGATCCGAATTCAGCGGGGCAACGACCTCCAGGAATTCAGCGATGGGTTGGTCCTGACCCTGGACGGTGTCTCGTCGATTCGGCCCCGAGCGTGCACGCTCGATTCCGACTGTGCCACGGGGACGTGCGGCGGCGACGGCCTATGCTTGGGACCCGATCGTCGGGGGACGCCGGTTCGGGTCGGCCTCCCCGGGCAACTCGCGATGGAGCTCGCTCCGGCGGAGCCCCGCGAACCGGCGCCGGTGAGCCTCTCCCTCTTCCTGAACTTTTCCTGCCGCAACAAGAACACGACCCTCTACGCGATCGACGGCACCATCACCTTCGACCAACTCTTCAGCAACGACCCCAACGAGCGGAGCGGGAGCGAGAGGCTCACCGAGGCGCGGTTCGACGTCACCGTCGCCGACCCCCGGGACGCCCCCGAGGGCACGCTCGACGTCCCCGCGGACCGCCGGAGTCGGCTCACGGGCGACTTCTCGTTCGTCTTTCAGCGCGGGCAGCCGGGCCAGCCGTTTCCGTAGCGCGCCTTCCCACGGGGTTACCGCACCGCCAGGGGATCATGGTCGCGAAGAAACGCGAAGTTCACGCCATTGATGAGGGCGTGCGCGACCAGCGGGCCGGCCAACGACCCGGTGGCCGCGAAGATGCACCCGAAGCCTAGCCCGACGGCGGTGGCCCACGTCACCCACACCCAGCGGGCGGGCCCCGGGACCTGATGGCACAGCCCGAAGAGAACCGCGGTCGGGAGCACGCCGAGCCAGTGCTGGAGTAGCCCGCGGAACAGCAGCTCTTCCCCCAGGCTCGAGAACAACGCGAGGAGGACGATGTGTCGAAATCCGAGGCCCTGCGCCAGGGGCCGCAGGTCGAGGTGAAGCCTCTGGGCCCAGTCGAAACGCCGCACCGTCCATCGGTTCGCGACCACCACCGTTGCCGCGAGGGAGAGTCCGAGGGCCGTCGATGCGCCGGTGCCGACCCGAGGGTCGAGGTGGAGCCAGTTGTCGCTCCGCCACCAGGGCGGACTCGCCTGGAGCGCCACCGCGAGTCCGGTCGCGAGGCTGGCCATCAACGCGTAGCCGGCGGCGATTCGGCCCGCTGCCGACACCACGTTGAACCGGCCACCACCGCCTGTCATGCCAAGGAGTCTGCCATCGCCCGGACGGCGTCGCCATCGACCCGCGTTGGCCTCCACGTTCAAAAACGTTAGGGCAGCCAGGTGGAAAGCCTTCGACCCCCCGCGTTGGAGCCCGGGTGCCGATGAGCGACGACGGCAACCCCTTCGGTCGTGATCTGAACGACCAAGACCCGCTCGCGGGCGCCACCAAGTGCCCTCACTGCGGGGCCAAGGCGAAGACGAGCGCCAATCCGGAACTCGGCGCGGTGTGCAACGTTTGCGGTGCCCCTCGAATCGATGTCCGAGAGGTCACGCTGTCCGGCAAGGAGCGGAAACCGCTGATCGCGGCGCGCGACGCCATGAGGTCGCGCACCTTGTGGCGGGTTGCGGCCTTGTTCGGGACCGTGGTCTCGGTGTTCGGGCTCGGGGTCACGGCGATGGTGGCCCTGTTCATGGGCGCGGGCGCGGCCTACGCCGTGGGCGGGATCAGCATGGCGCTGCCGTGGATCCTTCTCGCGGCCGTCGGGTACGTGAAGGCCAAGGGCGAAACGAAGAACCTCGAGGCGCGGTTGAGCGAGGCGTGGCGGTCAGCGGCGCGCGACGTCGTCGCGGCTCGCCCGTCGGGGGTCACGGCGTCGGGGCTCGCCGAAGCGCTTCAACTGGACGAAGCGAAGGCCGAAGAGATCCTCGCCGAGCTGAGCATCGACGACATGCTGCAGTCGCGGATCACCGACGAAGGAGGCCTGGTGTTGGCCCCCTCGACCATGCTGCGCATCGACCAGGGCGCCACCGGCGGGAGCAAAACCGTGGTCGGCGATCCGTTGGAAGAGCGGTTCCTGGCCCTCGAAGAGGCGATGGCGGAAGAGGAGGCCAGTGAGCCCGCCGCCGTGGCGCGGACCACCCGATGAAGCCCGCCGGCCTCGGAGCGGCCATCGTCTTTGCCGCCGGGCTGGCGCTCTCGGCCTGCGGCGCCACCGCCGACCCCTCAGCGGGCCTACCGGGATCGATCGGAGCCGTGCTCGACCGCGACCCGGTCACCGGCGCCGTCTACGTCTACGAGACGCCGGCCACGACGCCTTCGCCCCTCGCCCCCGGGGATCGACTCAAGATGGTGGAGGGCGTTCACGTCGATGATCTCGAACGTGACGAACTGCAAGCGCGCCTCCGGGGGCCCGTCGGCTCCGCCGTGAGACTGACCGTGCTTCGCGGCGACGAGGTGGTGTACCTCCGTGTGGTTCGTTCGCCCTTCGTCGGTGGCGACGGGCAGCGCGAGCGGATCGAATGAGGCCACGTTGACGTCCCGACGCGCGGCGTAGTACCCCCGGTTCCCCCGGTCGGTGCGACGCGAGCCTCCATGCGGGAGACGGCGTCACGCCGCGGTGCCGCGAAGGAAGTCATGCGTCGATATCAGTTCACCTCCGAGTCCGTTTCCGAAGGCCACCCCGACAAGGTCTGCGACCGCGTGTCGGACGGCGTGCTCGACGCCCTCCTCGAGCAGGACGTCAACAGCCGCGTGGCGGTCGAGACGTTCGTCAAGACCGGGTTTATCGTGGTGGGAGGCGAGGTCACCTCCAAGGCGATTATCGACGTTGCCGACGTCGTGCGCGCCGCCATCAAGGAAATTGGGTACAGCGGCTCCGACATGGGCTTCGACCACGCGACCTGCGGCGTGTTGTCGGCCATCGAGCAGCAGTCCCCCGACATCGCGCAAGGCGTTGACGAAGGGGCGGGCAAGTTCAAGGAGCAGGGCGCGGGGGACCAAGGGCTCATGTTCGGCTATGCGTGCAACGAGACGCCCGAGCTGATGCCGGCCCCCATCCAGTACGCCCACAAGCTCACACGTAAACTCGCGCAACTCCGCAAGGGGAAGAAGCTCAAGTGGTTGCGGCCGGACTCCAAGAGCCAGGTCACCTTCGAGTACGAGGACCACAAGCCGACGCGCGTGTCGGCGGTGGTGATCTCGACCCAACACGACCCCGACGTCTCGCAACGACAAATCAAAGAGGCGATCACCTCCGAGCTCATCGAGAAGGTCATCCCCGCGAAGTTCATCGACAAGAAGACCAAGTACTACGTGAACCCGACCGGTCGTTTCGTCATCGGGGGTCCGGTCGGCGACGCCGGTCTCACCGGGCGCAAGATCATCGTCGACACCTACGGCGGCATGGGCCGTCACGGGGGCGGCGCGTTCAGCGGTAAGGATCCCTCCAAGGTCGACCGGAGTGCGGCGTACTACGCACGCTATGTCGCGAAGAACATCGTCGCGGCCAAGCTCGCCGAACGCTGCGAAGTCCAGCTCGCCTACGCCATCGGCGTCGCGCAGCCGGTTGGCGTTCACCTGAACCTGTTCGGCACCGGCCGCGTCGACGAAGAAAAACTCGAGCGGTACATCATGCGCCAATTCGACATGCGCCCGCGCGCCATCATCGAGCAGCTCGATCTGCTTCGGCCCATCTACCGGGCGACCGCCGCCTACGGCCACTTCGGCCGCAAAGAGTTCCCGTGGGAAGCGACCGATCGGGCCGCAGAGCTGGCCGACGCGTTCGGCGCGCCGGCACCGCGCGCCGCGTCGAATGGCGCGAGCAAGGCCAACGGCAAAAAGGTCTCGGGAAAAGCAGCCCCCACCGGTAAGGCCGCCGCCAAGAAGAAAAAGGGGGGCGGACGCAAAGCGCGGGCCTGACGCCCGCGTCGTTGTCGTGGCCGCTCAGCGCGAAGTTATTTCGCGCTGGGTATGGGGCGGGCGCGGAGGGCGCCCGGGTCGGCGCGAATGCGCTGCCGGAACTGCGGGGACAGGACCTGCATCGGCTTGCCTCCGGGCTTGAGGTCACCGCGCATGCGGAGGAGCTGGTTGAGGGCACGATGATTGGCCTCGACCAGGTCGGCCATCGTGAACATCACCATGTAGGTTTCGTCGGCGGGGGTGGGTTCGCCCGCCTCGACGGCGGCCTTCGCCGCGTCGATGAACGCGTTGAGTTTGGGCGTCACCGCTTTGCCGTACGGAGACTTTTCGTCCTTCGCGACCGCATCGGCAAAGGTCTTTTGCGCCGCGACGGCGGCCTCGAGCAAAGCCGCGCGGTCGGCGCCCTCCGCATCGGGAAGGAACGTCACGGCGAGGGCACGGGCCTTGGCCGTCGCTTCCCGGGCGGCGAGACCCGCGTCGTCGAGTTTCTCCGGGGACTCGGCCGGCGCTTTGGCGGCGAAGCCGTTGACGGGCGCGACCAACGTAGCCAGCTGCGCTTCGGCCTTGGGGAGCGCTTCGCTGAGCTTTTCGTGGAGGAACTTGCCTCGCTCGAAGTCGTCCTTCTCCCATTGGCGCGTGCCGAAGTAGCGCGAAGCCTGGATGATAAACTGAGTGAGCGGCGCGGCGTACTCGTTGAAGCTCTTCATCGCCGCGTCGAGCGTCGGGTCGGCCGGCTCCGTCAACGACTTCGCGATGGCGCAATAGCGGAGGTAGCGGACGAAAGGCACGGTCTGGGTCACCGACGGCGGTCGGGGACGACGCTCCTCGGCCTCGTCGCCTGGCGCCTGCTTCTCTTTCTCGGCTGGCTTGGCTGGCTTGACCCCATTGGGATAGGTCCCGAAACTGGGTTGCCGGTCTGCGGTAGGCGGGCCCGCTTTGGTGCTCTCGAGGTAGCCCGCGGCGAGCAGCCGCAGGCCCTGAGACCCAAAGAAACAAGACTCGACGCGGTAGCGCTTCATGGTGTCGGGGTCGACGCGAGGCACCTGAGTCGAGCGCGGGCGCATCGCCGCGGCCGGATCGCCCTTGCCACCGACGGTCGCGGTGGCCTGGGCTGTCGCGAGGGACGTGGGGGGCGGGGGCGGCGGGGGGTCTTCTTGACAACCGGCGAGGGCCCCCACCGCGACCGCGACGAAAACGCCCGGACGCCATCGTCGCCCCGGGTCGACGTGACGCTGGGGGCATCGGATGGGGGTGGCCGACCGGCCCCTCACGCTAAGTGGCTCGAGCTTCATCGCGACTCCTTGATTCACCCGTGCCCTCTTGGCATGAGCCCCGACGACCCGCAAGGCGGCCCCTCAGGGGTGAGGTTGCCGCAAGGAAGTGTCGGCCCGATGCTCCCTCGATGTTGCAACGGCTCGCCTTCGGGGACATCGAAGTCATCGACGTCGAACGCTATCGTCACGTCGCGGAAGCGGCGCGGCTGCTCGCCGCCGCGCGCGCTTTGGACCTCCGGTTTGCCATGGTCGAAGCAGGGGGCCCCGGTGAGGATGAGGCGCGGCTGATCAACCTCGCCTTTTGGCACCCCGATGGCGTCGCCGAAGTCCTCGACGAGCCGTACCTGACCCTGGACCAGGTCGCCCACAACGTCTGGCACGTGGCGGCCGCTCGTGCGCTCGGTGAGGAAGCCACCCGGGTCGAAGGCCTCTTGTTGGCCGAAGCGGTGGCGAGCGCCTTCGACGTCTATTTGATTGGCCGCTTGCTCGGCCACGAGCCGGAGGCCCCGCTGCTCGAGACCCAGGTCCCCGCCATGAGTGACGCCGCGGGCGCGGCGGGCCGCAGCGACGCTGAGGTGGCCGCGATGTTCGAGGGATTCGCCGCGGCGCCGGAGGAGAGCTTTGGGCAGTTGACCCAACTCCTCTTCGCGACCGGGAGGGCCCTCGTCGACGCGCCCGACCCCGATGCCGCCGCGGAAGTTCTACGCCACTCGCGCACCCAGCCGCTCGGTGGCTTGCTTCACCACTACGAGTTGCCGACCTGGGTTCTCTTCGCCCGCGCCTACGGCACCGAAGGGCACGCTCCGGCGGCCGCCGCGCTCGCGGAGAACATCGAGCGGTCGAGCGACCCGGTCACGCTGCTCTGCGACGCCTGGCTCCCTTGATGCCAGCGGGCGTTCATTTCCGCCGCGGTTGCGACAGCATCTCGTTGCGGAGCCGCGTGAGCTCCTGCCGGAGCGGGACGATGAAGTCCATGCTGAGCGTGTGTTTCGCATCCCGCATGGCTCGGGCCGTATGCCATTTGCTCAACGCCAAACGCGCCCCGGCCGCGACGAAGGCCACCCCCTTTTTTCCTCGCCAGGACAACCTCGCTCGGATGCGACCGCCGTAAGCCGTAATGAGCCGAAATTCCTCTTGGGAAATGGTGCCGACGAGAACTTCGTCGTGGAGGAATTTCTTGATGGTCTGACCTTTTCGGTAGACCAACACGGCAACGAGGATCACGAGGGACAGCGCCATCATCACCCCGACGATCAAGTTGAGGATAAAGGCGGCGGGGAACAGCGCGGGTAGCCCGTTCCACCACGCGTGGAGAAAGACTCCCGCGCCGTACCCGACGAGCGGAAACAAGACCCCCGCGAAACGTCCGCCGTATTCGCGCGCGACCCCAAACCCCAAGCCGATCATCGCGGTGAACAGCGGGTGCAACCAGGGGGTCAGCACGCCCCGCAGCACGAAGATCTGCGTGAGCTCCTGCTCGAATCGCATGTAATAGATGATGTTTTCGGTCGCCGCGAAGCCAATGCCCGCGAAGATCCCGTAGATGATCCCGTCGACGGCGCCATCGAACTCGGTGCGAAGGAAAATGACCAGCCCGAGAATGGCCAATCCTTTGGTCGCCTCTTCGAATACCGGCGCGCTCACAGCGGCGCTGAAAAAGCTCCCGAAGAGCGCTCCATTGATCGAATTGATCACCGCCGACACTCCGGTGGCGAACAGGGCGCCCCATGCGAACACCCCCGCGAGGGCCCACCACGGCTCGGGGTCGTAGCGGTCGATGAGCCATGGGATCGCGAGGTAGAAGGCGACGGGGAGGTACGCGAGAAGGGCGGACCGCGCCAGGCGCGTCATGTAGAGGTCGAACTTGGGCTCCAGGGTCGCCGGAAACACGAACACGGCGAGGTTCAAAACCAAACCCAGCAGACACCCCGCGACCAACAACAGGAGGCCTACAACGCGACGGGTGCGGTCGGGATCGGGGACGGCGGCGTCGGCGGCGAGGTGCTGATATCCGCCGACCGGCGCGACCGGCGGCGCATGGTACACGGCGTGGGAACCGTCGACGCGGGGCGCTGCGGGCTGGAGCGCGGGTGCCTGGGGCAGGGTGACGCCTGGCGCCGCCGGCGCTGCCGGGTGGTGGGTGGCTGGATGCGGCGCTGCCGGGTGGTAGGCGGCTGGTTGCGGCGCTGCCGGGTGGTGGGTGGCTGGATGCGGCGCTGCCGGGTGGTGGGCGGCTGGTTGCGGCGCTGCCGGGTGGTGGGTGGCTGGATGCGGCGCTGCCGGGTGGTGGGTGGCTGGATGCGGCGCTGCCGGGTGGTAGGCGGCTGGATGCGGTGCTGCCGGGTGGTGGGCGGCCGGTTGCGGTGCTGCCGGGTGGCGGGCGGCCGGTTGCGGTGCTGCCGGGTGGTAGGCGGCTGGATGCGGCGTCGCCGGGTGGCGGGCGGCCGGTTGCGGCGCTTCCGGACCAGGCCGTGGTCGGTCGCCGCGGACCTGACCGCCATCGTGACTCACCCGCCGAGCCTAACGTCCAGGGCGTGAGGCGTCCCGAGTTTATCCCTCTCCCCCGATGAGAAACGGGGCACCAGACATGTTGAGGCAGGGGAGAGGAATAAACGCGGAACGCTCACGCTCGGCAGCGGCACTCAGGCCTCGCCCCCGTCCCAGAGAAACGGGGCACCAGACATGTTGAGGAAGGACGGAGGCAAGCCTCAGTGTCGCTCGGTTAGAGGCGTTGCATGCAAGGTGCCAACCCCGCCTCACCGCTTGTCGAGAGCGAAGTCACCGAAATGACGATGGCGGTAACCCATGGCCCCATGCCTTCCCCTGTGTTCTACATGGATAAGTCGTATCCCACGTGGGCGCATTCAGACCTTTTTTGTGCAGTGACGGTGGACTGGTCTGCCATTGGTGTAATATGCGCGGGTCGACCGGATTGGCGAGGAACGCGCGCATGGAGTGGGTCTGAGGTGATGGAGAACCGCTTCCGGCGAGCGATGCTCGCCGTGGGCGTGACTTTGGCGCCGATGAGGGCCACGTGCCGAGCTTGCGGCGTACGCGGCGCCGCAGAGGGCGGATCGGCGAGGAACGCGCGCATTGAACGGGTTTGAGGTGACGGAGAAGCGCTTCCGGCGAGTGATGCTCGCCGTAGGCGTGGCTTGGGGACCGACAAGGCTCACGTGCCGAAGCTGCAGCTCCGGCTGAGCCGCAGAGGGCGGATCGGCGAGTAACGCGCGCATGGAGTGGGTCTGAGGTGACGGAGAAGCGCTTCCGGCGAGCGATGCTCGCCATTGGCGTGACTGTGGCGCCGATGAGGGCCACGTGCCGAGCTTGCGGCGCACGCCGAGCCGCAGAGGGCGGTCACGGCTGAGCCGCAGAGGGCGGAGCGGCGAGAAACGCGCGCATGGAGCGGGTCTGTGGTGACGGAGAAGCGCTTCCGGCGAGCGATGCTCGCCGCGGGCGTGGCTGTGGCGCCGAC
>JBCCLB010000046.1:0-53189 GCA_039027095.1 Myxococcota bacterium
CGCCGTCGCTGTTCCTCTTCACGCCGTCGCTGCTCATCTTCGCGCGCCCGTTGCGCCTCTTCGCGCCGTTGTTGCTCCTCTTCGCGCCGCCGCTTCTCGTCTTCGCGCCCCCGCTTCTCGTCTTCGCGCCCCCGTTGCTCGGCCGCGAGTTCGGCTTCAAGTCGTTCGACACGCGCTTGGGCCTCGTCGGAAAGGCGGCTGATACGTTGGATGAGTTCCTCGGCCACCGGAACGGGGGCATCGCCGACCGAAAATCGAAGTCGCGTACCGTCGAGCCAGAGGTCCAGGCCCAGCACCGCCGAGTGGAAACGTCCCCCCTGGCCCACCCGTCGCTGGTAGCCCCCCTGGTGGCGTTGCCAGGCGGCGAGCGTCATGCGTCGCCGGTCGAAAAGGTAGTACTCGGGGATCCCCAAGTCGGCGTAGCGTTTGACGTTGCGCTCGAGGTCTTTCTTCCGGTCCCCACGGACCACGATCTCGATCGCCACATCGAGGCCCTTGTTACCCTCTCGACTGACGACCCAACTGTCGCGCTGTTTTTGCTCCGCCCCATCTACGGCGATGAGATCCGGCGAGAACATCCTCTCCCCGGGGTAGTAGATGGGCAGATTGCCGGCGATGTAGATGGTGCGGCCCCGACTTCGGAACCAACGTCGCAACGCATCACGCGGCTCGGTAAACGCATCGAGGTGGTCATCCCCCTCGGGGGGCATGGCCTCCGACACGGGAAACTCCGAGGGCAAAGCCGCGAGAACCGCGTTCCGCTCCTCGTCGGACATGCGCTCCCACACGTCCGTCGGCGGTGCGCGTGGATCTTCCGGATCCACCATCCAGAGCGGTGACGACTGCGTCATGCCTGCATCATAGCTCGTCCCGAACCCAGGGGGCCGTGCCGCCGAGGTCGAGACTCGCTCCTTCGCCCGGGTAGGCGACGGCTGGCGCCGCGTCCGCAACTTGCGTACCTTGTCGCACCCATGACTGGTGTTCCGCTTCCCGTCGCCCCGGCCCACTCGGGTACCGAGCACTTCATCAATCGTGAGTTGAGCTGGTTGAAGTTCAACGAGCGGGTGCTCGAAGAGGCGCTCGATGCGGCGACGCCGCTGCTCGAGCGGGTGAATTTCTTGTCGATCTTCGGGAGCAACCTCGACGAGTTTTTCATGGTGCGGGTCTCGGGGTTGCGGGGCCAGATGGAGGCGGGGGTGCTCGAGGCGCCGCCGGACGGGATGACGCCGACCGAGCAGCTCATGGCGATCCGCTACCAGCTCCTCCCCTCGCTCGCCCAGGCGACGTCGCTGTGGATGGACGACCTGCTCGGTCGCCTCGCGGGCGAGGGCATTCACGTCACGAGCTACGATGCCCTCAAGAGCCGGCAGCGCACGCTCCTGCGCGACTATTTTCGCTCGGAGATTTTCCCCGTGCTCACGCCGCTCGCCTCGGATCCGGGCCATCCGTTTCCCCACATCTCGAACCTGAGCGTCAACCTCGCGGTGGTGCTGCACGACGAAGAGCATGGGCGTCGGTTTGCGCGGCTGAAGGTGCCGGCGTCGTTTCCGCGCCTTTTGCGTGTGCCCGACGAGGAGCGGGCGGCGCAGCTCGAGCGGCTCGGCTTCGAGGACCAGACCTCGTCGCACTTCGTGTGGATGGAGGAGGTCATCAAGAACAACCTCGATCTGTTGTTCCCCGGGGTCGAAGTGGTCGCGGCCTACCCCTTTCGGGTCACGCGTGACGCCGATTTCGAGATCGAGGAAGACGAGGCGGCCGATCTGTTGTTGGCGATGAGCGAGGTCGTCGAGCAACGCCATTTCGGGAGCGCGATCCGGCTGGAGATCGACCAGGACATGCCGAGCCACGTCGAGGACCTGCTGCTGCAGAACCTCGGGCTGCTCCCCTTTCTCGTCTATCGGACGCGAGGGCCGATCGGCGTTTCGGATCTTCGCGAGCTCACCAAGCTCGAGCGGCCCGACCTCAAGTACGCGCCCTTTTTGCCCAAGGTCCCGTCGGCCCTCGCGGAGAGCGAGAACTTGTTTTCGGTGGTGCGCGAACGCGACGTGTTGCTCTACCACCCCTACGACAGCTTTCAGCCGGTCGTGAATTTCGTGCGCCAGGCGGCCGAGGACCCGAAGGTGCTGGCGATCAAGCAGACGCTCTATCGGGTCGGACCGGGGTCGCCCATCGTCAAGGCGCTCATGCGGGCGCGGGAGAACGGCAAACAGGTCGCCGTGCTCGTCGAGTTGAAGGCGCGCTTCGATGAGGAGAACAACATCACTTGGGCCCGGGCTCTCGAGCGGGTCGGGGTGCACGTCGTCTACGGCGTGGTGGGGCTCAAGACCCACGCCAAGCTCTGTTTGGTGGTCCGGCGCGAGCGCGATGGCATGCGGCGGTACGTGCACATGGCGACGGGCAACTACAACCCGATCACGGCGCGGATCTACACCGACCTCGGGTACTTCACCGCCGACCCCGACATCGCGGACGACGTGCAGGATCTCTTCAACGCGCTGACGGGCATGAGCCGCAAGACCGACTACCGCAAGCTGCTCGTCGCGCCGCATTCGCTGCGCAAGTCGCTCTTGGCCCGCATCGACCGCGAGGTGGCCCGCCACGAGGCGCACGGCGACGGGCGCATCGTGTTCAAGGTCAATTCGCTCACCGACCCGGCGATCATTCGCGCGCTCTACCGCGCGTCGCAGGCGGGGGTTCGCGTCGATCTCCAGGTGCGGGGGATATGTTGCCTCCGCCCCGGCGTGCCCGGATTGAGCGAAACCATCGACGTTACGAGCATCGTGGGGCGCCTGCTCGAGCACACCCGCATCTATTACTTTCACAACGGAGGGGAGGAAGAGTTGTTGAGCGGCAGCGCCGACATGATGACCCGCAACCTCGACGGCCGCGTCGAGACGATCTTCCCCATCCAGGACGAGCGGCTCCGCCGTCATCTCCGCGACGACATTCTGTTCCTCCACCTTCGCGACGACACCAAGGCGCGGCGGCTCCGCCCGGACGGCACCTGGGAGCGGGTCCAGACGGCCGGGGATGGCCCGGGCTTCGGCAGCCAGCGCTTCCTCATCGAGCACGGCGGGCCGTGGCGAGCCGCGCCGGCCGAGGCGTGAGCCCGAGCCTCCGGGGAGACGGAGGAGACGGTGTCGCCCGTGGCCGACGGAGGCGTCGCATGCCATACCCGCGCCATGAGTGACCGGCGCTACGAGATCGTCGTTTGGGGGGCCACCGGCTACACGGGCCGGCTCACGGCCGATTACATCGCCCGCCACGGACCGGGCGACCTCCGCTGGGCCCTCGGGGGCCGCAACCGGGACAAGCTCGAGGCCTTGCGGTCGGAGTTGGTGGCCTCGGCCGGCGTGGCCGCAGACCTCCCCCTCGTCGTCGGCGACAGCCACGACCCGTCGCGCCTCGCGGAGATCGCGGCCGAGACCGACGTCGTCTGCACCACGGTGGGGCCCTACCTGAAGTACGGGCGGGCTCTGGTCGACGCCTGTGTCGCCGCCGGCACCCACTACTGCGACCTGACCGGAGAGACCCCCTTCATCCGCGAGATGATCGACCGCCACCACCGGCGCGCCGGCGAGACCGGGGCGCGCATCGTTCATTGCTGCGGCTATGACTCGATCCCCTCGGACCTCGGGGCCTTCATGCTGCAGGAGGCGGCGCACGAGCGGTTCGGGCGACCCTGCGTCACGGTGAAGAACTACGTCGGCCGCAGCAAGGGCACCGTCAGCGGCGGCACCGTCGCGAGCATGCTGACCATCGCCGAGCTCGCCTCCGACCCGCGGGTGCGGCGCGTCCTCGGTCATCCCTACGGCCTCAACCCGGAGGGCGAGCGACAGGGCCCAGATGGCAGCGATGCCGTCGGTCTCGGCATCGACCGCGACGTCGGGTGCTTCACCGCGCCCTTCGTGATGGCCGCCATCAACACCCGCATCGTCCGCCGCACCAACGCGCTGCTCGACTACCGCTATGGCCGCGCCTTTCGCTTCGAGGAAAAGATGATGCTGCCGCTCTCGGCCCCCGGATTCGCCATGGCGTCGGCCTTCACGGTGGGCATGGCGGGCTTGCTCGCCGGCATGGCCATCCCGCCCGTGCGCTCGCTCCTCCGCGACCGCGTGCTCCCCGCGCCCGGCGAGGGCCCAACCGCGCAACAGCGCGATGAGGGGTACTTCAACCACCACCTCTTCGGCACCGTCGACACCCCCGACGGGGGAACGCAGACCCTCCGCGGCGAGGTCGTCGGGGTCAACGACCCCGGCTACGGCGAGACCAGCAAGATGCTCGCGGAGTCGGCGCTGTGTCTCGCCCGCGATCCGCTCACCAGCGAGGCGGGGGTCCTCACCCCGGCCGTCGCCATGGGCACCCACCTCCTGACCCGCCTCCGCGACGCCGGCATGACCTTCTCCGTCGACTAGCCAAAGGGCGCGGCCTCCGCGGTCAAGGGTGGTGGCCGGGGAGGCGGCGGCGAAGCTCTGCCGCGTCGTCGCGACGGGGACGCACCTTGGGAGGAAACGGCGGCGCTCCGCCGAGAAGCTGCGCGCACCAGTACACCGTCCGCAGCTTGAAGTCCTCGAGCCAATCGACCGGCGCGCCCCCGTCCCCGGCGAGCCCGCGGTAGGCGGCGAGGGAGGCGACGAGTTCGGCGGCCCACGGGTGGGCGCCGCCGTCGAAGAAGCGCTCCTCCGCCGTCCGCGCCAAGCTCCGTTCCACCAGGTGCGCGGCCACCTCGACCCAATGCGCTGATTCCGGGTCGGTGACCCCGTGCTGCGCCGCGAGCTCCGCCCCTTGCACGAGTCGAGCGGCCGCCTCCGCGAGCCAGATCTCGCCGTGGTTGACGGCCCATCCCCAGCCGTCTTTCTTGGCGGCGGCGAGACGGAGGGTCTCGGCGGCGACCACCCATTCGCCACGCATCATCTGCTCTGCGCCATCCATCCACATGAAGCGCGCGGCTTCGAGGAGACGTTTCTGGTAGCAGCCCTCGAGGTTTTGCTCCGCCGCGCGCCTCACGTTGGCGTCGCCAAAGGTGAGCGCATGGCCGAGGTACAGCTCGCATTCGAAGAGGGCGTTCTCCAGCAGCTTGTGCACGTTCATGTGAAAGCCGCCGAGCAACCCCCACCATTGGCCGCCGTCGAGCCTCGGGTGCGCCTCCAGCAGCGTGCGTAGGTCCCGGAGCGCGGCGCGCATCCGGTCGATGGTGGCGCGATTGTCGGCGTCTCCGCGCTCCCATGCGCGCCACGCCTCGACCAGATCCTCGAGCAGGCGGCCGGCCTCGGTGCGTGCGCGCTGCTGCGCGCGATGGAACGCATCGGCGTCGAAGTCGGCGGGGGGGGCGTTGCCGTCGACGCGAAAGCTCACCTCCAGTCGGACGACCCCCACGTTGGGGTCCTCCCACGCGGCGGTGCTGACGGCGACGAACGCGACCTCGTACGTCGCCTCTCGGTGGGGGTCGAAGCGCACCACCCCGGCGAGGCGGCCGTCGTCGGAAAAGCGCAGCCCGGGCGGCAGCCGGGTGAGCGTCGGGCATTGACCGAACCCCCCAGACCCCTCGTCGTGGCCAGCGGTGTGGTCGACACCGTCACCGACGCGGACGGTTCCGAGGTTCACCGTGCGCCGCGTCACCTTCAAGCTGTTGCGGGCCGCGCAGCGATAGTGCTCGCTGTACAGTTCGACGCTCGACCAGCTCCGAGGGTCGTCGTGACAGCATCCGCACCGTCCCCGGCGGTAGCGGGCACTTCCCGGAGGCGACACGCGCCCCCGGCGGCGGAGCTGACCCGCCGCGGGGCGTCGACCCGCGGCTCCGGCCTCCCCGTCATGCTCCGCTCCGCCCTCCGGCGGGAGCGCCGCGAGCGCGTCCATGCGGTAAAACATGCGGGTATCCTCCGGCGTGGCCGCGCGGCAGTAGGCGTCCTCGTCTTCGGGGACGTAGATGAGCGAGCGGTCGGCCTCGAGCGCGACCTGATAGGGAGCCACGCGGTCGATCGGCCAATGGTCCTCACGATAGTTGTGAGCGATGACCCGGCCGAGCTTCCATCCGCTCGGCCCAAGGTTGCACATCACGGGTGCGCCCACCTCGAAGCGAAATTCCGGCATCACATCTCCCGTCATCTCGGCCCCCGGTCGCGCGCGTCACCCGGAGGCGGGCGTCGTCGCGCGGATCGAGGATGACCCCACCTTAGAAGCTTACGAGCTACATGCAACTTGGTTGCAGGTAGCGGCTCCCCACCTGAAGATCCGAAGTTTGGCGCTCTATCTGGCTGGGCTCGCGACGTGAGCCATTCGCACCGGGAGAGGCTCGCTGTCGAAGCAGCGACCCGCGAGAGGTAAGGCTCCCTCGGAACCATCAACCCAAGGTTGGCCGAGGCGCCGTGAGGTCAACGTGGCGAAGGTGAGCCGCAGCGTGCGGTTCAAGAACCGCTGACGTTATCTGCCGGGGACGTCGGGGCTGCCCGGCCGATGCCGCTCAATTCGAGGTAACGCTCGGCCAGCGCCACCGTGCGCGGTAGCGTGTGCTCGAGCGACCACTTGCTGTTGGTCAAGCTCGTGCGGTCCTCTTGATATCGCTGGGCGCCATTCTTGGCTTCGTCGTCCGCCACCAGCTCATGCAGGGGCGCCGCCGCGCCAACGACGAAGACGCGCTCACCGGCGAGCCGACAGGCGATCCGGCGATCGGGGTGTCGCTTCGGCAGTCCTACGAAGCACTTGGCGCGGTCGCACCACCGTCCGCCGTAAAACCCGATGTCGGCGGTCACGTATTCGTAGCGGCCGCGTAGCAACGCGTCGCTCAGGGAGTTGAAGCGGCCTGAGCAATCGATCACCACGTCGGCTTCATGGTTCGCCGTGGCGGTCTCGAGGCGGATTGCTCCGTCCCGCGACGATATCGAGCGCACGTGCTCGGGTACGACCGTCACCAACTCCTTGGCGCGCTCCCACACCACGGGCGAGAGGTCGAAGGGCTCGTCCCCGCACCAGAGAAACTCGATCAGCCCTCCCGAGTGGCAGTACCGAAGTTTGTTGTTGAAGAAGAATTCCTTGATGGTCCGCGCCGATTGGCCCAGCCACAGAATGTGCGCCGGGAGTCCATCGACGTCGCATCCCAGGCCCGCCGCCGCACTCGGATAGACGAGGGGCAGCAGGTACTCCATAACCGAATTGGCGGTGTCCCCCGAGCCCACGACCGCGACCCGCTTTCCCGCCAAACCTCGAGTGAACGCCTCGTCCTCGTAGCAGCGTCGCATGAAGTCGTCTCCGAGCTGGTAGCGATCCTTGGTCTCGGGGCTTTCGGCGAAGGCCAAGCGACGGGGGGGGCCGGTTCCATTCGCGACGACGATGCTCTTGGTTCGTACGGTTTGCTCCGGTGACGAAAGCACATACGTGCCGCCATCGCGGGTCCATGGTTTGACCACTTCGAAGCCAAACGCGATGTCGGCATCGGCATGAAACATCACCATCGTCGCCAGCTCGTGGAGATGCTTCGCGGTGGGGAAGGGGCCGTGCGCCAGTTCGTCGAAGTCGCTGAGCTGGACGAAGTGGCCCGGAAATAGATTCGAATCGAGTCCGACCTTCGCGAAGGTGGGCGAGTTGAGGATGAGCGCATCCCCGAGTCGGCCGAACGTGGCGCAGATGTCCGTGCTTCGCTCCACCATGAGGACCCGTGTGCCCGGGGCGAGTTGACCCAAGGTGTACGCGAACATGGCCGCGTGAATCCCCGCCCCCACGACGACCACGTCGTATGTACGTTCGAGGGGAGGGTGCTTCGTCCGAAGGTAGTCGGCGGCCGCGGCGACGTACGACGCGCGACGCTCGCGGCAGTGGATGTGACGGACGATGCGCTTCGCGAGCGGGGCCTCGCCGCTGCCTCGTTCGGAAGCGTCAGAAGGCGAGCCGAGGAGCCGGGCCGCCACCGAGGCGCTCGCGCCGAGCAGAAACCGGTTGGCCGGCGTGCCGATGGACGAAGATTGCGGGTCAGGAGCGTTCGCGATGTCGACGGCAATCACCGTGTTTACCTCTCGAATCCAAGGAGAAAGCGCGTGATACGGGGCGATGGGCGAAGAGGTGTCGGAGCCCACGCCACCCGATGCGGATCGCTCGCGGATATACCCCGCGGTCCGCCCGCGGCGACTCGAGCCTTTCGCCCTCCCCGTCGGTCGGTTTACGCCGCGCGGAGCTGCAGACGGGGGAAGGGGTTGGGGCGCCGCGCCCACGTGCGGCTGTCCTCAGCGAGGAGCGACTTGTCGACGAGGCACGCGTTCAGGCGCGCCTCGATGGCCTCGCGATCCAGTCGCTGCCCAATGAACACGATTTGCTGGCAGCGGTCGCCGAAGCGCTTGTGCCAGGTGTCCTTTTGGTCGGGGCGCGAATCGTCGGGGAAATTCCAGCGATCACGGGGCATCGCCGCCCACCACATCCCGGCCGGGGTCATGCGGGAGGTCCCCCCCGCCTGGGCCCACTCGTACGCGGCACGATGGTCGGCCGCGACCCAGAAGAATCCCTTCGAGCGGAGGAGGCCCGGCCAGAAACTCTCGTCGTGGATGAGGGCCCAGAGTTTTTCTGCGTCAAAGGGATGATGCGTACGGTAGGTGAAGCTCGAGATGCCGTATTCCTCGGTCTCGGGGGTGTGTTTCCCTTCGAGCTCGCGAATCCAGCCGGCCGAGTTGGCCGCGCGTTCGTAGTCGAAGCGTCCGGTGTCCAAAACCCGGTCGAGCGGCACGTTGGACTCGGTGGCCCGGATGATTTCAGCGCCGGGGTTGAGCGCCCGCAATATGGCCTCGACCTCGCTCGCTTCGTTCGGGCTCATCAAGTCCATCTTGTTGAGGACGATGACGTCGGCGAATTCGACCTGTTCGATGAGGAGATCCGTCACGGTTCGTTCGTCCTCTTCCCCGAGGGACTCGCCCCGCGCCTTCAATTCTTCCGCCGCCTGGTAGTCGCGACGAAAGCTCGCCCCGTCCACGACGGTCACCATCGTGTCGAGCCGCGATACCTGGCCGAGGCTGACGCCTTCTTCGTCCTCGAACGTGAAGGTTTGCGCGACGGGAATGGGCTCCGAGATGCCCGTGGACTCGATGAGCAGATAGTCGAAACGCTTCTCGCGAGCGAGTCGCGACACTTCGGCGAGCAGATCGTCGCGGAGGGTGCAACAGATGCAGCCGTTGGACATCTCGACCAACTTCTCGTCGGTGCGAGATAGCTCGGCCCCACCCCGTTCGACGAGGGCAGCGTCGATGTTGACCTCGCTCATGTCGTTGACGATGACGGCGACGCGCCGCCACCCGCGATTGTTGAGGACGTGGTTCAGGAGCGTCGTTTTCCCCGCGCCGAGGAAGCCAGAGAGCACCGTCACCGGGAGGCGATCATGGTCGCGCATATCGTTCATGACCTCACCATAGGAGGTTCCTGACTAGATGCAACTGAGTTGCATCTAGGCGAAGGAGGTGCCACACCCTCGATGTGGAGCAAACATCAACGTTGGGTCGCGGGCTGGCCCGCACCGGTAGGGAGCTTGGGAGTTCGGCGGCGCGCGACACGCATCGCGTGGTGGACGCAGCAGAGGACCTGGAAGTCATCCGCGACCCTGCCGTGCACACCGTGTACTTCCGTCGCCGCGTGCCGGCCGCGGCGCTGCGTTGCGCCGAGGGCGTGGCCAGCGGAGCGGTGACGAGTTGGGAACTCACGGCGCCGCCGGAGGGCGACGGGGGGGCCGCGGCCGCGGCGGCGGGGCTGCCGTGGGGATCAGGCGGCGAGGCGCTCGTCGACGACATCGACTTTGCGCTGCGCACCTTTCGCGACTTGGTCGAGGGCCGTCCGTTTCACGCCCAGCTCGCGGTCGTCGCCGGTGATGCGTGCCGGCGGTTTCACGTCGATCACCACCAATTGAGGTGGGTGGTGACCTACGCCGGTCCCGGTACCGAGTGGCTGACCGACGACGATGTGGCGCAGTGTGTATCCAACTTGGGCGCATCGAACCTGGGCGAGATCGGCATCGGATCGAGCGACGTACGACACGCAGCGCGCGGCGACGTGATCCTGATGAAAGGCAAAGGGCACGATCCCCCCGCCCCCGGCCGCGGCGGACCGCTCCATCGGTCCCCCCCCATCGAGGCGCGAGGCCTTCGGCGCCTCGTGTTGACGCTGACCGAGCGGTAAGAGCGTTACCGTCGGCGCACGACGGCCCGTCTCGCCGTAGCAGGCCAACCGGGTCGCGCCTGGCGGCTCACCGTCGTAGCTCATGCGTCACGTCGGTGGCGACGCGTTCGGCGGAGAGGACGGCGGCGTCGATGCCGGCGCCATGGACGTGGGAGCCGGCGAGCCACACCCCGGCTGGGTTCAACGCGGCTTCGGCGGCGGTGACCGCGTCGCGGTACGCGTCGTCGTAGAGGGGAAGCGCGCGGGGCCAAGAGCTGACCCATGCGTTGCGGTACGGGCCTTCGATGCCGAGGACGGGGACGACCCTTGCGACCGCCAGCTCGATCCAGTCGTCGTCACGACGCGCGGCCAAGTCATCGTCGTGGGGTCGAAAAAAGGCGCGGAGCACCGCGGTGTCGTCGGGGCGGGGGCGGGCGAACTTGGTCGACGCGAAGCTGCACGCGCGAAAGCCGTGACCCCGCGCCGCGTCCGGCACGATGAACCCACTGCCGTCGAGGGGGTGGGCGACCCGGGACCGGGGGTAGACCAGCGTGACCGAGGTGTTGGAGACTCGCTTCCCGACCGCCAGCGCGGCCGCGGCGGGAAATGCGCCCTCCAACATCGCCACCGCCTCCGGGGTCGGCACCGTGACCACCACCGCATCGGCCTCCCAGGTCGTATCGGCGCCCCGCGCGGCGACCTCGAGCGTCCCGTCGTCCCGTCGTGACACCCGGTCGACGGCGGTGCCTCGGTGCCAGGAGGCGCGGTCGGCGAGCTTCGTGGTCAGCCGCTCCGTCAGTTGCCCCATCCCCTCGCGCAGGGAGCGAATCCCGCGGCCGCGGTGGTCTTTGCGGACCTGAAACCCGAGGATGCGGGCCGCCTCCCCGTCGGCGAGCGCTCGGAGGCGCCCGTCGGCTTCGAGGGCGTACGTCAGCGTCGTCGCCTGGTCGAGCAGGGCGTCGCCGAGGCCGACGTCGCGACTCAGCGCGACCAGCGCCTCGCTGCGGGCGACGAAGCCTTCCGCGCCGAGCTCGATCACACCCGCGTCGTCGCTGGCGACGGAGTGAATTTGACCTCCGGTGCGCGAGAGACGCTCGACGATGCGCACGCTCAGCCCCGCCGCGACGAGGCGAAAGGCCAGCGTGAGCCCGGTGAGCCCGGCCCCGACCACCAACACGCGCGGCGACGACGGCATGCGCCGACGCTTACTTCGGGATGGGCGTAATGACCACGTCGTTGATCGTCGCGACGTTGCCGCCCGCGGGGTACGCGTACGACGCGAAGCTGTCGAGACCCCACACCGTGATCCCGAACGTGCCCTCACTCGTCGCTTCCTGGCGTCCGTTGGCGCAGCCGGGGGCGGGGACCCCGTCGCGCTGAAGGTCGATCGAGGTGATCTCGTATTCGCCGGCGCTCCCCACGGGCTGCCACCCGCCGAGCGTCCCGAGGCAATCGACGGTGACGTCGGAGAACGTCCCGTCGGAGCCGCGCACCCGGGTGACGACCAGGTTGGTGGTGGCGTAGCTCGGGTCGGTGAAGAAGACGTACTTTCTCAGAAACTGCGCCGGGGGCAGTGTGTTCACGTATTCCTCGTCGCCGATGCACCCCGGACTGCCGGTGACCTGGCACCCGGACATCGTTTGCCCGAGGTAAAACGGGTGGTCGTCGTCTTGGCTCGCGACCGTGAAGGCGCCCGTGACTTCCACGTCGATCACCTCCCCGGCCCCGATGGCCGCCGGTCCGGTCGCCACGGGGGGGTCGTACGTCAGCGTCGTGCCGTCGACCGCGCCGACGATGCGGTAGACGACGGACTCGGGGCCGTTCGGGGTTCGGCTCTGGTGCGGTGCGGCCACGTAGCGTGAGCCCTGGGCGCGAAGGGGAGGAATGATCTGGTGGGCCGCGTCGCATCCGCCGCCGCTCGAAGTCGCCGAGCTGTAGCAGATGTAGGCGTGGCCCCCGGTGAACGAGACCGGCTTGTCCGACTGAATGACGCTCCCGCTCATCTCGACGCCGACGCCGAGCTCCCACTGAACGTACTCGCCCGCTCCGAGGGTGAAGCTGAGCGCCTGGTTGGCGGGGCCGGCGGGAACGGCCCCCGCCGCGGGCAGCGCGGCGGTGGGAAGCACGGTGATGGTGGTGTCGTCCTCGACCGCCATGACCTGGCCCCACGGCGGTTGATTGAAGCCCGAGGTGTTCGGGGTGGTGGGGGTGACGGCGATGTAGTTCGTATCGAGCGCGGTGGTGGGGAGGATGAGCTCGGCGCTGGGGAGAAACGAAGCCGCGCCTCCGAAGGGAAGGATGTCGTAGGCGCTGAGCGGGATGTCGGACGTGATGCGCCACGCCTGACCTACGCCGCTTCCCGCGACGGCGGTGCCTCCCGGCTGGCTGATGGCGGGCGGGACGGGGCAGGTGAGGGGGCTGAGATTCTGGCTGTTCGGGTCTTGCGAGAGAAACAGCACCGCGACCTCGCCGGCGGGGAGGCCGGTCGCGGGGACGGCCGGCCAACTCGCCGGCGTGTTCGTCCCGTCGGGGATGCGTCCGAATTGAGTGACGTCGTAGGTTTGGCCGGCCTGCTCGATGGTCAGGTTGGCGGTCTGCGGCCAGTTGTTGGCGACGAAGACGGCAAAGCACGGCGGCAGAATCACGGTCGTGAAGTGCGGGGTCGCGACTCGAAAGTCGCAGCCCACGCTGCCTCGGCTGCTGCCGGCGGCGTCGCACGGGGCCACGCACGCCCCCTCGGCGCAGCCCTGGTCCGGCCAGCAGTCCTCGAGGACGGTCCCATCCTCGTCGAGAACGAAGCGAAGGTCGGCGCTGCAGCCGCGGGTCGACGTATCGCCGCCGCCAAAGCCGAAGCCACCGCCGATGGCCACGCCACCACTGGTGGTGTCGCCGGCGCCGCTACCCCCGCTGGCGGTGGTGGCCGACGCTCCGGCCCCGGTGGTGTCATCGCCATCACCATCTTCGTCGTTCGACGAGGCGCCGCAGCCGACCGCGACCACCATCGTCATCCACCATCCGAGCACCACGCCGTGTCGCATGGATCCAGAATACACGGAACGTCGCGGTCGGGCGGTCAGGTGTTGCTCGCGACCCAAACCCGGTCGAACATGGCGCCCTCATGCCGGACGAAGGCATTCGTATTGGGCTCGTGCTCGCGGGGGGGGCGGCCCGGGGCGCCTACGAGGTCGGGGTGCTCGAGCACGTGGTCACCGAGGTCGCGAAGGACCTGGGTTTCGACATCACGTTCGACATCCTCTGCGGGACTTCTGTGGGCGCGATCAACGTGGCCTGTTTGGCCGCGTTCGCGGACGAACCGCGGAGCCGCGTCGCGAGGCTCGACAACGTGTGGTCGAGCCTGCGGGTCACGGACATCCTGCGCCCCCTCCGCGGAGGATGGATCGAGACCGTCCGCGGTCTCCTCGGTCGCGGGAGCGAACCCATGTCGGCCGTTTTTCAATCGCTTCCGGTAGAGCGCCTGTTGAGCGAGAGCATCCCCTTCGAACGGATCGGGACCCACCTGCGAGAAGGACGGCTCCACGGGGTCACCGTCTCGGCGACGCAGGTCTCCTCAGGACGGACGGTCGTCTTCGTGCAACGAAAGCAGGCCTCGCCGTCCCCATGGCCCGAAACGCCGGCCGTCCTCCCCAAAGCGGTGCGTCTGCGACCCGCGCACATCCTCGCGTCGGCGGCGGTACCGATGCTGTTTCCGTCGGTTCGAATCGATGGCCGGCACTATTGCGACGGCGGCCTCCGGCAGAACATTCCGCTCTCGCCCGCGCGTCGGCTCGGCGCCACCCACATCCTCGTGGTCAACCCCAAACATCAGGACCGCCGGGAGGCGTCGCACGGCGAGACGGGGACCCGAGAGACCGGCGCCCCGAGCCCATTGTTTCTTCTCGGCAAGACCTTCAACGCCCTCCTCCTCGATCGCATCGACAACGACTTGGACCGTCTGGAAAAGATCAACGCCATCATCGCGGCCGGAGAGCGACGCTACGGATCGGACTTCGCCGCCTCCATCAGCGAAGAGCTCGGTTATCCCCCCACCCGGGGCCTGCGCAACCTAGAAACCGTCCACATCTCCGCGAGCGAGAACATCACCCACCTGTGCGCCGAATACGTGCGGCGGCCCGAGTTCTCGGTTCCCGGCATGCTCGGTCGATTGATGAAGCGGCTGGCCGAGGACACCGACCGGCGCGAATCGGATTTGCTCACGTTCGTCCTCTTCGACGGCGGGTTCGCGCGGCGCCTCATCGAGCTCGGACGTCACGACGCGCGCGCGCACCACGAGGCGCTATGTCACCTCTTCGCCGCCCGCGGTCCCGGATAAGCATCACGCGCCTCAACCGGTACCCCATCGGCGTTCGAGGGCACGACACTACGGGTCATCGTTGGCGAGGAGGCGGACGACGTGAGCCCGCACGGCCGAAGACGGGAGGGACGTCCGATACGCCGCGGCGTAATGCAACGTGCCCTCGAACGAGCGGTTCTGACCGTCTCGGTTGCCAAGCCAGAGGCGATCATCAGCGTCTGCCATCAGGGATGCGGGCGCCGCTTGAATGAAGGCAGGCGCGACGAGGCTGCCGTTGGCGTAAAGCTGAACCCGTTCGCGTGGGGGTCGTGCGCCATCGAACGTCACGTGCACCACGGTCCGTCTCTCGCGGGGAAAAAGCCAACGCCACAGGCGAACGGTCTGGTCTTCGACGGTGAAGGAGATCTCGTGACTCGAGCGGGCTTGGAGGGAAACACGGCCGCCGCGATTGTCGCTGCCGAAGTGAAATACACGAGAGCCGTTGCGGTGGGCGGCCATGAGGTCGAGCACAACCTCCACGGTCAGGGCCGTCGCCCCCGCGAACACCTGACGGAGCCTCGCTTCCCCGATGGGCTCGACGGCGCCGTCCTCAGCCCCGGCCCTGTTCCACACCAGACCGCGCCGCCCGATCCCACCGCCGAAGCTGAGGTTGTCCCCCGCCGTCAGAACGTCGAGATCATGCGCTCCCGGACCGGCATCTCTCACGACGCCCGGCGTCTCGCCCGCGAGAAAGTAGCGCGCGACCAGCGCATCGTCGCCAAGACCCGCGGGAAAAAAGCCGCCGCCTGCCTCGTGGCCCCCGGCCGCCATCCCCGTTGATGTCGCGTGGTCGACCATGCCTCCTCCTGCCCCCCCGCCCGCCGGATCCGCTTCCGGGGGAGGCGCCGCCGCCCCGGTACAGGCGGCGATGCCCAGCAGGGCCATGCCCAGGGGCACCATCAGGCCATGCGACATCCTCATGGGATCAATCGCCGGGAAAGAGCGCGAGGCAGATGTCGGGAGGTTGGTTAAAGTCCAAGTCGATCGGGCCCGCCCCGAAGTCGATCCGCCCCTGGGCGCTGAGCGCCGCGAACACCCGACCATCCTCGAGGACCGTCAGCCCGAAGAGGTTCTGGTCTGTCGCGTCGCCAAATCTGAGCACGCGCTCCGTCGCGCCGCTTGCGTTCAGTTGCCATAAAACCGCGTCGTCGCTTTCGGTACCTCCCGGGGCGGCCGCCGCCACCTCGTGGCCGCCCACGACGGTGATCCCCCGCACCGCGAGGCCCACGAAAATGCGGTCGGTCTCGTCGTCCACGGCCACCGAGAATCCTCGTTGCACCGCCGGCGAGACGCCGGCGTGGTCGGTCGCGGTGCGGTGCCACACGACGGTGCCGTCGCTCGCCCGCATGCGCGCGACGAAGGGATCCGTGCCGGCGGCGGCCGGCAAGAGCGTGGTCCCATCGCCCACGTCGAGCGTGCCGCTGTAGGAACCGACGACGATGAAATCATCGCCGAGCGTCGCCATGGCGGAAATGGTGGCGCTGCCGGTGGTGCGAAGCGTTGTGACGAATACCGCTTGCCCCGATGCGCCGTCGAGTCGAACGACCAGTGCATTCGCGTCGTCGCCGAGGCTCTGGACGGTGGTGCCGAGCACCGAGGTGGCGCCCCGAAACTGCCCGGCGGCGATGGGGTCGTCGCCATCCTCGGTCGTGATGACGGTGGTGAGGCTGTGGTCGTGGGCTCCGTTGCCGAAGGACTCGGCCCAGGTGAACGTCCCCGACGTCCGGTCGAAGCGAGCGACGAAGGCATCGAGGCCCACGCTGTTTGCATCGAACGAATCAGGACCAAAGGCGATCGGGCCCTCGTACTCCCCTACGACGAATGCGCCGCCGCCGGTCCGCGCGGTCGCAACGTCGAGGGCGCGCGATACGGCCACCGCCGACGCGTTGGGATTCGTTTCTCCCGCCACGACGGCGCCCGCGGGCGACCCCTGCGAATCGAGCATGAAGACGGCCGCGCGGTCTTGGTTCGTCGTGGGGAGGTCGGTGCCGCCGAACGTCCAGGCGCTTCGGTAGCTCCCCGCGACGAGAACGTCGCCGTCGTCCGCTACGTCGAGTCCGTATGCGTCGTCAGGACCGGGACCGCCGAAGCTCCGCGACCAAACGTGCGCGAGATCGGAGGAGTAAGCGGCGACGAAGATGTCGAGAAGACCCGCCGCGGGAAGGGCGGGGCCGCCGATCTCTACGATACCTTCGACCGTGCCCGCGACGATCGCATACCCTTCGCGAGAGCGGGCGCCGCGGACCGTCTCGGTGGCGCCGAGGTTCGGGAAACAGACGCTCCCGGTGGCGCAGCCGCGGTCCACGTCCCCGTCGCAATCATCGTCGCGTCCGTTGCCGCATTGTTCCAACACGGGGACGACCTCGCCCAGGCAGAGGCCCGAAGGCATGTCGCAATCACGACGACCGCGCCGACAGATGCCCACGTCGAGGGTTCCGGCGGGGCCGCTGTAACAATCGGCCGCGCCCCCGGGCGCGCACGCGCAATCCGCATCATCATCGTCGACGGCACCATCGCAGTCGTCGTCTTCGACGTTGAGGCAGTCTTCGGGGACGGGCGTGCTTTGGCCCACACACGTGGTCCAACCGTCTTCCGTACAGCTTCGGGTACCGGGGCGACAGCGTCCGACCCCTCGCGTCACCGTCGGCCCGTCGTAGCACGGCGCTTCCGCGCCCACGGTCGGACAGGCCTCCCCATCGGCGGGGAACGGAGCTGGACCCTCCCGGGGGGCGTAGCTGTCGAAGTCGTACAGACAGCTCCCGACCGCCAGCCCCAGCGTCGCCATCGCGAGCCGGTAGGTGAAGCGCCCCGGCATGGGCTTAGGCTACAGCAGCGGCCAGAGCCTCGCGAGCATCCTCAGCGTGAGGTAGTTGCGGAGATTCTGGCCGCAGCGAAGGCCCGCGGCGTCGAGCCGCCCGCTCCCCTCGCGGTGCACGGACGGGTGGGTGGCGTCGGACGAGAGCCCCGCCGCGTCGGCGGTATCGAAGGCATCGCGGAGGTCGATCAGGGGTAGTGCGCGCGTGCAGGCGAGCTCGACCACCGCCACCGACAGGGCGTTCGTACGCACCATGAGCCGCCAGTCGCTCGGTCGGCCGTCCTCGCCGATCCCGCACTGAGGCACGCCGGGGGCATCGCCGTGGCGCGCCAGCGTGTGCAACACGGGAACGACGCCGGCCGTCTCGAGCGCGTCGACGACGTGCCCCAAGTCCTCCTTGAAACGAGCGACGAGGGTCTCGGTGTCGGTCGCATAGAAGGCGGCGTCGTTGCCGCCGAAGAGCACGAAGGCCACCGCCGGGGAGAGCCAGCGCACCATCCGTCGGAGCGGGGCGTCACGACCTCCCCGGAGCGCCCAGGGCACGCGGGCACCGCTGCGGGCGGCGCGCCAGGCGACGAAACTGTCTTGGGCCACGCCACGCCGGGTGATGGCGGCCACGCCCCGAAAGCGCGCCAACATCGACACGTCGCCCACGGTGAAGGTCGCCTCGAGCTCGGGGGCGAGGGTGGTGGTCTCCTCGCGGGCGAGCGCGCTGAGGTAGGCGCCGGAAATGGACATGCTGTCCCCCACGACGCCGAAGACGTCCGCGCGCCGGCCCTGCGCGCGACCTTCGGCCACGATTCGCGCGACGTGCGCGCGCGTCTTGGGATCGAGCGCTGGCACCGCCGCCTCGAGCCGTTTCCTCGGGATTGAAGTGGGATCGCCGGCGCCGCACGGCCGGGCTGGCCTCCGGGCGCCGACCGCGGGATCGCCACACCGTTTCAGGGCCGCGTCGTCGCGCACGTCGAGGAGACCGGAGGCGGATCGCGACGGCGCCGTGCACGCCGCCACCGGCGGCACTTCGGGGGGAGCGGCGCTGGCGGTGGTGATGGGGGGCGGCGTCGCGGTGGGGGTCGCGGTCGACGAGGCACGCGACAGGGGCGGCGACCGCGGTGCCTCGGGGCGCGCCGCCGGAGGCGCAGGCGGCGCGTCGCATCCCTCCCCGAGGGCTGCGACGAGGATCAAAGCGACGAAGTGTCGCCGACCGGGATGCCGGACCATACGTCCTCGAGCTCGAGGCCCAGGTTGAGATTCTGCACGGCCTGGGTCGCGGCGCCCTTCAACAGATTGTCGATGGTGGCGACGATGACGACCCGCTGGCCCTGGACGGCGAAGCCTCCGAGGTGGACCGCATGGCGGCCCTGAATGTCCCTCACCTCGGGCGCCTCCGCGACGACCTCGACCAGCGGCTCGTCGGCGTAGCGTGCGCGGTAGGTCGCCACCAACGCCTCGGGCTCGGGGGCGACGTCGGGCCGGAGCGTGACGTCGATGGTTAAAGAAATGCCCCGAAAGTGGGGGGCGACGTGAGGACAGAAGTGCACCGGATGCAGGTGCCGGGTGATCTCGCGCTCGTGCACGTGACCGACGAGGGCATACGGGATCAAGTTGTCGCGCAGTCGCTCGGGGTCGTTGCGCGGCGAGGGCGAGGTCCCGGCCCCGCTGAAGCCCGAGACGCCGAAGATCCGCGGCGCCCCGTCCACCGCGCCGTCGTCGACGAGGGGCCCGAGCGCCAACTGCGCGCCCGTGGCGTAACAGCCGGGGTTTGCGATCCGCCGCGCGCCCCAGAGCCGCCGGCGTGCGCGCTCGACGAGCCCGTAGCGCCAGCCCTCGTCGAACCGATGGTCGGCCGAGAGATCGACGATCACCACCGAGGCGGGGAGCGCCGCCACGAACGGCGGGGCGGCGCCGTTGGGGAGGGCGAGCACGACCGCGTCGGTCTCGGTGTCGGCGACGCGCCGGGCGACGCTATCGGCAACGATGGCCTCGAATTCGAGGGTCGACGCTTCGGACAGACCTTCGACCACCTCCGCCACGGGGGTTCCCGCGTGTCGCCGCGAACCGGCAAAGGCGAGGGTCAGCTCCGGGTGTCGGTCGATCAACCGGATCAGCTCGGCCCCGGTGTGGCCGCGGGCCCCCACGACGCCGACCCGCTTCACGTCGTCACCTCGGGCCGCCCCCCGGCGCGAGGGCGGGCGTCGTTCGGACTCAAGGTGGGCGGGATGGCGAGCGCCCGCGCGACGCACCGCTGGATGTCGTCGAAGTCGTCCATGCCGTACCAAAAGGTGACCCAGTCGCCCTGGGCGTAGGTCCCATCCGCCTGGTCGAAGTACCAGCGATTGACGGGATTGTCGCGGCGGGCGCGCCAGAAGAGCGCGGGGTGGTCTGCGCGAACCAAGCGCCAAATGGTGGCGCCCAGGCCTTCTCCTCGTGCCTTGTCGGTCACGGCGAACTTGTCGAGGTAGGCATCGCCCGCCTCGCGCACCACGATGGCGGTGCCGCGGTAGTCTTCGCTCAGGTAGACGCAGGCGACGTCCTTCTCGTCGAAATAGTCGGCGGTCAGCGATCGTCCAAAGCAGCCTTCGATGAGGTCGCGCAGCCGAGGTCGGTCGACGCCTTCCCCCTCCGGGTAGCGCCGTACTCGTTCGCCGCGTCGAAGGAGCGTCCCCGCGCCGCGGTGGGTGAAGAGCTCACGGGCCAACTGGCTCGGTCGGGTCACCGACACCGAAGTGGTGCCGGGGAGCGCGGCGAGCGCGCTTTCGATCCGTCGGAGTCGGTCGCGCGTCCGCGGCGAGAATCGGGATTGGGTCGACAGCGGCACGGCTTCGTCCGCCACGTTCACCGCGTCGACCCGACGGCCCGCGTCGTCGTAAATGCCGCCCTCCGAGTTGAGAAAGATCACCTTGTGCGGCTCGACCATGCCGGCGAGGGCGAGCGCCGCTTCGTCGGTCGACAGATCGACCAGTTGGCCTCGGGACGTCTCCCCGAGACTCATCACGATCGGTAGTTGCCCGGCCCGAATCGACGCCGTGAGGGCGGTGGGATCGACCTGCGTGACCGTCCCCACGAGACCGTGACGCGCTTCGTCGATCAGCTCCGCCCCGAACACGCCCGACGTGATGGGGCGCGCGGCGGTGCCCTGCTCTTGCAGGGCGTCGACCAACGACAGGCCACTGTCCCGGTAGGCGACCCGGATCGCTTCGAGCGTCTCGGGCGACGTGTAGAGCCAGCCGTCGCGTTCCGGTCGCGGGCGCGCGGGTGAATGGCGGTTCAGCGCGGCCTGGAGCTGCGCCCCCGCTCCGTGCACGACGATGGGGTACAGCCCGACCCGATGGAGAAACCCGAGCGCCGCGGCGATGTCGGCTCGCTGGGTGTCGAGCACGAGGTCCCCCACCCGCAACACCGCGAACTTGCGCGCATCGACGCTCGTGTAGTGCCGGAGGTACTCCTGCACCTCCTTGCGCCCGCCGATGTTGCGCAGCAGCTCGACGATGATCTCGCGGGGCTCACTCACGCCCCAGCTATAGTGGGCCTAGGCCGGGGCCGGCAGCGTTTGGGTGACAATCTCCTCGAGGTCTTTCGCCCCGACCGGGGCGACGCGACAATCGCCACGTGGATGCACGACACGCGCTCGAGGTGTTGATCGAGCTCACGCGGCAGCTCACCGAGCGTCAAAGCCTCGACGAAGCGTTGCATTGCATCACGGACGCCGCGCTCGCCCTGCTGCCGGCACGACACGCCTCCATCCGCATCTTGGACCGCGACGGCTCGTCGTTGTTGTCCGGGGCACGATCGGGCGCCGGCGAATCGGTACCCCCGGCCCCCTTCGAGCGGGGGGTTGGGCTCGCAGGATGGGTGGTCGAAGCGGGGCGGTCGGCGCGGGTCGAGGACGTGAGGAAGGACGACCGGTTCGTCGCCCTCGGAGACCAAGGCCACACCATTCGCTCGATCCTGGCGGTACCGCTCTGGTCGGGGGGGGCCGTCGTGGGCGTCCTGGCCCTATCCTCCGACGAGGTCGGGCACTTCAGTGAGGATGACGAAGCGCTCGCGAGCCTGCTCGCCAATTGCGCCGTGCCCCCGCTCGAGCGGGCCCGTCTCGCGCGCCTGGCGATGACCGACGCGCAGACCAAGGCCTTCAACCACGGATTTCTCCGGGCTGGGCTTCAAGCGGAGATGGACAAGCTCCGCGGAGGGTCGCGCCCGCTGAGCCTGCTGCTGTTGGATCTCGATCGATTCAAAGAGGTGAACGACCGCTACGGACACGCCACCGGAGACCGCGTCTTGGAGGCGTTTGCCGACCGTATTCGGGCGGTGACGCGGACCGTGGACCTCCTCGTCCGCCGCGGGGGCGACGAGTTCGTGTTGATCATGCCGGGGGCGGGCCCCGAGACCGCCCAGGCGGTCGCCCGCCGCATCCAGCAAGACCTCGCGACGAAGGCGTTTTTCGCCGATGGACCCGCTCCGGTCGCGGTTCGCGTGTCGGTGGGCGTCGCGATCTGGGACGGGGACGAGTCGCCCGAGCACCTCGAGGCGCGGGCCGACGAGGCCATGTATCGGGCCAAGCGCGCCGGACGGAACGGGGTGTGCGTGGCGTAACCCGGCGGTCGCGTTCGCGGGCGTGCGGGGCGTCCGGAAAAAAAGAGACACGACCGCGTCACACTTTGCGCGACGCCGACGACGGCTGGTCGTGACCCTACGAATGCGTGCGACCATGTCCGACGTGAGCTTTTCCCTCGAACGCGCGTTGTCGTCACCGGAGACGCGGCGCCGCCTCGAGCGCTTCGTGCGGCGCCGGGTTCCGTCGGCGGAGGTGGACGACATCGTGCAGACGGTGTTGACGGATGCGCTGGCCGCTCCGAGTCCACCGCCGGACGACCCGACGTTTCGGCGGTGGGTGATCGGGGTCGCCCGGCACAAGGTCGCCGACCACCATCGGAAACAACACCGTCGCCCCCCTGCCGTTGCGCTCGGGGAGGAACACATCGAGGGGGCCCGCCCGGCCATCGATGCGCGGGACTTGTCGCGTTGGGCCGTGCGCCAGGCGTCGGACGACGAGGATGCCGTCCGCACCCTCGAGTGGATGGCCCGGGAAGGGGCCGGGGAAAAGCTCGCGCACATCGCGGCCGACGAGGCCTTGCCCGCGACCATGGTGCGCCAGCGGGTCTCCCGGCTCCGGCGCTTCATGCGCGAACGGTGGCGCGAAGAGTTGGCGGCGGTGGCGCTCGTGACTGGCCTCTTCCTGTGGTGGCAGACCCGCACGCCCGAACCCGTGCCGACCGTGCGACCGGCGCCGGAGCTGGTGATTCCCGAGGTCTCCCCCCGACCGCCCGACGACGAGGTCTTCCCCGGACCGCCCGACGTCGGTCCGCCGGAACCGATCCCTTCCGTGCGACCGGCGGAGGGCCCCCCCGTCGCGCCGTCGGCGACGGCCTCGGTCGCGCCGCCGACGTCGGTCCCCGTCGTCCCTAAGTCGCCCCCCGTCGAGCGTCCGGCGCCAAAGGAGGAACCCACGAAGTCCGAGCCGGCGCCCACGAAGACCCCCCCCTTCGATCTGAACCCGACCAAGTCGCGCGATGGGGCATCGTCATCGTCCTCGACGTCACCGTCCCCGAGCGACACCCGGAGCCTCTTGGACCGGAAGAAGCGAAAAAAGAAAAAGATGAAGTGATACCGGTGGGGGGCTCCGGGCTTCCGGGTTTCTGGTCTCCGGGTCCCTGGGGCTTCCGGGTCTCCGGGGACCCGGTTGCCCCCGTCGCGCCATCGGCGGCACGATGAGGGTCGTGTCGGAGGTGAACCTCGACGTGCCGCTCCGTAGACGGGCCGCGTGGGTCCTGCTCGCCGCCGTGGGGCTTGCGGGGCTGGCCTTCGGAGGGCTGTTGCTCGCCGCAGACGCCCGGGCGATCGCCCACGGAGATGCTTCGGGGTTCGGTGGTGTTGCCATCGGGGGCGCCGGGCTTTTCCTGGTGGGGTTCGCTGCTCTGTTCCTGATTCAGGGCGGGCAGCTCACGGCCGTCCGCGTCGGCGCCGCGGCGCTCACCCTCGAGGGACGGGGCGGGGATCGGGTCGACCTTCCGTGGACGGAGGTGGCCCGGGTGGCGGCGTTCCCCGGGCAGGGCGACACCGGGGGATGGACGGTGACGGTGGTCAAACGCGACGGGGGGCTGCTCGAGCTTTTCCCCGTCGGAGCGCGCGAGAGCGCCGATGACATGGTCGGCACCCTCGAGGCGGCGCGCGTGGCCGCCCGCGAAGGGCCAGCGGGATCCCCGCCGGCTCCCGAGGCCTACCTCGAGCACGTCGCCGGGGTCACGGCCATCCGTCGCGAGGGCGGACTCGAGTTCTCGTGGGCGGCGACGATGCCCTGGCGCCAGCTCGTCTTCGCCGGGCCGGTGCTCGGGATGGCGATGATCGCGTTTGGTTTTCACCGCGCGCAGGGCGGCTGGGGCACCTTGTTCGCCCTCGGCTTCATGGGGCTCGTGGCCGGGCTGCTCGTCGTCTCCGCCGTTCGCCTGCGCGGGACGCAACAGTGCATCGTCGTCGATGGCCGGGCCGTCACCATCGAGCGGAGACGCGGACCCACCGTGCTCGAGAGCAAATCGGTACCCACCTTTTCCCTCATCGTCGTCGACTACACGCACCGGCTCAACGTCATCGGCGCCAACCTGAACCTCCGCACCCAGGATGCAGGCGGGGCGTCGGCTTCCCTCGACGCGTTCGCCGAGGGGCGAGCGCCAAACCCCCTCGATGTCGCGCGTGCCGTGGGCGCGCTGCTGAAACACGGGGTCCAGGTGCCGATGGGGGCGTTGAGCCTTCCGGCCAAAGTCGCGATCGACCTGGCGCTGAGCGCCGAGGTCGCCCGCCGTCGCGGCACCTCTTCGTCGGTCGTCTGAGAGTGGTATGGTGGCCGTGCCTTGGCTTCGCCTCGCCTGAGTCTGCTCGACACCCGCGTCTCCATTCCGGCCGCCCTCGAGGAGCACGTGCGCACCGCGCTGTCGCCGGTCGTCTGGGCGATGCTCGCGGGGATCGTATCGGGGGGGAGCTTGGTTCAGCTCCCCATCTTCCTCATGAACCGCAACGACCCCACGAGACACCGGGCGGGGCGGTTTTTCCGCGACCTCGGGGTGCTCGCCGCGAAGCTGAACCCCATGTGGGACTTTCAGGTCCACGGGTCGCTCCCGGATTACACCCCCGGCCGGACGGTCATCGTCAGCAATCACGTGTCGAACAGCGACGTCTTTCTCATCGCCCACGTGCCTTACGAAATGAAGTGGCTCGGCAAGGCGTCGCTGTTCCGGGTGCCCGTCTTCGGGCAACTCATGCAGATGGCGGGTGACGTACCGCTCGAGCGCGGAACCCGCGACAGCGTGGTCGAGGCGATGAAGAAGTGCCGCGCCCACCTCGATCGCGGGATGCCGGTGATGATTTTTCCCGAGGGAACCCGATCGAAGACCGCGGATCTGCTTCCCTTCAAGGATGGTGCGTTCCGCCTCGCGGTCGACGCCGGGGCCGACGTGCTCCCCCTGGCCGTCGCGGGAACGCGCGACGCGCTGCCCAAGCATTCGTGGCGCTTCGGCTTTGCGCGCGGGCTCGTGCACGTGGGGACGCCCATCTCGACCGCCGGCCTCACCCACGACAACATCCCCGCTTTGCGCGAGCGGGCCCGCGACGCGGTGGCCGAACTCTACCGGGAAATTCTCCCTCTCGTGGGCTGACGCGTTCCGCCCCGGAACGGGTCGAGGGGTAGCGAACCCATGGAAACGTCGTTGGGCCGGGCCTGCTCGCCCTCTCGAGACCTACGAACGGGGCGACGTTTCGGGCGCGAAGGTGTTGCGACCTGGTCGGAGCGGGCGTCCGTCGACCACGACGGCGGTTTGCCTGTCGGGCGCGAGCGGTGCGTCGACGGGGAGCGGCAGCTCGGGCCAGGCCACCGTCACCCCCACATCGTCGAGGGCGTCGTCGCGCAGCGCCCTCTCGAAGGATCCCTCCTCGGAGAGGGGAACGGGGAGGTAGCCCACCGGGGTCCCAGCGGCATCGAAGGTGATCGAGGGCCGCGCGTCGCCGACGTCGACGGTGATGAGCGGGCGCAGGTCCCATCGATCGTCGGCGCCCACCACGTGGAGCACGAGCTCGGCGCCCCCGGCCACCAGGAGGTAGAGATTGCGGCCATCCATCAGCTCGGTGGCGAGATCGACGCTCAGCTCCGAGAGGCTGGGCCGGAGAAACCACGTCTCGGCGGCAACCGTTCCCCGTCGGCCCCGGAGCACGAGCGCATAGCCGAGCATGACCGAGGTATACTCGCGGTGAATGTTCCGACGGGTGATTTCCTCGGCTCAGCTCTCGAAGCGGCTCGTCGACTGCATCGCGGAGGTGCTGACGCCCTACGACGAAGCGGAGCGGGCGCGGGAGATCGTCCGGCGGGCGTTGTCGGCGGTGGGACCCTCGTTCGATGCCGACGACCCGGTCCAGCTTCAGCTCTTTGCGGGCGGGGCACTGGCTGACGCCGCGTCGCGGGTGCTGCCACCGCCGGTGGTCGACGAGGTCGTGGCCGAGGTGATGACACTGCCGGCGCAGAAGGACGCGACGGCGGGTGGGTTCGGTCAGCGACGCGACGCCGACACCGCGCCCGACGGTCGTCCTCCGCGCGCGGTCCTGAGCGCAGCGTCAGCGGCCTCGGGTGCGCCGTCGCCGCCGGCGGAAGCGCGTCCGTTGCCGCGGTCGCTGCGCGCCTCGTCGGTGGGGCGACAGCCCCTCGCGTTGGTCATCACCGATGACGTGTCCCTGTTCGCCGCCGTCATGCGCACCCTGGAGCGGGAACAGATCCTCTGTTTCGAATGTGGTCCGGACCCGCTGGAGGTCGTCAGCGAGGCGCGCGCGCTCGACGCGGCGTTCATCGTGTACGACGCCGCCGCGCTGCCCGACGGCGCGCCGCCGGGGGCGCTATTTTCCTCCGTCCACCGCGCCCTCGGGCCCGACACGCCCCACGCGGTGGTGCTGGTGGCCGACCACGTCCGTCCGCCCACGGTGGAGCATCCGGGTTGGCTCGGGGCGGTAGCGAAGGGTCGCGTCGAGCGGGAGATCGCAGAGGCGCTGCGTCGGGTGGCCAAGGAGCGCAAAGGCAGCCCCGACCCTCCGGCGCTCGCGCCGCGCCGGCACCCGTCGATGCCGCAGGGCGTTGCTTCTTCGGCGGCGCTCCCGCGTCGGGGGCGGCGTACCTTCGATCACGTCCTCGGGGAGGCGCTGGGCAGCGTGGCCAGCGACCGGATCTTGGAGGTGGTGCTCGACAATGCGCTCGCCACGGCGAGGATGAAGGCCATCCCCACGTCGGCGGTGAAGTTCGAGCATTTCGTGTCGGGGCCGCTCCGGGAGTCGGTGGCCGACCTGTTGGGGAACGAAGCGTTCGATGCCGTACTTCGCGCGCTCCAGCCCGTCATGGCCAGCGCCGTGAAGCTCGATTACAAAGGACGACGGACGCTGCCCCACGGGCAGACACCGCGCGTGCACTACCCACGGGTGCTCGTCCTGCATCGCGACGAGCGCGTCGGCCAGCGTATCGCCACAGTGTTGGAACCGCTGACCGACCGGGTGCTCACCGCCGCCGACGGCTACGTCGCCCTCGGCATCCTCATGCGCCACCCCCCCGACCTGGTGGTGGCCGAGGCCACCCTGCCGTCGCTCCCCGCGGCGGAGCTCATCGCCGAGGCGCGGGCCATGCACGGGGAGGCGACCCCGCCGATCGTCCTCATCGGACCCACGGTCCCTGGTGCCGCCGCCGCGGTCGGCGACCCGGTCAAGCCGAGCGAGCTCATCGCCGCCGTCGGCAACCTCCCGTAGCTTATAGTGTCGGTCAAATCGGTAGATTTGACCGGCCCAGAAAGTAAGGCACCCCCAAGACAATAGAACCGGCTCTGAGGAGCGATGCTCGCCCTCGCCGGCTTGTCGTCGGCTTGTAGTCGACGTTGTCGGCGAGCATCGCGACACCATCAACGGTTGTGGTCCAGGGTGTAGGTCGCTCGCGTCACGGCGCAGCGGCGGCGCCACAGATCTCGTCGGCGATGTCGCTGAGTGTCGCCGCAACGTCGCTGGCGTCGGTGGAACAGATGCTCGCGGATGCCGTTCGGTTGGCGGGAAACTGGGAAAGAAAGTCGGGCCAGTTGGGGCCCGGTGCGTCACCGCATTCTGAGGTTGCACTTGGCAAGATCCCCAGGGCCACGACGTCCCCGTCGCGCGCGCCCACGATCGCGTCCTCCCATTCGGCGGGCTGATCGCCGCCGGGTGCCGTCCCGTTGATGTCTGATTCGTCGTCGTCTTGGTCGGCGACGAACAAGCTGACCAAAACGGCGTCGTCGCGGAAAAAACCGAAGTTACAGCCGTCTGCATTGCTGTACGAATCGATCGTCAACGCGTTGACGAGAGCCTCCACGGGGGCCCCGTCCAAGCTGTTCGACCGGCCCGTCTGGGCCAGGCACCCGATCAACTGCGTGAGCTCGTCATCTTTCGTGATGAAGCGCCGGTCGTCCGGCAAACACCGCGCCCCGTCGGCGCCCGTATACGAAAGGCTACCCAAGAAGCGGCATTCTTCGTCAGGCTGATTTATTTTCGGGTGCGCGGTGAAGAACCCGATGTGAAAGGTGCAGGCGCGGTCGGCGAAGTCGAGGATGGGTTGGAACAGATTGAAAAAGAGCCCTTGAATCCTGATGAAGTCGTCATCATCCAGCGAGGGAGAATTGTCGATGACGACGGCGACGTCGACGTCCCCGCAACAGTCGACGCCTCCCGCGCCCCCGCTCGACGCCGTCGAGGACGACGATGACGTGGGCTCCCCCACCGTCCCGCCGCTGCCGCCGAGCGCCTCTCCGCCGCTGCCCCCGGTTCCGACCGTGACGAGGCGGACGTCGACGCAAGCGGCGACCACGAGGGCCCCGAGGGCGACGAGAAGGCTCCAGCGCCACATGGGAAGGGCTTAGCTCATTCCACCAGAGAGGACGAGAACAGCTCGGGTCCGAGCCGTTTCAAGGCAGAAGACAGGCGCGCACCATTGAACAGGCTCGGGCGGACGGGGGCGCCGCCGACGAGGCTCGCGTCGAAGGTGACCTCATCGTCGTCGCCGATGCGGTAGGCCGCGTCGACCACTCCCTTGCGGAGTTTGGTGGCGACGAGCACGACGTCCCAATCCGCGTCGTCGTCGGTGTCGTAGAACCACCACGCCATTCCGTTGCGGTGAAAGTAGGCCATCTCGGGGTCGAAGCGCCCCTTGTCGATGCGGTCGGCGATGTCGATGGCCTCGGCGGCGCCGAAGAGGCCACTCGAGCGGTCGAGGTCGAGGAGGTACCCGTCGCTGCCGTAGCCGGCGATGACGACCACCGTCTTAGGAAACGCCTTGATGTCGTCGCGGAGGGTCATGCGGGTGCCGCGGTGGTCGTCGATGGGGTGGGGGAAGCTGTCCCGCCCGTCTCCTTTCTCGGACGACATGATGGGCAGGATCCCCTTGCCGACCATCCCCTCCACGCGGCCGCGGACGCCCGGCGTCGACAGCAGTCGAGGGCGGACGAGCATGCGGCCCAGATGTTCTGGGGCCGGGGTCGGCGGCTTGCCGTCGGCGATTCGGTAGGCCTCTTCGGCCACGTAGAGACGTGAACCCGACGCGTAGAGCACCAGGTCCATCGCGCCGTCGTCGTCCTGGTCGTAGTAGGTCCACAGCTTGCCGCTCTGGTTGACGAACACCATTTCCGCGTCGGGCCGCCCCCCCTCGAGCGAGCGAAATTCGTCGCCTTCTTTGAGGCCGGGGACGAAGTTTTCGTCGGCGTCGACGAGGAGTCGGTTGCTGAAGGCGGTGGCCACGGCGAGCGCGTCGTTGACCCCCGAGCGGTCGAGGTCACGGGGCTTGATGCGGCCGGCCACCGGAAACGGCGCGGGGAGGTCGGTCGTCGTGGTCGCCGTCGCCGGTCCGGTCGTGAGGGATTCGGGGAACGCGGCGCGGCTCACCCGGCCCACCCGCGCCCGCAGGGGTTCGGCCTCGACGAGCTTCAGCTGAAACGCTTTTCCTCCCGACAGCGACGCATCGCGCGTCGCGACGCCCGCGTCGTCCAACGTGAACGCGACGGTGTCGTGACCGGGACCTCCCTCTTCGTAGAGCAACAGGTCGAACGACCCGTCGTTGTCGCGGTCGTACCAGATGAACGCGTCGCGCTGGACCTGGAGGTAGATGACCTCGGCGTCGAAGTCGCGGAGGTCGTAGACTTCCTCGAGGTCGGGCAGACGCGACCGGTTCGCGTAGCTGTCTTGGTCGGCATCGATGAAGGCGGCGCGGCTCTGAGGCGGGCAAAAGCTGCACGGTTTGCGGCCCGTCATCATGAGGACGTCCACCTTGCCGTCGAGGTCCGCGTCCTCGTAGGCGATGTCGCCGCCTCCTTCGTCCCAGGGCTCGGGGATCATCTGTGCCGGCGACGCGGGGCGGGTGTCGGCAAACTTGCGCAGCTCGTCGCGGTGGACGTGAAAGCTCAAGAGCCCCCCCGTGGTGCGATCGCGTCGTGCGAAGACGTTGAGCCCGATGAGCTCCGCCCGGTCGTTGAGGAGTGGGCCGCCGCTGTCGCCGGGGAGGATGTTGCAGGTCGACTGGATGACCAGCCCGAGGTTCTTGCTCTCGACGAACTTCTTGAACTTCTCCGCCATCTCGCGGCCATCTTCGTCGTCCTTGAACGAAGCGAGCTGGGACAGGGTTTCGCTCAGCTTGCCGAGGGCGGAGATTTGGCCGCTTTTGAGCGCCCAGAGCATGCCGGCCCCCGCGTGGCCGAGGGCCACCACGTCCGAGCCCGGGAGCGGGGGCGCTTCTGCGACCCGGACGAACGGGAGCGGTTTGTCCGGGGGCTTCGTCAGCTTGAGCAGGGCGATGTCGCGTAGCTTGTCGTGCTGGTGTACGTAGGCCTCGTACTCCTCATCGAGGCGCTCCATGGCGCCCGTGGCGGGGTTGAGGCGCCCCATGAGGATCGTCGCCTTGTGCTTGAAGTCGTCGGTCTTGCCCCCCTGAACCACGTGGTGATTCGTCAGAATCCACCCCGCGGGATCGATGACGATCCCACTCCCCAGACCGCCGCCCACGCGGACCACGACCGTAGCCGGCGCCGCCGCCTTGTAGATTTCGGCCGAGGTCTTCGGGGGCGGCGCGCTCTTGCCGGTCTCGTCGATGGTGTCGGGGGCGAGCGCGTTTTTCTGGCGTCGCTCGATGAGCTCGGCGCTCGCCACCCGAGTCCCCTTGCCTAGGGCGGGGCCGCCGTCGGTACCGGTGCCGGCCTCGGCGACCGCAGCGGAGGCGGAGGCGGACGGGGTGGGCGCGGCGGTGGTGGTGGTGGTGCCGCCGCAAGCTCCGAGGGTCAGCCCCATCATCGCCGCCGCCGCCGCCCTCGTCGCGCGTCTCCGCGTATCTCTCGTCACCCGGTCGGTTTTATCACCCTTGGGGCGAGACGGGGGCGTGCGCAAAATTCGATGGGGGGCGCGGCAGGCGCTATCGTGGCGCCGTGCTGACCGGTCTCGGGCTCCTCTCCGGCCTCGCGGTCGCGCTGGCCGGTCTGGGCGCGGCCGAGCAAGCGATCCATCGCCGTCGCCTCCACGCGATCCCGACCCGCATTCACGTCAACGGGACCCGGGGCAAGAGCAGCGTCACCCGGCTCATCGCGGCCGGGCTGCGGGCGGGAGGCGTCCGTACGTGCGCGAAGACCACGGGCACCACCGCGCGTTTCATTCTCCCCGACGGCCGGGAGGTGCCGATCTTTCGCCCCGCGGGGGCCAACATCATCGAGCAGCGACGCATCGTAGCGGTCGCGGCGGCGTACCGGCCCGAGGCGCTCGTCATCGAGTGCATGGCGCTTCAGCCGCGGCTCCAGTCGCTCTGTGAGCTTCGACTCGTCCGCTCCACCCACGGGGTCATCACGAACGCGCGCCCGGACCACCTCGACGTGATGGGCCCGGGCCCCGACGACGTGGCGCAGGCGCTCGCGGGGACGGTCCCGGTGGGCGGTACCCTCTACACCTCGGAGCGGGAGCGACGGGAGGTGTTCCGGGCGGCGGCCGAGGATCGCGGTTCGGCCCTCGTCGACGTCGGCACCCTCGAGGAAGCGCTCGGGACCGCCGACGCGGCGAAGACGCTGGCCCGCTTCCGCCACACCGAGCACAGCGACAACGTCGCGCTCGCGCTCCGCGTCTGCACCGACCTCGGCGTCGACCCCGAGCGCGCCCTGGACGGCATGACGGCCGCCGGCCCCGACCCCGGGGCGACCATCGAACGTCGCCTCCACTTCTTCGGGCGCGAGATCGTGTTCGTCAACGCCTTCGCCGCCAACGATCCCATCTCCACCCGTCAGCTCTGGAGGCTCGCGTCCCGGCGGGCTGGTCCGGTCGCCCGTTGCGTGGCCCTGATGAACTGTCGGGCCGACCGCCCCGATCGCTCTCAACTCCTCGGGGATGCCTTTGCCGACTGGGGAAAGGGTGACGACGACCTGCCGGGGGTCGATCACGTCGTCGTGATGGGAACGGGGACCTTTCTCTTCGCCGACGCCGCGGTTCGGGCCGGGCTCGACCCGGCGAAGCTCGTCTTCGCCGAAGGCTTCACCACCGACGAGATCTTCGAACGCGTGGTCGCCCTGTGTGGGACGTCGGCGCTCGTACTCGGGATGGGCAACATCGGGGGCGGAGGGCTGGAGCTCGTGAGCTATTTTCGCAATCGGTCCGAACCCGAGGAGGCGGCCTGACATGGATCTGCTGACCCTCTCGGTGGGGATTGGACTCGTGGTGAGCCTGCTCTTCAGCGAGCTGTTCAGTCTCGCGGCCGGAGGCATGATCGTGCCCGGCTACCTCGCCCTCAGCCTCAATCGGCCGCTCGACGTCGTCGCGACCGTAGGGGCCGGATTCGCCGCCTTCGCCATCGTGCGCGCGCTCTCCTCCTTCGTCTTGATCTACGGCCGCCGCCGCACCGTGATGATGATCCTCGTCGGCTACATCGTGGGCGCCGGACTTCGCGCCGCCCTCAGCGGCTACACGGCCACGCCCGACGGCGACGCGATTCAAGTGATCGGCTTCATCATCCCCGGGCTCATCGCGATTTGGCTCGACCGTCAGGGCGTCATCGAGACGGTGAGCGCGATGGTGACGGCATCGGTGGTGGTGCGGTTGGTCCTCATCTTGGTGGTGGGCTTGGAGTACGGGACGTGAAGAAGCTCTACTGGCGCCCGCCGGGGATCTCCGTCGCGGCGCTCACGCTGGTAGCGATCGTGGCGACGGCGACGTTCGTCGCAATCGAGCGGTTTCCCGTCGTCCGCAAGCAAGCCCGCTACGGCGACAAGATCGCCGCGGCCCGGCTCGCCCGCGAAGGCATGGCCGCGATCCAGACGGAAAAAGAACGGCTCGGTCACTTCGTCGACCCCGCGGTCGACCCCGCCCGCACGGGGATGATCGGCGAGAGCTTGACGCCCGTCACGTCGAACACGGGGTTCTTGTCGGCCAAGCTCACGAGCACCAACCCCAACTTCGCCGCGGTGGTGGTCCACCTCCTCGACGAAGCGGGCGTCGAGAAAAGCGACACGGTCGCGGTCGGGGTGAGTGGCTCATTTCCCGCCCTCAACCTCGCGACGTACGCCGCGATGCACACCCTCGGGGTACGTCCGCTCATCATCGCGAGCACCTCCTCGTCCGAATGGGGCGCCAACCATGTCGACTACGTATGGCTCGACATGGAGCGAACCCTGCGCCAATCCGGGCTCATTCCCTTCGCCTCGCTCGCGGCGTCACAGGGGGGCATCGACGACCTCGGGATCGGCCTCACCGAGGCGGGACGTGACCTGCTCCAGGCGGCGATGGTCCGCAACGAGGTGCGCCGGCTCGATGTCGCTTCGCTGCGCGATTCGATCGACCAGCGGATGTCGCTGTTCGACGAGGCCGCGGGCGACGCCGAAATCGCCGCCTACATCAACGTTGGGGGCGGTTCCGCGTCGGTGGGAACCCACGTGGGCAAGAAGCAATTCAAGGCGGGGCTCAATCTGCGGACCCCGCGCGCCCCCAACCTCGCCGACTCGGTCATGCTTCGTTTTTCCGCCCGCGACGTGCCGGTGATTCACATCAGCCGGGTGAAGATCCTCGCGGCGCGCTACGCGCTTCCCTACGAGCCGCGGGCCCCCGTCGCCATCGGCGAAAGCAACGTGTTTCGCGCCACCGAATACGACCCCCGCCTGGCCGGGCTCGGTCTCGTCCTCATCATCGCCACGATGGTTGGCCTCCTGCGGTGGAGCGTCGGCGCCCGCCTGTTGGGAAACCTGCGCCCGCGCCCCCGCGCCAAGACCCCCGAACAGATGGTCTAACGGCCGTGCCGCGACGAATCTGCGCCTGCGGGCACTTCGCTTCCGCGCGGAGCACGCACGGCATGGGCCGTCAGTACGCGTCGTCGGCGGCGCGGGGGGCGCAGATGGCGGCGAGGGTATGGGCGACGTCGGCGCTGGTGAGGCCGCGGGGACGGTCGGCGTCGTTCATGCCGGCCCGACGGGCGATGTCGCTCAGCGAGAGGAGCCCGACGAGACGGTCGTCGCCGTCGACAACGGGCACGCGGCGAACGCGCCGCGCCTGCATCAACGCGAGTGCGTCTTCGAGACGGTCGGTCGGGTGGCAGACGTGGACGTCGGTGTGCATCACCCCCTCGATGGCGATCGAGGCGAGGGTGGTGCCGCGGTCGTAGGCCGCGAGGCAAACGTCGCGGTCGGTGAGCACGCCCACCACGTGATCGGCGTCGTCCACGACGGGCACCCACCCGCAATCGCGTTCCACCATGACCGCCACCGCATCGGCGAGCGAGTCGTGAGGCCGCGCGGTGCGCGGGGCGGCGGTCATGAGTTTTTCCACGCGCATGAGCCACCGGAAGATATCACGGCGCGAGACGGTGTATCGTAGGTTCGATTCCCGGGTGGCGGGAGAGCGAGAGGTGAGCATCGGTGAACGCGCCTGCAGTGAAGCCAAAAAAGAAGATGAAGCGAGCGCACTACGAGACGGAGCTCGCCCGCCTTCAGACGGAACTCGTCAAACTCCAGTATTGGGTCAAGCATCGGGGCCTGCGGGTCGTCGTCGTCTTCGAGGGGCGCGACGCCGCGGGCAAGGGCGGGGCGATCAAGCGGATCACCGAAGGCCTGAACCCCCGTGGGTGCCGTGTCGTTGCCCTCGGGACCCCCACCGAGAAGGAGCGCTCACAATGGTACTTTCAGCGGTACGTGACCCATCTGCCCGCCGCCGGTGAAATCGTCCTGTTCGACCGGAGTTGGTACAACCGGGCGGGGGTCGAGCGCGTGATGGGGTTCTGCACCGAGAAGGAGTACGACGAGTTCCTCCGGTCCTGCCCCGAGTTCGAGCGCATGCTCGTGCGCAGTGGCCTCAGGCTCTTCAAGTACTGGTTCAGCGTGAGCGACGAAGAGCAGGAGCGCCGCTTTCGTCGCCGGGCCGAGACCCCGGCCAAGCGCTGGAAGCTGAGCCCGATGGACGTCGCGTCACGAAGTCGTTGGGTCGAATACTCGAAGGCCAAAGACGCGATGTTCGAACACACGAGCGTGCCGGAGGCGCCCTGGTTCGTGGTGAAGGCGGACGACAAGCGTCGCGCCCGCCTCAACTGCATCCGCCACCTTCTCGAGCAAATCGCCTACGAGGATCTCCTGCCCCGGGACATCATCACCTTCCCCCCGCGGCAGAAGAACGAGGGCTACCAACGGCCCCCGAAGGACAGCCAACAGTTCGTCCCCGAGCACTACTGAAGGAAGGACGGCTGCCGCCGCCGGTGACGTAGGTTGCTGCGGGCCGGAACACCGCGGTGGCGTGGCACCTCGGAAGGTCGCGGGGCGGGCGATTAGCGTTGGCGACGCCACGATTGATACTTCGAACCCGTGCGGGAGGTCGAGGCCGAGGTGAGCCGTGCCTCGGCGCCGAGGTCCGGTAAGGTGGCGCGGTGGACCTCGCCCTCATCGGAAACTGCACCTACCAGGCGCTGATCGACCATCGTGCGACCGTGTGTTGGCTGTGTTGGCCTCGCTTCGACGCGAGTTTCGTCTTCGGGGCCTTGCTCGACGAGGAGCGGGGCGGGGAGATGACCACCGCGCCCGCCGACGACGAAGGGTTCGTGCATCGTCAGTCGTATCTGGGCTTGACCAACATCCTCCGTACCGAGTTCACAACCGCGGAGGGGGCGGCGTTCGAGGTCATCGACTTCGCGCCCCGGTTTCGTCGGCACGAGCGGTATTTCAAGCCGACGATGCTGGTGCGCATCATCCGCCCGCTCGCGGGATCACCGCGTATTCGGGTCACGTGCCGGCCCACGGTGGACCACGGACGCCGCGTACCGACACGCCACATCGCGAGCAATCACATCGCCTGGCACGTGCCCGAGGGGCTCCGGCTCACGACCGACATCCCTCAGACCTACATCGATGAAGGGCGGCCGTTCCTGCTCGAGGGCGAGCGCCACCTCGTATTGACCTGGGGCGAGCCGTTGGAAGCGCCCCTCGTCGATACCTGCCGCTCCTTCCTGGACCTCACGCGGGATTACTGGACGCGGTGGGTCCAACACACGGCGCTCCCGGGGTGTTTCGAACGCGAAGTCATCCGCTCGGCGCTCGTGTTGAAGCTCCACCAGTTCGAAGATACCGGCGCCATCACCGCCGCCGCCACCACCAGCCTGCCCGAGTACTGGGGGGCGGGTCGCAACTGGGACTACCGCTACTGCTGGCTTCGCGATGCGTTCTTCACCCTCAGTGCGATGCGGCGTTTGAATCACTTCGAAGAGACGGAAGCCTTCGTCGGCTACCTCGCGAACCTCGCCGCCGCGGCGCCCGGCGAGCCGCTGCAGCCGGTTTACGGGATCGCGGGGGAAGCGACCCTGACGGAGGAAATTCTCGATCACCTCGCCGGGTACCGCGGGGAGCGGCCCGTCCGGGTGGGCAATGCGGCCTACGCTCAGGTCCAACACGACGTGTACGGCGAAATGGTCGCGGTTTTGGCGCCGATGTTTCTGGACGTCCGTTTCGAGCACCTCCGGTCGGCGACGCACGAGGACCTGGTGCGCCGACTGCTCGACCTCATCGAGAGGTACCTCGAGTCGCCGGATGCGGGGCTGTGGGAGATTCGCGATACCCCGAAAGTGCATACGTTTTCGCTGTTGATGCACCAATTCGGGGCCCGAATGGCGGCCCGGATCGGCGTGGCGATCAACGACGCGGCGCTGACCAAAAGGGCGGCGGCCATCGCCGACCGCGCCGAACATCTCATCGCGACGCGGTGCTGGCGCGAGGCGGGATACTTCGCGGACGCGACCTCCACCGACCACGCGGATGCAGCCCTGATGATGATGGTGAACCTCGGCGTTCTCGACCCGTCGTCGGAGCGAGCGGCGACGCACGTGGATACCCTGGCCGCGCGTCTCCGGGCGGGGCGAGGGCTTTTGCATCGCTACGTTCACCACGACGGGATCGGAGAGACGCACGCCGCCTTCACCGTGTGTGGGTTTTGGCACGCCGAGGCCTTGGCGAGGCTCGGGCGAAAAGGCGAAGCCCGAGACGCGATCGCCGCCCTGCTGCGTCACCAAAACCACGTCGGCCTCTTCAGCGAAGACGTCGACCCGGGTGACGGCACCCAGCTCGGGAACTTCCCCCAGACGTACTCTCACGTCGGGCTCATCAATGCCGCTTTCGCGATTGCCCCGATGAGCCTTCGCCTCGACTAATCTAGCGGCGTCAGCGCGTGCGGAATCGGTCGACGGAGGCTTCCAGGCGTTCGGCGAGACGACGCAGCTCATGACTCGCCGCGAGCGTGTCGCCGCTCGTGGACGCAAAGGCGTCGGCCACGCCCCCAATTTCCGACGCGGAGCGGGCTGCCTGCTCTACCCGAGTTGCCTGCTCGGCGCTCACTCGTCCGATCCCGAGGGCCGTGTTCGCCGCCTGCTCGGCCACATCGCGTCCTTCGTCGGCCGCCGCCAACGCCCGCTGGGTGGCCTCTTCAATGCCCTCGGTGACCGTCTGAACGTCGCGCAGCGACAGGAGGACTTCCTCCGCCAAGCCTTGCATCTCGGAGGCCACGTGGGCGAAGCCCGCGCCCGCGGAGCCGGCGTGTACGCCTTCCAGGGCCGCATTGAGGGCGAGGATTTCGACTTTTCGCGCGATACCGCGGATGAGGCCGACGACCTCGGAGATGCGGGCGGTGTTCTCCGCCAGGTTGGCCATGAGGTCGGCGATGTCGCGATGGTGCTGTACGCTCTGGTCCACGCGGCGCGCCGTTTCGGAGGCGCCCTGGGCTACGGACGAGGCCGCGTCGCTCAGGGCTTCGAGCGTCGCCCCGATGTCTTGAACCGCACGCGCCTGCGCTTTCGCGCCGCCCGCCCGCGCTTCGGAGGAGGCTTCCAGTCGACGGCTCGCCGAGCCAACCCGAGCGACGATCGCGCGCACCTCGTCCACCATGGTCCGAAGGCTCTCGACCATGTCCGTCAAGACATCGTCGTCGTCGTCGTCGCTACCCGGGCGACTTTGGCGCGGGCGGAGATCGCCGCTCGCGACCTCGCGCGCCTCGTCGACCACGTGCTCCAGCACGCGGGTGCGATGTTGGAGCGCGCCTCGAAGCTGGCGCTCGTCGCGCACGAAGAGCACCACGACCGACGCGGTGAGAGTTAACAACGAGGTCGCGGCGAGGGTGACCACGATGGCGTTCGATGGATAGACGGTCGCCGCGGTGGCGAGGCGGACCCCCACGGCGAGTACGATGCTTCCGGTCACGGCGGCGTGGGTACGCGCGGTACGTTCGTCGACCAGGAAAGCGACGAGGGCCGTCGAAAGGGTCGCGGCGGCGGCCGTCAATGGCGGCCCCACGATTTCGGGTCTGACGAAAAAGATCACCGTGGGCACCGCCACCGTCGCGTACGAGAAAACGGCGAGGGCGATGCGAGAACCGAGGCGGCGCATTCCGAAGCGAGCCGCCCACGAGAGAACGCCACCGAGCAGGAGCGCTACGGCGCCGATGTTGCCCGGCTCGATCCACCAGGAGGTCCCGCCCAAGACGATACAGACGGCGCCCGTCGCGGCCGTCGTGGGCCGGAGAAACCGTCGCCGCAACGGCTCGCGCTCATCGGAGCTTGGCATGGGAAGAAATGCGCCTCCGCGAAGGTGTACCATCGATGCGGTCAGCTCGTGGTTACCGGACGGGTGGGAGTGTGCCAGGCTCGTGGCATGCATCACTTTTCCGCGATACGAACCCTTCTCATGGTCGGTACCGCCGCGGCGGCGGCGGTCGCGCTCGGAGCGTGCGGCGACGATGAAGAAAATACGACCGATGCGACGGGCGCGACGGCGACGACGGGGTCGACCTCGTCGTCGACCGCCGCCTCGGGGACGGGCGGAGCCGGCGGCGGTGGCACCGGGGGCGAGACCGCCCAGGGCGGAGGCGGAACGGGAGGTGACGGCGGCGCCGGGGGAGGCACAGGGGGGAGCGGGGGCGCCGGCACCTGCGTCGCCCAGGGCGAGAGCTGCGCGACGGGCGACACCTGTTGCGACGCCGCTGGGGCCACGGGCATCTGCCATCCGTTCATGATGGGTAACGACCCCCGCTGCACCATTACGTGCCCGGCCGACCCCATGGATTGCCCGTTGACCGATGCCTGCAACATGATGGGTGTGTGCCGCATTCAATGAACGACGAGGGATGACGTCGACCGCAAGCGGCGATACGGAGGCGTCATGTCTACGTTCGTCGCCGTCTGTTACCCCGATCGTCATCGCGCCCATGAGGTCCGCCTCGAGCTCGTGAAGGCGGCCGGTGAATTTCTCATCGACCTCGAAGATGCCGTTGTCGCGACGAAAAACGACGACGGTAAGGTCAAGCTTCACCAGCCCGTGAACCTCACCGCGGGGGGCGCGGTCTCGGGGGGCATGTGGGGCACCATCATCGGACTCTTGTTCATGAACCCCCTCCTCGGGCTCGGGGTCGGCGCCGCCGCCGGCGCGGTCTCGGGCGCGCTGACCGACATCGGCATCAACGACGACATGATGAAGGAGCTCGCGGCCGACCTCGGTCCCGACAGCTCGGCGCTCTTCCTCCTCATCCGTCGTGCGACCCCCGACAAGGTCTTGGAGCGCGTGAAGGGGTTCGGCGGAAAGATCATCCAAACGAGTCTCCAACACGAAGACGAAAGCCGACTCCAGGCGGCACTGGACGAAGCGCGTAGCGCGGGCTCGTAGCCTCTCCCGGGCGGGTCGACCCCGTCGTCGGGGCCAGCCTCGCTGCCGCCGCGCTGGCCTCCCGAAGGACCGTCAGGCCCAGGCGGCCCGAATGAGGTCTCGGAGTCGTTCGGGGTCGGTCGCCGTCGTTTTGCACATGAAGCCGCTCTTGTGGGCGAAGGCGACGTCGGGCTCCTCGGCGACCCGCGAGAAGTCGAGCCGGGGGTGGTCCTCGTAGCGGGCGATGCCGTAGCCGGCCCCCCGACGGTCGGGGTAGACCAAGGCCGCGACGTCGAGGTGTTGGGTACGCACCCACATCGCCAACGTACCGCTCGGCTCGTCGGGGGCGGGCTCCTGCCGGGGGAGGAAGACCGCCGGGGCTGCGGTCCCGTCGTGGGTCGGTACGTCCCAGCGCTCGACGCGGGCCGCCACCTCCGCAATCCGTCGTCGCGCTTCGGCCAGAAAGTCGAGAAGGTCACGGCCGACGAATCGCATGAATTCGTAAATGGTCTCCCCCGGCGCGTGCCGGTCGGCCGCGGCGAAGCGCCTCAGGAGCGTGCCATCGACCGGGGAGAAGAGCTGCGAGACCGCCCGGCGGGGCACGCCGAGATGGGCGGCGGTCTTCACCGGGCCGCGCGAATCGAACCACTCTGCCGGCTCGAGCCAATCGCAGAGCTGCCGGGCGTCGTCGTAGAGGCCGAGGTGGCCGAGCACCAGACTCAGGGCGCACGTAGGAGGGTGTTCACGCGGGAACTGATGGTGGTCGAAGTTGAGCCGCTCGGGTTCGTGACGTCCTCCGACGTCGACCACGGCAACTTCGGGATCGTCGAGCTCGGCGTCGGTCGGATTACGCCGCACCACCGGGGCCCCGTAGCGCGCGATGAGCACGCCCACCCCCAAGACGTCGTCTTTATGTGCCCCGCCCGGATGGGTGACAATGGTGTGGACCGGCATCGCGCCGCGGTCCTAGCACGACCAGGAAAAATGAGTTCGGTTCTCGTCGCCGCCGGGGCACGAGTGACCAGCGTCGGCGGTCCTGGTGACCGCGTCCCCGACGTGCCGGCTGCGTCGCCATGCAACAGACTTTTCTCGCCCGGGTGGTCCTCCCGCTCGCGTTGTTTCTCATCATGCTGGGGATGGGACTGTCACTCGTCCCCGAGGACTTCCGCCGGGTTCTGCGCGCCCCTCGGGCCGCCGTGGTGGGAATCGCCTGCCAGATGCTGCTGCTGCCGCTGGTGGGCCTCTCCGTCGTCCATTTGGTCGAGATGGATGAACCCGCGCTCGCGGTGGGGTTGATGGTGCTTACGTTCTGCCCGGGCGGCACGACGTCCAACATGCTGACGTTTCTCGCCCGCGGCGACGTGGCCCTCAGCATCTCGCTCACGGCGGTGGTGAGTCTCGTCTCTCCCTTCACCATTCCCGTGCTCACCGCGGCGAGCATGAATCACCTCATGCAACGAACGCAGGCCATCGACGTCCCGGTCGGGAAAACCATCGTCGCCCTGCTCGTGGTCACGGTCATTCCCGTCGCGGTGGGCATGGCCCTCCGTCACCGGTGGCCGGCCGCGGCGATGCGCGCCGACAAGCCGGTCAAGGTGATGTCGATGGTGTTTCTCCTCGGCATCGTCGCGGCCCTCATCAAGCAGAACGCGGCCGAGATACCGGGCTTTTTCGCCCAGGTCGGCGCCGCCACCCTCTTGCTCAACGTGTTCTGCATGACCGCGGGGTTCGGTATCGCGCGGCTTTGCGGACTCGAGCACCGACAGCAGATCACCATTGGGATGGAGGTGGGGATTCAAAACGGCACCACCGCCCTGCTCGTCACCGGGACCCTTCTCGGCGACCTCATGATGACCGTGGCCCCGGCGATTTACAGCTTGATCATGTTCGCCACCGGAGGGCTTTTCGGCTGGCTCGTGCAGCGGCTGGCGCCCCCGACCCGAGCGACGCCGTGATCACGCGCGACGTCGAAGCCCTCCCGACGATGGGCTTTCCCGACGTTCGTGTCACTCTGCCGCCATAGGAGATGCCGCCATGGGAGGTGCGCCAGGGTCGGTCGCCTCCCAGCGAGCCTGGCCGGCGTAGCGCAGGGCGAGTCGGCCGGCCTCGTCGATGGCGAAGAGATGAATCCACCCGTGGTCGACGAGTTGCCTCACGACCTCGTGGCGCTCGATGACGGCGTTGATCGCGGCGCACGGCGCTTCGATCGCCACGTGGAGGCGCAGCGGTTCGTGCTGCCACCGCGCCCCGTCGTGCACGGATTGGAGCGGAAGTCCGGTCCGGAGATCGCCGCCCGTGCCCTCCAACACGCCGATCGCGCCCACCACGTTGTGCAGCGTCTTGTCGCCCGCGCCGAACAGCTCCGGGGCGACGGTCGAGGCGTAGTACTGGAGGCTGATCCAACTCGCCACGACGACGGGAGCGGTCATGATGAGTTCGAGCGTCTCGAAGTCGTCGTCGGTCTGCCACGTGTAGTCGTGGAGAAAGCTCCGGCCGCCGAGATCGCGCCCTCGGGTGCGATGTCGCGGCGCCGCGATGAAGGCGGCGCATCCGGCCAGGCCCCATTCGGGACGGGTCTGCGCCCAGTCGCGACTGCGGGCGTCGATGGCCTCGTCGGCCGCCTCGGGCGCGATGCCCATCCGCGGGGCCCGCTCGACCCGGCTGCGGGCGCCGGCCGCGGCCAGCTGCTCTTGCAATCGGACGAGGTCTTGGGCGTGGCTCGCGGGGACGTCGCTCAGCACGGTGACTTCGTCGCGGGTCGTATCGTGCAGCGCGGCGACGAAGATCGTGTCTTCGGGCACGGTGACCCCGCGGGCGTCGAGTCCCGCGCGAACCTCTGGGTCGTTGAGGACCGCGGCGGCGAAGCGGGCGTTCGGGGCGCCAGACCGGCCGCCGCACGCCCCGCAGTCGAGGGCCGAGGCGTGGGGGTTGTTGACCGAGGTCGACCCGTGACCGGTGATGACGACCAGCCGGGCGAGCGGCACGTCGCGGTGGAGGGACATGCCGCGAAGTGCGCCCGCGGCGAGATCGACGCGCTCCTCGAGTGGCAGCGGCGCCGGGTCCGGGTGGTCGTGGTGGTGGGCCTCCTCGCGCGGATGCGGCACGGGGCGGGTCCACCCGAGGCCATCGCTGACGAGTTTTGGAAGGTAGGCGAGGCCCACAGGCCCGACGAAGCTGAAGCACGACACCGCCCCCATCTTGAAGCGCGTCCATGCGTCCTCGACCGCGCCCCGAAGGGTGCGCGTCGTCGTCGCCCGCTCGGTCGCGACGTCGGTCGCGCGACGCTCGGGGACCCGGTGCGACGGGGACAAGAGCACCGGGCATTGATGCACGGGGCGGGCGTGCGCGATGGGTTCGACGGCGATGGGAAAACCGAAGAATCCAGCGAAGCCCGACGTTTCGACCTCAGGGGCCACCGCTTCGAGATGGCGCCGAAAGACCTCGGAGCGCACGTCGATACAGAATACCGCCTGCGCGGCCGGTCGCGTCCGAGAGGTCGGGGGGCGTTGTGGAGGAAAGGCCCGTTGGAGGCGGCGTTGGTAGGCGCGCTCGAACGCGGCCTGCATCAGCTCGAGATCGGGCGCCATGTCGTCGCCGCGGGCGGCCCGGCTCGAACGGCCCCGCGCGCTCGACCAGACGCGGGCCACGTCGTCACCGGTCGCTTCGAGCAGCGCGACCTCCCACACCAACATCACCGTCCCTAGTTCGATGCCGGCGTGGTCGGCGGCGCCCTCGTGGAGGTCGCGCTCGAACGCGATGCGGGCACAATGAGCCGCCCACCCCGCCACCCTCATGAACAGACGGTGGAGGTAGTCGTCGCGGGCCTCGGGCGGTACCGCGAGACGGTCGAGGGCCACCGCCGCGGCCTTTTCGGGGGCGCGCGGAAGGGAGGCGACGATGCGACGAAAGTGGGCGAGACCTTCGATCTCGGGGGTGCGATCGATCAGCGCCTCCTCTCGCCAGGCGGCGAAGAGCCCTTCCCGGTCGGAGGAGGGCGCGCGCCATCGCGCTTGGCCGTCGTCGAAGTAGGCGCTGGCCCATTGCGACACGCGTTCGGTGATGAACCGGACCCAATCACGCGGGGTCACCCGCGTCGCGACGTCGGCCACGGTGGCGACGGTCGGTACGACCGCGACGGCCGATGCGCTGCCCCGGCCGAGGGCGTCGACGAACGTGTGAACGCAGCGTGCATCGCCAGCGTCGCGCAAGACGTCTTCCACGTCTTCGGTGGTGATGCGGCCCGAGGCGAGCGCGTCGAGGTAGTACTCGGCGTCCATGGTGGCTCGGGCGCCGGCCACGCGGCGGAGGAGGTCGGTGCTCTCCGTGAACGTGTGCTCACGAAGACCAAAGTAGGGGTTGACGGCGACCATGCGGTCGAGTGGCCAAAGCGGGGCCACGCGGGCGAAGGCGCGGGAGAGGGCGCGGCGCGTGTCGTCGATGCGCACGGGGTCGAGGGCGAGGGTCGATGGCGGGTGAGGATGGGTCATGGCGGAGGTCACCAGTTCTGGAGCGCGTGCGCGATCAGCGGCGGTAGGTGCCGACGAGGCGGTCGAAGAGGGCATTGGCGTAAAACCCTTGGCGGAGGTGGAGGTAGAGGGCGCGGCCGGTACGGGTTCGTCCGGCGCCCACGAGTTGAAGTCCGATGGCGACGGCAAACGACGCGACGATGAGTCCGGCGGCGACGAGGACGGAGGTCGGGGGCACCGTACGCGGCGGCAGCGACGCGGCGAGCCAGCCCGCGGTGGCGGTCTCGAGGGCGAAGACGGCGAGACCGACCGCGACCGTGAGCCCGGCGATCTGGGTGGCGGTTGACCACGGAAGGCCGCGATCGAGCGCCGGGGTGAGGAGCTGGGTCAGACCGAGCACCAGCATGGCCCCCACCAAGAGCAGGGCGGGGTCGCCCAGCGGTGATGCCGACGGAAGCATGCCCCCGAAGAGGAGGGCGAGGCCGGCGTAGATCCCGAGGGCCAATCCGGCCCCGAGCACGGCGCGGTCGAGGCGCAGCACGGCGCCGGCGAGCCGGCCCCCCCCACCCGCCGTCGGGGGGACGACCCGGGCCGCGACGGCGGTTTCGACGGCGCTACCGGCGGAGAGAAACGCGTGCGCCTTGTAAAAGGAATGGGCGACGAGGTGCAGGATGACCGCCGGGTAGACCCCCAGGCCGCTGACCAGCAGCATGAACCCCATGTGGGCCGCGCTCGAATAGCCGAGGGCGGTCTTGACGGCGGGTTGGGTGAGCAGCGCGGCCGAGGCGAAGAGGGCGGTAAATCCTCCCCCGACGACGAGAAGCCCGGAGGCCAGGGCGCTTTCGCTGGCGATGGGGGCGAAGCGTACGATGAGGAAGGGACCGGCGTTGAGCAGCCCTGCGTGCAAGAGGGCGGACACCGGCGTGGGGGTCTCCATTACCTCGATGAGCCACCCGTGGGTGGGGAACTGCGCCGACTTCAAGAGCGCGGTGACCGCGAGGAGTATCCCCACGCCGGTGATGGTCGCTCCATCGAGCGAAGCCGCGAACAACGCGCCGAAGTCCCCGGAACCCACGGCCGCGTAGAGCCAAATGGCCGCCCCGATGAGGCAGGCATCGCCAAGGCGGGCGACGATGAACTTCTTGCGGGCCGCGATCACCGCCCCGCGTCGGGCCCCGTAGAACACGAGCAGTCGGTGAAGCGTGAGGCTGGTCGCCATCCACGCCCCCACGAACAGGACGAGGTGGTCGGCGAGCACCAACACCTGCACGGACGCGATCGTCGCCGCGAGTCGCCCGAGGAACACGCCACGACGGGGGTCGCCATCGAGATAGGTGCGACTGAAGCGAACGATGACGGCCGCCAGCAGCGCCACCATCGCCGAGAGGGTGACGCTCAAGGGGTCGAGGCGAAGGCCGAGGCCCCCGAGCGAAGGCGACGTCATCGGTCCGGCCATCGCGACCGCGACGATCGTCGCGAAGGAGACGAGGACCCCGCCGGCGGCGGCGATGGACAGCGCACGGGAGAGCCGGGGGATCCGGCGGCCCGGCTCGAGGCGGGCCACGAGGGCTGCGATCACGAAAAGCACCGGCGCCGCGGCGGCGAGAAAGACGGATGCGTGGGTCGTCATGAGAAACCTGAACGCAACCATGCGACCTCGGGAGAGGGTTCTTCCAATTCAAATGAATGACCCCTAAAATCTATGAAACAGAACGATGATCGACCTGAACTATCATCACCTCCGGTACTTCTGGGCCGTGGCGCGAGAGGGAAATCTCACGCGGGCGGCGGCGCGGCTGCGGATCTCCCAGTCGGCGGTGTCCATCCAGATCAAGAAGCTGGAAGAGGCGCTCGGGCACGCGCTCTTCGAGCGGGACGGGCGACGGCTGGTGCTCACGCGGGCGGGGCGGACCACGTTCGATTACGCCGATGGGATCTTCGACCTCGGCTCCGAGCTTCTCGGCGCGCTGGACGAGCAGGCCGAGGCGACCCGACGGAGGTTGCGCGTGGGGGTCCTCGCCACCTTGTCCCGAAACTTTCAGATCGCCTTTCTCGATCCGCTCCTCAACCGACGTGACGTGCGTTTGCGCATCGAGTCGGGGCCGCTCGATGGGTTGTTGCCCCGCCTCGAGGCGCATCAACTCGACGTGGTTCTGACCGACCGCGTCCCGATTCGTCCCGAGAACGCGGCCTGGGTGCCCCACACCATCGACGAGCAGCCGGTCAGCCTCATCGCCCAGCCGCGGTCCCGGCGCCGGCGGGCGCTTCGGGCCCTGCTCGCCGAAGAGGCGATCGTGGTGCCGACGCCCGCCTCGACGATTCGGACCGGGTTCGACGCCCTGGTCGAACGACTCGACGTGCGTCCCCAGATCGCGGCCGAGATCGACGACATGGCCATGCTCCGGCTCTTCGCCCGCGGCCATCTCGGCCTCACCGTCATCCCGCCCATCGTCGTGCGCGACGAGCTTCAGGATGGGACGCTCGTCGAGGTGGTGCGGCTCCCCGACCTGGTCGAGCCCTTCACCGCGATCACGATGCGCCGCGACCATCCCCACCCCGTCCTCGTCGACCTGCTCGAGCGCGCCCGTCGCCGCGACGAAGAAAGGTGATCGATGATTCTACCAAACAGAACGATACATCCGGCGCGAGGCGCGACCGTTCGACCCGACCGGGGCGGAACGTGGTGTCATCTAGGGGGCGACGCCGGACCACAGGACGTCCAGCGCGGACTTTACGTGTTCGGGGCGCAGGAGGGGGGGCGTCATCATCGCGTGCATGCCCATCGTGTGGGCGAGGGAGAGCACCGCCGTGGCCGTCCCTTCGGCGGGGCCCGCCATCTCGCCCGCCGCGACGAAGGGTTCGATCTGTTGGGTGAGCGCCGCGATGAGGGGCGCGGCGCGTAGGTGTTCGTGGGCGTCCCCGATCATTTCTGGCGCGAAGCCGGGATAGGTCATCAGGTGCATGACCACGGGAATGTGCTCCTCGAAGTGCACGATGAGCCTCTGGGTGACCGCTTCGAGATAGACGCGGGCCGAGACGCCGGGCGCCGCCGCGACCAACGCTTCGACGTTTGGGGGCGTGGGCACCATCGCCCGCAAGAACATCTGCTCTTTGCCGCCGAACCGCTGGTAGAGCACCGCCTGCGAGATCCCAACCTCCTTGGCGATGTCGCGGGTCGAGACGCTATGGCCGTGCGTGCGGAAGCACGTGCGGGCGACGGCGAGGATCGCCTCGTCCGAGATCTTTTTCGGTCGCGGCATGGGTGGTTGGCTCCCGCGATTACGCGTAGCCGATCAATTCGCGGACGGGTCGACGGACGGCATCTCGTGCGGGTCCGAGGCACGCACCGACGGTGCACAGCCCGGCGAGCACGAGCCATGCCCCCACGGCTTCGATGGCGTGTTCGCGAGGAAGGGTGACGTGGAGGCCATGGGCGCCGACGACGGCACGCACGGCCGCGCTGAGCGGAAACGAAAGCGCGAGGGCGAACAGAACGCTGGCGGTCGTGGCGACGGCCCCCTCGAGGAGGACCAGTCGGCGGATGTGACCGGCGGTCGCCCCCATCGATTTGAGTACGCCCATCTCGCGTCGGCGGGCGATGACGTTGATGCTCATCGTGGTCGCGAGGCCGAGGACGCCCACCGCAATCGCCGCGCCCGCGAGGGCGAGCAGCACCACGAGAAGGATCCGGAAGTGATCCCGCATGGCGGCGCGAAGCGACGCGCGGGTCATGAGGTAGTGGGGAAACCAGTTCTCCTGGGCGAGTACGCTCTCGAGGCGCGCGGCCACCGCGACGGAGGACGCTTCGTCATGCAGCTCAAGGCGCAGCGCCCCGCTCACGTCGTCACGGCCCAAGAGGTGCGCCATGCCCGCCGGGGCCACATAGGCCGAGGCGATCCCCACCTCCTCGACGACGGCCACGATGGTCGCCGGGGTTGCTCGGCCGCCGACGACGAGGTTCACCGGGGCGCCGAGGTGGAGGTCGGACACGGTTGCGAGAAGTTGTCGGTTGACGGCCAAAGAAACCGTTTCCGCCTGCGAAGAAGCGACGGGCCAGCGACCTTCGACGAGCCGCGTCGTCTTCGGGAGCGAGCCTTCAGGAGGGCCGAGGACGGCGACGTGACCGACGACCGGAGGCGCTGACGTGTCGTCGGGAAGGGCGATGCCGGCGCGGACGGCGCCCCACGGTACCGCGCGTCGGACGCCCTTCACCGACGCGGCGGCGGTGACGAGGGCCGTGGTGGGCGCGGGCTCGAGCAGCCGCAGTTCGATGCGGTCGGTTCGTGGCGCGACCGAAGCATCCACCGCGGCGACGAGGGAACGATGGACATTGGCCGCGGTCATGAGCATGGCCCCCCCGAGCGCCAGCGAGGTGACGGTGAGCGCAAAGCGCGCACGACTTCGCAGGGCATGGCGGAGCGACAGCGTCACCAGCGCGCCGCGCCGACGCGTCGCGGCGCCGACCGACGCGGGTTTTTCGCCGCGCAAGCCGGGATCCGTCAACGCCTCACGCACGTTGATGCGGCTCGACCGCAGGATGGGCCACGCGCTGGCGGCGACGGGCACGGCGATGCCGGCTCCGAAGACCGCCGCGATGACCCCGCCGGGTACGGTGAGGGCGACGTCGTACAGGTTGAGCTCGCGCGCGGCGAAGCGAGCGAATCGTTGCCCGGCCAGGATGCCGACGCCGACCCCCGTGAAGGCCGCCGTGCCAGACAGGATGAGGGCGAGCCATAGGGAACTCCTCGCGATCGCCCCGGGGCTCCCGCCGATGGCCTTCATGATGCCGACCTCGCGGGTTTGACGGGCGAGGAGGGCACCGAAAAGACTCGCCGCGAGCAGCGCCGAGAGCAACAGGGACAGCACGGCCAACACGCGGATGAGGCCGAGCATGGCCTCCATGTGGTCGGCGTGAGGATGTCGTCGGACGGGGACCTCCACCCGATGCACCGGACGGTTCGCCGCGCGCAGAGTGCGCTGTATCTCGCGCGCGAGGGGCGCCACTGCGTTGTCGTCGCCCGCCACGTCGATGTGGAGTTGGTCCAACTGTGGCGTGAGCCCCAGGGCACTCAGGGTGGCGGGGGTGACGTAGAGGTACGCCACGTCATCCTGCCACCCCGGGGCCTGGGCCGGATCGTGCGCCCACCCCGACACGACCAGCGAGCGCTTCTCTCGTTGGGTCGCAATCCGCAGCGCCAGGGTCGCGCCCCGTTCGGTACCCAGCACGGAGACGGCGGACTGCTCTACCAAGGCCGACCCCACCGACGGCGGCGCGGAGCCATCGAGGGCATGGACCTTCGAGACGCGCATGTCGTCAAAGTCGCGGATGGCGTAGATGAGCACCGATCGCCAGGTTCCGTCGCCCACCTCGGCGCGCGCGCGCACCTGACGTCGGGCCTCGGCGCCCGCGACGCCCGGGAGGGACGCGACCCGTCGTAGGAGATCGGCATCGACGGCGTCGGTCCACACCACGACGGCCGGCGGGCGACTGTCCTCAAAGCTCCGCGCGATTTCGCGATCGAGCACGGCGTGGGCGCCGAAGGCGGCCATCACGGCCGTCGTCCCCACCGCGATGGCGACCCACGAAAGAACAGCGCGTAGCCCCTGCGCCCTCAGGTCCGCCAGCGCCTTCACGAGCGACATGCTCACGGGGTCGACCTCGGCTCGGCGACACATCGGCCGTCGTCCAACGCGATGATGCGGTCGGCGCGAGCCGCGATCTCCTCGTCGTGGGTGACGGTGACGATGGTGACGCCGCGTTCTCGCAACGTTCCGAACAGATTCATGACGGCGCGGGCCGAGGCGACGTCGAGGTTGCCCGTCGGCTCGTCGGCCACGACCAGGGCCGGGCGATTGGCCAGCGCTCGCGCCACCGCGGCACGCTGCTGCTCCCCGCCGGAAAGCTGGGCGGGAAACTTGTCGCGCTGGCGCTCGATGCCGACCCGTTGCAGCAGCTCGTCGATGCGACCTGTGCGCTCGGGACGGGGGACCACGCCGACGAATTCCATGGCGAGCAGGAGGTTTTCGCGAACGGTGAGGGTGGGCAGGAGCTGAAAGAACTGAAAGACGACCCCGACGTGGCGGCCCCGCCACCGCGTCAGCGCGCGCTCCGACATGGCCCCGAGGTCTTGGCCCGCGACGCGCACGGAGCCGGCGGTCGCCTGGTCGAGGCCCGCGATGAGGTTCAAGAGCGTCGACTTGCCGCTGCCGGAGCGGCCCCAAATCGCCACCGAGGAGCCTTCGGCGACGTCGAAGGTGACATCGGTCAGCGCGTCGAAGGTTCGCCCGTGACCGCCAGGGTAACGGTGGGAAACGTTGCGAAAGGTGATCATGGTCGAGAAATTTATAAGCGTTCGGTCGCTTTTTATTGTCTCGCGACGCGGAGGAGGTCAAGACCGACGCGAGGTGGCCACCACGCGCAACCTCGGACCAGGGAGCGCAAGACCGATGGATGAGCGACCGTTTGACCTCTCACGCGCCAAGCTCGAGGGCCCCGATCTCTTCCCCCGATTTCTCCCGCGAGAGACGCGCGACCTGAGCCGGGTGGACGCGTCCCCGTCGTCCGATCTGATCATCGTCGAACGCAACGGGGAGCGACTCGGGCTTCTCACGCGGGATCTCGCCCATCCACACGTGGCGCAGGGGGAGCTCGGAGGTCTCCCCTACCTCGTCAGCTTCTGACTCGTGTGTCACAGCGGGGTAGGTCTTACCCCCACAGTTGAGGGCCGCGTCCATCACTTCAGCGTGGGAGGGCTCTACGACGGACTCGTTCTTCTCATCGACGATGAGACGCGAACGTACTGGGATCACATCACCGGCCGCGCTCGCTACGGACCGAACCGCGGGGCCACCCTCGAGACCTGGCCCCTCGCCTACACCACGGTCGCGGCGCAGAGAGAAACGGGCCGCCCCCTGCGCGTCGCCGTGCCGCCGCGCCGTGGCGTGTCGGCGTGGATGTTTGGCCGGCTCGGTCGAAAGAACGTCGGCACCCGAGGCCGGTTGCCACCCGGCTTTCGTGCCACCATGGGTCCGCCCGACCCGCGACGACCGGGCATGGATCAGGGCCTCGGCGTCGTTCACGGTGACGCTGCGCGGTTCTATCCAACGTCCGAGGTGGCGGGCGCCGAAGGCCAAGCCGTCGAAGATGACTGGCAGGGAGCAACGCTGCGGGTCGCCCTCGGCGCCGTCGACCGGGTGCCGGCGGCCACGTGGCGCGACGGGAGCCGGCCGATGCAGATGTTCACGCGGTGGTACGGTTTCTCGGCATCGTTTCCCGGCTGCGGCGTGTTTCGCCGATCGTCGCCCCAGGGATAGCGCGTGCGGCGTCTGGCCCGGACGCCCCGGAGTCCCGGGAGCCCGGAGGTCGAGAGCCTCGGAGACCCGAAGCCCCGGAAGCCCAACATCTAGGGAAGAATTCGCCCCAGCGATATCGTGACGTCTGGGAAGGCCAACGGCGACAGCGTTCCCGTGGTCAGGATCTCGACGCGTCGATAGCGCCCCGAAACGGGCTCGAGAAACCGCTCGACGGCTCGCGCCGCGACATCGACGAGCCAATACTCCGGAACCCCCATCTCCGCATAAAGCGGGCCTTTGGTATCTCGGTCGTAGGCTTGGCTGGTGCGCGCAACTTCCACGACGAGGTGCGCCCACTCGGGATGGGCTCGGTGGGGATCCTCCACGATCGGCACGACGGCCAGGTCGGGCTCTGGTTCGGATTCGTCTGGGGCGACCAAGGGGAGTTGAACGCGTACGCGTGCACGCCCGACGAGAGGGGGGACGAACATCTCGGTGAGGACTTCGATCGGGCCCGCGTGGGGCACCCCCTGCGGACTCATGCGTACAATCACCCCCCGGATGAGTTCGACGGCCTCGTGGGCAAAGACGCCAGCGTCGACGAGCTGGTCGTATTCGCAGCGTCGAAGCCGTCGAATGCGATCGCCTTCCACGGCGGGAAGGTTCGTGCGCATTTCCACGCTCACGTTCCGACGATAGCACCGAACGCGTTGCGACGAACCCGAAGCCCTATCCTGTCGGTCAAATCGGAAGATTTGACCGACGTAGACAATGACGCACCCCCAAGACAATAGAACCGGCTCTGAGGAGCGATGCTCGCCCTTGCCGATTTGTCGGCGAGCATCGCGACACCATCAACGGTTGTGGTCGAGGGGGTAGGGGCGGGTCAGAGCTGGGTCATACCGCCGTCGACGATGTACTCGGCGCCGGTCACGAAGCTCGACTCGGACGACAGCAGGAAGGCGGCGACGGCGGCCACCTCCTCGGAGGTGCCGAAGCGGCCGAGCGGGATCTGCGACTGGATCTGCTCGGCCATGCCCTGTTGGGCTTCGGGGGGCATGCCGGTGCGGTCGAAGAACGACGTGTTGATCGGTCCGGGGCTGACCGCGTTCACGCGGATCTGACGGGGGGCCAATTCGCGCGCGAGCACGCGCGTCACCCCCCGCAGCGCGGCCTTGGTCCCGGTGTAGATCGCGGCGTTGGGCATGCCCATGGTCTGAACCACCGACGTGTTGAGCACGATGGCGCCGCCGTCGCTGAGGAGAGGCGCAAGCGCTTTGGTCTGGAGCAGCGGGCCCTTTACGTTGACGTTGAATTGGGCGTCGAACTCCTCGGCCGTGACGTCGCTCACGGGATGGAACCGTCCGAACCCCGCGTTGAGAAACACTGCGTCGACGTTGCCTCCGAACGTACTCTCGACGGCGGCGGCCAGGGCATCGGCCGCCGACGCCTCCCCGGCGTCGTTCTCGATCGCGGTGACGCCATCGAGCGCGTGGGCCGCGTCGAGCCGCTCGCGGTTGGTACCGGTGACCAGCACCTGGGCGCCCTCTTCGACCAAACGCTTGGCCGTGGCGAGGCCAATGCCGCTGGTGCCGCCAGTAATCAGGACCTTCTTATCGTTAAATCGCTTCATGGTTCTTTTTCTTGAGTGAATGTTTCCAAAGGGGACATGGTGGAGCGAGCGCGTCATCGACGGTGCGATGCGCGCCCTGAAGTCAGGGGGAAAGGGTGTCGAGGAGGTGGGCGACGAGGCGCTTGGCTTCGGGGCGTGAGAGCCCCTTTTTGCCCTCGACCTGGAGGCCGTTGATGAACACCAGCAGGTGGCGCGCGCACGACGTCGGATCGCCCGCCCGGAGCTCTCCCGCCGCTTGGCCCCGGCGGACGAGGTCGGTGAAGAGGCGCAAGAGGCGTCGGTCGTGGGCGCGGAGGGCTTC
>JBCCLB010000047.1:0-50639 GCA_039027095.1 Myxococcota bacterium
CAACAACAACGCCGCGTTCGACGTCGCCGAGGCGTACGACTGCGCGTCGGAGTACCAGGACTTGTTCGAGTGCCAGGTCGATGAGCTGGACTGCGACGACGGGACCATCGAGCGCAACCTCGACGACTGCGCGGACGAGTTCGAGGACTACAACGACTGCATCGCCGACGAGAGCGACATCATTGGCGGCAGCGGAAGCTCGGGCAGTGGCAGCGGCTCGGGCAGCGGCAGCGGCTCGGGCAGTGGGAGTGGGGGCGGCAGCGCGGTCTGCGACCAAGCGGCGGCCATCTGCGGGGGCTCGACCGGGGGCACGTGCACCGGTCAGGATGCCTGCGTGGCGAGTTGCATCGTCAATCTGAATTCATGCGATCCCCAGAATCCAATGCTCATCAGCTGCACCGAGTCTTGTGCCGGAGGAAGCGGCGGTGGCTCGGGCAGCGGCAGTGGCTCGGGCAGCGGCAGCGGCTCCGGAAGCGGCAGTGGTTCGGGCAGCGGGACCTTCTGCGACGATGCGGCTTCCTTCTGCGGCACGACCTACGAGGGCATGTGCACCCCGTCGGAAGAGTGTCAGGCGCTGTGCATTCTCACCGTGGGGACGTGCGACGGGGCCAACCCAGACCTGATCAATTGCGCGCAGAACTGCGGACCGTAAGGGACCTGAAGACGCGGCCGGCCGACTTGTTGTATCCTGAGACGGTGACGAAGGGTTCCCCGCGGACCCGGACGTCGTCGCCGCAAGGACATGACCAAGGCGGAAGGGCGGGCCCGATGGGGCCAACACGCACGATGGGCCGCGCTCGGCGCGGGGCTCTTGGTGGGCCTTGCCGGCGTGGCCGTCGGCGGCGCCGGCGATGAACGCTGCGACGACGGGCGCGCGGGAACGGACGGTTGCGGGGAGGCGTCGGACCGTGCCACGTCGTCGTCGAGCACGGGAACACCGGGGACCCCCATCATGCTCCCGTGCGCGCGGGCGGGCGAGATCTGCGAAGAACCCTTCGACGGCAAGTGTGAGGGCGCGGTGCTGTGTGCCGCACACTGCGTCGTCATGACGGGGGTCTGCGAGACGCAGGACCCATCGTTCAATGCGTGTCTCGTCGCCTGTGCGGGCGGTGCCGGTTCGGGCTCCGGAAGTGGCTCTGGCTCTGGGAGTGGATGGGGCTCTGGGAGTGGATGGGGCTCCGGGAGCGGTTCGGGCTCCGGGAGCGGTTCGGGCTCCGGGAGCGGTTCGGGCTCCGGGAGCGGCAGCGGTTCGGGCCTCTGTGCCAACACCTGCGGGTTCGCCAAAGATGGGGTGTGCGACGACGGCGGGCCGGGCTCGATGTTCGACGATTGTCCCTACGGAACCGACTGCGCTGACTGCGGACCACGACCGGCTCGCTGAGGGGGGTTCTGTCCCGGCGACGCCCTCAGGCCGCACGCCCTGACTTGGCCCGAGGTGAGGCTCGCGGGTCAAATGGTCCGCACCATGGAAGCCATCGCCCCGCCCCCCGACGTCGCGTCGACGCCCCGACGGCTCGTCCGGGCGCGACAAGCGTGGGCCGACCTCGCCCTCGTGCTGCCGCTGTTCGTCGCGTACCACCTCGGCGTCGTCCTTCTCGATGTGCGCAACGCGGCGGATCCGTTGACGGCCGAGCTGCTTCGACTCGCCGAACACCATCTCTTCATGTACTGGCTCTGGACGCTCGGCTTGGGCTTGGGTCTGGTCCTGGTGTTCTCCGCGCTCGCGGGCCGAGCCGCCTTCGAGCCGCGACGCTTTTTCTCGCTCGCCATCGAAGCCGTGGTCTACGCGCTCTTGATGCGCGCCGCTGCGGCGGCAGCCCTCGGGTACTTGTCGCTCGCGGCGGAGGCGGAGGGACCGGGGTTGACGGTTGGTCGTCCCGACGCCGTGGCGGCCGGCATCGTCATGTCACTCGGCGCGGGCTTTTACGAGGAGTTGGTCTTCCGGGTGGGTCTGGTCGGGGGCGGCCTGATCGCGATGAAGCTCTTCTTTGGCACCTTGCCTCGGTTGGCCTTGGGGGTGGGTTGGGTCCTGATCACAGCGCTCGTGTTCGCGGGATGGCACTACGTGGGGCCGCTCGCGGACGCGTATCACCTTCAGAGCTTCGTGTTCCGCGCGGTGTGCGGACTCGTGCTCACCGTCATCTTTCTCGTGCGGGGGTTCGCCGCCGCGGTGTGGACCCACGCGCTCTACGACATCTGGGCCCTCGCGCTCGTCGAGCTCTGAAGGACGGATCGTCAGGAGCCGGTGGGGTCTCGCTCGGACGCCGCCGCCGCGCCCGTGGCGGGCGGGGGGGCGTGCCCGGGGGCGGCTGAGGGCGAGGCGTTCAGAAGTCCCGCCAGCGCCTGGTCGTACGCACGGATGGCGGCCCGCAACGGACGGAGGTCCCCCGGTCTGGGCTTGGGCTCGACCGGGGGCGACGCCACGGACGTCGCGCGCAGCCTTGCGATCTCCGAGCGGAGTTGCGAGGTCGGACCGCGAAGATCCCGGGACCCCGGATGGCTCGCGACGCGGTGGTCGAGGGCGTCGACGACCGTCGCCATCCCCTCGAGCGCCCCCTCGCGGTCGGCCGCACGGGTGGCGGCCGACCACGGAGCGAGCGATGCCTTCGACGTCGGGAGGGCGATGGCATCACCGCTACGGTGCAAACCCTCGAGGGCGCCCGGGGGCGGGATCGGGTGCAACGCAAGCTCGTGGTCCACGCGACGGAGCGCGCGCACGAGCCTGACCGCCGCGACGCGGGCGCCCTGTGCGTCTCCCTTCGCCTCGGCTGCATCGAGGTCAGCGAGGGCCTCCTCGACGCGACGGCGGCCAGGATGGAGATCCGCGTCGAGAAAGGGCAAGACGGCGGCGACGGCGCGACGTGCTCGTAGGTAGCTCGGTGACGGTGCACCGGGAGAAACCCCGGGTCCGATCTGCATCGAAGCGGCCACGGCGCGCTTCGCCAACGTTGCCACCGCCGCCGTCACCGGCCGTTTCGCGTGGACTCCGGCGGTGGTGAACCCGGGATGGGTGGCGGCCGCCGTTCGTTTATCGGCCTCGCAGCCGCCGGTGGTGATGGCCAAGCCCAGGCTACCGCCGATGAAGATGCTGGTGACCATCATCGAGCCGACACGTCGGCGAACCATTCGGTCGCTCCGTGGTCGGAACAGCGGCGCGTCGCCACGTGACACGCCCATCGGTATAGCGCACACGGATCGGCATTCGCGACAACGGTGTAGACTGGGGCGCTACGGTGCTCGATCTCACCAAACTGCCGCCGGGGACCGTCCTCATGGAAAAGTTCCGCGTCGAGGGCACCCTCGGGGCCGGCGGCATGGGCGTCGTGCTCTCGTGCCATCACCTCGGGCTGGGCCGAAGGGTGGCGGTCAAGGTCTTGCGCCCCTCGCTTGCGGGAGATGCCTCGGTGGTTCAGCGGTTTGCCATCGAGGCCAAGGCGGCGACCCGAATCGACAGTCCCCACGTCGCACGCGTGCTCGACGTGGGGATGCTCACCGGAAAACGACTGCCGCCTCGGGGGGTGCCCTTCATGGTGATGGAGCACCTCGAAGGGCGTGACCTCGCCGCCACGCTCCGCACCGGCGTGCGGTACTCGGTGGGCGAGGCGCTTCGCCTCACCCTCCAGGCGACGACGGCCCTCACGGCGGCTCACGACCAGGGGGTGATCCACCGCGACCTCAAGCCAGCCAATCTCTTTCTCGCTACGGACGGTGGCGAGCCGACGGTCAAAGTCCTCGACTTCGGCGTCGCCAAAATTGTCGAGGAACCGTCGCCCGAGTCACTTCAACTGACGAAGACGACGATGGTGCTCGGCTCGGGCCTGTACATGTCTCCCGAGCAGATGCGGTCGTCCCGTCAGGTGGATGCCCGCACTGACATCTACTCCCTCGGCATCTGCCTCTACGAACTGCTCACGGGGACCCAGCCCTACACCGCGGAGTCGTTTTCCGACCTGGTCGTGAAGGTCAACGTCGGGCGTCCCACGCCCATCCAAAAATACCGTCCCGACATTTCCGACGGGCTCGCAGATGCCATTGCCCGCGCCTACGCCTTCTCCCCCGAGGATCGTTATCCGACCGCGGCCGCCATGGGGGAAGCGCTGGCCCCGTTCATCGACCTCGTGGCGCCGCGCCGTGCTTCGCGTCCGCCGGCCTCGTCGCGTCCGCCGGCCTCGTCGCGACCACCGGCGTCGTCGCGACCACCGGCGTCGTCGCGACCACCGGCCTCGTCGCGACCACCATCCTTGGCGCCGGGGCCCCGAGGGTCGCGTCCGCCGAGCGAGCTGATGCGTACCTCAGCCGCGGTGACGCGGACGCGACACGAGACCCACGCGACGGGCGCACGTGCCGGTTCGTCCTCCTCGTCATGGTCCTGGGGCATGATCTTCGTCGCGGCGGTGGGGGCGCTCGGCGTCGTCGGGGGAACGGGCTGGCTCCTCTCGCAGCGCAGCCGGATGGGGGCGGGCCGCGCGCCGATGACCTCTGCGTCCCCGTCGCCGCCGTCGAAACGCGCTCGTCGACCAGCGTCGACGCGGGGCGAGCGTGCGGCCCCGGCCCCGACCGTCACCGCGTCGGCGTCGGCGTCGTCGGTACCAGCTCGGCGCCGGTAACATCCAGGTTGTCGGCGGCGTGGCGTAGGACCAAGGTTGTCGCTGTGTTCGTCCACCTCATCCTGATGGTCGCCCTGGGCGCCGCCGTGGTGATGCTGACGCGGGTGGTCGTCCGGGGGATTGAGGTCTACGCCGCCGCGGGCGGCATGTCGGCGAAGGCCAAGGGCCAATTTCTGGGCTACGCCACCTCGCTCCCCGAGTTGGTCGGTACCGTGGGGACCGCAGGCAACGGTCTCTTGGGGGCGGGGCTTTGGAACATCGCCTCTTCGAACATCATCAACCTCGTGCTCTTCAGCGCGGCGGCCGCCTACTACCGGAGGGCGCGCGCCCTCTGGGACCGCAAGTTTCTCGACGAAGCCGCGTTCGCGATCGGGGCCTTCGCGGTTCCTCTGTTTCTTGCGTCGCAGGCGCGCGTGGCCGAGTCGCCGTGGACCGCGGTCGGCCTCTTTGGCCTCTTCGTGGCGTACGTCTACATCGATCACCGACTGAACCCCGACCCACCGCTGAGCGTGGCGGCGAGCCGAAGCGAGCGGGATGAGAGCAAGAAAGGTCGGGGGATCATGGTCTCGCTCGCGGGGATTCTCGGCATCGTCCTCGCGGGCAACTACCTCGGCATGGAGGCGAAGCTCGTCGTCGAGCGGCTGAACGTGCCTCAATGGGGGGTGGGTTGGATCCTCGGGTTCATCACCAGCCTCCCCGAGATGACGGCCTTCTTCGCTGTGTTTCACGCGGCCAGGGAGAACGGGGCGCCGCCGGTCGACGACATCGACTGTCAGGAAAACCTCGACAGCCTGGCCGCCTCCAACATGTCGAATCTCGGGCTGATCTACCCGATCGGCATCGCCGTCTTCCTCCTCATCGGTCGCTGACGACGGCGAGGGTTCGGCGCGCGTAAACCAGGTACTCCAGGTTACCTTTGGGACCACGGATCGGGCTGTCGACGCCGGCCACCTCGCGGAAGGCTGAGGCCTCGATCGCGGCTACGGCGTTTTCGATGGCACGACGACGCACCTCGGGGTCACGAATGACGCCTCGCCCCGCGGTCGCGGCCTCCGGGCCTGCTTCGAATTGAGGTTTTACCAGCGCGACGAGGTCCGCGGTCGGAGCCATCACGCGAGCGATGGCGGGCATCAGCTTGGCGATGCCGATGAAGGAGGCGTCGACGACGACGAGGTCGGGTCGTGGCGTAAAGCCATCCGCGACGAGGTGCCGCGCGTTGGTACGCTCGCGGACATCGACGCGGGCGTCGCGGCGGAGGCGGTCGTGGAGTTGCCCCCATCCCACGTCGACCGCATACACACGCGCGGCGCCCCGCTGGAGCAGGCAGTCGGTGAAGCCACCCGTCGACGCGCCGATGTCGAGACAGATGCGCCCCGCGACGGTGAGGCCGTCGTCGGCGAAGACCTCGAGCGCGCGGTCGAGTTTTTCTCCCCCGCGCGACACGTAGCGGGAGGGATCCCCCTTGAGCCGCAGGGCGCAGTCGGTGCGGATACGCTCGCCGGCCTTGTCGATGCGGCGGTCGTCGGCGACCGCGCGGCCCGCCATGATGAGCGCCTGGGCGCGCGCTCGGGTGGGAGCGAGCCCGCGGGCAACCAGCAGCTTGTCGGCACGCTCCTTGGCCACGGAAGCGGCGCCGACCTCAGGATCGGGCCACCCGGCGGCGGAAGGCGCCAACGAGGACGAGGGCAGCCGTCACCCACGGGATGGGCTTGGTCGGGTCCTGTGGTGGTGCTGCGGAAACGTGGCAGCCCGCCGATATGGTCCGCCGACCGCCGTCGTCGTCGTCCGCGGACCCGTCGTCTTCGTCCTCGGGGGGCGGGGGCGGAGCCTCCGCGCAAAAACCGTCCTCGGCGCAGACGTAGCCTTCGGGGCAAGGGCCTCGGTCGCTGCAGGGCCGGGTGCAATACCCCTCCTCGCGACACGCGTTGGAGGCGCAGTCGGCCGGCGCGACGCATGCCCCGCCTACCGGGTCGGAGAAGGCGGGGTCGGTTTCGAATCCCTGGGTCCAGGCGGGGACCTCGAGGCCGCGCGAACTGGTCGCGTACGCGGTGGTCTCCTGGATCCACGTCGACCAGCCCTGTACGTGGGCGTAGACCGGTTCATCGCAGGAGCCGGCGGTGCCCCGCGACAGGACGCCGACCACCCGTCCGATGCTGTCGAGCGCAGGTCCCCCGGAGTCGCCCTGGCAGGCCCCTTCGTCGCCGATCCACTCGCGCGCCTGGGCGCTCCCGCGGCCAGCGCACTCGGCCCCCACGCACTGGGTGATCAGTCCGTTGCGCCGATAGCGGGTGCCGGACCGCCCGGACGGACCCGTCTGCCCGTAGCCCACGGCATCGTAGACCTCGTCACCCGTGAGGGGAATGTCGACCCGAGGGGGCGCGGGGACGGCTTCATCGGCGGGCACCGGAGTCTCGAGGATGAGGATGGCGACGTCGTAGTCGCAGAACTCTTCCCCCCCGGGGGGGAGCACCATCTCCGCCCCCCGATAGTAGTCGGCGGGATCTTGACTGAGCGAGGTCCTGGTCGTGACGAAGAAGTTGTCGGCGTCGAAGGGCGGGAAGAAGTTGGTCGAGCCGCATTGCACGAAGCCGTTTCCGCTCGATTGGGCGACGCAGTGCTGCGCGGTCAGCACCGTGTTGGGCGCGATGAGCGTGCCGGAGCACGTGGCGATTCCCCCTTCGCCCAGCCGGACGAGACCCACGACATGCGTGGTGTCTTCGTCGATGGTGCCGCCTTCGATGGGGGCCTGCGCCGTGGCGACCCCGCTCGCCGGGGGAGGGGCTTCGGCGTCGAGGTCCACGCCGCATCCGACGCTCAGCCCACCCGAGGCCAGCGACAACACCAGCGAGAAGGCCCCTGGCCTGGGGCGTGGTTTGAATCCCGTCACTTGCTCGTCCTTCCGCAACGCATCGTAAGGGCAACCACGCTTGCGTGTCATCGGTCTCTTCGTGTCGCGTCGGACCTCGGATTTCCGAGGGCCATCACCGGCGCGCTCCGGCGGCCGCCGGCGCCTTTCTGGCGGCCGCCACCGGGGCCTCGTGCCCGTCGCGCGCTCACGTGGCCATGGTGCGACCATGCGCCAAGCCGTTGCTCGGGCGGAGGTCGTCGCGCTCGGGGGGAGGAGGCGAGGAGACGAGACCTCCGAGGCAGGGGGTCGCGGAGGGCGGTATGAAGTTCGCAGTCGAGGCGGATCATGTCCGCGCTACGTCAGCATCCGGACGGCGGGTCGCGCGCCGATGGGGTGCTGGTGCTCGGCGTCTTCGCGCTGGGGGGCGCCCTGCTCGCCGTTCATCCGGGGGCGGGGGTCGCGATGGCGGGGGCGGTGGCCCTCGCGATGCGGCGGCAGGTGGGCCCGATCCTGCTTCTGATTGGTCTCCTCGCCTACGGTGTTCAGGGCGCGCGCGCCGCGGGGGCGCTCCGGGAGGTGGACGGCGCGGTCGACGCCGCGTCTGGGCTCGTGACGGCGGAGCGCCCGACGACACGAACGGTCGAGGTCGTCACCACCCCCGTGGTGCTGCGTCCGCAACCGGGGCGTCGGGCTCAGGCGCGCGTAGAGGCGAAGACCGTACCCGAGGGGCATCTCGTTCGGCTCTACGGGATGCCGAAGGATGCGCGCCGGGGAGATCGCTACCGGGTGAACACTGTCCTCCGGGCCCGTCGTCGGTTTCACCAAGTCGGGGGCGCCGACCCGCGCATCGCGCTCGTGCTGCGCCCCTTCGTGGCCAGCGGAAGCGCGAGGCGATGGACGCGCCTCGCGCGCGGGACTGGCCTCGCCGCCGCGGTCGATCGGTTTCGCGCGTACGTGAGGCGTCGTATCGAGGCGACCTATCCGCCAAAGGCGGTCCCGATGGCGCGGGCGCTGGTGCTCGGGGAGCAGGCGCTCGACCCGCGAGACGCTCAGGCCTTTCGCAGCAGCGGCCTCTCTCACCTTCTGGCCGTGAGCGGGAGCCACCTCGTGATCGCCGTGGTGGCCCTGGCCCAGTTGCTGCGCGCCTTTCTCGTGCGATGCCCCGCCCTCGCGGGCCGCTTCGACGTCGGCCGCGCGGTGGCGGGCTTCACCATCGTAGCGAGTTGGGTGTACGCCGACTTCGCGGGAGGGGGCGGTTCCGCCTACCGGGCCGCGGCCATGCTGAGCGCCGCGAATTGGGCCCGCGCGTGGGGCTGGCGGGCGCCGACGGAGCGGAGTTTCGGGTGGTCGATGCTGGCCGCGGCGGCGCTTCAGCCGTGGGCCCTCTTCGACGTCTCGTTCACCCTCTCGCTGGCCGCGACGGGAGGGTTGCTGTTGGCGCGGACTCCGGTCGCTCGCCTCCACCGTCGCCTTCGGCCGGGGCCAGGGCGGTGGCTCGTCACCACCGCCGCCGCCACCGTGGCGGCTACGCTGGCCTGCACCCCGGTCCTGCTCACCCTTGGGCCTCAGGTGCCCGTGTTGGGGGTGGCGGCGAACGCGGTGGCGGGACCGATCGGAGAGCTGGTGGCGCTCCCGCTGAGTCTGGTTCACTGCGTGGCGGGGGCATGGCCCGCGCTCGAGCGGGGGATCGCCGCGACCGCCGGCGGGTCGTTGCTCGCCGTGCGCGCGGTGGCCCACGGGACGGCGACCTCGCCCTGGGCGACGGCATCGCTTCCGCCGCCCACCCTCGCCCAGCTCTGCGTCCTCGTTCTGGGGGGCATTTGCGCCTGGGCCAGCCCCCGCGAGGGTCGCCGTCGCGCCGCGGCCCTCGTGGCGGCGGTGGTGTGCGCCGCGTTGGAAATGTACGCGAGCATTCCCCCGCGGGGCGAGCTGAGGGTGACGGTGCTCGACGTCGGGCAGGGAGATGCCATGTTCGTCGACCTTCCCGACGGGCGGCTCATGGTGGTCGACGGCGGAGGGTTGGTCGGAAGTCCGATCGACATCGCCGAACGGGTCCTCCTCCCCGAGCTCCGACGACGTCGTCGCCGGCACGTCGACATCGTCGTGCTCTCCCACGCCCATCCCGACCACTACGGGGGATTGCTCACCCTCTTGCGACGCGTGGAGGTCGGCGAGCTGTGGGATCCATCGGAGGCGCGGGGCGGCTCCGCCTGGCATCGGGCCCGGGCCGACTTGGCGGCGCGGGGCGTTCCCAGGCTCGGGGCGGCAGAGCTCTGTGCGGTCGCTCGGGATTACGGCGGCGCGGAGGTGCGCGCGCTGTCGCCCTGCCCGGGACGCAACCGCGAGGCCTCGGAGAACGACAACTCGGTGGTGCTCCATCTGCGTTACGGACGACACGCCGCGCTCCTCGCGGGCGACGCGGAGGCCCACGCGGAGGCCCAGCTCCTCGCGTCCGGGGTCGCGCTGCGCGCGGACATGCTCAAGGTTGGCCATCACGGCAGCCGAACGTCTACGACACCGTCCTTCGTCAGGGCGGTGCGCCCCGCGGTGGCGGTGATCTCTCGCGGGTGCCGCAACCGTTTCGGCCATCCGCACGCGGCGACCCTGGCCCATCTTCGTGAGGTCCCCGTCATGGACACGGGGCGCGACGGCGGCGTGGCGTGGGCGACCGACGGTCAGGAGATGACGGTGACGACCGCCCGCTGGGACTCAGCGGACATGGGGGCTGGCCGGCGGACGTTGCTTTCCCACGGCTTGGAACCCTCTTCCTCGTTCCCTCGCGACAACCATCGGTAAAGGGATCGCCGTCACCACGCGTCCGGGCAGGAGGCGAGGCCGTCGGCGAATCCCGAGGCGTAGCCGGCGCCGAACGCATCGTCGTAGCCCTCCGCGTACGCCGCCGCCTGCGCGGCCCCGCGGGCCTCTTCGTAGGCCGACGCAAAGCACTCGTCGTAGCGTTGCGCGGCCCCTTCGGCGTAGCCGGCGTCGAAGCCGTCGCGGACGCCGTCGGCGAAGCCATCGGCGTCGCCTTCAGCGCGTCCGGCGTCGCGGCCGGCAGCTTCGCCTTCCCGCCGTCCGGCCTGGTAGTCCGGGTTGTCTCGTTTTCCGTCGTCGAGCCCGCGTCGGTACGCATCCTCGTCGCGCGCCCCGTCGAACCCGAGTCGGTAGCAGTGTTCCCGCGCCGCCTGGCTTGGCCTCGCCGGGGCGTCGGCCGAAGCGGGGGTGGCAGGCGGCGGAGACGGAGCGAAGTTCGCAGGACACGAAGCGAGGCCGTCGTCGAAACCCAGTGCATACCCGTCGGCGTCGCCTTCGGCGGCGCCGGCCGCATACCCGGCGACGGCGCCGTCCTGCGCGCCGGAGGTCGCGCCGTCCTCGAGACCGAGCGCGCACGCCTCGGGGTCCGAGGCGCCAACCCGTCGACCGGCCTCGACGTTGGCCGCGAAGCCCTCGGCGTAGGCGCGCTCGTAGGCGCTGGCGTACCCGTCATCGTAGCCGGCGGTGAATCCGTCGCGAATGCCGTCCTCGCCGGTCTTGGCGAGGCCGTCGCGGTAGCCCCTATCGGTGTCGCGAGCGTTGAGCGCCGCCGCGACGTCTTCGCCGCGGCGAGCCCTCGCGGCGGTTTCGACGTTGTCCGAGCAGTCCCGGCCCGAGGGGCCGCAGCCCCCCCCGCCGACGACGAGAGCACCGCCGACGACGAGCGCGGAGCGCCACGCGGCCGCGCGCCGTCCGACCATCAGTAGCCCTCGCCGCAGAGGTTGGCGTAGGGGCCGGAGGGAACGCCACGACGGAAGTCGACCGGACAGCTCATCGGCTTGTCGAGACTCTCCAACACTTCGAAGGGAATGGAGCTGGTCCACGGCATGTCACGCTGGCCGGGATTTCCGTCGATGCGGGCGCGGATGATCCCCTCGCGGTCGATGAGCCACGTCTCCGGGAACAACGACGTTCCGAATTTCTTTTCGACGACGCGTTCGCCATCGGGATCAAAGAGAACCTCGAAGGGCGGGTCTTGACCCTGGAGCACGACGTCGAGGGTGTCGCGGACGGCTTCCGGTCCGTCGTCGGTGCACACCGTGACGACGGTCACCCCCTGGCTTTTGAGCACCCGCGCCATATCGGCGAGCTCGGGCATCTCCTCGAGGCAGGGTTGGCAGGTCTTCGTCCAGAAGTTGAGCACCACAGGGCCCTGGCCGAGAAGGTCGGAGAGGCGCCGGACCTCGCCGTTCATGTTTTTCAGGGCGAAGTCGGGCGCGCTTCGATCGCGGCCGGCGTAGTTCGGCCGGAGTTGGCACCACGCCTGGCATGAATTGAACCGCTGGTCGGCCTGGGCGGCGCGCACAAACGAGTAGACCGCCACTGAGGCGACGACGATGAACAGAGCCTGCGCCACGGACGCCAACTTCATCGACGTGGACATAGCACGCGCCGTCGTAGCTGCCCTCAGAGCCGCAGTCGGACGCCGGCGGTCGTGTAGCGACCGGGGAGGGGACCCGACGGCATGGGGAGCGACCAGGTCTCGAGGTCGAGCGTGGCGGGGGGGACCGAGAGCCATCGCGACAGGAGGGCGCGCACGTCTCCCTTCGCCACGCCCCAGGGCATCGGAGGGACCCGCAACCCCCGGGCGACCGGGGGGCGGAGCCGCGAAAGGCGGGACACCCAAGGCGGCACCACGTCGAAGACCACGAGCACGTCCCCTCGTGCGCTCAGCCGCCGCATCAGTTGGGCCACTTCGCGGGCGGGAAGGTACATCGCAAGACCCTGCGCAATGACCACGGCGGGACCCGAGGACCCGAGCTCGGCTTCCCACGTTCCGGCGGTCACATCGCCCGGGTGATGGTGCTCGCGGGAGGTCGGGGGGAGCCAGCGGGCGCGGAGGGCGAGGACTTCGGGCGTATCGACACTCGTCCATCGCCCGTAGCCGCGAATGCGCTGGGCCTGGGTCTCGAGCCCCTCGCCGAGACTGACCACGGGGGCCCGGGGGAAGGCGTCCAAGAAGGGCTGCAGGCGCTGGTCGAAGTCTCGGGCCCGCGCCGCGAAGCTCCGGACGGGACGACCGAACGCACGACGGAGCGCCTCTTGACCGAGATCGGCGCAGATGCGCGCCGCGTGTGGATCTTCGAGCCCGAATTTCGCCGCCCCCGCGGCACGGCCGTAAACGGTCCACAGGGCCGTGCGGGCGACGCCGTCGAGCGCCGGCAGAGAAGCCGCCTTCATTCCGCCGCCCGGGCCGGCGACGACGGCTCGAGCGCGGGCGCTGCGGCCACGGGGTCTCGACCGGACCAGGTGCCTCGGCTGTCCAGCACCCGAAAGCGCGCGAACAACTCCTCGGAGAACCAATCCTCGTCGCGGGCCCGTCGCAGCGTCTGGCGGTGATGGCCATCGCGGTACGCAAACTGCGTGACGGCATTCACGTCGTCCCAGAGGGAAAAGGTCATCAGCTGCAACACGGGGCGCTCTCCCATCCCCATGGTGAAGCGCAGCTGGGCTTGGGCCCCGGTGTCGCCACTGACCGCCGGCACGCTCCGCCAAAAGGACACGAGCCGCGGCCACCGGATCGAGGCACGGGTCAGCACCCCGATCGGCCTCGGGGCACGGACGCCCCGGGCACACCGAAAGGGCTGGCGGCCATCCCAGCTTCCGTGGCCGCTGACCGCTTGGAGGAAGAGGTGCCACGTCTCTTCCGCGCGGGTCGCGTAGCCCCGAAACGCGTCCGTCTTCAGTCCCGCGACGGCCGCGGTTGTGGAAGGCCAGGTGGCGAGAATGGCGTACACCCCAAAGTTGGGCGCGAGGTCGAACCCCGCCCCCCGTCCCGTACCCACGACCTTGAAAAACTCGAGATCCGGCACCTTTCGCAGCTTCGCCGGAGCCAAGCCCATCTGGAAAAAGGCCCAGAAACGGCCCCAAAACGTCTCGAAGCGAAAAAAAGACAGCGTCGTGACCTGCATGGGAGGTCCTCCGCGGCCGGCGGCACTTCAGTTCGTGTTGACTTCCACCCGGAGCAGCTTGCGTCCGATGAATACGTAGTCGCCGTGCTCGAGGCGCCGCTCGCCCTTGATCCGAACGTAGGTGCCGTTCCGGCTGTCGAGGTCGGTGAGCGAGAACCGCCCGTCGCTGAAGTCGATCCGGCAGTGCTCCGCCGACATGAACAGGTCTTCCGGAAAGTTGAGGTCTGCCCCGTCGCGGCCGACCGTCATGCTCGTCCCGGCGGCGTGCACGGTCATGCCCACGGCGTCGCCACGGAACACCTGGCAGAGCCGGAACGCGCTCTCCTTACGCGGCGAGGCGTAGAAGTTCGTCCCGTCCGGGTCCGGGCCGTCGTCGGCGATGGGACCCAGCTTCTCGAGCCGGAAGAGCTGCTCCCCCGCGAGGAACGTGTTGTCGGGCTCGATGGGTACGCTGCCTCGGATTCGGATGTAGACCCCGTTGAGCGAACCTTCGTCACGTACGACGAGCGCACCGTCCCGATAGAAGAAGTTGGCGTGCCGGGGCGACACGAACGGGTCGTCGGGAAAGATGAGTTGTCCCTCTCGGCCGACGATGTGTTGCTCGGCCTTGAGATGGAAGGAGAGTCCGTCCATGCCCTCGCCACGAATGAGGATGAGCTTCGCCTTCGTCGGGTTCTGCATGTCCCCGAAGAAGTTGGTCCGCAGCTCTCGGACATCGGCCGGGATCGGGGTCCCGCAGCGGCCACAGAACTTGTGGCCGGCGGGGACGGGGCTCGAGCACGAGCGGCATACGTAGTGGCGGGCGGGTTCCACGTCGCTTTCCTCCTTGAAGTGTCGGGTCGTCACCGGGGGTCCGTCGTCGACGTCGAGCGTCCGCGGAGAGAGGCCGGGCCGTCCGCCACTCCCCCGGAGGCCGAGTCCGTAGCCACAGTTGGCGCAAGCCCGTCCGTCGAGCGGGTTGAACCAGCCACATTGGCTGCAGACGATGCCGATCTCTTGCTTTTCGAAGGACACGAGGCAGACGAGCACATGTCGTACCACGGGGGGCGCCCCGAGGGCACGTTGCCGGCAGCCGGGCGGGGAAACGACGTTCAACGAATCACGTCGAGCCGATGGCGGGCATCTTTCCACCCCTCGCGGCCCCACAGTCGCAGGCTGATCCGGCCCCCGCACGTCGCCTTGTCGACCGTGCCGAAGTCGCGGGAGTCGAGGTGCAGACTGCGGTTGTCGCTCAGCAGAAAGACCCGCCCGGCGCCCACCTCGCGGCGATGACCCTCGGGACGTCCGTCCAGGGCGCGGCTCGCGCGGTAATGCCATGTGCCTCCGAATTCGACGCGGGAACACCGCAGCGGGACGTCGTTCCCCGTGTCGGGATGGGCCACGGAAAGCTTGGGTTCCGCGCACGCCTCCTTTGCGTCGTAGCGGATCCCGTTCACGGCGAGCGTCGCCCCCCGAATTTCGACCGTGTCGCCCGACTCGCCCGCGATCCGGCCCACGACGAACACGCCGGGATCCTCGGGATCGCGGCACCGCACGAGGTCGCCGTGCGTGGCCTCGCCGACCGTGAGCATGAGAATGAAGTCCCCGGCGGCGAGGGTCGGGGCGATCGAGGCCGCGAGCCACGGGTCCTCGTCCTCGCTCGGCACGGTCCACGTTTCGAAGAGAAACGCGCGACCGACGAGGGCGAGCACGATCGCCGTTCCGAACGACCACGCGACGAACCGAAACAGCCTATCCATGCCGTCGGTCAGTGTGCGGCCGTGATGCGCGGAGGGGCAACCCCGGGCGGGGCGACGCCCGCGTGGCGTTCCCGAAGGGCCGTGGTAGATCCCGACGCGATGACCGAAGAGGCGGTGCAGGAGGTGGCCACGGCACGACCGGTGACGGGGCGGCTCGGCGTGATGACGGCCATGTCGCTCGCCGCGGGCACGATCCCCCTGCCTTTCATTCCCGAGCGCGCGCTTCGCCATCTTCGGGGTGCGCTCGCGCACGAGGTCGCAAGCCGACACGGATTGGTGCTGTCGAGCGACGCCCGGGATCTCATCGCCGCGCCGGGCACCCAGGACGCCATGCGCGACATGTTGCGCAAGGGGGTAGAGATGTTTGCCCGTCGGATCCTCCGCCGACTGGGCCCGCTGGGGCCGCTCAGCGCGGTGGTGCGCTCGCTCGAGGTCTACGCGCTCGGTCATCTCTTCGACCGCTATGCATCGGAGGTGCGCCAGACGCGCAGCCATCGGATCGCGGAAGCAGAGGCGAGAACCCTGCGGGCCGCGATCGACGCGGCCGTGGTGAGGGCCGTCTATCCCTCGGTGAGCCCCCAGCCCCTCCTGTTGCCGGAGCCGGCCGAGGACATGCGAGACGAGTTCACCCGTTGGGTCGATACCCTCATCGTGGGGGCCGCGAGCGTACCGAGCTACGTCACCCGTCGCCTCGATGCGGCCTTCGACGAAGTGGTGGCGACGCAGCCCGAGATGCGGGCTCCGTGACCGGAGGGTTGCGGGGACACCTCGAGCGGCGACGACGGGTCGTGCTCAAGGTGGGCTCGGCGGTCCTGGCATCGGCCCCGACGACGATCGCGTCCCTCGCGGACGACATCGTGGGGGTGACCGAAGGTCGCCGGCGGGTGGTCGTCGTGTCCAGCGGCGCGATCGCTTTCGGCATGGCGCGCTTGGGGATGCGCCGACGACCGCGCTCGATGCCGGCCCTCCACGCGGCCGCGGCCGCGGGTCAGGGCGACTTGTTGCAACGGTGGAGCGAAGCGTTCGCGCACCACGGCCGACCCATCGGCCAGGTGCTCTTGTCGCACGCCGACCTGTCGAACCGCGGGCGTACCAACAACGCGCGCGCCACCCTCACCGAGCTGCTGGGTCGAGGCGCCGTGCCCATCATCAACGAAAACGACGCGGTCGCGACCGACGAGATCCGCTTCGGCGACAACGACGAGCTCGCGGCGATGGTCACTCCGCTCTGTGATGGCGATCTCCTCGTGCTGCTGAGTGACGTGGCCGGGGTGGTCGATGCGGCCGGACGCCGCGTCACCGACGCGACCGACGTCGAAGCGCTCCTGCCCCTCGTACGCCCGGCGAGGTCCGGCGGGGTCGGCCGCGGAGGCATGGCGAGCAAACTCGAAGCCGCGCGTCGCGCGAGTCTGGCCGGCGCGGATGTCGTCATCGCCGCGGCGAGCACGCCCCGGGTGCTCTCTCGGGTGCTCGGGGGCGAGGATCTCGGCACCCTCGTCACGGCCCGCCGGCGTCCGCTCAGCGGCCGCAAGCATTGGATCGCCTACACGCTCCGGCCGCGGGGGGCCGCGTGGGTCGACGAAGGAGCCGCCCGCGCGATCACCCAGCAGGGGAGGAGCGTGTTGTCCGTCGGGGTGTTCGGTATTCGCGGCCGTTTCGACGCCGGTGACATGATCGCAGTGCTCGATCGCCACGGCGGCGAGCTCGCCCGGGGCCTCGCGCGCATGTCTTCACAAGAGGCCGCGCGGCGATGCGGCCAGCGGGACGACAGCGGTTTCGGCCCGCTCATCCACCGGGACGACTTGGTCGTTACAGTCTCTTCGCCCCGCGACGCGGAGGCATCATGCGACGGTCCGGGTTGAACACGACGACGACCGGCGCGCGTCGGGCGGGAGGGTTCGGGATGGCCGCCCTGATGCTTTGCCTCGGGTGCAAGTCCGTGGACACGACGGCGCCGCAGCCGCGCAAGCGCGCCGCGGATCGCGATGGTGCCTGTCCGACCTCCACGCGCCCCCACGCCTACTTCTACCCCGCTGAGAACCGTACCGATTACGCGCCCGACGACCCTTTCGCGGACGGGTGCGAGATGCTCGTGCCCGACCATCTCTTTTGCTGTCCGGAACGCCGTCCCTCCTCGTCCCCGTCCGCCTCGGCCCTAGCGCCCCCGTGAGCGTCGATGCCCGCGCTTCGGGGGTCACTCGCAGAAGGACGTCCCGCCGCGGCAGAGCGGAAACTTCAGTTCCACGTCGACCCCCCCGAAGGTGCCCTCGGTGAGCAGCCCCCAGGGGTCTTCCAGGTCGAACCTCAGGGTCCCCCCGTGCGCGACGCCGATCTCTCCGAATCGGCGCGAAGACCCTACGAGATCGGCCGCGGGCACCTCCGCGGCGAACGACGGGTCGACCTCGCCGCCGCCCTCGTTGAAGGATTGCGGACCGTAGGTCTCGAGACGGATCCCGTACTCCTCCCGGAGGTCGTCGGACGGGGTCATGTCGTCGCCCGTCGCCGCACCGAACGTCGAAAAGAGACCCATTTCGAGGGTGAGGCCACAGAACGGATCGTCGTCGCCACATGACAGCGCGAAGCTGCGCCCCTGTTCATCGAGGCGAAAGCGAACGGTGCCGTCTTCGCCGATGGAGGCGAAGGGGTCGTCGTCGGCTTCGACAAAGGCCTGGCTCTGCTCGAATCCCTCTTCCGCACAGGCGCTGGTCAACATCAGGAGGGCGGCAACGGTGACGGAACGTCGAGACATCGAGTCGAGGGCGCACGGTGTGAGGATTTGTCGCACCTTTTTCCGACAGAAACGAGCCGCCTTTCCCCGTGGGGCCGGAGCGACCGGGGTTGGGGGCGGCCGCCGTTGACCGCTCGGAGCGGGGTGGGTAGCTACGACCCATGGCGCGCGGGCTGCCATCTCGGCTCTCGGAGCGGGCGACGCGTCTCGCGCCGCGGGTCCGCTCAGCGTGGCTGGGGGTGTTTGCGGCAGGGCTGGTGTTTGCGGCGGGGCTGGGGTGCGGCGGTGATCCGGCCGCCTCCGGAGGGCCCGCCCCCGCCGGCTCGGCCATCGTCACGGCGACGGCCTCGGCGTCGCCCCCGGGTGAGCGGGAGGGCATGACCCTCGTCGCCCCGGGACGCGAGCCGAAGATGCGCCGATACGCCATCGCTTCCGGGTCGACGCAAACCCTCGAGCTCACCACGTCCGTCGTCGAAGGCCGGGAAGGGGGTCTCGGTCCTGCGGCGCCGGCATCGGTGCTGCGGGTGACCGTCACGTGCGAGGGAGCCGTCGATGGCGCGCACCCTTGCCGCTACGCCATCACGTCCGCGCGGGTCGCGGTCGGGGACGTCGTCGAAGGTGAGGTGGGATGGTGGCCCGAGCGTTTGCGCCGCGCCGCGGACCGAGCGCTCGGGGAAGCGCTGGTCGACCGTGAGGGGACGCTTCGAATCGACGACCACGGCCACGTAGAACGCCCGCCGACGGCCCCGCCTCCGACGGTCCCTTCGGCGAATGCGGCCCTCGCGCCGGGGCCCGCGGCCACCACGCTCTCCGACCTCGTGTCGGCGCTCGTGGTCCCGCTCCCCCGCGGTCCGATCGGCGTGGGCGCGCGATGGACCCATCGAGCGGCCGACCGTTTGGAGGGCCTCGACGTGGTGCGCGTCACGACGTTCACGCTTCGAGGCGAGGATGGCGACCGGCTCACCATCGAGGCGGAGCATGCCCTGGAAGCTGCCCCCGAAGGCGATGCGCTCGCGCCCTATGCCCACTCGGGGTCCCAGGTCGATGCGTCGGCGCCGGCGGGCGGTGGGACCGGGACGTACACGGTCGATGCGTCGCACCTGATGCCCGTGGCTGGCGAAACCGAGGCCACGGAAACGGTGATCCTCGTGCACCGGGGCAAACATCACCCGCACGCGGTCGTGCGGCGAACCCGGCGGTCGTGGCGGAGCGGTGGGCCCACGGTTAGGACCTCGGCCGAATGAGCTTGGCGGCGGAGATCGAGGCCCTGCCCTCGGCCCTGAAGGCGCGTCTCGAGCGGCGTGGCTTTTCGGCCGCGACGCTGTGTGGGTGGGCCGCGGACCGCCGGTCAGACGACGAGCGCAATCGTCTCACCGGCGACGTACGCCCCGTGGCGCCCGGCGTCGTCTCGGGGCTCCCGCCCGCCGACAGCGATGCGTTCTCCGCCCTTCGACGTCAGGGCGAAGAGGCCTTGGCGCGCGGCGAGCTCGCGGTGTGTGTCCTCGCGGGCGGCATGGCGACCCGAATGGGAGGCGTGGTGAAGGCGCTTATGGAGGTCGTCGCCGGCCGGTCGTTCCTCGACCTCCGACGCCACGAGGCCGACGCGCTGACGGTGACGTACGGCGCGGCGACGCCGTTGTGGTTGATGACCAGCGAGCCGACCGAGGCGCCCATCGCCGCGGCCCTCGCCGCCCGGTCGGGCGCGGCGTCGACCCAAACGTTCGAGCAGTACGTCTCGCTGCGGCTCGCCGCCGACCCTCCGTCGCGGCTGTGGCGGGACGGGTCAGGGGCGCCGAGTGTGTACGCGACCGGACACGGCGACCTCCCGGACGCGATCCGGGGCCCGGGGGGGCCTCTGGCTTCGTTCGTGGCCGGCGGCGGCCGCCACGTCTGGATCAGCAATGTGGACAACCTCGGCGCACGGGTCGACGCGGCGCTCCTCGGCGCCCACATCGAAGCCGGACGACCGGTCACCGTCGAAGTCGTGGACAAACGCGAGGGCGACACCGGGGGCGGGCCCGTACGCTTCGACGAACGCGTCGTGATCTGCGAGCACTTTCGACTACCCCAGAACTTCCCGCCCGCGTCGGTCCGGGTCTTCAACACCAACACGTTTCTCGTCGACGCCCGAGCGCTGCTCGAGCTCGACCACGCGTGGACCTACCTCCGCGTGCACAAGCGCGTCGCCGACCGCCCCGCGGTCCAGTTCGAGCGTTTGCTCGGAGAGCTGACCTTCGCCCTGCCGTCGCGCTACGTGCGCGTGCCGCGGGAGGGCCCATCCTCCCGCTTCGTCCCGGTGAAGACGCGAGCCGACCTCAGGCTCGCCGCGCCCTTTGCTCGCGCGCTCCTCGACCGGTCGACGCCCGCGTCGTGACCCTGTGGTTCGCGGCGCTCGTCGCCGCGTGGCAGCATGCCGCCATGCGTCCCCGGACATTGGCGTCGTCGGCCCTGGGCTTTGGGGCGGCGGCCCTCGTCGCCGCCCCGCTGATGGCCCAGGTGGCGGCGCCTCGGGCCAGCGATGGCGTCACGCTCCCCTGGCGGGCCCTGGCCGCCACCGACGATTCGTCCGCCATCGCCGTCAATCCGGCCAACTTGGTGCGTCTGCCCTCGCCTGAAGTGCGGGCGACCGCGGTCTATACCCCCGATGCGGCCCAGCTCCCGTACCGCGGCTACAGCTTCGGCCTCGGGCTGCCGATCTGGGTCCTGGCCACGGGCCTGCAGCTCGACGTGATGGACCCCACGGGCGCGTCGCCGCCGCCGTTTGCCCTCGCCGGGGACGCCCAGCGGTACACGTGGCTGCGTTGGTCTCAATCGTTGGCGCTGGGCGAGGCGCTTTCCCTGGGCAACACCTTCGCCTGGTCCTTCTCGGAGACGCCTGCCCTCCACCAGTTCTTCACCGTCGCCACCGGGATGACGGTGCGCGCACATCGCTTCGTCTCGGCCGCCGTGGTCGCCCGGGACTGGAATCGTCCCACCAATGACGCCGGGGCGGAGCTTCGGCCGAGCGTAGACTTCGGCGCCACCGTACGGCCCCTCGATGGCGACAAGTTTCTCGAGCTCGGATTGGAGGGGTCGTACCGCTCGGCCGACGACACGTGGGTCCCCACTGCCAACGCCGCGGTGGACCTTCCCTACGTGGGGCGTTTGCGGCTCGGCGGCACGCTCCTCGACCCGAGTGAGGGACAATTCACCGCGTCCGCGGCGCTCGACGTCAATCTCGATCGCTTTCAAGTCACGGCGGGCAGCGTCTTCGGCAACGCCCAGGGGTTCGACGGGACGGGGCTGGTCGCGTCGGCCGCCATCCGCCCCTTCCGGGAAACGCCGGGGATCCCGCTCGCGTCCCACGTGGTGAAGATCCGCTTCGAAGGGACGCCGGACGCACGGCGGCACGTGGGATGGCTCCGGGCGCTCTGGAAGCTCGCCGACGACCCCGAAGTGGCAGGGGTGTTGTTCGAGATGCGCGCGTCGCCGGCGGGGAGTCTCGCGCAGGCCGAAGAGCTCGTCGATGCGATCGAGCTGCTCAAACGGCGAGGCAAGAAGGTGATGTGCCACCTGGAGGACGCCGGCGGGCGAGAGCTCTTCGTATGCTCGGCCGCGGACCGCATCGCGATCAATCCGGCCGGGGGAATTCGTTTCGCCGGTCTCTCCGGTCGCTACTTCTATCTCGGGGGGCTGATGCGAAAGCTGGGCATCCGGGCCGACTTCGTCCGGATCGGCCGTCACAAACTCGCCGCCGAGCAATTCACCGAGGGGCCTTCGGACATCGGCCGCGCCGACCATCGGGAGCTGCTGGCCGAGTACGAAGCGATGTACCTCCAGCAGGTGGGTCGAGGTCGGAACATGCGGCTCGAGGTGGCGAAGAAGGTCATCGCTCGGGGTCCCTTCGTCGCGACCGAGGCCCTCGACGGGCAACTCGTCGACCAGCTCGTCTACGAGGATGAGATCCCGCGGTTCGTCCGCGAGACGATGGGCCGACCCCTCCGGGTGCGCGACATCGAGGAGCGCCCGGAGCGGGCACCGCGCCGGTGGCGAAACGGCAAGCGGGTGGCCGTGATCTACCTCGAAGGGACGATGGTCGACGGCAAGAGCCGCACGATCCCGTTGCTCAACATCCAGCTCGCCGGAAGCTACACCCTTCGCAAAGCGCTGGAGCGCGCGCGCACCGACGACAGCATCGGGGCGGTCGTGTTTCGCATGGAGACCGGTGGGGGCTCGTCGCTCGCCTCCGATGTCATCTTGCGGGAGGCGACGCTCTTGGCGAAAAAGAAGCCCCTCATCGTGTCGATGGGGCGGGCGGCGGCGAGCGGGGGCTACTACGCCGCGGTCGCGGGCGAGGAGATCTTCGCCCTCCCGAGCACCGTCACGGGGTCCATCGGGATCTTCTACGGCAAGGCCGACATCGCCCAGTTGCTCGACGCGATCGGGGTCCGTACGGAAGCCACCCGGAGTGCCCCTCGGGCCGACGCGGAGTCGATTTTTCGGCCCTTCACCGACGAAGAACGCACCGAGCTCGGGCGTAAGGTGAAGCAGTTCTACGACCTGTTCGTGGGCCGGGTCGCGGAGGGGCGAAACCTGAGTCCGGCCGCGGTCGATGCGATCGCCCGGGGGAAAGTGTGGACCGGCCGGCAAGCGCAGGCGCGCAAGCTGGTCGACCAATTGGGCGGGATGCGGCAGGCGCTCGCCCGCGCACGATTGCGCGGCGACGTCGATCCGGATGCGCCCATCCTCGAGCTTCCGCCTCGAGAGCGCTCATTGCTGGGTACGGTGCTCGCGCTCGTGGGGGTGCCCGGTTTGAGGGCGGAGGCGCAACCCTTGGGTTGGGTGCCTCCGCCGCTGCTCGAGGTGGCCCGGGCGCTCATGCCGTTCACGGTTTTTCGCCCGTACCAGCCGCTCGCGCTGATGGATGTTTTGTACACGTGGGAGTGATCACATCGGTGGCGTCGTCCCACGTCGATGCCCCGCTGTTGGCGGCGGAAGGTCTGCGGGTGCGGTACGACGGGGCACTCGCCCTCGACGGGGTGGACGCGGCGACCCGCGGAGACCGCGTGGTGTTGGTCGGGGACGTGGGGCCGATGGTGCGGCTCTTGAGCGGTACGAGCGGTGCGCACGGGGCCCGGGCCGCCATCGATGCGGGCGCGTTGCGGCTGCTCGGCGAGCCGATCGGGCCGAAGGGCGGGGCGGGGGCGTCGCGCGTTCGAGGCCGATTCGGTGCGGTGCCGGTCGACACGCCGTTTCCCCGGGGACGAACGCTGCGGGCTTATCTCCACGCGGCGGCCACGCTGGTGACGGGTCGGTGGCGAGGGGCGCGAGACCGCGCCGACGACGTCATCGAGCGGCTCGAGCTCACGTCGGTCGCGTCGGTCCGACTGGATCGGATGGACGTGACCGCGCGGTGCGTCTCCCGCATCGCCCTGGCGGTGGTGATGGGGGCCGAGGCCATCTTGGTCCACGAGCCGTTGGCGGGGCTCTCGTCCGACGGCGCCGAAGCGGTGCTCGGGGTCCTCGCCCGCGCCGTGGCCACGCGGCGGGCTCTGGTCGCGATGGCAGAGGTCCGCCTCGAGACCCCCGCGGCGCGACTGTTGCCCGAGGCCACCGACGTGCTGGTGTTCCGGGCCGGACGTCTGTTGCTGCACGTGCCCGGGCGGGACCTTCTCGACGATGGGCGCGTGTACATCCTCACGACGCTCACCGAGGGGGAAGCCTTGGCCGAAGCCTTGCGCGCCCATGGCGCCGAAGTCTCGGGCGGTCCCCTTCACTTCGCGCTGACGATGCCCACCCCTGGCGCCGTAGCCGAGGTGTTGCGGCACGCTCACGACGTGGGGGCCGCCGTCATCACGTGCGAGCCTCTCTTGGGCGCGGCGCGAGGGGACGCGGTGCACCCGCTGTGATCAACTGGACTTCGTGGCGTCGCCGTCGTCGTCGTCGTCGCGTTGGGCGCGACGGAGGGGCATGGTGAGGCATCGGCCTCCGCCGCGCGCGCGGGAGAGCTCGCTGCCGGAGAAGGAGAACACGCTCCGCTCGCGCCTCAGCCCCTCCGCGACGCGGTCCGCGCGCTCGGCGGGCGACTGGGCCACGTGGAGCCGAACCTCCTCGAACCCGTGTCGCCGGAGCGCGCCGATGGTGTGCACGTTTCGTGCGTAAAGGATGATGTGGCCCGGTCCGACACAGATCGCGTTGGCGCCGTCGGTCCACTGCTCCCGCTGCTGGTGAAGGTGGTCTTCTCCGCCGCACGGGACGAGCTGCACGTCACCGCCGAGTTCTTCCCGCAACACGTCCATGACGGTGGCTCCCCGCAGCAGACACGCCGGGCGGTCTCGCTCCAGCCGCGCCACGGGGACGGGGGTCTCGTGGGCGTGGCCTGCTTCCAAGAGCGGTCGAAAACCGAGGAAGAGCTCCGTGTCGACCTGCGTGAGCATCGTGTCCAAGTGCATCATCGTGCGCCGTTCGGGCATCATCACGACGAACACCCGCAAAAGCTCCGGGAGGGCGGGAAAGAGCGCCTCGCGGGCAAGCCGCTCGATGGTGGGCGCACGAGTGCGCTCCGAGCAGCCGATGAGCAGGGTCTTTTCCGACACCACCAACACGTCGCCGCCTTCGAGACTGCGGGAACTCGGGCCCCGGTCGTCCCCACGACCCTGGTCCTCGAAACAGAACTTGGGGTCGGTCACGGCCTGGCTGTGTCGGAGGCCGAAGGCGACGAGAAGGGGCTCGCGGTGGCGCGCATCGTGCGCCATTCGGCCGACCACGATGCGGTCGTGAATGGCGATGCACGGGTCGCGGGTAAACATCAGGTTGGGCAAGGGCGGAAGCGCGATCGCATCGGGCGTGCGGCTCTCCGCCCGGAGACGTCCTAGGCTCTGCACCGCCTCCCGCGCGACGTCGCGCCAGGCCAGCCCGGCGACGAGGGCGAGGCTGAGACGCTCGGCCGGCCAGGCGAGGAGTACGTCCACCAGCTCGACGACACCGTGGGGCCGGCAGCAGCGTTCCAGGAGCTGCCGGCGGTCATCGATGGGCGCGCGGTCCAAGGCGCGCTGCAGCAGGTCGCGCACGTCGACGACACGGGCGCCGGAGCCCCGGAGAATGTCGACCAGCATGTCGTGCTCGCGTACGGTCTCCGGCGGGGAGAGGATGTCGTCAAACAGCAGGTCCCCGAGGTCGTGCTGGGTCATGCGAACGATCTCGTCCCCGGGTCGATGCACCACCACCTGACGGAGCGGAGCGACCTCGGACGTGACGCCCACGGAGAGGGAGCCGGTCACCATCACGTGAGCGTACACTCCGTCGTGCGGGGCCCCCGCGCCCTTTTCCGTTCGGGTCCGCGGAAGCCCGGCGCTACCATGACGTATGGCCCCGGAGCGGCGCCGCCACGATCGCTATCGGTTTTGGATCCCCATCGAGTTGCGGATCGACGGGACGCTGCGTCCTGCGGTTGGTCACGACATGAGTCGACGAGGGGCGCTCTTGGTGTGTCGCTCCGAGATCGCGGTCGACACCGCGGTGGCGTTGCGGTTCGAGTTACCACCCGGGACCGGCCGAATGCGCGAGATCGATGGGGTGGTCCGACGCTCGGGGCCCAACGAGGCGGACCCGACGGGGCTGTGGCCCGTTGAGGTGGGCGTCGAGTTCTCAGCGAGCCACCCGAGCCTCGACGCCGACCTCAAGCAGCTCATGAGCACGCTCGGCGCCGGGACGGCGGGAACCGAGTAAGTCTGAGATCTATCCCCTTTAGACGAAGAAGTCGGGCTGAAGCGGCGTTCCCGGCGCGACGGCGTAGCGGTCGAGATCGGTCACCCCGTAGAAGTTCAAGATCTCGTCGTCGATGTAGAAGTTTCCGCTGTGCCCCTCGCCGGTGGGGTCTTGGGTGAGGATGAGGTGAGCGGCGTCGGCCATGATCTCGGGGGTGCGGCTTCTTTTGGCCATCTCTTCGCCCCCGAGGAGGTTACGCACGGCGGCCGTATCGATGGAGGTCCGGGGCCAGAGCGCATTGACGGCGACTTTGCCCCGGAACTCTTCGGCCATGCCGAGAACGCAGAGGCTCATCCCATACTTTGCCATCGTGTAGGCGACGTGGGGTCCGAACCACCGCGCCTCCATGTTGAGCGGGGGTGAGATGTTGAGGATGTGTCCGTGGTCGGATTGCAGCAGGTGGGGCAGCGCCTTCTGCGACGTGAGGAACGTTCCGCGCGCATTGACCTGGTGCATCAAGTCGTACCGCTTCATCGGGGTGTGGAGGGTACCGGTGAGCATGATCGCGCTCGCGTTATTCACCACGATGTCGAGGCCCCCGAAGGTCTCCACCGTCTTGGCCACCGCCGCTTCGACCGCGGCTTCGTCGCGCACGTCGACCACGCAGGGGAGCGCGCGTCCGCCCGCCGCCTCGATCTCTTCGGCGGCGGTGTAGATCGTGCCTGGAAGCTTGGGGTGGGGCTTCGCCGTCTTGGCCGCGATGGTGACGTTCGCGCCGTCGCGCGCGGCGCGGAGGGCGATCGCCTTGCCGATGCCGCGGCTGGCGCCGGTGATGAAGAGGGTCCGCTGGGCGAGGCTCGAGATCATGGCCCGCGGACCTTAGCGGAAGCAGAAAGTTTGACCAATGGCGCCCTCTCGCGATGATGCGAGCGCCATGGCGATCGCGCTGCGCATCATCTCGGGGGGCGAATCTCACCCGCGAAGCGCCGTGGTCTTCGATGGGCCGCGGGTGGTCTTGGGACGCTCGCGGAGTTGCGATCTCAGGTTGCTCGACCCCACCGTCAGCGCGCGCCACGTCTGCATCCGCCTCGAGGGAGGCACCAACGTCATCACCGACGAGGGCAGCACCAACGGGCTCCTCGTCGGGCCTCGGGGTGGTCCCTGGGTCGCCTTGCCGGCCCGGACGCCGAGGGTGCTCGCCCCCGGGGACTGTTTTCGCGTCGGGAGGTTATGGTTGTCCCTCGACGTGTCGGGGGCGATGGCGAGCCCCGTCCACGTCGCGGCTGCGGTCGCGCGGACTTGGTTCGAGGCCCGGCGCGCCGAGGTGGGCGTGCCCCTCGGGGTCTATCTGGAGGTCGTCGCCGGACCCGACGCAGGTACGCGATGGACGTTTGGCCCCGACGACGACGAAGCCTGGGTGGGAAGCGCCGAGGAGGTCTCGTTGCGGCTCACGGACGACGGTGCGTCGCCCCACCATGTCGCCATCCGCCGCCGCGGCGATGGCTTTGTGGTCCGAGCCTCGTCCGAGGGCGGGGCGCAACTCGGGCGTCGCCCGCTCGGGCCTGCGCCGACGGCGTGGCGTCCGGGCTCGGTCCTCCATCTCGGTCGGCACACCCGGATCATGCTGCGGGATCCGTTCGTCGGGGCGGCGCAGGAGGTCACCGCGGCGCCGGATGTCCCGCTTACGCGGGCCGAGGCCGATGCGCCCGCGCCGCCCGGAGAGGCGTCTCCGTCGGCCGACCTCGTCGGCGACGTCGAGGAAGTCTCGGCGGTGGGCACGATGGTGGTCGCGGCGCCGGCCGACCCCGATCCGCTCACGCCCGCGACGCAGGGGACGCGCGATGAACCTACCGGGCCGGAGGCCGTTCCGGCGCCTCCATCGGCATGGTTCGTCACCATGGATCTCGTGGTGACGCTCGTCGCCCTCGGCCTCATCGCCGTGAGCGGATTCGGGCTCCTCTACGTCCTCGGTTGAGACGAGCGGCGAGGAACGGGGCCACCTTGACCGGTGCGCGGGTGCTGCGTACGACAACCCCGATGCCGGGGCCGGAACGTCCGCTCGAAGCGCTGCGCTTTCTCTTCGTCACCGGCAAGGGTGGGGTGGGTAAGACGTCGTATACGGCCGCCCTCGCCACCCACTTGGCCGCGCGCGGCAAGCGCGTCCTGGTCGCGATGTGTGGCGCCCACGAGCGCCTGAGCGGCATGCTCGGAGCGGCCCCGATCGGTCACGACATCGCGTTGGTGGCCGACGGAGTGTGGGCGACCCGCATCGATCCCCCGAGGGCGATGGAGGAATACGGCGAGCTCGTCATACGGGTGAGGACGCTGTCGCGCGCCGTATTCGACAACAAGTACACGACGACCTTCTTTCGCGCCGTGCCTGGGCTCTACGACTGGGCGATGCTCGGCAAGGCGTGGTACCACACGACCGAGGTCGACGCCGGCGACCGTCCCCGCTTCGACGTCGTCCTGTTCGATGCGCCGTCGACCGGCCACGGGCTCGACATGCTTCGGGTTCCGCGGGTGATCCTCGACATCGTGCCCCCGGGTCGGTTGCGACGGGATGCGCAGGCGGCGTGGGACCTCTTTCGCGACCCTGAGCGAAGCGGCGTCGTCGTGGTGAGCCTTCCCGAGGCCCTGCCGACCACGGAGTCGGTCGAGCTCGTGACGGCCATTCGCGAAGAGCTGTCCTTGCCGTTGGCCCAGCTGGTCGTCAACGCGGTCGTCGCCCCGCTCTTCTCTCCGGAGGAACACCGCACCTTCGCCGCCCGGCCCGAGCTTCTCGCCCGCGTTTCGGATGCCGCGCAGCCGGTCGGGACCCGGGCGTTGTCGATCGCGGCCCGCCGGGCCGCGAGAGAGGCGCTGCAAGCCGCGTGCATCGGTCGCTTGGAGGCGGCGGTGGGCGCGGCCGCCGTCCGCTTGCCCTTTCTGCTCGAGGGCGCGGGCACTCCCGAGGGCACGGAGGCCCTCGCCGCGTCGCTCGAATGATATGATCGCGAACGCCTGGTTCTGGGCCGGCGCCGCCGCCCTGCTGTGGGCGACCCTCGACGCGGTTCGAAAGCGCCTCGCGCGGGACGTGCCGTCGGTGACGGCGGTGGTGTGGCTCAGCCTCGGTCCCGCCGTCGCGTTCGTGGGGTGGGCGGTCGCGGCGGAGGTCACGGTTCCAACCGAGACGACGTACTGGGCCCCCGCGCTCGGGTCGGTCCTGCTCAATGCGGTGGCGTACGTCAGCTTCATGGAGGCCCTGGCGCGCTCTCCCCTCAGCCTCACCATCCCGCTCTTGTCGTTGTCGCCTGTCTTCACCGCGGGCGCGGCCTTCGTCACGGTGGGCGAAGTACCGTCGTTGGCCCAACTGGGAGGGGTCTCCATCGTGGTGGCCGGGGCGTTCGAGTTGCAGCGGCCCTCGGGGGCCGGCTGGTCCGCCGTGGGCCGCGAGCCGGGCGCCAAGTACATGCTGCTCACGGCGTTGCTGTGGTCGTTGTCGGCGGCCCTCGATAAGCGGGCGCTCGCCCATGCCGCGGTGCCTTTCCACGCCGCCGTGCAGACCGCTGGCATCGGGTGCATCCTCGTCGCCGGTCTCGCGGTGCGGGGTCGGACCCACGAACTCGCCGCGATTCGTCGGGGGGGCCGGCCCTTCGTCCTCGCGCTGCTGCTGACGATGCTCGCGATCGCCACCCAGCTCATCGCCTACGAGCGTCTGCTCGTGTCCCTCGTCGAAGCGCTGAAGCGCGGCACGGGGGTCGTTGTGGCCCTCCTGTTGGGTCGCTACCTGTTCCGCGAGCGCATCAGCCCCCGGCAGATCGTCGTCGCGCTCGCGATCGCCGGGGGGGCCGTGCTCGTCCTCACCGCCTGACCGGACGTTTCGCGGTATCATCACGCCGCCATGTCGACGCGACCCCGACGGGCCGGTGGGGCGCCGGTGCCCACCGTTGCCGACACCGAGCCGCCTTCGTCCAGTGGCGACTTCGGGTCGGACGAGGGGGAGGACAACCTCGCCGAGGCGGTCTTCGATGACGATGGCTGGTCGGCCGGCGATTACGTCACCGCGGACGTGTGCCTCGAACGCCCCCTGGCCGAGGGCGGCATGGGCACGGTGTGGGTGGCTCGCGACGAGGGCCGCGACAGGGCCGTGGCGGTAAAGCTCGTCGCTTCCTCCCTGATCCAACGACGTCCCAGTGTCGCCAAACGATTCGAGCGCGAGGCGGCGACTTTGGCCCGCCTGCGACACCCTCACGTGGTCGAGATCTACGACTACGGGGTCAGTGCGCGCGGCAACCCGTTCATCGTCATGGAGTTGCTCGCGGGGCGGACGCTGCGCCGCCGCATCAAAGTCGACGGTCCGATGCCGCCCGAAGACGTGGCCGTGTGGCTCGAGCAAATCGGCGACGCCCTGAAGGCTGCGCACGAGCTCGGCATCATCCACCGCGATATCAAACCCGAGAACATCGTGCTCGTCGACGAAGCCCCGATCGTCGCCAAGCTCCTGGATTTCGGCATCGCCAAGGAGACGGACGTTCCGGCGGTGAGTGCGGTCACCGTGACCGGGATGATGATCGGAACCCCGCATTTCATGAGTCCGGAGCAGTTGCTGGAGCCGAAAGGGATAGACTTTCGGACCGACCTCTGGTCGTTGGGGGTGTGTGCCTATGTGGCGCTCACCGGGCGACGTCCGTTCAAAGGCGATACGTTGGCCAAACTGTTTGACGCCATCACCAACCGCCCCGTTCGGCCTCCGAGTCAGCGGCGGCCCGAGCTCGGAGCGGAGGTCGATGCCTGGTTCGAGCGCGCTCTGGCGCGTGATGTTCACGAGCGTTTCCCGACCGCCCACGAGATGGTGATGGAGTTCCGCCGGGCGATTCAGCCCGGAACGGTCGGGACGTTGGCCGCGGCGGTCGAACTCGAGACCGAGGTGCCCCGCGTGGGGCCCAACACCGACGAGATCCCCTGGCTGACGCCTCCCCCGCCCGAGGCGCGGGCACGTATGGTCACCGCTGCCCCCGGGGTGGTAGGGCGGCGCGAAGAAGGGTCGAACACGCCGGCATCAGCCCCGAGCGCAGGGCGCCCTCGGTCGGGCATCACGCCGGCGCCGCTCGGCGAGGAAGCGGAGGGCGGCTTCGAGATCGCGGGGCTTCACCTTTCGAACCGACTCCTCGGTACGGTCGTATTGCTCGTCGTGGCCGTGGCGGGGGGCCTGGCCTCGGCGCGGTGGTGGCGCAAGCAACAACGTCTGCGCGCGGTCCCGGAGACGATGCAGCCGGTGCCCGCGGGGCGATTGACGATGGGATGCGTCGCCGATGTCGCGTGCGAGCCCGACGAATTCCCCGCGCACGAGGTCGAACTGGCGGCGTTCGACCTCGACGCAACCGAGGTGACGGTGACGCGTTATCGCGCCTGCGTGGAGGCGGGAGGATGCAACCGCGAGGGGTTCGAGGCGCCAGATTGCACCTGGGGGCGGGCGGACGGGGAGCTTCCCATCAACTGCGTCTCCGTCGCTCAGGCGGAGCGCTACTGCAGCTACCTCGGGGCGCGACTGCCGACGGAAGCGGAGTGGGAGCGGGCCGCCCGCGGTGACGATACGCGGCGGTACCCTTGGGGCAACGGACCCCCCACCTGCGACGGGGTGGCGGTGGCGGTCGCGACGTCCGGGCGGTGCCCGCGTAGTGGTCCGAGTCCGGTGGGCGTCGCGAATGGCGCCGGGCCTTTCGGTCACCGCGACCTCGCGGGGAACGTGCGGGAATGGACGGCGGACGCCTACGACCCCGAAGCCTACCGACGCACGGGTTCTCCCCCCCCTACGACGCGACGAACCGTGCGGGGCGGGGGGTGGCGCGGCGGACCGGCTTCGGTGCGGGTCACCCACCGCGAGGGGCTCGACCCGGCGGTCCACGATGCCTCCGTCGGTTTTCGCTGCGCTCGCGACGCGGTCCGGTGACCGGCGTCGCCCGGGCGGCCTACGCTAAGCGACGAACTCCGGCAGAAGAAGGCCAGCGGAAGAAGGCCAGCGGTCGGGGCGCTAGCTATCGATACGGATCTTCTTTTTGAGCCGGGCGATCTCGTCCTCGATCGGGTCTGCCCCCGGCGCTCCGTCGCCCCCGGCGGAATAGCCGCGGCCTTCGAGCTGGGCGAACTTCGCCTCGAGCTCCGTCGCGCTGAGACCATTTTGCAGCGCGTCGTTCACCTCGGCCATCGCTTCGCCTTCGGCTCGCTTCTGGTCGATCTTCGCTTCCATTTCGCGAAACTTGTCGAACGCCTTGCCGCCGGGGCCGGCGTTGAACGGGTCGTCGCCCTTCGCCCGCTCCATTTGGTCGGCCAGGGTTCCCCGTCGGGACTTCAGCTCCTCGAGCTTCGTCTCCATCCGCTCCATTTCGCGCTTCATGTTGAGCACCACGCCCCGTTGCTCGGCCCGTTGCGCTTCGGCGCGGTCGCGCTCGCCGACCACGCGCTTCTTTTGCTTCAGGGCCTCGCGCGCGAGCGACTCGTCTTCACTACGGAGCGCGAGCTCGGCGCGCCGCTCCCACTTATCGACCTCGCCATCGAGCTCATCGACCTTCTTGGCGAGCACCTTTTGGGTGCCGAGCGCTTCCACGATTTCGCCCTTGGCGGCCCGGAGGGAGTCGCTCATCTCTTGCACCGTGAGGTCGAGCGACTTCTGCGGGTCCTCCGCCTTGTCGAGCAAAGAGTTGATGTTGCTCGAGATCACGCGGCCCATGCGGTCGAAAATCCCCATAGCGGTCAACCGAGATTGCCTCCAGTCGAGAGCCACCGCAAGCCTCCAGGGTTGGAGTAGCGTGTCGTTACGCATGCTGTGGACCTTCATCGGGGTGGCGGGGTACCTGGTGGTGTTGCTCGGCCTCGGGCTCGCCGCGAGCCGTCGCACCCGCGGCCTCGACGACTACTACGCCGGGGGGAAGCGTCTCGGGTACTGGGCGGTGGCGTTCTCCGCCCGCGCCACCGGGACGTCGGCGTGGTTGCTGCTCGGACTGACGGGGATGGGGGCGGCGGTGGGGGTGCGGGCGCTGTGGGTCGTGCTCGGTGAGATCCTCGGGGTGGCCACCGCGTGGCTGGTGATGGCGGGTCGCTTCAAGCGGCTCACCGACCGGTACGACAGCCTCACCGTCCCCGATTATCTCGCATCGCGGTTCGGGGCGGCGGGGGGGCGTGGGCTCCGCGCGGCGGCGGCGGGGGCGCTCGTCGTGTTCGTGACCATCTACGTGAGCGCCCAAATCGACGCCACGGGGACCGCCTTCGAGACGTTCCTCGGGGTCGATTACCACGTGGGCTCCGTCGTCGGATTCGCGGTGGTGATGGCTTACTCGGTCGGGGGGGGCTTTCTCGCGGTGGTGTGGTCCGATGTCTTTCAGGGCGTGCTCATGGTGGTGGGCTTGGTCGCATTGCCCCTGTTTGCTTGGACTTCGCTCGATGGGCCGCTTGGGGCGCAGTTGGCCGCCATCGACCCGAGCCTGTTGCGGCTGTCAGGGGCCGAGGGCTGGACGACAGAAGTCGTCGTCGGCACCGCGGGGCTCGTGCTCATCGGCCTCGGCTTTCTCGGCTCACCGCAAATTTTCGTCCGGTTTCTCGCGCTCCGGAGCGCGGAAGAAATCCCTCGGGGGGCTGGGGTCGCGTTGGCCTGGTCGGGGTTGGCCGGCGGGGGGGCCGTACTCGTAGGGATGGTCGGCCGAGTCGTCCTCGACGTGCCCGGTGCGGCCATGATCGGTCCCGGCGCCGTGCTCGGCAACGGCGGACAGGATGTGCTCCCGCGCCTCACGTCGGCGACGTTTCCCGCCTTCGTGGTCGGGCTCTACATCGCGGTCGTCCTCAGCGCCATCATGTCGACCGTCGACTCGTTGCTCGTGCTCGCCTCGAGCGCGGCCGTTCGCGACGGCTACCAAAAGCTCTGGCGGCCCCACCTTCCCGACGCGGCCCTCGTCCCGTACGGCAAGCGGGCGACCCTGGCCCTCGCGTTGGTCGCGCTCGCCATCGCGACGGGGGTGGCCTGGGTCAGTGAGACGCGTACCATCTTTTGGTTCGCCATCTTCGGGTGGTCGGGGATCGCCGCGACGTTTTGCCCGACGATGGTCTTGTCGTTGTTCTGGCGGGGCTTGACGTCCCGCGGCGCCGTCGCTGCGATGGCCACCGGCTTCGTCGGCGTCCCCCTCTTCGAGTTCGGGGTCCCTCACTGGGTCGGTGGGCTCGGCCCGCTCGTCACGGCTCTCGGCGCCCTCCCCCCCGCGTTCGCCCTTGGTCTCACGGCCGGGGTCCTGGTCAGCGTGTCCGACCGAGGCGGGCGCGCGACGGTGACTCAGGCGACCGAAGCGCTCGACGCTGCCGGAGGGACGCCGCCCGCTTGACATCGAGGGTCCGCCGGGGACAAGGTCCGCGACCTTCGGCGCCTGGCGCCGGGTTTCGGGGTGTAGCGCAGTCTGGTTAGCGCGCCTGCTTCGGGAGCAGGAAGTCGGTGGTTCGAATCCACTCACCCCGACCGCGAGGGCGGACGTCAGGGCGCGGCGGGGCGGCGGTAGCGTTGCACGTAGGCGTCATAGGCCGCGTCCGGCGCGTCGCTCGACCCGGCGGCGGGCACGCTCTCGAGCAAGGTACCGGCGAAGTTCACCCCGCCGCGCCAACTGCCCGTGACGAGGATGTCGCCGTTGGGCGCCAGCGCGAGATCTCGGACCTCGACCTCCCCGGTGTCTGATCCGGCAAACGTCAGCGGGGACCAGGCGAGTTGGCCGGCGGCATCCAGCTCGAGGACGAACCCGCTGGTCGCGACGGGATCGCCGCCCAGGGTCGTGGTCGGTGGGCCTACCCCGAGATCCCCCACGAAGCTCCCGCCCACGACCCATCCGCCGGCGGCGGTGGCGGCGAGGCAGAGATGCCGCACGTCGCCTTCGAACTGGGCGACGACCTCAGCGCTGCGATCGTCGCCGACGTGGATCAAGACCCCGTCGGCGTCGCCCACCGGGCTCACGGCGACAGGGCCGGAGATCGGCGCGAGGAGTCGCGCCGCGAGTACGAAGCCCCCGTCGCCGTCGGCGGTGAGATCCCGACCGTCCGCGTGTCCCTCCCACGAAACGGCGTCGGTCCAGCTCGGCGTCCCGTCGGGCCCGAGGCGATGGAGGTCGAGGCCCCGGACGCCGGAGGCGTTGTCGGTGTTGACCAGCGCGCCCACGTCGTCGCCGTCGGCGGCGATGGCCCGGGGGATGTTGCGCCGGTTGGGATTGCCGATGGGGGTGACCCATCCGTCCGCGCCGGCGATCGTTTCGTCCCGGAGGCGAACCACGAGCCCGGTGCGATTCTCGACGTCGGGCAACGTGAGGCCGAAGAGCGACTGTGCTCGTGCATAGCTGGCGAGAAAGACCGGGTCTCCGTCGAGAATGGCGATCCCTTCGCTCCGTTCGTCACCGTTGGCGACGCCGCCCGCCCGCCACCACCGAAGGTCGAAATCGAGGTCGTACTTGAACGCGACGACGTCGTTGCGCAGACATGTACCGCTGGTTTCGGGGATCACGCACGGCGCCGGGGTGATCGCCCCCGCTTCGCCGAGGTCGAGGTTTCGGCTCCCGTTCGTCGCCGCCACAAACACACTGGAGGCGTCTACCGCCATCGCCGCGGGGACGCGTCCCTCGCCGCCGAAAGTCCGGGTCCACACCGGGGTGAGGTCTCCGTTGAACGAAACCAAGAGCGTATCTGGTGGCCCGGGCGCATTGACGGGGAGCGTGGGGAGCCCCACGACGTTGCCCGAGAATTCCCCGAGCAGGTACACTCGATCGTTGTGGCCGACCGCGACGCCGAGGCCGCGTTGGGCCTCGGAGCCAGCGACGACGGTCGCCGCGACGCGGGTCGCGATGCCCGCGCCGCCCGCGCCACCGGGAGCGTCGAAGCCCCCCGTGCCCGTCCCTCCGCTGGCGTCGGCGGTGGCCGCTCCGCCGCCGCCTTCCGCGTCCCGGTACGCCACCCCGTCGAGCCCGAGCAGCGATGCGCAACCTCCTCCGATCAGGAGGCCGACACTCGAGGCGGCGAGGGCCCGAGGCTTCCGCATCAAAAGCGTCCGTGGAGGCTAGCGCCCGTAGGTCCGACGCGGAGCCCGACCGAAGAAGGCGCGCCCGGCAGTTTCGCATCGAGGACGAGGAGCGTCGTCCCCGCCGCGACGAGGGTGCCCCCGACGATGAAGGAGGCGGTGGCGGCCGCGGCGAAGGCGCGGGCATCGTCTTCTCGCCCGCGAAGCATGGGGTCGCAGTCGCGTCCCTGGTCGCATGACGCTTTGACGGCATCCGCGTCCTCCAGCGCGAGGACTCCGGTCACCGTGCCCGCGACGAGGCCGGCGCCGCCGAGCGCGAGCGCGCTCGCGCCCCACCACCATCCGATGGAAGGAGCGCCTCCGGTCGAGACCTCGTCCGCGACGCCTCCCCGCGCGCCCCTCCCGCGGCGGCTCCCCAGATCGATGGTGAGGACCCGTCGCTCGCGCTCCGCGAGGGCGAGCTTTTTCGCCACCACGGTTGCGCCGTCGATCACGACCACTTCGTGCGGCCCTTCGTCGAGAAAGACCGGCCGGGTAAAGGCTTCGAGGGGACGCGGACGCCCGTCGAGACGTACTTCGGCGCGCGGCGAGGCGCCCCGAAGCTCGAGCACGAGGGTAGGGATCCGTGGCTCGAGCGCGGCCAACTCAGACGCCGCCGTCTGCTGCGCCGCGCGAAAGGCGGGGTTGACGTCGGCGCCGAGGTCTTCGTCGATGACGGCGCGGTAATGACCACGAGCGGCGGCCCAACGCCCGAGCCGTACCTCAGCCTGCGCCATCGCGAGGACGAGCGTTGGCGCGTGAAAGAGCTCCTCGGCCATGCGGAACAGGCGCAGCGCCTCGTCATGGCGACCCTGATATAGAGCCGCGTCCCCCTCTTCGGCGAGGAGCCGGGCGGCGGCGCGGACCGCAGCCGAATCACCATGTTCGGGCGCGGCGGTGGCGGCACGAGAGGTCATGAGAAGGGACAGAACGACGGGGCCAAGCCCTCGGCGGCGGACCCGTACCCCTGGGCGGGATGCCCGTCTTTGGCGCGACCAAGCTGCGGCGCGGTCCCTCATGACATCTAAAAACCCCATGACCGGCGTGGACCTCGGGGCCCGGGGGTTCGTTGGGTGGGCGGTCCGATGCGTGGGGGCGGGCGCTCGGAGGCATCATCGGCGGCGGTCGTTGGCGCCGCAGGCTCGATCGCGGGCGTGGAGGATGGACCGGCGACCTCACCCGCGGGCGTGGGTGACGAAGCGCCTCCCTCGGCTCGACCTCTGGATGAATCGTCCATCTCCCCCTCGAGGTCAGCGCGCAGGGACTCCAGGCGGGTCATCGGTACGAGTCCCTTCCGGGGGGGGACCGGACCCGTGGCGGTGGCCCGATCTTGGCTCCCGCTGATGGTGACCGCCCCGACCGTCATGACGAGCAAGAGCGCGGCGGCGAGCGCAATCGCCACCATGGGAAGGGTGCGACGGCCAACGGGACCCTGAGGGGGGACCGGCGCGAGGCCCGGGGCGGGGTCGCCCGAGGCGTTCGGTTCCGTCGTCTGCGGGGGGCCTGGCCCCGGGGGGACGGCGGGCAAGATGGCGCCGGAGATCGAGGGGGTGTCGGCGGCTCGGCGTCGCACCTCGTCCGCCGCGCGCACGAAGGCGTGGCTCAGGTCGCGGACGGTCGGGAATCGGCGTGTCGGGTCGTCGTGGAGGGCACGGTCGAAAAACGCGGCCAGGGGCTCGGGGAGCTCGGGGGCGGCGGACGATGGCGGAGGCAACGGGTCGTAGACCAGGCGGGTGAGCACCGTCGTCGGGTCCATGCCTTCGAATCGTCGGCGCCCGGTCAGGGCGCGAAACGCGATCGTCGCCAGGGCCCACACGTCGGCGGTCTGGTCGACGTGGCTGAAGCCCCGCGCCTGTTCGGGGCTCATGTACTGCGGCGAGCCGAGCACGATGCCGGTTTGGGTAAAGCCCCCCGCGGCCGCGCTCGGGGCACGAGATGCCTGCGGTTCGGCCGGGAGGTCCGCGTGACCTCTCGCCTTGGCGACGCCGAAGTCCACGATTTTGACCGTCCAGTCTTCTCCCCCGTCGCCAGCGAGAAAGAGGTTGGAGGGCTTGAGATCGCGGTGGACGATGCCCGCCTCGTGCGCCCGCCGGAGTCCGCGGGCGGCCTGCACCACGAGCTGCTCCGTCGCCACCAGCCCGAGTGCGCCACGAAGCAGTCGTTGGTCGAGGTCTTCGCCCTGGAGCAGCTCCATGACGATGTAGGGGACGGAGCCGGCCTCCACGCCGTAATCGCTGATGTGGACGACATGCGGGCTTTGGATTTGGGCGGCGGCTTTCGCTTCCCGAAGAAAGCGCTCCTCGGCGACCCGGGAGCCCCCGAGGGCGGCGTCCATGAATTTGATGGCGACCGGGGCGTCCAGGTGGAGGTGGGTGGCGCGCCAGACCGCGCCCATGCCACCCCGCGCAAGCTCCCGCTGGAGGCGGTACTTCCCCCCGATGATCGCTCCCTGACCCAGCCCGCTCATGCGCTCCCCGCCCAGTCTACACCCTCGACCACAATCGTTGATGGTGTCGCGATGCTCGCCGACAAGTCGGCGAGGGCGAGCATCGCTCCTCAGAGCCGGTTCTATTGTCTTCGGGGTGCCTTACTTTCTGGGCCGGTCAAATCTACCGATTAGACCGACACTATAGAGACGTTGTCCGGGGTTCGCTACAGCGGGAGAAAACCGCGCTTTGGGCCGAGGAGGCGCCGCGGCGCTCCCTCAACGACGGGATGCCTGGTCGGGCAGGCGCGACCAGGTGAGGTCCTCGCCCATCAGGCTCGAGATCCGCTTGGGACGACGTCCGTCGATCCGCATGATGTAAAGACCCGGCCCTTCCCCGGTGGACCGCGTCGAAAAGAACGCCACGAGACGGCCGTCGGGACTGCACGAGGGATAAGTGTTCCGTCCGCGGCCGGCGGTGATCCGCTGGGTGCCGCCGCCGGTTTCTCCGGTACTCAGAAGGTCGAAGTTGTCGTTCCACCCCGCCATGTAGAGGAGGCGGATGCCGTCGGGATGGCGACAGAAGGTCGGCGAGGCGGCGCTGAGGCCCCCGGGAGATACGGCCTTGTCGTCGACGAAGATCTGCTGGCTCCACTTCCCCGCGGCGGCGTACGCGAGCTTACCGGTGGGCGACCACGTGGGCTCCAGGGCGAGGTCGGCCCCGGACGCAGGCTTGAGGTGAAACAGGTCGGGGCCCCGAAAGATGTTGATGCCGAGTCCCCGGGCGATGGCGACCGCGACCTCGGTCTTGTCACGGTTGAACGCGAGGCCGTAGACCGATCCGCGGGGGGAGATCGTGAGGGGATCACGCTCGCCCAATTGGTATACGCGGTACGGTCCCTTGTTGCGGCTGGCGGCGTAGAACAGCTCATGACCGGCGCCGAAGGCCGGGGAGAGCGCAACGAGGTCGCGGTCCGACACCAAGTGCGGCTCGTGACCATCGGAGTCCATCACGTACACCTGACGCTGTTTGCCGACTTTGAGCACGAAGCTGAGCTGGCTCGTGAACGCGGACGGGGTGCCGGTGAGGGCCCCGATGAGGGCGTCACTGATCCGATGCGACGCGAAACGAACGGTGTCGACATCGCCCGCCACGGTGATTGTCTTGTCGTAGACGGCCTTGTCGCCGACCTCGACCAAGTAGGCCTGCCCTCGCAGCTCGGCCTGTCCGTCGGGACGCGTCTTGCCCGTGACCTTGACCACCGCTTCGACCCCGGTCGCCTTCCACGCCTCGATGTCGACGGCCGCGTCGTTCAAATAAACCCCATCTGGAGCGCGGTCTTCGGGGAGCAGCTCGAACTCACCGCTGAGGTCGATGTCCCGCGGCACCACACTATGCAGGGTCACGTCGAATCGGTCGCTCGAGAGCGAGGGCACGATGCCGATCTTGGGTAACGGAGGCGGAGCCTGGTCGCCGTCGTCCCCGATGATGTCGAACTCTCGGATGAGGTCGTCGGGGTTCGGAGGGCGCTCGGACTGGGCGAGGGCCAGCGATGGCATGATCCAGAGGCCGAGGTCCGACCGAGGAGAAACCAGTGACGCGAGCATGGTCGCCGCGGGAAACGTCAACCCGACGATCGCGAGCAGCGTGACCAGGACGGCGGGAAGACGATGGGGGTGGTGACGACGTGACATGGGCGAGGACTCACTTGCGGCAGGAGAAGTTGCCGGTCCAAGTCGAGCTGGCGAACTCGGGGTACTGCTCGGGGGGCGGGGGGAGGGACATCCCCACCTTGGTCGCGGCCGCGGCGTTGGCCTTGGCCGCCAGGGCGGGGTCGCAGTTCTGAAGCGTAAAGCCGGTGACCTGGAGCCCGGCCGCGGTGTAGCGGACACGACAGGTCTTTTGGGCCGCGTCGGGCAAGCCCTTGCAGTCGTAGCCGCCGCTCAGTGCGCCTTGAACGCGTCCGAGGTAGCGCTTGTAGGCAAACGCACGGAGCGGGTCCTCTTCCGTACCGCCATCGCCCGCCCCCGCATCGGCTTTGCCGTCGCCGGACGCGGGGGGGCCACCGCCATCACCATCGGGGGCTCCAGGGTCGGCCGACGGCGCCGCACCGCCTTCACCTCCGTCGTCGCTCACGGAGGCGTCCTTTTCGTCTTCGGGCCCGTCGGGGTCGTCCGTCGTTTGGCTCGGCTCGGGGGTCGGTGCGTTCGGGTCGGCCGCCGTCGACACCTGGGTCTTCGCGGCATCGGGCGCCGCCTTCGACGCGGGTCGCGGGAGGGCGGGCTGGTCCCACATCGCGGGCAGTTTGGCCCGCACCCGGCGTCCGCTCCCTTTCAGTTTGAGCGACTCCATGTCGACCACCGGCGTCACCTTGACGGGCACGGCGTCGCCAGCGGTGATGTGGGGAACGTCGGCGAGGTCGGCGTTGTCGAGGGACAACAGGATCAAGGTCCACACCACCACCGACAGGGCCCCGAACAGCGCCACCATGAGCTCCGAGCCTCGAAACGCAGCCACTACGGGCGGCGGTGGGACCACGGCGGAGGTGAGGGCGGGCGGGGCGGGGGCGGCGCTCACTTCAGCTCCTCGATCTCCGGCTCGACCAACAAGTTGAGGCCGCTCACTCCGGCCGCCCGCGCGGCGGCGACCACCCGGGCCACGACGCCGTAGCGGGCCGCCTTGTCCGCTCGGATGTAGAGTTCACGTTCCGACTGCACGCGTGGATTCTCCAACAGCACCGCCTCGACGTTTTCGGTGACGTTTTGCTCGCCGAAGAAGATCTGCTCTTTGGCATCGACCGAGACCACGAGCTTGCTGTCGCGGATGGGCGTGCTCGTCGCGGCCACCCGGGGCAGCTCGACCCGGAGCCCCGAGGTCAAGAGCGGCGCCGTGACCATGAACACGACGAGAAGCACGAGCATGACGTCGACGAGCGGCGTCACGTTGATGTCGGAGAATCCCCCCCGACGACGCCGCCGACCGCTTCCTCCGAGCGAAACGCCCACGTGCCTACCTCGGCGCGCCCGTGGGGACGGGCATCGAGGCGGCCGGCGCCCGCGACGAGCCACCGGTCACCATGGCCACCCACCCCGCTGCCGATGATTCCACGGCCGCGAGGAGGTCGTCGGCCCGCTTGGCGATCGCGTTGTAGGCGATCACGGCAGGGATGGCCGCGAAGAGACCGATCGCGGTGGCGATGAGGGCTTCCCCGATGGCCGGGGCGACGACGGGGAGCGACGCCGTCTTCTCTTTCCCGATGCGCAGAAACGCGTCCATGATCCCCCACACCGTACCGAAGAGGCCGATAAACGGTGCGGCGGATCCGATGCTGGCGAGAATCCCCGTCAACGTCGACGCCCGCTGTTCTTCGTCGACCACGGCCCGCTTGGCCACCGATTCCAGGAGGTCGGCGCCGTGCGAAACGCGTCTTCGGAGGGCGATGACGACCCGCGCCCCGGGGGCGTCCTCGTGGTGGCGTGCGATCTCGAACAGGTGCTCGGCGTCTTCGGCTGCCGACGCGTCGACCTCGAAGAGCCGTTCCGCCTTGGCCCAGCGCCGGAGCTGCAAGAGCTTCAAGATGGCGACGAACCACACCACGACGGCCGCAAAGATCAGCGACCACACCACGACGAACACCGGGCCCGAGGCGTTCAGGATGAGCGCCAGCGGATCGAGGTCGACGGTCGTCGGAGGGGCGTCGGGAGCGCCGGCCATTTCACTCGTCGGCGAGGAGGATTTCCACGCGTCGGTCCTGAGCCGAACCCGTTTCGGGGCCGGTGGCGTCCATTTCACCCCGAGACGACGTGTTGATGCGGTCCGCGGAGAGCCCCGCGTTGCTGAGGAATTGGCCTACGCTGGCGGCGCGGCGCTGGCCTAGCGCGCGGTTGTAGCTCTCGGGGCCGACCTTGTCGGCGTGGCCCACGAGGTTGATGTTCTTCCCGTCGGCGGGGCCCCCGTTGAAGCATTTGACGATGCTGTCCAGCGTCGCCTTGGCATCCGCACTTACGGACGCAGAGTCGAAGCCAAAGTTCGGCGACGGGAGCTTGCACATGTCGGAAATTCTTGGGTCGACGCTCACATTGCTCGTTTCGTCGTCGTCGTCCGTCGCGCCGCTGGTTCCGTCGTCCGTCGGCGCCGGGTCGGAGACCGGTACTGGCATGGCTTCGTCCACGTCGTCGGGGGTCTTCGCGGGCGGGGGGTCGTCGCATCCGGCGACGAGGGGCGTGGCTCCGAGAAGAAGCAGGAGCGTACATGCGATGTTTTTCATGATCAGGACCCTCCGGGGCAGCGATTCTCGGTAGAGAACGCGTCGCTGGGGGCGGATATTTCACCGCCCATGAGCGACCCGGCCCTAACATGGGACTGAACAGGTGGCGAGGCGGCCCGGGGGCACCGACGATCGGCGGTTTCGCCCGACGGGTGGTGCGACGTGTTACGCTTCCGCCAGAACGTGGGTGAGAAAGCGAGCCGTAAGGCCCGAGCGCCCCTCCAACTTGGGCGCTACGAGGTGCTGGTTCCGCTGGCGAGCGGCGGCATGGGGACCGTGTACGTGGCGGCCGTGCGCGGCGCGGGCGGGTTCGAGCGCGAGGTCGCCATCAAGCTCATCCACGAGCATCTCCGCGAGGAAGAGCAGTTCACGGCCGACCTCCTCGAGGAGGCGAAGCTCGCGGTGCAGATCCGCCACCCCAACGTGGTGGGCGTCCTCGATACGGGCGAGGAAGCCGACGGGGTGTACCTCGTCATGGACTACGTCGAGGGAGACTCCCTCGCGGGTCTCATGCGCCGCATGCGCAAGCAGGAGCGGACGATTCCCGCGGCGATCGGACTTCGTATCCTCCACGACGCGCTGTTGGGGCTTCACGCCGCCCACGAGCTGCGCGTCGACGGCGAGCTCGCCGGGGTCGTGCATCGCGACTTCACCCCGCAGAACATCCTGGTGGGGACGGATGGGATCGCTCGGTTGACCGATTTCGGGGTGGCCAAGGCGGCGCACCGCACGAGCCATACGGCGACGGGCATCGTGAAGGGCAAACTGCACTACATGCCGCCGGAGCAGGCCCGAGCCGAGCCGATCGACCGGCGCGCCGACATCTGGTCGGCCGGGGTCATCGCGTGGGAACTCCTCGCGAGACAGAGGCTCTTCACGGACCTCAATGATGCGGCGATCGTCCTCAAGCTCGTGACCAGCCTTCCTCCTCCGCTGCGAACCGTTCGGGAAGAGGTCCCGGGCGCGCTGGAAAAGGCCGTGCAGGATGCGCTTTCGCCCCGGGAGGAGCGGTATCCGACGGCGCTCGACTTCGCGCGTGCGCTCGAAGCCGGGGCGGAGCCGCTGGGCGGGCTGGCCGACATCGACCACGTCGCCTCGTTCGTCCGGGTCGCCACGAAGAGCAAGATCGCAAAACGGAAGGAGAAGATCGCCGAGGTGCGCGCGCTGCGGACCCACCTCGACTCCATCGCGGAGATCACCGTTCAGGAGATCCCGCACACGCCGAGCGACTTCGGCCCGGCGCGGACGTGGACCCACCGGACCGACGGGGCAGCCGCGCTCGTCGACGAGGCGAGCTCGGGCGTCGCCCAGGGGCCGATGTCGCTGACCCCTACCCCGCGCAACGATCCGTCGTCGTCGCCGCGAAAGTGGGGCGTGATGGCGGTGGCCGCCGCTGCGTTGACGCTGGGCGGCGGGGCGGCGGTGTGGCTCACCAGCCATCGTCCCGCGCCCCCTTCGACGGCGGCCGCCGATGAGATGGCGCTCCCGGATGTCGAACCGACGTCACGGTCCGCGCGCGAGGTGTCGGTTCCTCTCCCCGAGGCGCCGGCAGAGGGCAGCGCCGAAGTCGAGGGCAAACCGCCCCGTCGGGTGGCGTTCCGTAGTGCGGTGGTGGACATTGCCGACGTCGTGGTCGGAGGGCAGTCTTTGCCCGTGACGCCCGGGCGCGAGGTGACGGTCGAAGTAGGCCCGAATGTACGAGAGGCCACGGTCGTGGCTCGAAGTGGCCAGCGGGTCCAGGTCAACCTGGCGGCGGGCCAAGTCGAAGCCGACGTGGCGTTTCCCGCCCGTCGTCCCGCTCACCTCGGACCCGTGCCTCGCGCTCCGTCACCGCCCCGCCCCCCCCCGCCTCCTCCCCCGCCGGACGACAACCTGGCGCCGAATCCCTTCGAGAATTGATGCCGATGCATGGGACGCGGGGGCGAGGCCCGGGGGGTTGGGTGGATGGGAGGGTCGCGGCGGTCCGGAATTGGACCGCGAAGAGACCAGGGCAAATCGCGGCGGCGGCCCTGTTCCTCATCGTCTCATTCGTGTCGCGGGTGGTCGTGGCGCAGGACGAGGGACCCGTCGACGGGACCGACAAGCAGGTGGCCTCGAAGACGTTCGCCTCGGCGACGCGAGCGTACCGGGCCGGGGACTTCCTGGTGGCGGCCCGCGCTTTCGAGGTCGCCTATCGACTCGCGCCCCATCCCAATGCCGCCTACAACGCCGGCATCGCCTGGGACGATGGCGGGCGTCCAGGGCGGGCGGCAGACAACCTCACCGAAGCGCTGGCGGGGGGAGACCTGCCCCCGCAGATGATGGAGGACGCAGAGACGAGGTTGGCCCGATTGCTCGGCGTCGTCGGTCGGATCGAGGTCTCGGCCCCGTCGGGGGCTCGGGTCGATGTCGCGCACGTGGCGGGCGTCGAGGCCCCGCGCACGGTGCACGTGGCTCCGGGAACGTACGAAGTGCGGGTGGTCTTTGCCGACGGCAGCCAGGAGGAACAGCGCGTCACCGTCGCGGCCACGGACACGATGCCTGTCGTCTTCCGGCGCGCCGAGGGGCCAGGGCCTGTCGATAAGCTGGAGAAGCCGTTCGTCGACCTGGAGGAGACGCGTGATGAAGAGGCAGGCATGTCGTCCTGGTACCTCGGCGGGGCCGTCGCGACCGGTATCGGGGTGGTGGCCGGCGGGGCGGCGATCGGGGTGGGCGTCATGGCGTTGTCGGCCCGCGACACGTTCGTCGACACCGGCGAGACCGATGCGGCGGCGCGCCGCGAGGCGTCGAATCTGCGAACGGCGACGAACGTCTTGTGGTTGGTGGCGGGACTCGGGACGGTGACGGGCGTGACGTTGATCACCATCGGAGCGGTATCGGGGGACGACGCGGGAGGCGCGGAGGTGTCGGTCGGCATGGCGCCGATGGGATTTCTCGTTCGGGGTAGGTTTTGACGAGGGAATTGGGAATGCGCGCAGGCTGGTGGTGGGTGTTGGTGGCCGGATACGGGGGGGCGATGGCCTGTGGTGGGCGAACCCTCGACGGCGACCTCGTCCCCTTTGGAGCAAGCGCGAACGACGATGCGGAAGGCGGCGCGGCGGGGGTGGGAGGGCGCTCTGACGATGACGACGACGACGATGACGACGACGAGGATCGGGGCGACGACGACGACGAGGAGGAAGAGGAGGGGCCGATGCCAGTGGCGTGCCTCGCCTGCATCGGGCTCGAGTGTCCTCAGACGCTGGATTGCGTGACCGACCCGGCGTGCATCGAGGGCATCGGCTGTGTCGTCGAGGACTGTCTGGACGGGGGTGCGCCCGACGTCTTGTGCGTGGCCGACTGTTTCGAGGGCGACCAAGACGCGGCGCTGACCGCGTTGGGGGTGCTCGGCTGCATCACAGGGGAATGTGGCGAAGACTGCGAGGGAACCCTGCCCTTGCCCTGAATGGGTGCTCATCGGTCCGCCACATCCGATCCCAGCGTTTCCCTCTGCGGTGCTGGCTCACGAAGGGGAATTCGCTCCGCGGGTCTCCTCGAGGGAGGGTCTCCCGGGGTAGCGAACCGATGAGCACCCAATTACACCCTCGACCACAACCGTTGATGGTGTCGCGATGCTCGCCGACAACGTCAACGATCGCCGACGACAAGCCGGCGAGGGCGAGCATCGCTCCTCAGAGCCGGTTCTGTTGTCTTGGGGGTGCCTTACTTTCTGGGCCGGTCAAATCTACCGACTTGACCGACACCATAGGCGCGCCCCGACGGAGGTACATCGCCTCGGGACATTGACGCCGCCGGCGGTCGCACGGAAGGGGCAGAGGATATGGAGCGGTTCGATTACATCGTGGTCGGGGGGGGCTCGTCGGGGTGCATCGTCGCCGGGAAACTATCGGACGACCCCTCGGTCCGCGTGCTCCTCCTGGAGTGTGGAGACCGCGGCGAGGACAACCCCGAGACCCTGCGTGCAGACGGGTACAAGGACGCGTTCGTCAATGACCGCGTGATGTGGGAACGGTTCAGTACGCCTCAGCCGGGCTGCGGCGGCCGCCGCATCTTCATGGGCAGTGGTCGCGGGATGGGGGGCGGCGGCGCCGTGAATGCGATGGTGTACACGCGGGGGGATGCCCTCGACTACGACGCGTGGGGTGAGGGGTGGGCCTGGCGCGACGTGGCGCCGGAGTTCGACGCGTTGGAGGCGGAACTCAAGGTGAACCGTCGGCCGCCGACCGACTTTACCGACCATTGTGTCCGGGCGGCAGAGTTGGCGGGGATGCGTTTTCTGCCCGACCTGAACGCAGGCGATCTTCACGACGTCCTCGGCTACGAGTGGATGACCTACGACGGCGAAGAGCGGCGGAGCGCGTACACGGCATTCGTGAGGCCGCGACAGGGTCGTGCCAATCTCGAGGTCCGCACGGGCGCGCGCGTTCGTCGCGTGGTCATCGAAGGGGGGACCGCGACGGGCGTGGTCTACGCGCAGAACGGCCACCAGGTCCACGTCCAGGCGGACCGCGAGGTCGTGCTCAGCGCCGGCGCGATTGAAACCCCAAAGTTACTGATGCTCTCCGGCATCGGCCCCGCCCATCATCTCCGGCGGCACGGCCTGCCGGTGCTCGTCGACGCCACCGAGGTTGGTGAGAATTTTCAGGACCACCCGAATGTACAGCTCTTTTTCCACGGTCGGCGTGCCGTCGATGCCCAGCATCCACAGCTCTACGGCTTCGGCCGCGTCGGCGGACCCAGTCCTCACCTCGAAACCGACACCCACCCAGATACCTGCTTCGTCTTCTACCCCGCCCGCTCCAGCTTTCGCGAGGGCCTCATGCGTATGGTTCCAACGCTGCTGCTTTCTCCAAGTGCCTATTTCGCCAAGGAAAAATTAGCACCGAGGTTGATGGCCAAGGGGATCGAGCGGATCTTCGACCGACTCGCGATGCAACGCTTCATCGCCCGCGTCTGGGGCATCGTCATCATCCTTGGTAAGCCAAAGAGTCGCGGAACCATTAGGCTTTCATCCGCGCGGCCCGGCGATGAGGCACTCGTGGACCCTGCCTATTTCGCGCATCCACAGGACCTCGAGACGATACGCGCCGGCGTCTCGCACGCGCGCGCCATCGCGGCGCAGCGACCGCTGCATACGTGGGGCAACCGTGAACTCGTGCCCGGCTTGATGAATGGCGATGCGTTCATACGCAAGAATGTCATGACCACGTACCACTACGCTGGCAGCTGCCGAATGGGCGACGACCAGGCCTCCGTCGTCGACCGCCGGCTTCGGGTACGCGGCGTTGCCGGGCTCCGGGTGGCCGACGCGGCTGTCATTCCGGTGGCACCGGTCGCAGCCCTCAACGCGCCAAGCATGCTCATCGGCTGGCGTGCGGCGGCCATGATTGCCGCCGACCATCGCGCTAAAGCATCGGAATAACTGAAGCGCTTCTGCTGAGCGCCAACAACATCGCCCCACCTTTGTGCGAACAAATGTCCACCATGCAGAGGTTTGCGGGGTGTTCCGCAACGGTCAACCTAGGCGGTGTGGCTGCATGCCGTGCGGCGGTGTGGCTGCGTGCCGTGCGGTTGCGCGGCGAGAAAGACCAGAACGACCCTCGATGCCACTGCAGTCGCGCTACATCACCAGGTGGCCGTGAAGCCGAAGCCCGCCGAGTTCGTTCCGGGAGCTAGCTGAAGTCCGGACCGCGCCGACTCCAGGGTGCCGCTCTTGTCGCCTCCGGCGAGCGCCGCCACGAGCCCGATGATGGCGCCGGCGCCCCCGAGTCCGAAGCTGACGGCCGAGACGGTTCCAAGAACAGGGTCTGGTCCGCCATCACAAAGGCCGGGAGTTTCGCCGCAACTGGAGCGAGACATCGCTAGACCACCGGTGATGGATCCCGTCACCAGACCCGCGACCGCGAGGCCGCCGCCGACCCACACCCACGTGGAGGGTCCTCTTTTGGCAGCGTGCGAGCGCGACACATTGGGGTTCTCGCCTTGACCATCTGAAAGCGCACCCATTCCCTGGTTGAGCACCACCCGGAGACGTTTGCTCTCGCCCTCCGTGAGCGAAAAGTCGAGCGTGAGCGTTTCGTGACGCGTCGAGCGCACGACCAACCGATGGGGACCGGGGTCGAGACCCCGGGGGAGCAGGGCCAGGTCGGTCGAGATCACGTCGCCATCAATTCTCACCTCGAGGCGACTCTTGCCATCCCAACCATCGAATCGCAGCACGACCTCTGGTACGCGCATCGCCACTTCGTGATGAAGTACCTCGGCCTCTTCGCGTGCTTGCGCGAGCACTTCGTTCTCGTTGTCCGCGGCTGGTAGCCGGCTCGTACGATACAACTTGTCGCGGGCCTCGGTCAGTCGGCTGAGCCGAACGAGTGTTTTGCCGACCCAAAGTCCGGTGACCGGAAGGCGCATGATCTTGTCGGCACCGACGAAAGAAGCCAGCGCGTCGACGTAGTCGGCTCGCTCAAAACTTCGCTTACCTCGGTCCATCAGCTTCCGCGCGGTCTCGCGGTCGCTCGCCGTGACGGGTGGGGCCTCGGTGTCGGTCGAGGACCTCTGGTCGGCAATCGCCGGGCTTGTCTGGAGCGAAAGTCCGATGGCGAATGCCACGGTCGCAATTCGATACAGTCGCGATGCCATCACCATCTCTGAAACTAAAGACCCTAGCCCTAAAAACCCCAGTCCTGCTTGCTGTGGGCCCCTGGTGCGGAGCTTGTTGATTCTCTCAGAGTGGCGTCGCGACTAGGGTTGGAAACTCCGGTTGACCGCGTCGATCGTGGAGGTCGAGGAGGCGCCCCCACGGACGATACCGTGGCTGTTGGCGGCGATGCAGAAGGAGTGCCTTGGTCGGCGCTCGTCGTCGTGACCGTCCGTACCGTCTCATCGCGAGCGAGGGCTTCAGGACCCGGAAGCACGGCATCGTTGGATCCGGCGGCCGCCTTCTCGGTCTCCACGAGTGCTCCGCGCCGATACAGCGCCATCGAGAGACTTGCGAGGCCGAGTACAGAGATGACCAGGACCGCGAGAACGACCCGTCCCAGGTTGCTTGAGCGACGTCGCGGCCCGGCGCGGCGGGTCGTTGATGAGCCACTGAGCGTGCCGTTTGGTAGGTGATGCGTCGAAGCTTGCGCTACGGCGTCCTTTGGCCTCGGTGCCTCGACATCCGGAGGCGTGGTGACGAAATGGCTGCCGCGGGCTGGCTGGTCCCTGTTCCCACCCGCATTCGGATTTGACGCTCGTTTTGGCGCCCTCGAAAGGCCTAAGAGCCGGTTCTGCGGCCCGAGGTCTGGGTTGGACAGGTGGAGCAGACCGCGATCATCATCATGGTCGTTGGCATGCGCAACGACCAGCTCCTGGAACCCCTTCGCCAGGTCGGTCGCCGTCTGAAATCGTTTGGCGGGGTCATGGGCAAGGGCCCGGCGAAACCACTCGTTCGTGCCCAAGGGTAGGTCCGCGCGAAGCTCTCGTGGTGGCGGAAAGGTCCCGTCCAGGAGCTTGACGCACAGCGTGCCCAGGTTTTCGGCCGCGAAGGGGAGCTGACCGGTGAGCATTTGGTAGGCGGTCACGCTCAGCGCCCAGAGATCGGCGCGGTGATCGACATCCGAGGCATGCAACACCTGCTCGGGACTCATGTACTCGGGGGTTCCGACCATGGTGCCGACGTTGGTGAGCCCAAGGCTCGGAAGTCTCGTCTGCTTCGCGATGCCGAAGTCGAGGACCTTGCAGAACAGCCCATCTTCGCTGACGTGGACGTAGATGTTGTCGGGCTTGATGTCTCGGTGGACGACGCCGAGCTCGTGGGATTTCCGCAACGCGCGCGCGACGTGGGCCAGGACGATCCCCGCCTCTTTCATCGTGAGGCGACCCCGTCGCTCGAGCCACTGCATGAGACTCTCGCCGTCCAACAGCTCCATCACGATGTACGGCGTGCCATCGCCCATGACGCCGTGGTCAAAAATCTGGACGACATGTGGACTACGGATCTGTGCGGCTATCGAGGCCTCCTGCGTGAACCGCGCCAGAATCTCTCCCCCAAGGGCGGCCACTTCCGCTGCGATGAACTTCACGGCAACCTCGGTGTTGAGACTGAGATGGTCGGCGAACCAGACGCTCCCCATGGCCCCCTCGCCCAAGGGTTTGGTCAGCCGGACGTTGTGGTTGACCATGAGCCCCGGATACACCGTCATCGCGACGCCAGCTTAGCAGGGCGACGTCCCGCGCTCTAGACGACCATCACGTTCCGTAGAAACTGCCGATCTTGGGGCGTGAAGTTCGCCGCGGGGTCGTGAGACAGGCAAGCTACACCAGCCACAAAAGAAGAAGACCCGGGCGGAGTTTTGGCGGCTTCCCCGGGTCTTCAC
>JBCCLB010000048.1:0-49738 GCA_039027095.1 Myxococcota bacterium
CAGCTCGAGTAGTCGAATTCGTCTTCACTCGGACACTCGAATTCGTTCTCCCAGCAATCGTAGACGTCGTCGATCTCGTCGCCGCAATCCCGCGCTTCGGCGTCTTCGACGGCGCGCTCGAGCATGGCCACGCATTCGCTCAGGTCGCTTTCGTCGCCCCCTCCCGAGCACGCAAACGCGTCCTCGCACATCGCTTCCGGTCCTCCCGAGCAGCCCGCCGCCGAGAGAAACAACGCGACGGTCGCCAGCGGCGCCAGCCGTCGACGGCGCGCCCTCAGATCTAATTTTTCGCTCATTCTCGCCTCCTCTGGCCCGAGATGGACCCGTTGGACGTCACTCCCAGCGAGATGCGAGGCAACCTAGCGCAAAGCTCGGCGCCGCGGTAGCTGCGCCTCATGCTCATTGGCCGGTGGCCACTCGGCGGACTCGTTCCCGTGAGCACAGCCGAGGGAAGCGGATCCCATACCGAAGCGCGCACAGGCGCCCGGCTGGGGTGCACGTGCAACGCCACGACCGGCTTGGCGTTCCTCGACCTGACGCTGAAGGCGATGCTTCCTGGGCGCCCGGGCGGAAAGCCAATTGGCTCGGCTCAAGTTCTCCCGTTGCGCGCCGTTTCCTCTGACGAGCGGTATTGGGCCATCCAGGGCCTTCGGCCGCGCCTGCCCCCTCCCGAACACCCCCGCGACGCGGACAAGTGTCGTCGCCTCGGAGAGCCCATGAACGGAACGAAGAAGAAGAAAAAAATTGTCGCTACGATTTCCGCCTTGACTGCCATGCACCTGACGGCCTGCAACATGCCGGTCGACGACGACGGGGATGAGCCCTTCCGCGACGCCCAGGAGCTGTCCACTGCGGAGTCGTGTGTCCAGTCGGTTCGGGCTTACGGCGAACTGACTCAAGAGACCCGCGGTTTGGTCCTGAATTGGGGGGATGAGTGTCTTGGCGAGCCGGTTCGCGCGGTCCTTGCGAGCGAAGACGGTTCGTTTGCGGAGGAGGCCGACGTTCGCGTAACCGGGGAACTCCTCGCAGGGAATGCGGGCTGGTCTTTATCCGGAGGCCTGGTATCGCGGAGCGGTGGACCGTCCTTGGTGGCGGAGGTCCTCGACGTCGAAGGGGAAGTCGTAGCGTCGCTCGCGTTGGCGCTTCTGGAACGTGACGAATCACAGATTCGGGTTCAGGGGACGGTGAACTGGCGCTAACGGCAACGAGGCCGCAGAGTGGAGCACTCTGCGGCCTCGTGATGGGTACGGTGCTCTTGCCTTAGGATGGGCAGAGGAGCGTCGACCTGCCCCTACCGACGGCGGCGACGGCGGGCAGCCACAACGAGCATGCCACCGAACACGAGCAGGCTCGTCGGGGGGGCCTGGCTCCTCGACGAGCCTGGCGTACTGCAAGAGCAGCCACCATCGTCGTCCGAACCGTCGTCGTCACCGTCCGCATCGCCGCCAGCGCCGCCGTCACCCCCGCTTCCACCGGCGCCCGTGGTCGTCGTCGGCCCGCCGCCGCCCACGCCGCTCGTGTCGGTGCCATCACCTTCGACGATGATGACATAAGGGCTCTCGTCAGGATCATCGTTGCCGATGCTGACCTCGAAGCTGAACGGCCCGGCGGCCGTCGGCGTGTAGCTGAGCGCAAACGTGGTCGTTTCGGACGGAGCAAGCACGCCCATGGGCGCCACCGTGAGAGCCGCCGTAGTGTTGGCGGCGTTTAGAACGTTGATCCCCTGCAGGTTGAGGTCGATGTTCCCTGTGTTAACGATGGTGTACACGAGTTCCTGGGCCATCTCGACAGGCTGGTCTCCCTGACCGTCGGTGGATCCGCTCGCGATTTCGGTTCCGGCTGGTCGTTCCACGCTAATGTCGGGCGCGGGCGTCGTGGCGGTTCCGCTGATGGTGATCGTGTAGGACGAGCCCGTCAACGACGGTCCGTTCGTAGGCACGGTCAGGTCAAAGCTGAACGCGCCTAGCGAGGGCTCGAAGTCGACCACCAGTGTCTCCATCGCGCCGTTGGGCACCGTCAGATTCGCCGGTTGTGTGACCGTCACGTTGGAAACACCCATTTCGTTTGCCACAGTAAACCCGCCCGCGTCGAGGACAAGGTCGAGGTCGCCGCCATTGGCCACATTATAGGTCACCGATTGGGGCAAAGCAGGAATGCTCCCTTGAGCGTCCGTGTCACCGTCCAAGAAAACGGTCGCACTGCGTTCCAGGACGAGCTCGGGCGGAAAGCCGACCTGGATTCGGTCGAAGTACATCCCGTCGGCGGGAATCGCCGTTTCATCATTTCCCTGCCACCGGATCACCATGTTGTCGGTGTAATCGAGGCTCGCAGCATTGATGACGTCGAAAAGATCGATGAAGTCTTCGTTCCAAACCTCATCGTTACCCGAGTTTTTCTCGAAGTGATAGACGGACCCGAGGTAGCTGCTGCCTCCATCGAGGGACAGAAATACGTTCTCCTCGGGGTCGTTTTCGTCGCCCGTGTGCGACCAACGGAAACCGACCCAGATGTGCTCGTTGTTGGCGACGGAGAACGCCGACATGTCGAAGGCGTACTGGAACGCTTGGCCGGCGAGGCTGTCGTAGTCGAGTTGAAGAAAGCTGGTGCCCGAGACGGGAAGCAGATTCCCCTGGCTGGTCACGAGCGTGATGAAGCCGTCGTTCCCGTAGTCGGTGGGGTTCCCGACAGGTCCAACTTCGTTGGCTGTTTGGAGCTTGGTTCCCTCGCCGTCCAAGCCGGTAAAGCTCGGGTCGAAAACGCTGAAGTCGTCTTCGAACGGGAAGGTGCTGATCACCGGATTGAGGGTGACCGTGTCCGCGGTGTACGGGGCACTGAGGGTCGTCGTCGGGGTCCCGGCAAATACGATGTCGGTGTTCGCCGCCACGCTGGCGACGATGGTGTTGCCCGGCATGGCGTTGACGGCCAATTCGGCGACGATGAAAAGGCGCTGCGTGTCAAAAGAGGGCAAGGCCGTTCCGCCGGTGCTGAGGGTCGCGCTTCCGCCACTCTGAGCAATCATCGCGGCGAGCTGGGTGTCGACGCTGATGTCGAAAAACCCGTCGCCATCGTCGGCAAAGAGATGCCAGAAGATGTCGGCATCCATGATGCTTCCGGCGTTGGTTACTGTAATGCTGTCGAGCGTCACAGGTCCAAGCGGCTGATCGAAGTCGAGGACGAGCACCGGAAACGGGCCGTGGGTTTCATGCAGCCCGTTGATGGTGGGAAGCGTCTCCGCCACCACCTGAGTGACGACGGATTCTGCCGGGAAGATGCCGGCCGCTTCGGCGACCACAAAATTGTCGATGGCAACGCCCTCGTCGATGCCTGAACCGTCGGAGCCAAACGCGATGCGGAGCAGGACGGAAGTTTCGCCGGCGATGGCCGCGAGGGAGTGGGAAGCGGTGAAGTAACCGCTAGAACTCCCCGTCCATGCGTCGTTGTTGTCGGTGTTCAAACCCGACGCACTGGCGTCGTTGTACCAGTTTTCGCCCGGTGTGGCGCTCGATGAGGTTCCGACCGTGACCCAGGTTTCACCGTTGTCGATCGAGTACTGAAGCGAAGCGCCGTCGCAGCACGACTCGGTCTCCGTCCAGATGTCGAGGCTCACCGCGGGATCTGTTAGTGCCGACAAGTCGAAGGGACACGCAATCTGAAGCGCGCTTTCTTCGTCGTTCGGGTAGCCGTCGAAGTAGTAGGCCTGGGTGCCGCTCGAGGCGCTGTTGATGACGGCGTTGTTGGGTGCGCCGAAAAGCCAGCTGTTGCTCGTCGCGTTTCGGTCGTAGCTGATCCAGCCCGTGGTCGCGGTGGCACCTTCGAAGTCTTCGGAAATAGGAACGGTGTACGTCGTACCGATGGTGTTGACCACCGTCGCGCCGACCATGTCGTTCGACGTGTCGAAGTCATTTGGCGCGGCGATGGTCACGTCGATGTCAACGCTGCCGCCCGCGGACAGATCGACTGTGGTCGCGAACGTAAAGGAGGCGGACATCCCTGGCATGAGTGGGCCCGCAAAGGTCTCCTGTACCGGTGCCCCTCCGTCTACGGTGTACTGAATGGGCACGTTTGCGATGGCGTTGAGACCACGATTTTCGATGGTGACGGTGACCGACTCTGTTGCCGTCAAGTTACAGCCGGTGGAAGGGCTGTCGACGGACACAAGGCTCGCGTCGGGGTTGACGGCATCCAAGAACTCGAAGTCGTCAATGGCCTGGTCGCCCTCGAAGCCGAGCCCGGCGGAGAAGTGGAGGGCTCGAATCCTTACGACGACCTGGGCGTTCGCCTGAAAGCCGGTGAGGTCGATGAGTGGCGTCTGGATCCAGAGGTTGCCCTGGGGACCGATCACAGGAGGCGTGACGTCGAGCTGGAGTACGTTTCCCGTGGTGTCGAGAACGTCGACGTGAAGTTCGCCAATGGAGCCCCCGAAGAGGTGGTACCAGAAACGAACGGCGGGCGTGGTGAGCGTGCCGATGTCGAGCGGGGGGCTGTCGAGGTTGACCTCGTACACCTGGGTGTCGCACGGGCTCGACGTCTCGAGGAAGAGGTACTTGCCCGCGGACGTGCCGAGGGTGTGGTCGGCGCTCGGTCCGGTTGCGCTTGAAACCGTACCGGCAGTGTCGACCAGCCAGTCTCGGTTGTTGGCCTGGCTGATTGGGGCCAGGGTTTCATCTACGTTGACGAAACCCGACGTGCTCAGCGCGCAGATGGTCGCGCATGCCGGCGTACACGTCGGTTCGGACTCGAAGTCCTCGAAAAACGGGCCTACCGCCCATGCGTTGGCCGTCATCGCGAGGCTGCCGAGCAGCGCGACGGCGAACGCCATCCATCGTTTAGAATAATTCAAAGCGTCCTCATCAGCGAAGTGGCGCTGCGAGTCCCGAGTGGTGCGCGTCCGCCTTCATCCCGCCCATTTGGATGGTCGCGCGCGGTCCCCGAACGCCGAGTGGTTCTGGGTGGCTGGCCAAGTCAGCCGGGCGTAACCTACCTTTCACAAGGACGATTCGGAAGAGCAGATGTGCAGTAAACGGATCTTTGAGAAATTCTAAACAGTTGTGTGATCCCAGGGAGATGGGGCGCGGGAGGGTGGGAGCATCTGTTCAGCGTGTGCGTTAAATAACGGTTTATACTGGGGAAAGAGGTGTCCAGGCGTGCGGGAGGACGACGACTGGATCGGTGTTGTCCCAGGTTGGGAGACGCCGATGGCCGTGGGGTCGGGTCAGTCGAACCAGGCGTGGAGTTGGAGATGATCGGGGGCGTCGGGGGTGGTGAAGACGAGCGCCTCGACGTGGTGGTGGGATGCGTCGCCGCCGCGGCTGGAGGGGGCGGCGGCGGTGGGGGTGCGGAGGGTGGCGCGGCTGTAGTCGCGGTGGAGCGGGGCGGGCTGCCACCACTCGATGGCGTCGAGGCGGTGGGCGAAGCGGAGCCGGACGAGGGTCAGGGGCCACGGCGAAGAAGATGAAGGCGTCTCGGGGTCGTGGAGAGGGTGGGGCACCGGGAGCATTCGGGTGGGCTCTGATTCGAGGGTAGAGAGCCGCTCGGCGGCCTTCGGGGGTCCCGCCGTCGCGCTGAGGCGCGCGGGGGCCGCTTCGGGGGCGGCCGACGATGACGACGATGATGTGGCGGCCTCGGAGGCGGAGACCAGGCGCGAGCGCAGCTCGGGGCGGTGCACGGGGACGGCTTCGAGAATGCCGACGCGGTCGGAGCCGAGCCAGGCGCTGAGCTCGGCGAGGAGGGTGGGGAGCGCGCGGGGGTCGCGTTGACGGCGACGGTGCAGATCGAGCTGGTCGTGCCGTTGGGGGCTGAGGCCGTCGAGGGTGAGCGTGATCGAGCGCACGGGGGCGGGCAGCTCGAGGCGCTCGAGGCGCGAGGCCCACGCCTGTCGCAGCTCGGCCTCGTCGGCGAGGGGGACGGGAAACGCGACGACGATGGTGGTGCGAGGCGGTGTGACGGAGGTGTCGATCTCGAGCGGACACGGAGCGGCCTCGGCGGGGGCGTGGACGCGACGGTCTTCGGCATCGAGCTCGTCGTCGATGACGTCGCGCTCGGGGCTCAATTCGGGGGCGAGATAGCCGGCGTCGAACGTCAGGGTCAGCTCCGAGCGCCCGCAGGCTTCCCCGCGGTTGTGGAGGCGGCCGACGGCGCGGGCGGTGAGACCGCGAAGGACGAAGAGCAGCGGCTCGGTGCCGCTGAGTTCGGTATCGAAGGCGGCGTGCTCTTCGATGCCGCGCGGGGGGACGTACGGGGTCAGGGGCGTGGCGTCGCGGCCAGCGATCAGCTCCAGCACCGCTTCGATGGCCGGTGCGATGCCGTCGCCCCCGCGCCGGCGGGCACGACCCGACGACGCGCGGCGGGGGCGCAGACGCACGGCGAGCTGGGCGCGGTCGAGGCGTCGGAGGTCTTCGAGCCGGAGGATGCCGAGCTTGCCCAGCCACCCGAGCGGCTCGGGACCGAGGGGCAACGCCGCGACCGGCAGCGGGTCGAGGTGGGCCATGGTGGCCCCGGAGGGCACGATGATGGCCCCCGCCGTACGATGCTCATGGTTCTTCTGGCCGAGGACATGCCAGCGGGCGATCGCCTGGGCGATCCACGGGCCGTCGGCGAGGGCGATGCGGAGGCGGTGCTCGAGGGGGGCGAGCAGGGCGTGAAGCTCGGCGACGAAGACGTCTTCTCCGCCCATGCGTTGGGTGCAGCCCGTCGCGTCGATCCACACCGTGTCGTACGGTCCGGCCCCGAGCCCCGAGGGGTAGCGCCCCGAGGCCACCTCGTCGCGGCGGCGCGCTTCATCGCGGGTGCGTCGCCGCCGCCCCGTCGCCGGGCCCTCTCGTCTTTCTCGCCGTCGGGCGCCCTCGACACTGACGGTGGGGGCGAGGGCGAGGGCGTGCTCGGCGATCCGACCGAGGGCGGCTTCGATCGCGCCGCGACCGAGGTGCACGATGTGCAAGCCCCCGACGAGGGCGGCGGCGTCGGCGGCGCGCTGGCCGGGCCGAACGCCGTAGCGAGCGGCGCGCGCATCGACCGCGTGAAGCACGGCCCGGGTCGCCACCTCGCGCGCGCCGCCGCCGCCGCCGTTGACGGGTGACGCCGCCGACGCTCCGGACGCCGCGGCCTGGGCCCGCTCCCCGTCGACGCCTCTCTCGTCGTCGTCATCGTCGACGATGACGGCGAACGGTCGGTCGCCCGTGACGAGGGCTCGGCGACGGGCGAGCTCACAGGCGAGATCGGACGCCACGACCGCGACGATCCGACGTGCCGGAGCCCGCCGTCCCCGGGACGACGCATGCCGATGACCGCTCATGGTCGGCCCGGCTCAACCCGTCGCGACGCCGGTACTGCCGCCGGCGTCGCGTGCGCGGACCAAGTCGAGGGGCGCCGATCCGGGGCAAGATGCTACGGAGCCCGCCGACATGGGGCGAAATGACACGGGGTCAGCTGAGAGATGGCCAGCCAATGTGGGGCAAGGTGCCACAGGGTCAGCCGTTATGGGGCGAGGTGCCACAGGGTCAGCCGATACGGGGCGAAATGACACGGGGCCAACCGACACAGCACCAGCCGACACTGCTCCCGCCGACTCTGAAGTTCGCAGCGCGGCGAGGGGGAGCTCGAACGGGGGCACGAGTCGGCCGCGCCGTTCTTTGGCGACGTGGATCCGCAATCGGTCGGCGTGGGGGCGGCTCAGCTCGAGCCGCATGCGGGTGGGCAGCGGGGCGCGTCGCGCTTGCTCGAGGTCGCTCAACAGCAGAATGGTGCAAGCGTGTCGCTCGCTCGCGAGCGCCAACCTCCGGACCGCCAACGCCCAACGGTTCTGGCGCCAACGGTGCCCCGTGCTGCCCCAGGGGCGAGCGGAGGGGCGAGCGGCGAGGGGCTCGTCTCCGCAACCCGTCGCGACGCCGGGGAGGGGGCTGCGGTCGATGATGACCACCGAGAAGACACCACTGCCGACGAGGCGGACGGCGACGCGGGCGGTATCCTCGGGTTCGGGGCGGACGACGAGCAGCCGCGACGGCGCCACGCCGCGCTGCGCCACCCCGGGGGCGTACAGCGTTCCGGTGGGATCGATCCACGCGCACCACGCGAGGTCGGCGCCCGGCGTCGGGTCTTCCCGTTGTCCGGCCCGGCACGCGGCGAGCGCGAGGTGGGTCAGCCGTCCTAGTCCCCCCGGCGCACAGAGTTCGACCACGCCGCGCCGCGGGAGCCCTCCGTCGGGCAACGCCGCATCGAGCGCCCGAATCCCGAGCGGGAGAACGTCATCCTTTTCCTCGGTCGCAGAATGCGCGGCGTGACCCGCCACCGCCGCCAAAGTCGACCCCGTCAAAGTAGACAGAGCGGGCGTCGCGTCGTTGCTCGCCCCCCCGCCGCCGGGGCGGATTCGGTCGCGCCAGGCGGAGGGAAGCGCCGAGGTCGACGAAGGAAGAGGAGAGACCGCCATCGTCTCCTCATCATGACTGTTCAGATGTTCAGTGTCCAGACGCTTTCGCCTCGGCGCTGTCGACGCGACCTCAGTCGTCGAAAAAGATCGGGTCCCGTCGCTCGACGAAGTTCCGGATGAGCTCGTTGTCGTCGTGGCTGATCTCGACGAAGCGAAGCCCCATGCCGGGCTGGGTCCCCGTGTCTTCGTTGTATTCGCGGACCCACCGCACCTCGCCGAAGCCGCGGACGGGTCGGTTCCGGGTCGGCATCTGAATGCTGAACTGCACCAGCGAGCCGATGGGGCGCACCTGATGGGTCGCGATGAACACCCCCCCCGCCGACAGGTTCTCGATGAACCCCGAGTAGAAGTTGTGCTCGGTGCCGAAGTCGACGTCGAGCTCGACCCGGTACCGGGCGTGCCGCCGCATCTCGACCCCCGCCCGCGCCCCCGACGACGACGTTCCCGCCGGCGTCGCGATCGGCTCGACCCGCACCTCCCCGTAGGCGCGCCCCGGTCCTTCATCCCCCGATCCGTGACCCGTATGTTCCGTCGCCATCGTCCGTGCGAACGGACCGCGCGCCCCCGACTTGAGCCATCGCGACGCCGCGTCGGCGCCAAACCGTAGCCTTCGAGGAGACGATGACGTAGACCCCGAGGCCATGCTCACCGAAACGCGTGATCGGATCTTGGACCTCCAAAGGCGCTTTGAGGCGCTAAGGGGGCATCTTTGACGTCCCCGAGCTGGAACGAAACCTCGAAGAGCTGAACCAGCTCTCCCTCGACCCCGACTTCTGGAACGACCAGGCGCGGGCCCAGGGGATCTTGCGCAAACGGTCGGGCGTCGAGAGCAAGCTGACGCTCGTCAAAGAGATCACCGGCGAGATCGACGACAACCTCGGGCTGCTCGAGCTGGCCGAGGAAGAGGGCGACGACGACACCGTGGCCGAGGTTTCGTCGCTGGTCGACGAGCTCGCCACCAAGGTGCGCAACCTCGAGCTGCGCCGCATGCTCTCCGGCCCGATGGACGATGCGGACGCGACGGTGACCATCAACGCCGGCGCGGGCGGCGCCGACGCCAAGGACTGGGCGTCGATGCTCTTGCGGATGTACAGCCGCTTCGCCGAGCGACGGGGCTTCAAGGTCTCGATCGTCGACAAGCAGGACGGCGAAGAGGCCGGCATCAGCAGCGCCACCATTCAGATCAAGGGCGAGTACGCCTACGGCTACATGCGCGCGGAGCGGGGCGTGCACCGGCTCGTGCGCATGAGCCCGTTCAACGCCGACCACACCCGCCAGACCTCGTTCGCCGCCGTCGACGTCACCCCCGAGACCGACGAGGAGATCGACATCGTCGTGCCCGACAGCGACGTGGACATCCAGACCACGCGATCGGGCGGCAAAGGGGGGCAGAACGTCAACAAAGTCGAGACGGCGGTCATCCTCAAGCACAAGCCGAGCGGGATTCTCATTCGGTGCTCGGCCGAACGGAGCCAACACCAAAACCGCGACCTCGCGATGAAGATGCTCAAGGCGAAGCTCTACCAAATGGAGCTCGACAAGCGCTTCGACGCGCAACAGGCGCGCGAAGCCTCCAAGAGCGCGATCGACTTCGGCAGCCAAATCCGCAACTACGTGCTCGCCCCCTATCGGCTCGTGAAAGACGTCCGCACCGAGACCGAGAGCAACAACCCCGACGCCGTCCTCGACGGCGAGCTGGATGCCTTCGTCGAGGCGTACCTCCTCAAGTCGGCCGGCGACGACGAGAACCGCGACCGCTGACGCGAAAGAGCGAAGAGCCAGCCGTGAGCAAGAACAAGCGCGACGCCGCCCGTACGAACCCTTCCGCCGGCCGCGCCGAAGAGGCGCTCATCGAGACCCGCCGGGCCAAGGCGGCCCGCCTCCGGGACCGGGGCCAAAACCCGTTCGCCAACGACGTCGTCGGTGGCGACGTGCCGCGGGTCGAGGTGGCGGAGGTACGACGCGCGTGTGCGGCCGCCCGCAACGACGACGGCCGCTACGACGCCGAGCGCGTTCCCACCGAGACCCCGTTTCGTCTCGCCGGTCGGGTGCTGTTCCTCCGCGCCATGGGCGCGCTCACGTTCATCCGCCTCCGCGACCGGACGGGCGAGCTGCAGCTCTACTGCGACCAGGAGGTGATGGGAGAGGCGTACGCCGGGCTCGAGGACATCGACCTCGGCGACTTCGTCGAGGGCGTCGGGCCCGCCATGGCCACCCGCCGCGGCGAGCTGAGCATCAACGCGACGTCGGCCCGGATCCTGACCAAGGCCTACCGGCCGCTGCCCACGAAAACGAGCTTCAAAGACGTCGAAGCGCGGTATCGCCACCGCTACGTCGACCTCGTGGCCAACCCGCCGGTCGCCACCGTGTTCCGGGCCCGCAGCGCCATCGTGCAGGGCTTGCGCCGCTACCTCGACGACCGTGGGTTTCTCGAGGTCGAGACGCCGACGTTGCACCGTCTCATCGGCGGCGCCGCGGCCCAGCCCTTCGCCACCCACCACAACGCCCTCGACCTCGACCTGTTTCTCCGGATCGCCCCCGAGCTCTACCTCAAACGCCTCGTGGTGGGCGGTTTCGAGCGGGTCTACGAAATCGGTCGCGCCTACCGCAACGAGGGGATCAGCACGCGCCACAACCCCGAGTTCACGATGCTCGAGTACTACCAAGCATATGCGACCTACGCGACGCTGATGGACCAGACGGAAGACATGCTGCGGTCCGTCGACGCGCACCTCGCCGCGGTGCTGCCCGAGGCCCACGCCACGTGGGCGACCGAGCGCCCCTTCACCCTGTCCCGATTCGCCCGTGTCACGATGGCCGATGCCATTGCGCAGGCGCGGGCCCGCGCCGACCTCCCGCCGGAGGTGGCGACGGCGGCGGTGGCGGCCGACGACGCGCCCATCAAGCCCTGGGCGAAGGCGTCGAAGGCCAAGCGACGCATCATCGATTGGGCGAATTACCGCAAGGCGATGAAGAAGTGTGACGGCGACGGCGAGGCGACGTTCTGCGCGTACGAATACCTCGCCGAGCCGTTTTTGAGCGCGGATTACCGCGAAGGCGACCACAGCGTGCCCGTCTTCATCGTCGACTACCCCTTCGAGGTCTCGCCTCTGGCCCGGCGCAAAGACGGCGACCCCACCCTCGTGGATCGCTTCGAGCTGTTCGTCGACGGCCGCGAGCTCTGCAACGCGTTCAGTGAGCTCAACGACCCGGAGGACCAGGCGGCGCGCTTCCGGGCTCAGGTCGAAGCCAAGGCGCGCGGGGCGGACGAGACGATGGACTACGACGCCGATTACATCCGGGCCCTCGAGCACGGCATGCCTCCCACCGCCGGGTTTGGCCTCGGCATCGACCGTTTGGTGATGATGCTCACCGGGGCCCCTTCGATCCGCGACGTGATCTTGTTTCCCCAACTGCGCCCGGAGGGGGGCGCCGACGCGTCGTGAGCGAGTCTACCCCCCCGTCCTCGGGCGCCAGCCGCGTCACGCCTCGCCCCTCGCGGGGCGTCTCGCCTCTGCTCGAGGTCGGGGTCGCCACGGTGCTCCTCGTCGCGGGCGCCGCGGTGCGGGTGACGCGCGACGACGTCGCCCTCGGGGCCATCATTGCGCTGGTGGGGGCGGTGGTGCTCAGCGTGGGCGTGCTCCGGCTCTCCCGACGGAACGCAGCCCGAGAACGCGAAGAGATGGGCCGGCTCTTCCAGGCGCCCTCGCGGCTTCGGAGCGTGTTTCGGTACGCGGGGCCGGTGATGGGGGTGGTGTTCGCGGTCCTCACCGTCGTGAGCCTGCGTATGGTCGAGCCCGCCTTCGGCAAGTTCGACCTCGGTCAGCAGCTCGTCCGCATCGCAGCGTTGGTTTCGGCGGTCGTCTTCGTGGTCTACCTTCTCGCGGAGAGCCTGCCGGTGCTGCTCCGCAACCTCGAGCACCGTACGTTCGTCACCTTCGTCGCCGCCCGCATGATGCGCGCGACCAAGAGCGGCTTTCTCACCGTCATCAGCGTGTTGTCGATCCTCGGGGTCGGCGTGAGTTCGTGTGCGCTGTGCAGCGTGACCAGCATCATGGGCGGCTTCGGCGCCGACCTGAAGCGCAAGATCTTGGGCAACACCGCCCACATCCTCGTCGACGCGGGCCCGGCGGGATTCGACGAGTGGCGGCCGGTGCTCGACGAGACCCGGGCCGCGGTGGCGCCGATGGGCGGCACGGTGACCCCGGTCGTCGGGGGGGACGCCATGGCCTCGTCGTCGACGAACACCGCCGGGGTGCTCATGCGCGGCATCGACCCCGAGACGATCGGAGATGTCATCAACCTGAAGCAGAACATCGAGATCGGTTCGTTCGCGTACCTCACCGACCCGGCCCAGCTGCTCGACCTGCCCGCCGACGAGATCATCGGGCGCAGCCGCGACGGCGAGCCCTACTACAAGGGGCCCGGCTTTCGGATGCCGGGCCTCGACCCCGAGCTCGAGGATGTGCTGCCCGAGAAGCAGGTCTATCCGGGGATGATCCTCGGTCGCGAGCTCGCCAAGTCGCTCCACGTGATGGTGGGGGACGAGCTCACGCTGTTGAGCCCGACCGGCGAGCTGGGTCCGCTTGGGATCATGCCGAAGGCGCGCAAGTTCCGGGTGGCCGCGATCTTCTACAGCGGGATGTACGAGTACGACGCGTCGCACGCCTACGTCATGCTCGCGGATGCGCAGGCCTTCTTCGACCTGCGCTCGTCGCTGAGTCGCATCGACGTGCGCATCCCCGAGCCCGAGCGGGTGGGGGAGGTCCGCCCCGCCCTCGACGCCGCGGTGGCGGCCTTGAACGGCCAGCGTCCCGAGCGACCGGGCTACCAGCCGCTCCGGGTTCGCGACTGGAAGGAGATGAACAAGAACCTCTTCAGTGCGCTCAAACTCGAGCGCATTGCGACCTTCATCATCCTCAGCATCGCGATCGCGGTCGCGAGCTTCTGCATCATCTGCACCCTGTTGCTCATGGTGACGGAGAAGCAGAAGGAGATCGCCATGCTCAAGGCGCTCGGCGCCTCCGATCGGGCGATCATGCGCACCTTCGTGCTCGAAGGGGTGTTGATCGGGGGGATCGGGACGGTGATGGGGGTCACGGTGGCCCTCGCCGCGTGCCTCGGCTTGTCGTGGGCGGGCGTGCGCCTCGACCCCGACGTTTATTACATCGACCGCCTCCCGGTGAACGTCGACCCGGTCGACTACAGTCTGGTCGCATTGGCGGCGATGGTGATCTGCACCCTGTCGACCATCTACCCCGCCTTGACGGCGTCGCGCGTGCGACCCATCGACGGGCTGCGTTACGAGTGAACACGATGACCACCACCACCACCGAAGGAGGAGCAGGAGAACCACTGGTCGCCGTGCGCGGCCTCACGAAGGCCTTTTCGCACATGGGCCGGCAGCTCGAGGTGCTCAAGGGGATCGACCTCGAAATCGGCTCGGGCGAAGTGGTCGCGATCGTGGGCAAGTCCGGCGCGGGCAAGAGCACGCTGCTCCATTGCATCGGGACCCTCGACCTCCCCACGACGGGGACCATCGAGCTCGGGCCGCACCAGCTCGTCGGGCTCAACAGCGCGCAGCTGGCCGCGGTGCGCAACGAGATGATCGGCTTCGTGTTCCAGTTCCATCATCTCCTGCCCGAGTTCAATGCGCTGGAGAACGTGATGATGCCGGGCCTCATCCAGGGTCGGAAACGCCCCGAGATGAAGGGCCTCGCGAGCGGCCTGCTCGAGGAGGTGGGCCTCGCCCACCGCCTGACCCACCGCCCGGGCGAGCTGTCCGGGGGCGAGCAGCAGCGCGTCGCGCTCGCCCGGGCGTTGGTGCTGTCCCCGCCGCTGATCCTCGCCGACGAGCCCACCGGCAACCTCGACACCGCCACCAGCGACGCCATTCACCAGCTCTTCTTCGACGTGAACGCACGCCACGGGACCACGGTGGTGGTGGTGACCCACAACGTAAACTTCGCCCATTCGATGCCCCGGGTGGTCACGATGAAAGACGGCCGCGTGTTCAGCGACGAACAGACCGGCCGCGTGTGGGGCCAGCCAGGCCCCCAGAGCAGCCCCCCCCCGCCGCCCGAGAGTCAAAGCGCCTGAGCGCCGGGAGGCCACTTGGGCCGGGTATTCGTTATGGCCCGAGCTCGTCAGGGCTCGCTCTCGGGGTGGGGCCCCGTGAGCGAAGCGAATGGGGCGGGGTCTGGAGACAGACCCCGAGGAGAAACAGTTAGTCACCGGCCAATAGGAGCAGCGGCCGAGAGGCTCGCTCGCCCTCGCCGAGAATCGGCGAGCGAGCCGGGAGGCCTTTTGGGCCGGGTATTAGTTGAGGCCCGAGCTCGTCGTGGGGCTCAGCGCGGCGCGTTGAATGGTGAGCACTTCGGTCACGCGGCGAACGCGGTCGACGACGTCGAGGGTTTCGAGGGCCTCCTGCCGCTGTCGTGCGTCGAGGACCAAGTGATGGGCGCAGGCATCGACGATGAGGCTCGGAGGACCTTTGGGCAGACGAAGCTCGAAGTCGGAGTCCTTTTCGCGCACCAGCTTGGCGAAGGCGTGCACGGCTGCGTGGAGCGCGGTCAGCTCGAGCGGGGGCACGTCGTCGTCGCGGGTCGTCCGCAACAGCTTGGCGGTCGCGCGCCGGTACGGCGGGGCGAACGGCAGCTCGTCGAGGGCGACGCGTCCGCGGCCCAAGAGCACGATGTTGAAGCGCCCGCCCGGCAGCTCCGCGTGTTCGATGATCGTGCCCACGCCGGCGACCCGCGCGATCGGCGGCCGCGCGGGGTCGCCGCCCTCGTCGTCCCCCTCGCCTTCGGGCCGCTCGAGGACCTGAGGCACGCTCATCGTGCGGTGCGAGGCGAGCACGTCGGCGACGAGCTTGCGGTAGCGCGGCTCGAACACGTGGAGCGGCAAGAGGGCGCCCGGGAAGAGCACCGCTTGCTTCAGGGGAAAGAGCGGCATCGCTTCGAGCGCGCCTTCGAGGTCGTCGGGGATGTCTGCGTCGTCTTGGCTCATCCGTACACCTTCAAGTCGGCCCCCTGCATCGCGTCGGGCGCGTCGAGCGCGGCGTAGACGACGACGTCGGCGACGTCTTCGGGCTCCATGTCGGGGGGAAAGGGCGTCTGGGCCAGCATGTCGGTGCGCACCGAGCCCGGCAGCACGGCCATGGATTGAAGCCCGGTATCCTTCAGCTCGTCGGAGAGGGCGTGATGGAGCCCCAGCAGCGCCCATTTGCTCGCCCCGTACACCGCCTGTCGCGGGCAGCCGATGGTGCTGCTGATGCTGGCGATATGCACGATGCGGCCGCGGCCGGCGGCGAGCATGGCGGGGATGAGCGCGCGGCAGAGGAGGTAGGGCGCGCGCACGTTGACGTTCATCGTCTGTTCGTACGCCTCGGGCTCGGTCTCCCACAAGGTCGGACCGCGATGGAGGACGCCCGCGTTGTTGACGACCACGGTGGGCGGCGGCCCGAGGGCGGCGGCCGCGGTTTCGATCGCCGCGGGATTGGCCACGTCGCAGGCGATGCTGCGAATTTCAGCGTCGGGACGCGGCGTGGCCTCGCGGCAGAGCGACACCGTCTCTTCGTGGGCGACCGAGGGCCGTCCGAGCAGGGCCAGGTCGAGGCCGCGGCGGGCGAAGGCGAGCGCGGTCGCGCGGCCGATGCCCCGGCTCGCCCCGGTGATGACGGCGCGTCCGCTCACGACCCGGTGCCTCCGAGGCTCAGCAGGGCTATCGCGCGCCGATGGGCCTCGGCATCGTCGCGGAACGACCCGGCGACGGCGAGGGTCTCGACAGTGGCGCGGGTTTCGCGGGGACCGCGCGCCGCGAGGCACGTGTGCGTCATCCGTAGCCGGCACAAGGCGCCCTCCGCTTCGAGGCCATGCACCAGCGCGTGGCAGAGCTCGGCGCCCGCGCGCTCTTGAAGGGTCAACTTGCGGGTACATCCGCGCAGCGCCTTCACCACGGCGCCGAACCCGGCGACTTGGGGACCCGGACGGTAGATGACGTCGGCGTGTCCGAGCGCGGGGAGAAGGTGGTGGGGACACATCATGAACACCGACAGGTCGCGGAGCGCGACCATGCCCTCTCGCTCGTGAACCCCGCTGGCGACGGCCCCGTCGCGGAGGGTAGCGACGGGGTCGATGGCGGCGCCGTCCAGGAGATCCGACGACCACGCTTCGGCCACGAGCCGCCCCGTGTCGGCGAGGTCCCCCTCGGGCGCATGACCGAGCGCACGAAGGAACGCGACGATGGCGGCAGAGGCGGCTTCACGGTCCATACGGGCCCCGGGGACCTAACGGTCTCGAGCCGAGGCGCAAAACCGGAGGGCCCCGCCGCCGCGCGCCCCCATGAACCGCGGGACTTCACCCGGAGCGCGGGGTGCGACTAGACTCCCGCTCGTGCCGGTTACGAGCGCCAACGAGTTCGAAGCGGTGATGAGCCGGGTGCTGTTGCGCATCGACAAAGTTCTGTACGCCCGAGGCGACCCACCACGCCTCAAGGACGCCCGTCGCACCCTCGACCGCATCAACGGCTTCGCTCGCGATACCCCTCGCCTCAAGGAAGCCCGCCCCGACCTCGTGGCGGCGAGCGAGGTGGTTCAGGCCGACATCGCAGACGACGAAGAGCTGCGCAACATGTTGTGGGACCTGGTCGACTTCATCGACTACGGCGCGACCTGACCCGGGCTGGCTGACCCGGCCACGACGGCCCATCGCCGCCGCGGCGCCGTGAGGGTGGCGACGCGTCAGCGCCATGACGCTTTCGTTGACGGCCGTGGCGGTGTCGCGCGTCGCGTGCGCAGGAACGCCGTCTGGCGCGAATGCTGCAGATGTTCTCGGCGTGGTAGCGATCTCGGCCCTTCTCCGTAAGAACGAGCTCCTTCGCGACGTGCACGCCGGGCGCCGGGCCTTCGTCCTGGGCAACGGGCCCTCGTTGGCCCACCACGACCTCGCCCGACTGGCGGGGGAGGTGGCGATCGTCGTGAATCAATTCCAGCGCCACCCACAGTACGAGGCCCTGGCGCCGCCGTATTGGATGCTGGCGGACCCATGGTTTTGGGAAAAGCCGCAGGAGTACCTGCTGCCGGTGCTGGAAGCGCTCGTCGAGGGTCCGTCGGCGACGCGGCTCTTCTGTCCGCTCGGAGGGGCACCCGTGCTCTCGGCGCTCACGACGGGACCGCTCGTCGAGACCCACTTTTTCGCCTTCACGGGCGACCACGTGGGAACCGAGCCCCTCGACTTCACCTGCAGCCTCCCCATGTGGGGCCAAAACGTCATTTCCCCCGCGATCATGCTCGCCCTGTACCTCGGCTGCGATCCCGTCATTCTCATCGGCTGCGACCACGACTTTCTCGCCATCGACGAGGCGGCATTTTCGGGCGCCGTCTGCGGGCACGGCTTTCCTACCGACCGGCGGCGGGCCGCGTCCGACCGGTTCGATTGGAATACGTGGTCGTTTGCCATGCGGCGCACCGTTTGGGAGTACGAGCGGTTGCGCGACTACGCAGCGGGGTGGGGACGGCGCATCTTCAACGCGACGCCAGGGGGCCACCTCGAGACGTTTCCTCGCGTCGACTTCGAGCGCATCTGTGATGCCGCGCCGCCATCCCCGTGGCCGTCCCTCCCGGCCGGGGACCTCGCACGGCGCGCCGTGACCCGCCTGAACGAAGGGGCGCTGGACGAAGCGGAGGCGATCCTCGAACTCTTGTCCCGTCGCGGCGGCGCGGCAACCGAGCACGTCTTCGGCACCGACGCGCTACGCGCGGTGTGCGCGGCGCGCCGGGGCGACATCGGGCGCGCCCGCCGTTTGGCCACGTACGCCACTGCCACCGAGAGCGACGACCCCGCCGGCCTCGCGGCGTCGCTACTCGCTCAGCTCGAAGACGTCGCACCCCGGCCGCCCCCACGGACGGCGGGCTGAGCACCCAGTTATGCTCCGGTCGGGTCGAGCGGATAGTCGGGAGTGAAGGAGTCCGGAGTGAACGAGCCCGGAGTGAAGGAGTCCGGGGTGAGGGCGGAGCGGGCCCACTTGTCGGCGAGGCGTTCGGCGATCGCTTCGAGGAGGTGGCTCACGGTGTCGCGCTCGAGGGCCGAGATGAGCACGGCGTCGGCTTGACCCGACATGAGGCGCCGCCGTTCCAACTCGTCGAGACGGTCGCTTTTGTTGAACACCGTCAGCCGCGGGATCTCCTGGAGATCGAGCTCGCTCAGCAGGCGCTCGGTGGTGGTGCGGTGCTGCTCGCGGTCGGGGTCGCTCGCGTCGATCACATGGAGGAGCAAGTCCGCGTCCGCGGTCTCCTCGAAGGTGGCGCGAAAGGCGGCGAAGAGGTCGGGGGGGAGGTCGCGAATGAAGCCGACGGTGTCGGTGATGACGACCTCTCGGTCCTCGGGAAAGCGAAGCCGTCGTGTCCGCGTCTCGAGGGTGGCGAAGAGCTTGTCTTCGGCCAGGACCTCGGCCTCGGTCAGCGCGTTGAGAAGGGTGCTCTTTCCGGCGTTCGTGTACCCGACGATGCTGACGATGGGGATGTTCTGGCGCCGGCGCCGCTGTCGCCGCTGTCGCCGCTGGTTGGCGAGCTTTTTCAGCCGCCGCTCTAAGGCCGCGACGCGCTCCCGGGCCCGGCGTCGACCGATCTCCAGTTTCGTTTCTCCCGGTCCCCGGCCTCCGATCCCCCCCGTGAGGCGCGACAGCGAGTCGTCTTTTTGCCCCAGTCGCGGCAGCGCGTACTTCAGTTGGGCGAGCTCGACCTGGAGCTTGCCGTCGGCCGAGGTGGCGCGCTGCGCGAAAATGTCGAGGATGAGTTGGGTGCGGTCGATCACCTTCAGGTCGCTGAGCCTCGAGATCCCCGACGCCTGCGAAGGGGCGAGGTTTTGGTCGAAGATGAGCGTGTTGACGTCGAGCTCGAAGGCGCGGAGGAGGATCTCGTCGAGCTTGCCCTTGCCGAGCACGTACCGCGCGTCGAAGCGGTCGCGGAGCTGCAGGTAGGTATCCATCACCTCGACGCCGGCCGTCTGGGCCAATTCGCGCAGCTCGCGGAGGCGCGCCTCGGCCTCGAGCACGGTGCCGCCTTGCCCTCGCCCCTTTTTCCCGCGACGTCCGACGTGGATCAGGATGGCCCGTCCGTCTTTGCCCTTGACGGTGCGGGTGCGCGAGAGGCGCGCGAACTCGTCCTCGAGGCCGCCGATGAGGGCGCCGAAATCGACATCGAGCTGGCCCGGCGGGAGGGGACCGACCTTCTCGTAGGGCTTGTCGCCATCGACGTAGCAGGGCTTGTTGTAGGCGTAGTGGAGGGCGCGGAGTTCCTGCGCCTCGGGCGCGACGAGGAGCGCGCAGACCAAATCGAGCCGCAGGCGGACGAGGTCGAGAATGTCGTCCTTGGTCAGCTCTTCGCCGTAGAGATGCGTGTGGACCAAACGCAGGGCGCGGAACCGACCTTCCGCGGCGCGCAGCCGGCCCACTTCTGGCAGCATCAGCTGGGACGCGTCGCCGACGATCACCCGCTCGACCTGACCCGAGCGGTGGATCAGCACGCCGACCTGACGGCTCACCAACGCCGTCGCCTCGATCAGGTTGCGGTTCAACTCGGAGTTGGTGATCTGCTCGAGCGGGACCTTGCGGCGGTAGAGACGTTGAAGGGTCTTGGTGGCCTGGGGACTCAACCCCTGGGTGTTGCCGAAGATCTGCATACGCGCGGTCGGGTCGCTTCGCTGGGAACCCGAGCCTGACGCATGCCTCACCGGTTGTCGAGACGGAGGGCCACCGACCTCGGCGGTGGGGGCCCTGGTTCGCCGCCGACGCGCGCTCTTCTGATAGGGGAACCCTCGCCCCGGCCGCCGGCGGGGGCGGACGGCGGCTTTCGTGGCCGGGGTTCGCTTTTCGGTGTGGTCGACCGGGGCGATCGTGTACCGGCCACGGATGGCGCTGCTCACCGCCCTGACGCTTCCCGACGCGTCCGCGCTCGCGGGTCGGTACGGTCTTCGTCTGACGGCGCTGCATCCCATCCGACACGGCAGCGTCAACTCCAACTTCTGGGCCGAGGTCGCGGATGGCAGCCGCGTGTTCCTCCGGATCTACGAGGAGTCGGCCCTGGAGGCGGTTCGGCTCCAGAACGAGCTGCTCCGACATCTCGCCGCGGCGGGCGTCGACACGCCGGTGCCCCTGCGCGACGAGGACGGCCGCGACGTGCAGACGCCCCGGGCGGCCGAGAATAAGCCCGTCTGCTTTTTTCCGTTCTGCTCCGGGCGCTGGATCGCGCAACGCGAAGTCGACGAGGCGCGCATGCATCAGGTCGGAGCGATCCTGGCGGCGATCCACCGCGCCGGTGAGGGCTACACGGGAGCGCCCCCGAATCGATTCGGGAAGGCGCAGATGCGGGCGCGCCTCGACGCGGTCTCGGCCCGCAAGCTCGACCCCGAGCTGCGCGAGGCGGCCACCCGGCTCGAGCGGGCGCTGACCGCGCTCGAAGACGAACCGCCGGTCTCGGCGGAGTGGACGGTGGTGCACGGGGACTTGTTTCGCGACAACGTGCTCTGGCACGACGACGGGACCTTGAGCGCGGCCCTCGACTTCGAGAGCGCCTCCCTCGGCGACCCCGCGTTCGACCTCTCGGTCACCCTTCTCGCGTGGTGCTTCACCGACCGCCTGGAAGAGCGATTGGTGCGGGCGCTCGTCCGCGGATACCGCCGCAATCGGACCCTGTCGGAGACGTTGCTCCGGGGGTGTTTTCGCCAGGCGCGGATGGCCGCGATCCGTTTCGCCGTCACCCGCATCACCGACTACGAGCTCCGACCCCGTGGGGTCGTGGCGTACAAGGACTACCGCCGCTTTCTCGCTCGTCTCGACGCCCTCGAAGGGCTCGGGGCCGACGGACTCCGCGATTGGCTCGCCCCGTGACGATGGCTGACCGGTCCGCGGAGGGAACACCACCACCACCACCTCGGGTCTTGTCGCCGCGGGACGACGAAGGGTCGCCGCCGCCGCCCCGACGCGCCCTGCAGGTGCTCGCGGTCACGATGATGGCTTGGTTGGTCCTTGCGCCGGTGGCGTCCTCGCTGCTGGGGCTCGTCATGTTCGTGGTCATGGCGGCGGCGATCGTGGTCATGGCGTGGGTCGAACGAGCGACCTACCGCGCGTTGCAAGTACGCCCGGCGCTCGCGCGACTGCTCCTTTCGGCGACGCTTCCCGGGGCGGGGTTCGTGGCGTGCTTGGCGCCCGCGATCGCGTTCGTTTTTCTCGTGGGCGAGGCGCGCGGCACGCCGTTGCTCGTGGCGGGGATCGTGAGTGCGATCTGGTTCGCGAGTGCTTCGACGGGGAGCCTCGTGGTGGTCGCCATCGACACCGTGGTGCGTGCGGCGGTGGACGACTTTCGACGCCGGGTGCAGCTGGCCGTCCTTTTGCTGTGCGCGGCCGCGGCGGCCGTCGGGATCGCCGTATACGGAGCGGTGAAGGAGATCGTCGCCGCCGTCGGCGCCGCGACGAGGGGGGCGGCTCCCGAGGGACTCTCGGTCGACGACGCGTTGTTGGAACGGCTGTCCGCCATGGGCCCCGAGGAGGCCTCCTGGACGGTGGGGCTCGTTGCCCTCGGGGGCATGGCGGTGTTCTTGTTGCCCGCGATCCTCAGCGCGTGCGGCAAGCTGGCCGATTCCGTCATGGTGCGGCTGATGCCCCTCGACCGGGCGCTCGCCGCGATGACCGAAGGCGACCTCTCCGTGGCGGTCGAAGACCGAGACGGCAGTCGCGAGCTGCGACGCATGGCGACGCGCTTCAACGCGATGGCGGCTTCGCTCCGGCAGACGGCCGCGTCGCTCGATCAGCGCCATCACGAGTTGCTCGCGACCCACCGGGCCGCCCAGCGCTTCGTGCCGTTCGCGTTCCTCCAGCTCCTCGGGCGTCAAACCCTCGTCGAGGTGATGCGCGGCGACCAGGTCCATGTCGACATCACGGTGATGTTCACCGACATCCGGGGCTTCACCACGCTCGCCGAGCGGATCGGACCGGAGGCGACCTTTCATTTCATCAATCGCTATCTCGAGCGGATGACGCCGATCATCGCCGGAGAGGGAGGGCTCGTCAGCGAATTCACGGGCGACGGGATCATGGCCCTTTTTCCCGAGGACCCTCATGACGGCGTGCGGGCTGCGGTGGCGATGACGCGCGCCCTCGACGCCTTGAATCGAGACCTGCAGGCGGAAGGAAGCCAACCGATCGCGGTGGGGATCGGGCTCCAAAGCGGTCCTTTGATGCTGGGAACCCTTGGCGACGACGAACGGCTCAGTTGCACGGTCATCGGCGATCCGGCCAATACGGCGGCTCGGGTCGAAGGGATGACGAAGCAGTACGGCAGTCCCATTCTCATCGGCGACGGCACCTGGGCGCGGCTCGCGGCGGGCGCCTTTTCGCTCCGTGAAATCGACCGGGTCCAGGCCGTCGGCAAAGCTCGTCCGGTGCGGCTCTTCGAGGTCTTGGACGGCTACCCCGCGGCGGTGCGCGAAGCGCGGGAGGCGTCTCGGTCGCGATTCGATGATGCCGTGCAGGCGTACCGTGAGGGTCGATTCGCGGCGGCCGAGGTCGCCTTCGACCAACTCGTCGCGGACGACCCCGACGACCAAGTGGCCGCGCTGTATTCGCGCCGATGTCGCGCGCGAGACCCCGACGACGACGGTGAGGCGCCCTGGACGGGCGTCTCACGTCTCACGAGCAAGTAGCTCGCCCACGGGGGGCCAGGAGCCCGCGGGCTCAGGGCGTCGCCGGCGGGGCGGGCGCCGGGGCCGGAGCGGGCGGGGCGGGAACCGGCGGCGCTGGCTTCGGGTCGGCGGGGGCAGGCGCGGGCGGGGCTGGCTTGGGGGCGGCCTTCTTCGCCGCGGGCGGGGCGCTCGCGGCGGGAGACGTCGCGGCGGGCTTCTCGGCGCCGTCGTCGTCCTTCGTCGCGGCCTCTTCCGTCATCGCCTCCTCGTCGCCGAGGATCATGGCCTTTTTGATGTAGTCGAGCTTGGGGTATTTCTTGCGGAGGTAGGGGTTGCCCTCGCTCTGGATCTTCGCCTGGTCGCCACCGGCGCGGCCGCCGTACCCGCTGTAGAACTTGTCGACAACGCTCATGCCTTCGCCTTCGACGACGCAAAAGGGCGCAAAACCCATCTTGTCGAGGCGGCTGTTGTCGCCGTAGTTGATGAAGAGCTGGGTCGAGCGCATCTCGGCCGTAAAGCCTTCCTTTTTGGGGCGTCCCGCTTGCGCAAAGACCAAAGTGCCGCGCTTGTTCGACTCCTTGACCTCGTCGGGCTCGATGTTGGCCTTGCTCCAGACCTTGGATACGGCCGGGTCGCCGTGAATCCCCCATTGGGTCACGAATCCTTTGACGGTGCGGAAAAACGCGACGTCGTCGAAAAATCCTATTTTGACGAGATTGTAGAAGCGGTCCGCCCCAAATGGCGCATGCGCACGCGTACACGCGACGGTGAAGTCCCCGACCGTCGTCTCGAACCCTGCCCGAAACGTGTCCGGCGCTTTTTCGGTCGCCAGAGACGGATCCGTCATCGCGGGATGCTTCGATTGAGGAAACGGACCCTTGGCCTTTTCGTCGGGCTTTCGGACGCCCGCCGGCATCGCCGACCCCGCCGGCGCGGACGCCGTCGTCTTGGTGTCGGCCGTCGCGGCCATGGTCCCCGAGCCGGTGGGGGCCGCCGGATCCTTGTCGGCCCGCGGCGGATCTTGGTCGCAGCCGGCGAGCGCGAGCGCCGCCAGGATGAAGGTGGTGTGTGTCCTCATTGCGGCGCATGCATGGCACGGCCCGTCGGGGTTCACAACAAGGGGCTCAGGAGGTGGGCGGTGGCATCGACCAATTTCGAGCCCCAGGGGCGGCGGTCGAATCGGGCCGCCTCGACCTCTTCGCTGCGGGTCAGGTCGTCCTCGAATACATGGGCCAGAGACTGATTGAGGGAAGCGTCGCGGATGAAGGCGCTCGACTCGAAGTTCAGGCGAAAGCTTCGCTGATCGATGTTGGCGCTGCCGATCAGACTCAATGCCTCGTCGAAGACCGCGGCTTTGGCGTGGAGCATGACGGGGAGGTACTCGAAGATCCGAACCCCCGCGGCGAGCAGCTCGGGGTAGTACGAACGCGAGGCCCAGCGGACGAGGGGGATGTCGCTGCGGGCGGGGACGAGGACGCGCACGTCGACCCCGCGAAACACGGCGGCCCGTAGTGCCGCCACCGTCGCCCGCGGCGGGATGAAGTAGGGCGTGCTGATGTAGAGCCGGCGCTGCGTTTGATTGATGGCGATGAAGAGCGCGTCCTCGATGGGGCTCCCTTCGGTGTCGGGGCCGCTGGCGACCGCGCCGACGATCGCGTCGCCGGGCGGCGCGCGGCCCGCGTAGTGTCCGAAGTAGCTCGGGTCGGCGAGGTTTTCCCCGGCGCTGAAAAACCAATCGTCGGCGAAGATCTCTTGCAGCTGATCGACGGCGGGACCGGCGATGCGCACGCCCATGTCGTGCCAGCGGAGCCGGTACTCGTCGGCGATGTTGAACCCCCCGAGAAATCCCACCTGCCCGTCGACGACGAGCACCTTGCGGTGATTGCGAAAGTTGAGTCGTGGGGTCCGCGAAAGCAATCGCGGGGGAAGGAACCGCTGCACTTGGGCTCCGGCGTCGCGAAGGGGGCGGACGAATCGCGTTCCGAATGCGGGCGACCCCACCGCGTCGGCCAGGACCCGCACCTCGACGCCGGCCCGAGCCCGGTCGACGAGCGCATCGCGGACGCGGCGCCCGGTCTCGTCGTCCTTCCAGATGTAGAAGAGGACGTGAACGTGTCGGGTCGCGGCGCGAATGTCGCGATCCATGATCGCGAACGCTTCGTGGGCGTCGATGAGCACCGTTTCGTTGCCGCCGCAGGGGGGAAAGACCGATCCGAGAAATTCGAGCGGTAGATGCGATACCGGCAGGATGGCGCGGTCGTCGGAGGTGTCGTGGTCCGACGGCGCCGGCGGAGACGCCTCGGGCGGTTCGTCCTCGGCGAGCTGGGAGCGGACCGCGGCGAGCTGAGAGGCGAGCTCGTCGTGCGCGCGTCGTTTGCGCCGAGAAGGCCGCCTCAAATGCCGTCGCCCGATGAGCCACCAGAGGAGCAACCCCCCGATCGGGAGGGTGACGAGGGCGAGGATCCAGCTCACGGCCGCCATCGGGCGTCCGCGCCGCTGCACCAGCACCGACGGGACGCTGAGGAGCGCGAGGGCGGCGGTGCTCCAGTCGATCACGACCCACCACCGCACCATGAAGTCCCAGGCCGCGCCCATGGCGCATGGTGTGGGCGGCCGGTCCGCCGCTTCAACTGCGCCTGGTTCGAGCCGCCCCCGCACGCGGTCGCGGTTTTTTTTTGCGGTCCGTGATCACGCCGCGCGGTCGCTGGCGCGTGTCTGAGGGAACCCCAACCAAGAGGACACCCCGATGACGAAACACCATGCCCGCCATGCGCTCTTGCTCACCACCTTTCTCGCCTTGGGGGCGGGGTGCTCCGGAGGAGACGACCCCGACGTCCAAAGCGGCGGCGGCGGACCTACCGGTCCCATGACGTCCGGCGTCGGCGGGGCGCCGGCGACGACGACGTCGTCTTCGACGGGCGCGGCGCCGACGGGCGGCAGCGGGGGCAACGGCCCCGTGATGGTCGAAGAGGCCGTGGGAGCGGCCTACGCGGCGGACGGGCGCGTCGTCCTCATCGATGCGAGCGGGACACGGGTGGCGAGCTACAACCCCAACACCGGCGCCTTCACTGGCTCCGACGACCTGGACGAGCTCGAGGGCTCCGGCCCTCCGTTGGCCGACGTTCGCGCCGCCGGCACCGTAGACAACGCGACCTACATGGTCGACGCCTCGGGACAGATCGTCGTCTACGATCGCAGCCAGGGCACTTTTTCCGCGCCGGATGACCTCGACGAGATCTTGGAGGACATTCCCTTCTCCGCGGTGGGGGCGGCTTTCGGCTTCGGCGACCAGCTCTTCGTCTTCAACCAGGGCGGCGCCTCGTACGCGGCCTACGACGTCTCGGATCAGACGTGGTCGTCGGTGTTCAGCTTCACCTCCGACTTCGGCGGGGGCGGGGGCCCCATCGCGAGCGTGGGGGCGGCGGCGCCAATCGACGACGACGCCATTCTGCTCTTTTCCCTCGCGGGGGACGAGTACTGCATCTACAGCACCAACAACGGCACCTTCTCCGACGACTTCGACCTCGACGAGCTCGGCGACGGAACGCTCCGCTTCAACGACACCGCGGACGATTGACCTGGCGGTGGCGCGGGCGATGCGTGACCGTGGCCCCCATGCCCCGTGTCGCGCTCGCCCTCGCTCTGGGCGCCGGGACCCTCGTTCCGGCGCTGCCGGCGTTGGGCCAGCCCACGGAGGGGGGCCGTCGGTCCGCCGACCAGGCGGCGGCAGAAGCCCTCTTTCGGGAGGGGCGCGCGCGCTACGAGGCCGGCGATCTGAAGGCGGCCTGTGCGAAGTTCGCGGCGAGCTTCGCGCTCGACGAAGCCCTCGGGACCCTCCTCAACCTCGCGCGTTGCCATAAGGAAGAGGGAAAGACCGCGAGCGCTTGGGGGGCGTACACCGAGCTGGCGGGTCTCGCCGAGCGGGCGGGACAGCGCGACCGCCGGGCGATCGCCGTCGACGAAGCAGCGGCGCTCGAGCCGGTGCTCATGCGGTTGCAGGTCACCGTCGCCGATCCGACCGTCACGATCCGGTTGGACGACGTGATCTGGCCCCCCGCCGCGCGCACCTCGGCGCGCCCGCTCGATCCGGGGAAACACCGGTTGGAGGCCGAGGTCGACGGGAAGACGTACTGGACCCGCGAGGTGACGCTCCGCGCGCCGGGCGTCACCGTGGCGGTCGACGTGCCGCCCCCACCGGCGCCGCCCGCACCCGATCCCTCCCCGGCGCCCGCGCCTTCTCCGTCTCCCGCGCCTTCTCCGTCTCCCGCGCCTTCTCCGTCTCCCGCGCCAACGACGATGCCGATCACGGCGCCGCCGCCGTCGGTGGTCGAACCCCGCGACCCGCCCGCCGTCGCGTCGTCGTCCTGGCCGTGGTCTGTGGCGGGGGGCGTCACCGGTGGCCTCGGGCTGGTGGGCTTTGCGGTCGCCGCGGGGTTTGCGGCCGATGCGCGGGGGGCCTGGTCGGATGCGGCGTGCACCGACGGGCGATGCCCCGACGCCGCGGCCCAGGCGCAAGCGGAGCGCGCCGGGCGAAGCGCAGACCGAGCCACCGCCTTCGCCGTAGGGGGCGGGGCGCTCGCGGCGGCGGGGGCGGTGCTCTTGGTCGTCGGTCTGTGGCCCGCGGACGGCGGGGACGGGGACGACGTCGTCGGCGTCACCCCAAACGGGGTGCGCCTTCGGTTCTGACGCGCGACGTCATTCGGCCGCGCAGTCCGGGTTCGAGCCCGAGACGACCAGATGACCGTCGAACCCGCCTTCGTCGATGTCGACGCGAACCAGGGCTCGGCCGCTGGCGTCGGTGAACGCCTCGTCTTCGGCGCGCGCCGGACCGTCCGGGGCGCAGCCGGCCGCGTCGTCACGGCACACGACCACCCTGAGGCCGGCGACGGAGAGCCCCGAGGGCAGGAGTCCGCGCGCCCGTTGCACGTCGACGTCGAGCGTGAGGTTGGCTTCGGTCGTCGTCGGCTCCGAGATGGTTCCGACGCAGCGCCATTCATCGACGTCCGGCGGGGAGACGTCGACCTCGCTGTTGGGCGAGAGCGTGATGCGGGCCAGCTCGCCTGCCTGCATCACCACGTCGCCCTGGCTGCTCTCGACGCTCAGCTCCTCGGGGAGGGCGGTGAGTTCGAGCTCGGTGGGGACGAGAGTGTTGAAGACGCCCGTCACGCCCTCCACGCCGCTCGTGTCGCCCCGACCGAGGGTCTCGCCCTGGGTGACGAATGGTGTCGCCCCGGGATCGCTCGGAGCGACCTCGAGGCGGGCCGCGGCGGGCTCGTTCTCGCAGTCTCGGATCTCGGTCAGAACGTGGCCTCGGGTGGGGTCGAGCGGGACGTCGACGTCGGCCGCAAGCGCGGTCAGCTCCGCCTCCGTGACCATGGCGACCACGACGCGGGCGTCGGCGGTCGGCTTGTCGGCGAAGTAGATCCGCTGCGGGACGAAGGTACAGGCCGACGGGTCGAGCTCGGTGGTCTCGATGCCGAGGATCGGGCGACAGTGAACCGCGGTGGCCCCGAGGGCGAAGAGCTCGATGCATCGCACGACGCGCAAAACGCGGGCAGGATACCTCCGTCCGGCGGACTTTGCTTATGATGACGACGACATGAGTGTTGGCGACGCCACGCCCCCCCCGCCGGCCGGTCGACCGGAGCCCGCCCTCGCCGACACGCTCTACGGAGAATTGAAGCGTTTGGCCCAGCACCGGCTCGCCTCCGAGCGGGCCGGTCACACGCTCAGCGCGACCGCGCTCGTGCACGAGGCCTATCTCAAACTCGCGGGACAGCGCACGACGCCCGACGAGCGAGCCCATTTTTTGGCGATCGCATCGATGGCGATGCGTCGCGTGCTCGTGAGTCACGCGCGCGCCCGGCACGCGGCCAAGCGAGGTAGCGGAGAGCGCGCCATCACCCTCGACGAAGCCCTCGCCGATGCGCCGACCTCGTTCGAGGGCCTGGTCGCGCTCGACGATGCGCTCCGCCGCCTGGAAGCGAAGAGTGAGCGGCAGGCGCGGGCCATCGTAGGCCGGGGATACGGGGGCATGACCGACGCAGAGATCGCGCGCGTGCTCGGCGTGTCGGTGCCCACCGTGCGCCGGGACCTCCGCCTCGCGACCGCGTTTCTCCGGCGCGAGCTGTCGTCGTGAGCGCGCCGAGCGGATCGGCGGACCGTTGGGAACGCGTCGGTCACGTGTTCGGGCTTGCCATGGACGCGCCCCTTTCGGAACGCCCCGCCATTCTCGAGCGCGCCTGTGGCGACGATGCGTCCCTCCGGGCGGAGGTCGAGGCGCTGCTCGACGCCGACGCAGCCGGCGACGACGACGTCATGGCGGGGCTCGGGGCGGCGGTGGCGGCGGTGGCGGGGGAGGTGGACGACACGGCCGTCGAACTCGCGGAGGTCGGGCTCGCCCGAGGCGCGATGGTCGATGGCCGGTACGAGGTGAAGGAGGTGCTCGGCCGTGGAGGGATGGGGGTCGTGGTCGGTGCCGAGCACACGGGACTCGGGGAGCCGGTGGCGCTCAAGGTGCTCAAGCCCGGCGCGATGACGAGTGAGCGGGCCCGGCGACGCTTCATCCGAGAAGCGCGCGCCGCGGCGAAGATGCGGAGCCCGCATGTGGTGGCCGTGCGCGACGTCGGCACGCTTTCCAGCGGGGCGCCGTACCTGGTGATGGATCGATTGCACGGCGTCGACCTCGCCACCGTCATCGAGCAGCGGGGGGCCCTGCCCGTCGACGAGGCGAGCCTGATCGTCCTTCAGGTCTGCGAGGCCTTGGCGACGGCCCATCGCCGCGGCGTGATTCACCGGGACATCAAGCCGGCCAACATCTTCCTGGAGCGGGCCGAACACGGGGAGGTCGCGGTGAAGCTCCTCGACTTCGGGATCTCCAAAGTCGTCGACGAGGGCGACACGCTCACCGGGACCTCCGACCTCGTGGGTTCGCCGGCCTACATGTCGCCCGAGCAGCTCCGCGCCTCGCGCGACGTCGACGTCCGCGCGGACGTATGGTCGTTGGGGGTGGTCTTCTACGAGATGCTCGCCGGGGCTCGTCCGTTCCGGGCCGATAGCGTGGCCGACGTGTCGATGATGATCCTCGTCGAAGCGCCGTCACCGCTGCCCGAGGCGTTACCGGCGCGGGTGGGGGACATCGTCGCTCGGTGTCTTCGCAAACGACGCGAAGATCGCTTTTCGTCGGTGGGCACCCTCGCCGCGGCGGTGGCGCCTCTCGCCGGCGCGGAGGGGCTGCGCGGGGCCGGTCGCGTGCAGACCATTCTCGGCGCGCGCCCTGCGCCGACGCCCGAGCCCTTCGATCTCGCCGACACCGTGGCGGCCGAGGAGGACGCGGGCCCGAGCGGCTCCGATCCCTTGGGCCCGGGGGTGGTGGTCGCGGGGGCGGCGTCCTCTTCGTCCGCCCCGGAGGCGACGCCTACGCCTCGAAGGTGGTGGGGGCTCGCGCTCGCGCTCGCCCTCGGCTGGTGGGCGTGGCCGCGCGCGGCCGGGGTCGAGTCTCCGGACGATGTCTCCCGCACGACCGCGGAGGAGGCGCCGGCGGGGGCCTCCCCATCCGCTTCGGCCCGGGCGGGGGGGGCCGCATCGGAGGGACGCGAAGCCGACCCTCTCCCCCTGACGTCGTCGTCGTCGTCTTCACCCCCGCCTCCGGTCCCCCCCGCGGCGCTCCCTCGGGGCATGCGGTCGGCCGCCCCCCGGCCACGCGTACCGCCTCGTCCCGTGCCGCCGCCCCCGCCGGCCCCCGACCCCTATGGCACCCGCCAGTGAGCTTGGTGGCGCCGACGAAGTCGAATCAGCGAGGTTGAGGTCAGCGCACGCACTGGCCGCGGAGGAAGTGCTCGCGCAGACCCGGATTGCAGCTCGGGACGCGCTCCCACAGCTTGCACGGCCGCTGGCCCGCGGCGCCACAGCGGAACTTCTGGGGTCGCTCGCAGGTGCCGCGGCGGAGGTCTTCGGCCAAGCCCCGGTTGCAGCTTGGGATGCGCTCCCAAACTTTGCACGCGCGTTGTCCGGACCCGCCGCAGGTCACGGGGTTCTGGCCCTTCAGGTCGTAGTACGACGTGGTCAGGCGGTTGTAGGCGCCTGCTTTTCCCGAGGCACCGGCGATGGCCGAGACCGACATGCCGTCGAGACGACCGTCGTAGTCGTACCAAATCCCAGTCCCGGCCCCGGCGCCCGCGCCTGCTTCGAGGGCGAAGCCTTGGAGGTCGCTGCCCCGCGGGTCGACGCGTTGGCTCCCCTTCGAGAGTCCGATGTTCACGCCGACGCCACCGCCGGCCTGAAAGCCGATCGAGAGGGCCTTGGTTTGGTAGAGGGTCGGGCCGCGCTCGCCCGCGGTGTCGAAGGCAAACCCCGTGTCGACGAAGCCGCCGACGACGAAGGAGCCTCCCCCTGACACGCCGACGGTGAGCGTGCGGTAGCCGCGGGCTGCGGCCACGGCGCCCATGCGCTGCACACACGACGAGCGTCGGATTTTTTCGGCGTAGGCGGCATCGCCACGACGGACGGCACCCTCGAGCAGCTTGGCGTCGAAGCAGGTGAGGTAGCCGCCGAGGGTGACGAGCAGGTCGGTCGCGTCGCGGGCCACCGCACGGGCGTTGGTGAGAAGGGCGCCGTCGCGGCCCGTGGTTTCGCACCGATGTGCGAGCAGGTTTTCCACCAACCCGGCGTCGCAGGAGGGTAGGGCCTCCCACACGTAGCAGGGTCGCTGACCCCGGGCGCCGCACGCGGCCCGGCGTGCGCCGCGTAGCCGTGCATTCGGCACGGCGGCCAACATGTTGGCCCCCCGCGCTGAGGTGGCGGCGTCGAGATGGGCGCGGCTGGCGCGGCTCTCGGCGGCGACCGAAGCCGGCGACGCAACGTGCGACGGGCCCGAGGGGGGCGGCGTCGTGTCTGCCGCCGCCGCGGTGCGGGGCAGCCAGGCGTTGAGGTCGAAGCCCGCGCACCCCGGAAGGACCGAGGCGATGGCGGTGAGGAACAAGGCGCGGCGGAAGGGCTCGGGTGAGGTCATGGGACTGTCTCCTTCTCCTCACTTCGCGCGCTCCGGATGCCGCGGTGATCATCGAGCGCAAAAAAAGCGACGCGCCCCACCCCGGCCGGGCTGGGCGCCCCGAAGCGGAACGTCAGCGGTAGCGCACGATGTACGCGTCCCGGAGGCCCCGCGCTTCGCGACGCCCGTCGCCAAAGTCGACGCAGCCAGGGCTCCTGGCCGCCACGACCATCATGCCCGAGGCGTTGCGCCCGATGGCCCCCGCGAGGTCCTCGCTACGGCCGCCGACCCGCTGTACGCGTCGGAACGTGCCGTCGCGGCCGTATTCGAGACGCACGATGTCTTCGTCGCCGGCCGACCCGAGCGACGGTCCTCCCGGCGCGGTGAGCCGACGACGAAAAGATCCGACGAGGTTCAAGCCCTGCTCGGGCCCGACCGCGAGGTCGACGACGTCGCTGAACCCCGGGATGATGCGTTCCCGAAGCAGGGTGCCGCGGGCACTGAATTCCACGACGAAAGCGCCCGGACTCGCCCCTGGGTTCACGAGCGCGGTGGCGCCCCCGAAGTCGAGCGTGCCCCCGAGGCGACCCGCCAGCACGATGTCGCCGTGGTCCCGCCGCTCGAGCGCACGTGCCTCGTGCCGGCCCGAACCGGGGACGAGACGCACCCATTCGGCGTCGCCGGTCGCGCCCAGCCGGGCGACGAATACGGGCTCTCCGCTCCAGGCGACGGGGGCCCCCGCCTCGAACTCGAGCGCGGTTGGGGCGCGGCCGTCGAGGTTGCCGGCCACGACCACGCTGCCGTCTCCGTTCACGATGAGGCCGCGGGCATCGATCTCGAGCCCCTCGCCGCCGACCCGACGCACCGACGACAGCGCGCCCTCGCCGTCGACGCGAACGACGGCGGCCTCGCGGGGGCGCCCCGTCGGGGATGGCCCTGGTTCGCCGAAACGACACCCCGTCTCTCCGCAGCGCAGCAAGGTGACCACGCCCCCGTCGGGCGCCGCGACGAGGACGCGTTTGACGCCGCTCGCGTCCTCGAAGGTCCGTTCCCAGTGCGCTTCCCCGTCGGCCCCGAAACGGACGAGGCGCACCGAGCGGGGATCGCCCGCGGCGTCGGCGTCCCATTGGTTGATGGTTGCGTACACGTTGCCCGCCGCGTCGCGCACGACGGCGGCCGTGTCCCAAACGTCTTGAACATCCAGGGCGACCAACCATCGGGGGCCGCCCTGCGCGTCGAGAACGCCGAGAAAGGGGCCTTCGCCGGTGGTGTCGAGGGGAGGGAGGGTGGTCGGTCCGAGGCGGAGTTCGCCCCTCGCGCGCGTGCCCACGAACGCGATCTCGCCCGCGTCGTCGACGAACACGTCATCGACGTCCGCGCGTCCTTCTCCGGTGAGCGGCGCGACCCACGCGGGCGAAAGTTCGTCTGGGGGAACACCGTCGGTCGTGCACGCGTCCGGGCCCGACGGGCCGAACTCGGGGATGTCCTCGCCTTCGTAGTCGTTCAAGTGCGTGAACACGCCCACGTCGTCGACGAAGAACTGCGCCGTGGTGCGTACGTAGCGCGTTTCCTCCGAGCGATGACCCCAGCGGATCGAGATCGGCTCGCTCGGCTCCGACCCGAGACGCCAGGGTCCGGGCGGATCCACCGTCACCCACGAGACGGGGTCGAGCGTGTCGAGGGTTCCCATGCCCAGGTAGTGAAGGTGGGCGTCGTGACCGGCGAGAAGCGGGGCGCTCAGTTGCACCGTGAGCGCGCCCTCCATCCACGGCGCGGGCACCGCTTCTTCGGACACCTCGACGATGGCGCTGGTGACGAGCACCGAGAGCCTCGCGTCCTCGGGGCCGCAGCCGAGGGCACCATGAAGCATCAGCCCGACGACGAGCCCGGCCGGTTTGGAAGGGTCTCGTTTGGCCGCGTCTGGTTTGGCGCCGTCTAGTAGGTCCATGTCATCCTCACGTGGCCGAGGCCGAGTTCGACGTCGGGGCGGGCTGCGACCTCGCGACGCGCTGCCTTGCGCCGCACCACGACGTCTTTCCCGCCCGAGACCCAGAGCGGGATGCCGATCAGGAGCGAGAGACCGCCCAGGCCCGACACGGCGCTGATGAGCAACGCGGCTCCGGGGCCGGGTCCGTCCCCCGTCGCCATCACGGCCGGGGGAAGAAGGAGGGTGGCCCCGCCCACGGCGGTCATCACCATGCCGGCCTTGGCCATGCGCGGGTTTCGGTCGCGGACCTCGTAGCCCGGGGGGAGCTCTCGGGGAGGTTCCCAATCGGCGGCCCCCGCCACCCAGAGCGGAATCCCCGCCGCCAACGAGGCCCCGCCGACGCCGAGCAGGGTCACCGCCCAGGGAAAGACGTCGCTGTCGTCGCCTACGTGGCGGCTGCCTCCCGAGGGCCGATGGGTCTGCGACCAGGAGAGCCAGGCGGCGCCGCCGGCCGCCGCCGACGCGAGCCCCAGCCCCGTCAGCGTCGAGCCCGCGACGACCATGGGGTCGCTGTGGCGACGACGAGGGGGGCCCGTCGCGCCCCCGAGCGCTACCCCCGCCCCGACCGTCCCGAGGACGAGTCCCGAGGTGAGCATGGCGATCCCGCTGGCGCGGTACCCCTGGTCGACCACGACGAAACAGCCGCTGAGCCCACAGGTCTCTACGCCTTGCCCCCCCGAGCGCGCGAGCATGATGACGCCGGCGAGGGCGCCCACACCCCCGACGGAGGCCATGGTGACGCCGGTGGGGAGCATCGGGTCGACGGGAGGGGGCGCCCAGGTGTCCACGGTCGGGGTGGATGGCATCACGGTGGCGCTGAACTGCGCCCCCGCCGCGTCGTCGGGCCTTGGCGCGGATGGCGCTGCAGACGGAGCTGCGGCCGGAGAGGGTGGCGATGTGGCTGGGGCGGATGGCGCTGCAGACGGAGCTGCGGCCGGAGAGGGTGGCGATGCGGACGGCGCGAATTGGGCGACAGCGACACGTGACGCCACCACGAGGGCGGTTGTCACGGACACCGCTTGCATCTTCTTGTCAGCCCCCACGATGAACTCAGGACGGCGCCACGCCTCTTCCTTTTTCATGCCGCGCCGCGGCTACTTTTTCGGGCAGCGCAGCGCCTCCAGCTCGCCGTTTGCGACGACCGTGTAGCCGAGGACCTCCATCTCGCCCTTCATGGTGACGCCAACCGCGCCTGCGCCTTCCCATGGGCCCTTCGGGCCGGCCGTGAGCTTCGGCTCGTCGGTCGATGCGCTGAGTTGGCTCGAAAACACGCCGCCACGTAGGCTCGCGAAGGTGACCTTTTCGTCGGCGTCGACGTGTACGGCCAGGCGGATGTCGGCTCCGTCCGGACCTTTTTCACAGTCGGCCGGCGCGCTCGACAGCATCAGCTCGTGGCCGGGCTTGGGAAACGTGGTGGGGCGCACCACGGCGGCGACGATGTCGAAGCGCTTGCCCGAGACGCTCAGCTTCAGCCCCGGCTGCGGGCGTGCCTCGGGCGCGGCTTCGTCGGAGATGACGCCGCATCCTTTGGCGGTGAACGCCCCTTTGACCGTGAGTTTCTGCTCGGGTCGCTTGAGAAACTCGCTCGCCTCGAGCACACGCTCGAACTCGAGCGTTCCTTCCACGCCCTTGGCCGCATCACCTCGCTCTACGGTGACCTGACCGAGGTCGCCGCCCTGCTTGGTGTCGCTGTTGAAGTAGATTTTGTTGATGCCCCAGGCGACCTTCCCCTGGGGACGGAGCAGAGGGGCGACGGTGAGGCTGAAGCTCTTCTCCCCCTCGGCGAGGAGGCGCCCATTTCCCTCGAGGTCGCTGCACTTGGGGCTCGCGGTCGAGAAGAGGAGCTCGATACTCGAACCACCCTCGCTGGAGGCGAGGGCGGTCTTGATCGTCAACGGTTCGCCATCGAGCGTGACGTCGAGCCCGCCGCGTCCACCGGGACGGTCCGCCGTGGCGGCGGTCGACGCGGGGTCGCCCTGCGTCTTCTTTTCGCTCTTTTTTCTCCGCTTTTCGGACCGGTCGTCGTCGTCCGACGGTTTCGCCTTCGTGCTCGTTTCATCGCAACCGCAGAGCGCGACCAGAGCCGCCAGCGCGAGCAAGTGCTTCCCCATGGGGCCACGCTACCACGCGCGCCCGGGCGAGACGGGGGTCGGCGCCTCACCTTGCGCCACCTACCCCCCGGCCTTAGTTTTCAGCGGTATGGCATCCGTAGGGCAGCTCGACTTTCGGGCATTTGTCGATGGGCGCAGTTTCGGGTTTGCCTCCGCACCGGAGGGCCCCCGAGAGACCCACGCGTACGCTTACATCTCCGACCGCAACACGCGCTCGGCCTTTCGGCACGGCCGGGCCGTAGAGTACGCAGTCAAGCACGCGGTGCGGTTGCTCCGAACGGTGGGCAAGGGCGAGTTGTTGGGCAGTACCGTCAAGGTCGGTCCGAGACAGCTACCTCGCGTCTACGACATTACCCGCCAGTGTGCCGAAACCTTGGGGATCGAGACGCCGACGGTGCACATTCGCAACAGCCCCGTGCTCAACGCGATGACCTCGGGCACGCAAGACGACGCGTTCATCATCGTGCACTCGTCGCTCATCGACGCGCTGAGTGACGACGAATTGTTGAGTGTGATCGGCCACGAATGTGGGCACATCCACAACGATCACGTGGTGTACCTGACCACCCTTCAGATGCTCCGCATCATGGCGAGTCGCTTCATCCCCGCGCCGCTGCTCCAGCCGGCGATGTTCGCCCTGAGCGCGTGGTCTCGGCGCGCGGAGATCACCTGTGACCGCGCTGGACTCTTGTGCAGCCGTGACCTCGCGGTGAGCGAAGGCGCGCTGGCAAAGCTCGCGCTCGGTTCCGACAAGTTGTGGGACGACTTCGACATCGACGTCTTTCTCGAGCAGTACGACGAGCTCAAGGAAGAGTTGGGAAAGCTCGCGGAAGTCGGCGCGAGCCACCCGTGGATCCCCAAGCGAATCAAGGCCCTGCGCGCCTTTAACGACAGCGAACTGTATCGCGAGCACATCGGTCTCGAGGGCGGCACCAGCATGGACCAGGTCGACGAAGCCGTACACGGCATCATCAAGGTGGCGGGATGAACGACGCATTCGAAGCGTTCAACGAGCGGCGGCGCGAGGTCATCGATGCGCTTTCGGCGCTCGAGCAGCACGCGAGCAAGGTGGGCGCGACGACGCTCTCGACGAGGATCGGCCGCGACGTCGTGGCCAAGCTCGAAGAAGACCGCTTCAACCTGGTGGTCGTCGGCGAGTTCAACCACGGCAAGACGAGCTTCGTGAACGCGCTGCTCGGGGAGGCGGCGCTGCCGGTCGGGGTCACGCCCACCACGGCCATGATTCACCACGTCACCCACGCAGAGACGCCCCGGGCCGCGCTCGTCAAGAAAGACGGGGGGCGAACCGACATCCCGTTCGCCGAGCTGAGAACCCTCGCGGTCGGGGGTGGGGTGGACGACGAAGAGGTGAAGCACGTCGAGGTCGGCTACCCCGCGCCGCTGCTCGCCGACCGCATCGCCCTCGTCGACACCCCCGGCGTCAACGACCTGTGCCTGCAGCGGGCCGACATCACCTACAAGTACATTCCGCAGTCAGACGCGGTTCTGTTCATCATCGATGCGGGGCAGCCTCTCAAGGAGAGCGAGCGTCTCTTTTTGAAAGAGAAGCTCCTGGGCCAGTCGCGGGACAAGATCATTTTCGTCGTGACCAAGGCCGACATTTGGAGCGACGACGAGCGTAGTGAAGCCCTGGGGTACGTCGAGGACGAGCTCGCCAAGCTCGTGAGCGCTCCCGTCGTATTTCCCGTCGCGGCGCAGCGGTCGCTGAGCGCGAGCGGGACGAATGGGGTCACTCCGGAAGGAGGGGACCACGGCATGGAGCCGTTGCTGGCGCACCTCACTTCGTTCCTCGCCGAGGAGCGCGGTCGGATCATGCTCGGCAACGCCCTCGGTGACGGGATGGAGGCGGTGCGGGCGCTGCGGCACAGCATCGAAGCACGGCAACGCGCGATGCTGATGTCCAAAGAGGAGATCGAGCGACGTATCGCGCGGATCAAGGCCGACCTGGAAGGTCAGCAAAAGACGGTCGCCGAGCGGCGGGCCGGCATTCGCGAAGAGGTCTCTGCGGTCAAGGCGTGGGTTCGACGCGACCTCGATCACTTCTGTGACGACGTGATTCGACAGCTGCCCGAGATCGTCGAGAGCACCGAGGCGGACGAGTTGCGCGTGCATCTGCCTGCGTTTCTCGAGCGGACCTTCGTCGAGTGGGCCCGGGCCGAGGCGGAGGAAGTGGCCAAAGCGCTCGAAGAGCTGGCCGAGAAGACCGTCTCGCTCATGCGCGACGACGCGCACGATGCGGCCAAACGCCTCGGAGAGGGCGCGCGCTCGAACCTCGAGGCGCCCGACGTGAGCATCGACACGTTCGGTTACGACCTCGGCGTCGCGGCCCTTTTGAGCGTGGGGATCGGGGTGTTCTTCACCAACGCCCTGCTGGGTGGCCTGATGACCGTGACGGCGCCCGTGCTGGCCTACTACCTGAAGGGCCGCGTCGAGACGCAAACCCGGGAGAAGGCCAAAGAGCAAGCGGCGGTGGCGCTCCGTGAAGCCGCGGCGAAGGTCGGACCGAAGCTCGACGAGATGATCGAGGGATTCGCGACCCGCCTCGATCAGTGGGTGCAGGCGGCCGGCAAAGAGGTGCACCAGGAGCTGATCGACGTGCTCGAGTCTTCCCAACGCGAACGGGCCGACCGGGTCGAAGACGACAAGGCGACCGAGGAGGCGTCGCTGGCGCTCTCGTCCGAACTGGACAAGCTCGCCGGGCGCATCGAGACGCTCCAGAGCCAACTGATCGCCCCCCCCGAGAGCGGCAAACGCGCCGCCAGCTGACCGCCGGACGGAGCTTCGGGGGCTCCCGGTCTTCGGGGCTCCGGAACCCCGCTGCCCGGGGCCCTGCTGCCCGGAGGCCTGCACGTCCGGGCCTCCGCGGCGCCAGCACCGTCCCTAGGTGACGGAGAAAATCAAAATGGCGAGCGCGAGCCCCATGAGGGGGACCGCGACGGTGAGTCGCGCGACGGCGCCGTAGGCCGACGCATGGGTCTCGCCGCAGATCGCCCGGACGGTGGTTACGACGTAGCCGTTGTGGGGCAGGCTATCGAGTGCCCCGGACGAGATGGCGACCACGCGGTGCATCTCGGCTGGGTCGACGCCGAGCCCGAGGTACACCGGCGCGACGAGAGGCAGGGCAATGGATTGCCCTCCCGAGGCCGAGCCGGTGATGCCGGCGATCACGGTCACGGCGATGGCGGCGCCCACGAGGGGGTCTCCGGGGATCCGGGTGATGGCATCGAGCGCGCTCGCGAACGCGGGGGTCTCTCGCGCGACGGCGCCGAAGCCGACGACGGCGCAGGTGTTGGCGATGGCGATCACCGCGCCGGTCGCGCCCTCGGTGAGCACCTGGTCGATGGAGCGGCGGGCGCGGCGGCCACCGACGAGCGCGATCGCGAGGCAGCCGGCGCCGAGCGCCACCACGAGCGACCACTTCTCGAGCGCCAGCGGGGAAAGGGCCCCGAGGGTCCCCGACGTCAACAGAAAGACGATCAGGACGGTTACCAGAGGGAGTACCGCGAGGAGGAACCGTGGGCGCTCTTCGGCGCGGGTGGGCGGCGTGTCGGAGGCTCGGGGGACGAACCGCTCCCCGTTGGCGACGGCCCGCGCGACGAGGCGGGACAGCTAGGCCTGGCCGAAAGTCGCCATGGCGATCGCGACCGGCACGCTCGCCTGCCACCCTGCGAAGGGGGTGGTGCCGAGGTACTCCATCGGAATGAGATTTTGAATCTCCGGTGAGCCGGCGGACGTCATGGTGAAGGTGACGGAGCCAAAGGCGAGCGCGGCGGGGATGAAGCGACGCGGGAGGTCGGCTTCGCGAAAAAGACCCACGGCCATGGGGTACACGCCGAAAGCCACGATGAAGACGGATACCCCGCCGTAGGTGAGCACGGCGCACGCGACGACCACCGCGAGGATTGCGCGCTCCGGCCCGAAGCGCGACACGATGGCGTGGGCCACGGCCTCGGCGGCGCCGCTCTTCTCCATGCCGCGTCCAAAGATCGCGCCCAGGAGAAACATCGGGAACCATGCCCCCATGAATCCGGTGAAGCCTCCCATGTAGGCCGACATGAAGTCAGGCGCACCCGCCGCGGCCAGAGGCGGCAGAAAGGCGATCCCGGCGGTGGCGGCCAACAAGGCGGCGCACACCGGGGCGGCCACGAGCACCGTCACTCCGCGCGTGGTGAGCACCACGAGGAGCGCGAGACTGCCGATCAAACCGAGCGCGGAGAGCATGCGGGACGCCTAGTCTCCTTCGGGGTCGAAGTGATCGTAGCCGACGCCGGCTTCGATCTCGACGCGCTCGGCGTCGGCGTCGTCGGTCTCGTCGATCCAAAGACCTTCGCCCGTCTCGATGCGGCCGACCCGACGCAAGGGGGGCTGGGTGACGACGGTGTCGAAGGCATCGGGGGCGAGGGCCACGAGGAGCGCGTAGTCATCCCCGCCCTCGAGCGCCAGGGTGACCGGCGGTTCGCCGATCGCCCCCGCGGCAAGCTCGAGCTCGGGGGTCAACAGCGCCTCCGCTTCGAGCACGACGGCGACATCGCTTTCCTCAGCCAATCGCTTGGCGTCCAGGGCGATCCCGTCGGATACGTCGATGCACGCGTGGGCCACGGGCGCGAGCACCTTCCCGGCCGCGATGTGTGCCGTCGGAACGCGGTAGGCCGCGAGCGCAGGGGCGAGCACGGGTGACGAAGGCCGCTCGGAAGAGAGCGCGAGCAGCCCCGCGCGCGCGAGTCCGAGGCTGCCCACGACGGCGAGCACGTCGCCCGGACGTGCTCCGGACCGGAGCAAGGGATGGGCGACGACCCCGAAGACGGTCGTGGTGATCGACAGCTCCGCCCCCCGGGTCAGGTTGCCCCCGATCACCGCCGTCCCGACGGCGGCGGCCGCCTGTCGCTGCCCGAGGGCGAGCTCGCGCAAGGCCCCGTCGTCGAACGACGCCGGGAGGATCAGCGCGCTGACGAGCCCCAACGGCGCCGCGCCCATCGCGGCCAGGTCGCTCAAGGCGGCCATGGTCGCGCGGTACCCGATGGCCCGGCGGTCCATCCAGTCCGAGCGAAAGTGGACGCCCTCGACTTGGGCGTCGGTACTCACCACGACCGGATCGGGCCCGGGATGAACCACCGCCGCGTCGTCACCGATCCCCACCGTCACGGCGCCGGCGGCGTCGATGGTGGCGAGGCCCTCGGAAAAGAGGGCCTGAAGCATGCGCACCCGTTGCCGTTCGTTCACCGCCGTGGTCGTCGCACCGATGTCCACCGCGCGGCAAGTCCACGCGCCGCATCCGTCAGGCCCTCGCGGGCTTAACCTTGACGTTCGAGCGCCGGCATCGCGCGCATCCCGCTTTTGCACACGCAGGGCGCTGGAGGCACGGCAAGCTCATGGCCAGACCTTCTGGCGCAGCTCCTCGATCGGTCTCGCAGTGAGGCGATGGTCGCATGCACCGAACCGGGTTGGCGCGATCCGAGCCGCCCTCATGGTGTCGAGGTGGGCATCATCGTGTCCGAAGAAGTTGCGGTCGCGTACGGCCTCGGTGGCGTAGGCGCGAACGACCGAAGGAGCATTTCCCGTCCCCACGGGCATCGCGATGCGTCGACGGAACCGTCGTCCTCGGTCGAGGTCAGTCCGCACCATTGGCTATTCGAGAGAGGCTCAAGCTGGTCCGCCCCTATGATTTTGAGTTGCGGACTCATGCCGCGGTTGAAGGCAGGTATCTCTCCTACTACGACGGTCCCATGGGTCGCACCGAGCACCATCGCGGGCAGCTGATACACGCTTCTCAGTCGAAGTACCTCACCCCGAAGGAACGCTCTGAAGCACCCGAGCGATTGTTGAGACTGGCCGCGACGTGGCGGGAAGTCTGGGAGACGATGCCAGGAGCGTTCACCTGGGCAAAGGGGACGCTACAGGGGCTTGAGCCATTGATCGAACGCGCCGAGTTGGTGGGCGACCGGGTTGCGTGGTCCGTACGATTCCCGCTCTATGGCGACCCCGAACGCCTAGCCCAGCCTTGCTTCAGCTGTCGCGAAGGAGGCGCCGTGTCCGAGGCGCTGCCGGACGATCTTGCCTGGCTCGCCTCCGTGTTCGGTGACTGCTTCATCGAGACAGATTGCAGCGGCTCCGCACCATGGGGCGTCCTACTCGGTTCTGTGAAAAACAGAATGTTCGACGGAGTGCTCGATGATCTGCCGCCCCAGGCGGCCGACTGGGTCGTTCTCTATGAGCTCGACGGCGACTGGCTGTGCGCCGATCTCGAAAGCGGAAGGGCTCATTGGACGGGGCGCGAGTGGACCGGAGAACCGGACCTCGCCTACCCAAGCTGGCGTCCTGTGATGCACTTCATCCTTTGGCGGCTGCTAGATGGCGGTCATGTTGTACCGCCCGACCTAGATATGCTTTTTGCGGCGTATAAGCCTTCCGATTCCTGACCACCGCAAGACCGCCGATGAACGATATTCGGTAAGCTACGGCGTGGTTGAACACGCACTGCGTAAACGCGCTCTCACAGCAATCGATTCGCTCGATAAGGAGCTTCCCCCGTGATGCGCGTTGCGACGGGCAAACCGAAACCCAAGTCGCGGGTGGTGGAGCGGCGCGCCGAAGGACGACCGCGACGCGGCGAGCGCGTCGGCGCGGCGTACTTCGAGCGTCTTGAGGCGACTGATTCGCTCTCGTGCTGGCCAAAGAGCCCTGCGCGCGGCGGTTCATCGTTTCTTCGGCGTCCGCGATCTTCTCGCGCACCGCGGCCTCGAACTTGGCTTCTGCTGGTGGAAGGCGCCGAGCGCCCCGTCGCGGGTCGCGACGAGAACTTCGCCGGCTGCGCGGATCGCGGTGATGATGGCCCTGTGCGCCGTTTCGATGAAGGCGGTGGCGTGCTTCGACCCGGACTGTCCGCGGCCTCTCCGTCATGGCACCATAGAACCGAGGCAAGCGATGCCGCGCACTGCACCCGTTCCCAACCTTCCCGCCATCCCCGGCATGAACCCCGGCATTTTCGTCATGGGAGGGGGCGGCGGTGGTGGAGGAGGCTCGGGTAAGGGCGGCAGCGGAAGGGGCGGCGACCAGGGCGCGGATGGCGAAGGTGGGGGAGACGGCGCAGAAGGCGGAGGTGGCAACGCGGCCCAGTGCGGTCCCGGCTCCGGTGCGGGCTGTCCCAATCCTTCTCATGGCGGTGCGGGTACGGCCGCCGGCGACCCCGTCGATCCCATCAGCGGGCGCGTGTACACCACGGCCGAGCGCGACCTCGCGCTCAGTGGCCCCCTCCCGCTGCTCATCGACCGGAGCTACTCGAGTAGCGTGGCCGACGTGGACCTCGGACTCGGGTACGGCTGGAGCCACAGTTTGGGGTGGACCATCGTCGAACGACGGAGAACCCTCCGCATCCTCCAACCCGGTGCTGATGCGACGACGGTTCAACGCCCTCAACCGGGGGAGGGACTACGACTGCGGGCGGGCTATCTGCTTCGTCTTGACGATGGCTTCGCGCTCGATCGCGGCGAAAACGTCCTTATTTTTCGAGAGCGGCGTGGGAAGCGGACCTACCAACTGTCGCGCATGGTCGACCGCAACGGAAATGCGATCGCGCTTCGCTACGAGCGCGGGCACCTCGCCGAGATCACCGACAGCGTGGGCCGCGTCATTCGCGTGCGCCGACATCAAGACGGCCATATCGCGGCGTTCGAGGTGAGAGACGATAGCCAGGGCGGACAGTGGGTTTCGTTTCGCACCTATTCCTACGATGAGGCGGGCGATCTCGTGGCCGCCATCGATGCGTTGGGCCACGCCGAGCGGTTCACCTACGACGAGCATCGCCTCGTCAAGCGCGTCACCCGTGGCGGTATGGAGGCCCACTTCGTGTACCGCGATCAGCGCTGCATCGAATCGTATTGCCTCCGTCCCGGTCGCGACGGGCTCGATGCCGACGTGCCGTCTGTACTGGCGGACGGTCGGCCCGCGCGCGGATTTCTCCACGTCCGGATCGAGCACCTCGACGATTCGGCGGAGGTGGTCGATTCGCGATCTCTGCGGCGCATCCACCGCGGTCCCTATGATCAACCGACCCTCTTCAGCTGGGGGCAGGGGGTTCATTCGTATCGCTACGACGAGGCGGGGGCCCTCACGGAATACGTCGACGCCCACGGTCACGGTACGTTCGTGCGGCGCGACGCCGCCGGTCGCGCGACGATGGTTCAGACGCCCGACGGGGGGGCGATTCACTACGACTATGACGATGCGGCCGGTTCGACCACGATGTCCGGCGCCGATGGGGAAGAACGCGTCTTCTCCTACGACGACCGCGGTAACTTGACGGAGGTTCGCGACAGCGAGGGCCTCGTCGTCGGCTACACCTACGACGACCGTGGCTTGCTCGTGAGGGCACAGACGGGCGATGGCGCCATCACGCAACTGGCGTACGACGCTCATGGCAACCGAACCGGGGTGGTGGAGCCCGACGGCGCATCCCGCAACATCCGCTACGACTTCTTCGGCCGGGTGGTCGGATTCACCGACGAGCGAGGTGGCGACACGTCGCTCGCGTACGACGCCCGCGGCCTGCTCACCAAGCTGCATTATCCTCACGGCGCTGCCGAGTACTACGCGTACGACCCAGAGGGCCAGATGGTCTCCTACGCCGATGCTGACGGTCGGGTCACGCGAATGACGTGGGGCGGGGTGGGGGTCGTGACCGAGGTGGTGCGCCCTGGCGGCGAGCGCGTCCAGTACCACTACGACCGCGAGCAAGATTTGGTGCGAATCGTCGACGAATCGGGGGCGGAGTGCCGCTTCGAGCGCGACCACACGGGCCACGTTATCTTCGAGAAGACGTTCGACGGGCGCGAAAGGCATCTCCGCTACGACATGATGGGTCACCTCGTCGCGGTTCGCGAGGCGAACACCCTGGCCACGTTTGCCTACGACGCATGCGGGCGCATCGTGCATCGTCAATTCGCCGACGGAGCGACCGAGGAGCTCACCTACGACGAGGCGGGCCGGTTGGCCGCGATCACCCGAGACGATGTAACGTTGGCATTCTCTTACGATGGCCGAGGCCGCCTGCGGCGAGAGGAGCGACACTTCGAGGGTCAGGTCGAGACGCTGGAGTTCACGCATGGCCCGACGGGCCGCGTCGTCTCCATGGAGGGGGCCGGAGGACGTGTCGAGACCCCGCGAGATGCGGCGGGCCGGCCCACGGGCATGCGGTGGAACGGCGAGCCGGTGCTCGACCTCCACCACGACCCCCTCGGTCGACCGGCGGAGCGGCGGCTGGCTGGCGGGGCTCGGGTCCTGTTCGAATCGGGTCACGAGGGTCGTCTCGAGCGCGCGCGTGTCGTCAAAGCCAGCGCGTCCCCCAGGTCCCCCGCGTCCCCCGCGGGGCCAGATTGGGTTGGCGAGCAGCTCCCGGGCCAGACGTATGGGCGCCAGTACGAGCACAGTCGGGCGGGGCTGCTCGCGGTCGAGCTCGACGAGATGACGGGACAGCGTCGGTACTACGAGCGCGACACCAATGGTCGCGTCCTGGTGGTGCGCGGCGACGATGGGCATCGGGAGGAGCGGCGGTACGGGCCCGCCGGGGAGCCTAGGTCCCCAGCGCTGGCCTCGGTGTGGGAAGCCGGCGGGCGGCCGTTGACGGAAGGCGACGTGGCGCTCGTCTACGACGCGCAAGGACGGCGCACCGAGCGCCACGATCCGAAGGGGACCACGCGTTACGAATGGAGCGCGGACCACCGTCTCATGGCTTGCCACGCGGCGGACGAGGTCGAGGTTCGCTTCGTTTACGATCCCCTCGGGCGGCGCATCGAAAAGCGCGTGCTCGAGGCGGGACGAGAGACGGCGCGCATTCGATACGACTGGCTCGGCGACACGTTGTTGCGTGAAGTCACGCATCGCCACCTCGGGGAGGAGACGAGCACTTCCGAAGTTCGCTTCCTCGCACCGGCGGAGGCCGCGACGCCTGTGGCTGCGGTCACACGCCAGGGCGGAGGCGTCGCGCAGGTGCGCCATCTCGTCAATACGCCCAACGGTGCCGTCGCGGCGGTGGTCGATCCGAGCGGGAAGGTCGAACACGATGTCGACCTCGAGCTCTTTGGGCGCGCCCGCGGAACGACGCCGTTCTCGCTCCGCCTTCTGGGCCAGCAGGCCGACGACGAGACCGGCCTGCACTACAACATGGCGCGGTATTACGACCCGGCTTTCGGTACCTACCTCAGCCCGGAGCCACTGGGCATCGAAGGCGGGTTGCGGCCTTACGCTTACGTCGACGGCTATCCCGCGGCCTACGTCGATCCCGACGGCCGGATTCGAACCATCCTGCGCGACCACGACGGGAACGAGCTCACCCGCGCGAGCAGCGGCAGCGGCGGCACGCTCCATCCCGCGGTCGAGGCTGCGCTTCCCCGCGTGCCGGCGCGCAGTCCTCACGAGGATCAACCCGCCAGCGCGTGTGGCGAGCCCCGTGCCCTGTCCCGTCTGATCCGCGACTATGAAGAGCAGAACGGCGTCAGCTGCGACCCCAGCACGGCGGAGGGGCGACGCAACCTCGGGGGGGCCCTCGACCAGGTTGGATCCATCACGTCCGAGACCGGTACCCAGCAGATCCCGGCGTGCCCCAATTGCTCGCAGACGATTCCCCGCTTGTGGGCGCTCGCGGGTCGCAGGCCGCCGCGCCCGAGTCGCGTCGGCGGAACGAGTGCCCCTCGAAACCCGGCGTACGGGTCGAGTCCGAGCCACCGGCGCGCCAATCTGAGCATGACCCAGCGCGGGGTAGCGACTGAGCTCGGGGTCTACGACACGAACTTCAATCGCATTCGATGAGCGAGCGACCCTCGAGCGCCCTCCGAGCGCTGCTGCGCGACGCCGCCGTGGTGGCGCGGGGTTCCCCGGTCGATCTGAGACGCGGCCGCGACCTGACGCACGCGGCGCAGCATGCGCTCGAGTCGTTGGTGGCCTGGACGGGGCCGGGGTTGCCTCGGATTGGACCGTGGGACTTCGGTGCCATCGTCGAGGGGAAGGCCCTCGACCTCGATCGCACGGCGCCGGAGCATGCGGTCATCGCTCGCGACGATGGCGGAAAGAAGCTCCTGCTGCGGCCGCGCGGCTCGGGGGTCTTCGCTTACGACGAAGGTTCGGTACGCGCACGCGGGTTTCTGCCGGCGGCGCTGCGCGCCACACAGCTTCGCCTCGGAATGTCGCGGGCAGCGCCCTCGCTCCTGGCGTTTCTGGAGCGGCTCGCGTTGGAGCTTTTGCCGTGCCCGCCCGTGGGCTGGTGGGGGACGTTCCTCCGTCCGCGTGACAAGCGCCGGGCTGCCCTCGCCCGCCGCCTCGGGGTCGCTGCGTCTGGCGCCGCGGAGCATTATTCCGACGAGCGGTTCTGCATCACGCCCGACGGGATCGGCATCCGGGACCCGGCCGCGCTCCCTTCGCTTCTCGCGGCGGCACGAGCGACAGAGGTCGAATTGCACGTGGTGCCGGACGCCGTACCGCACCACGGTGCAGACGCTGCCGCAGCGCCACCGCAGCCGTCGAGCTACCTTCTCGAGGGTGACTGGGCGTCGCTGTCCATCACAACCGAGGAGGGACTGGCCGAGCAGGTCGTCACGTTCGCGGATACCGTGGTCGAGCGCGCCACGTTTCTCGACGGTGAAGTCGAGGTGGAGCGACGTCCCCTGGCATTCCCGCCTTCGTGGTGGGAACAGCCCGTGCTGGCGGAGTACTTGCAGCACCGGCACGTGGTGACCATCGATGCGCTACGTGGTGGGGATACGGTGTCGGCCTTTCCGGCGGCCCTGCAGAGCACCGTGGCCGCGCTCGACGAGCAAGCCGGCGGTTTGGTTGCCTTCGACGACTTGCGACCTTGGCGACTCATCGCGGTACGCCCGCTCGTGGCGCCACTGCACATGGCCAAGGTCCTGGCGCCCGAGCAGTTTCACCGCACCGTGGCGGGCGTACCGGTTTGGGTGGTGGGCGACCTGGGAACCGTGCAGCACCTCGCCCTCGACGAGGCGGGGCGATGGCTTCGCGTGCACCGATTTCACGATGAGCTGGTTCCCGCAGGTGACGACGTCTTCACGACGCTGCTCGATGCGGCGCTGGAGGCCCGACGCCAACGCCGGCGCCACGGACGTTCTTTGGCCATCTTCTTCGACGACGCTTCGCTGAAGAGCCTCGAGACCGGTCTGGTCCGTCCGCTCGAGGACGTCCTGGAGACTTGGTCGTGTCGCCATCGCTCAGGGACTGATGTGGAAGTTCGCACCCGCAAGACCGAGTTGGGCTCGCCCTGGCCCACGCCCCACGAGGTCTATGTGGAGGATGTCGACGCATTGCTCGGGGTGCTCGAACGCCGACCCTCGAAACGCCTCATCCGGGCCATCCCGGATGACCAGATGTTCCTCTCCGACCGCGATCTCGATCGTCTCGCCGAGGCCGGCTTGGCTGGACTCCGACCTGACCCGGATCCATGAGCGGTGCCGCGTCGAAGCCGCACGCCGGGCGGCCCACCCGAAGCAGGCCGTGCCCGAGGATGCCGCACTTCAGGTAGGCCTCGACCTCGCGCACCACGAAGGCCGGCAACGGCCGGCCCTGCGCCTCGACGTGCTCCACGAAGGAGGGCCAGTGGGTGGAGACATGCCGATGTAGCACCGTCCTCTCGGGGCGGCGGCGCTCGTAGGTGGCGGGACTCGGCCTGCTCGGTCCGAGCGCTGCGAGCGCACAGCTCCCCATCGGCGCCCCGCCGTACCCAGTCTGGCGGTCATCCGATCCACACGACTTCTCACTCCCGCAGCCTTCCTTGAATCGTGACGTCTACGCTATCGCCAACGCACCTTCCGAGGACCGCTCGACCGAGCCGCGACTGAGGCGTGACGAGCTACGCCGCCGAGGGAGGGCACCACGTACACCTCAAGCTCGCCGAGCCGCGCGCGATCGAGCGCCTCCGGGTGATCGTCGACGAGCGGTAGGAAGCCGCCGGCATCGATGCGATTGGCCTCCTCCCGAGCACCGGCGCGAGGCCTAATCGCCCTCGCCCAAGGCGCCCGACCACCGTCACCGTGTGGCCCGAGGGTCCGGACGCACCGGCCCCCGGTCGCATCGCGCAGGACCCAACATGGGGGCGAGCCGCCTCGGCGACCACCGAAGGGGCACTGTCCCTCTTCGAGCGCGGGGCCGAGCTTCGTCGTCGGGGGAGCGGACCTCGATTCGAGCGGGAGTGGGCTCCGCCGCGTCATGACGGCTTGCACGAAGTGCGGGTCGAATTCGGCCGCCCCCTTCGCGCGGCCCGCTTCGTCATCGTCGAAGCCCTGTGTGCCAACGTGACGTGAGACAGTCCCGTTCCTAGAATTAGTGAGCAACAGGGTGGAGACTGGAAACCAGATCATCGTGCCCAAACCACGAAAGAGAAGGACCCGCGGGGACAGCAGCAGCGAAAGCGTCGCCGCGGGCAGCAGACGGCGCTTCTCGGCGGCGTACAAGGTTGGCATCGTAACCGAGGCGGACGCGTGCACAGAGCCCGGGGAGATCGCGGCGCTGCTGCGGCGGGAAGGCCTGTACAGC
>JBCCLB010000049.1:0-49442 GCA_039027095.1 Myxococcota bacterium
CGCTTCGACGACAGCCTCCACCCGCGTTGGGACGCCCGTCACTTCGAACGAGATGTGACCGCGCACCTCGAGGCCATCCTGGCCGAGGTCGGCCCGGCGAACGAAGTCCAGCTCGACTACGACGCCCCCGTCCGTCGGCTTCCCCAATGGGCGTCGCTCGTGCGCCGCTGGCGGGCCGAGGGGCCGCTCACGGGTCGCGACGTGTGGGTCACGAGCATTCCCGCGCACGTATCCGACCCCGCTGCGTATCGGCGGGCCTTCGACGGCGCGGTCGACGGCCACATCATGCAGGTGTTCGACACCGGTCTCATCTGCGACGCCGCCCGCGTTGCGCTTCTCTCTCGGCGCGTTGAAGAGGCCGACCTCGTCTATCGGGTCGGCGTCGGCGCCTTCGAACGCGGCCGGCATACCGACCACGGGTGCTGGTTCCGCCGCTGGCGTGACCTCGGCCGTGGCGCGAACTTCTCCGGCTTGTGGGTGTTTCCCGCCGGACACCCCTATCACCACCTCATCGACGCATGAAGCAACGGTATCTCGCTCTTTTCGCCGCCGCGTGCGCCGTGATTCTCGCCCGTGGGCCACGTCCCGCCGATGCCTGCGGGGGAAGCGACCACGGTCAGTTCGCCGCGCTCGGCCCCGTCTCCGCCACGGTCGTCGAGATCGGATACCCCGACGCCATGTGGGCCATGTGGGGCAATGCCCGGCGGGAGGAACTTCGCTTCTTGCACCCCTATCGCCTCGACGACCCCACCACCATGGGGTCGCTCTGGTCTTTCTCCCACGGAGGCACCGCCGCGCGCACCGCACCGACGACCGCGGTCCTCGACGCCGCGTTGGGCCGAGGCGACGCGCCGGGCGCCCGCCAAGAGGCGCAGCGGCTCATCGAAGCGGTCTACGCGATGCCTCCCGTCCCGGCGGCCCACCACCGCGACGTATTCAAACGCGCCGTCGGCGTCATCGACGACCAGGGGGCGGCCTGGCGCGAACATCAAGCCCTGCGGGACGACTTCGCTCGACTCGTCCCCGACGGTTGGGCCCAAGTGATTCGCCAAAAGGTCTCGCCTCGGGTCTGGGCCCAGCTCCGGCAAGGGCACGCCGCTTGGCATCGACGGCACGCCGGCCACCCGCTGGCAGACCAAGTGTACCTCGACGAGGTGAGGGTCCATTACTTCGCGGGCGATGCCGATGCCGCCTGGCGTCGACTCATCGGGCCGTTGTTGGCCCGCCGTCCGGCGCGCGCGCTGGCCGAACTTCGCTTCCTCCTGTTGCAAGGAATGTTGCCGTCGGACGACGTCATTGGGGCCATCGGCGACGATCGGCTGCGCGCCGCGCTGGTGCCCCGACTCGCGCGTGCGGGCCGCATGCCCCCGGCGCGGTGGGATGCGTGGTGGCGGGCGGCCGCGAAAGCGCGCACCCGCGGGGCCCCCTGGGGGGTCAATTTCCAGGAACGTCTTCTGTTCGCGGCCGCGGCCACGGCCGACCAACCCCTGCCCCCCGCGTTTCCCCGCCACGACGCCACCCCCCCGCCATCGCCGCTCTGGGGCAAGCTGCGCGGGGCGGCCCTCGCCCGCAGGGGTCACCTGCGCGCGGCCGAGCGACAGTTGGTGGCCACCCCCACCGATGCGATGCAGGCGCGTCTCCTCACACAGGTTCGGCTCGAACGCGGACAGCTTCGCGCCGCCACCACCGTCAAGGGGCTTGCCGATGACGTGCGTCGCTACCTGATCCGGATCCGGGGGACGGACGCCATGGTCGACAAGCTCCGTACCGTCGTCGGGCCCGTGGGCCACGATGCCCGCCAGGAATGGGCTCAGCGGCTGATCGCGCGGAATCGATGGCGGGAAGCCGCCGCGACGATCGAACGCGACGACGCCGCCCGGGCCGACCTCTTCCGACGCGCCGCCAATATGGCGTCCGGTCCCGACGGTACGCTCCGCGCCGCGCGCTTTCTGGTGACGCACCGCAGCGACCTCTTCGATCGTCATCGAAATGGATTTTATCGGGGCCTCAGCTTTCGACAGGACGATGCCTCGCTGCCGTTGGAGGAGCGAAAGGCCATCGCCCGCTACCTCGAGCGGGCGAGCGCCGACTGGATGGCCCTCCGTCGCTTCATCGCGTGGCTCGAGGGCCATCCCGACCACGCGGACGCGCCCGTCGTTCTGCAGGAAGCCGATGCCGCCTACAATCGACTCATCAACCGCGGGGGCGGCGATCATTACTTCTGGGGTCGCCATGCCGCCTCCCACCCCGACGTCGTCGCGCTTCGCCGCATCGGCGCCAAGATCCGGTCCCGCCCCTGAGAATCTCGAGGAGCCGAGAACACCGTGAGGCCATCATCGAGCACCACGAGGTCCATGCGCCGATCGTCCATTCCGCCATGTCTTCGGGATCGAGGCTCTCGGCGAGCATCGAATCGGTCCCGTAGGGACCATCGCCGGACGCGCTACGAGGTAAGCGCCCGCCGCACGATCTTCTCGTCCACGCCCAGAACACCACCGTTCGACCGCAAGGTCCCAGGCTCCGCATGCGGCGACGCTCCCGTCATGGTCTGAGGCGCGACTGTCAAAATCAGGGATGGTCGTCTGTCATTATGACGGACTACCGTCCTCGCGAACTCCAGCCCCTCATCCACCACGCCCTCACCAACCTCCCCGTGGTGATCCTCAGCGGCGCTCGCCAGGTCGGCAAGAGCACCTTGCTGCGCAACGACCCGGAGCTCCGTGGACGCCGTCTCTTCGACCTCGACCGGTTTGAGGATCACCAAGCCCTCCGCCAGAGCCCGGAAACCCTGCTTTCCGGGCCCGAACCGATCACCATCGACGAGGCCCAGCGTCCGAGCAGGAACCTGCGGCCTCCGCCCGACGAGCAGCTCCGCTTGCCGCTCTGACCTCAGAGGCGAGAGTACCAACCTCGACGAGGCAACCACCTCGCCGAAGCGCACGGGTGCGTCCGCGACCTCCCCATCGAGCCTGTGGACCGCCCCGCCCAGACCCCTTTGCAGGGGGTGAGAAGGTCGTCGCGTGTCCCGTCGCGTGTCCGACATCAAGACCTGGCGAAGCTCTCACCGCGTGCTCTCGAACACTTCTCCAACTAGAACTTCCTCGCCACTCTGCCTCTGCCTGATCAAGTGCTTACCAAATCATCTTGCTATGCAAGTCGTCTTGCCCCATGCTCCCTCTGTGAACGCAAAACCACCCCCCCAGCGCCGACGCCCTGCAGTCCGCGTCCCCGCACCCCATCCGAAGGCGGCGCCCGCCCGGGCTTCGATCACCTTGGCGTGGACCGTCGTCGGTCTCTTGACCGCTTGTGCCCCGTCGCCGACCGCCGCGTCGGAGGAGTCCGTGCCCGGAGACAATGACGTCTCGCGAGCTTCGCCGAACGAGGCCCCGCCCACCGAATCCGCCTGCGACGAGCTTTCCGCGCGCGTTCAGGTCGCTCTCGACCGCACCCGGCAAAAGCTCGAGGCGCCGGGCGCATGGTTGGGTATCGACACCCCCGCCTGTGCGACGCACGTGTGGGTCTCCGGAGAGGCGAGCCCCGGCCACCCCCTCGAGCCCGAGCATCTGTTTCGCGCCGGGAGCGTGACCAAGACGTTCACCGCGGCGGCCGTGCTCTCCCTCGTCGACGACGGCGCACTCGAGCTAGACAGTCCCGCCACCGACGTCCTCCCCGAAATCACGGATGGTGGGATCACGGTCCGCATGCTGCTCGATCATCGCTCCGGCCTGTTTGAATACACCGAGGACGCAACCTTCGCTCTCGGGGCCTCCCACGACCCGAAGCGCGAGTACACCCCGGAAGAGCTCCTTGCGGCGGGGCTTCGAAACGACGCGTACTTCGCCCCCGGTTCGGGGTGGAGGTACTCCAACACCAATTACATCGCGCTCGGGATCATCGTGGAGCGCGTCACCGGTCGGACGTTCTCCGACGTACTTCGCTCGGGCTTCCTCGAACCGCTGGGCCTCAAAGATACTGCCCTCGAAGGCGACGAACCGATGCCAGGTGAACTCGCGCGAGGCTTCTCCCGTGATGGAAAAACCGACGTCACCGACGCCTACACCCTCTCATGGGCGTGGTCGGCCGGAGCGCTGGCCTCGTCGGCCGAGGATCTCACCCGGTGGGGGGCCCGCCTCTACGGCGGTACGGTGCTCTCCCCTGGGACACAGGACGCCATGACCGCGGCGCGGCCGATCGGAGTCCCAGGCATGAGGTACGGACTCGGAATGTTCGAGCTCTCGCCTCCGCTCACTCCCGCGCTCATGGTCGGCCACGGCGGCGACATCTCGGGCTTCGCGACGGTGATGTTCGCCCTTCCAACACAGAAGGTGTCGTTGATGGCGGCCGCGACCCGCACGGGCGTCGATCCCGAGGAGATCCTTGTTGCGGCGCTCGATGTCCTCTTTCCTGAGGGAGTCGAGTGACTCTTTCCTGAAGGAGTCGCGCGATACGGAGGGAGACCCACGTGGAGTGAAGGACGACGACGGTGACAAGAAGTTCCGCTCGCAGCTGCTCAAAGGAAGCCTGGAGCTCGCCGTGCTCCTCGTCCTCTGTACGAAAGACCGTTACGGGCTCGAAATCGTGGAGGTCCTCAACGCGACCGAAGGCATGCGGGTGAGCGAAGGCAGCATCTACCCCCTCTTGAATCGACTTCGCAAAGAACAGAAGCTCGAGAGTCGTTGGGTCGAGCGAGACAAGGGACACGCCCTCAAATACTATTCCCTCACGCCCACCGGACGCCGTGCATGCCGAGCGATGTGGGGCGTCTGGGAGGCGTACACGGCCGCCGTCGCCCAACTTGAGGGAGGGCGCACGCGATGATGACCGAGCTTCCGCCCCCCATGGAGAACTACCTCCGCGAGCTCGAGTCACACCTGTCCGGACTCGACCCGAACGAGCGGTCGGAGCTGCTGCGGGAGCTCCGGGGAGGTTTCGTGGAGCGGGCCATGCGAGGCGAAACCGAGCCCGGCGACGTGTTCACCCCCGCCTCGCACTACGCGAGGCACTTCCTCACTTCCGACGCGTCGTCCGACGGACACTACGCTGTAGCGGCGCTATCACCCGCGGCGGTGCGCGGCCATCGACTCCGCCTCGGGGCCGCAGCCCTGCTCGTGCTTCCTCTCCTCGCAGCCATGGGGTTTGCGGCGACGGTCGCGATGGTCCTCGGGGTAGCCAAACTCGCGCAACCCGATGCGGTGGGATACTTCGTCGATTCCAACGGAACATTTCTCCACTTTGGGATCGTCGACCTGCCCCCGCCCGGCAAGGAACGGCTCGGATGGACGCTTTTTCCCATCCTCGTCGCAGCGATCGGCATGCTCGTCGGCGGCGCGACCCAGCTGGTCCGCTTCACTCGACGCTGGGCGTTCCGACCATTCGCGGATCGCAATGCAGCGCCGCGCACACCGTACTGATGGGCGCCGCCGGGTCGGCCAGCTCTTGCCGCTGACCCAGGGCTCACGAGGCGCTCAGCCGCGAGGCCACCGACTCCGGGGTTGCCAGCACCGTCGGCGACGACGACGCGAACGACCTCGGAGTGGGCCACCAGGGCGACAAGGTCATCGCCGTGAGGGCCAACGGAGGCAGTTCGCGTCACCCAGCGGAGTCCGTGGTGCTCGGACCATCAGATTGAGCCGCCGTCGGTGAACGACTGGGCTCGCCGGTTTGTACCGAGCAGGGTGGGGACTCCGCGAACGCGTCGACGCCACCGGCGGCGCCAGTCCGCCAGGGAGCTCAAGGAGCGGGGAACACCGTGAGGTAACCATCCCGCGCCCCGCCCCCCGGGGCGGGTTGAATCGCATCGAAGGTGAGCAGCGGGCTCTCGGTGGTGCTGCCGTCGACGTCCTGTTGAAACGCGGCCACCACGTTTCCCGCCCCGAGGGCGAGGGCGACCGCGCGCTCCCCGCCCCCATCGGCTCCGCGAAAGGTGGTCCACGCGCGGCGCTGCTCGAAGTCGGGAGACACGACCATGAGAAATCCGCCGCCGAGATACTCACCCATCGCGGGTTCGCCGTTGACCGTTTTGGTGTCGCCGTTTTCGATGCAGCACGCCGTCGCGCCGGCCACGATCACGCCCCCGTCCGCGGTCGCCGCGATGGCCGACGGCCGCGCGGCGTTCGCCTTGTCGCTCGAGAGCCGGGTGCACAGAAATGAGCCGAGCGCGTAGTCGCCCGTCGCGGGGTCGAAACGACCGAAAAACGTAATTGGGGCCGCGCCGTTGAGATTGTACGGATCGCTGTACTTGTCTGGCTTCACGTTAGGCGCCATCTGCGACAGATCCTTGGGCAATCGCCGATGCACCGTATTGCCCCCGTGGCTCTCCCCGGCGTAGTAGAGCATGCCGTCGTCGCCGATGGTCACGGCCATGCCGCGGCTGTCGGCGCATTCGCTGACGTCGCCGACTTCGGTGCGGTTCCAATCGTAATTGGTCCACTTCAACGTACCGTCGTAGCCGTAGGCACGAACAAACGGGATCTGCAGCTGCGAGCAGGGAGGTCCGTCGTCTTGCTTGAATCCGGTGACGAAGATCGTCGCCTCGCCCCCGTGGACCGCGATGTCGTTGATCCTCGTCGCGCCGACCTCAAATGAGCCCAGCGCTTCGCCGTCGGCCGCGAACACGTGGATCGATTTGTCGCGTCGCCCCACCACCGCCCCGTCGCTCCCGACCGCGACGTCGCTGACCTGGCCCCCGACGTCGGCGCTCCATTGCACCGCCGAGGCCTCCGCGTTCAACACCGCGACGCCGAAGTCGCCGCCCACGGCGAGACCATCGGCGGTCCGTACCACCTCGCCGAGCGCGTCGCCGAGGCGCGTGAGGCTCAACCAGGTGCGGCCGTCGGAGCTGAGGCGCGCGACCACGCCTTTTCCGCCCCCGAGCAGCGCATTCGGCGTTTGGCCCAAGTCTTCCCCGTCGACGGTCCCCGCGTAGACGACCGCGCCGTCGGGCCCCACCGCCACCCCGCCGACGTCGTCGTCGAGCGCCCCTCCCAGGTAGGTGGCCGCGCACACCTGAAACGCGTCGCCCTCGCTGAAGGTGCCGCATGGCATCGCGGTCGGCCCGCCTGCTCCCTGGCCGCCCGTCGGGCCGCCCGCGCCGGATCCCCCGCTCATCTCGGTTCCTCCGCTGCCGGCCGCTGGCGTCCCGCGGCCGCCATCGCCCGAGCTCGATCCCGCGTCGTCGGCCCCGTTGCCACACGCCGCGGCCAAGACCACGAGCACCGCACTGCTTGTCGTTCGTTTCCTCATCCCCGTGCCTCCCGAGGGACGAGGCTATCGAGCCTGGGCGGACTTCGGGAGGAAACCGCTCCGGTTGAACTTTTTGCGCAGAAGCCGAAGGGGCCCGGGTGGGCTTGCCCGTCCGCGGCGACACAGAGACACTCCGAGGCATGGAGGCCCTCGTCGAGTCCGCCCTCGCGCTCCTCTTGGCGGCGAATGCCCCGGGGATCTCACCTTATTCGCAGATCCGACTCCTCTCGTGCGACGCCGACTGTCAGCGAACGCCCGTCTGCGATGAACCCAAGCTCGTGTGCGCGCCGCCTCTCTACCGACCGCGACAACGGGCTTGGTACCGGTATGAAAATGTCACGGAGGCCACCCGACGCTACGCGGTGATCGCAGGGGCGATGGCCCAGGTGTCCCGAGACATGGTCTGGGGCGAGAGTACCTGCGCGCCCCCCGGCGCCGACGAGGACGATGGCGACGCGTGTGCCGCCCGCCGGCGACAACGACCCTGGCTCGGATCGGCGCGCTTGTTACAAGTGACGCTGGCGACGGTCGCAAGTCACGAAAGCGGGCTCCGACGCGACGTGCACGACGGGACCACCCGAGGCGACTGCGACTACGAGACCCACCGAGGACGCCGGGTGGTCGTGCCGGGGAGCTGTCGTTCGAGTTGCCTCGGTCAGGTGAACCTCCCCGGCGCGGACGATGAAACCCGCCGCGGGCACGGCCGCGACGACCTCGTCGGGCTTGGCGCCGCCGCCACCCATCGCTGCATCGAGGCCATGGTGGACCGGCTCAGCCACGCACGAAGCTCCTGTGGGGGTTCGGATCCCGGGGCCGCGCAGGCACGACGAACTGCGTGCACCTTAGGCGTCTACGGAGGCGTCTCCGGGTGGCGCCGCGACCCGAGGATCGCAGCCCGCGTGGCGACGTTCGAGCGGCTGTGGAGGACCCGCGTGACCGTCGGCGAGGAGGTGCACGACCGGCTGTCGGACGACGGCCCGACCGGGCGCTGAGCGGGAGGCTGAGAGGAAGGCTGAGCGAGACGCGGAGGGGTGCATCGGTCGGGGCACGCGCCCACCCCCCTCATCTCTGTTACCTTGATCGGATGCGTTTTGGGTTCGGTTCTGGGGGCTTGCTCATCCTCGGGCTCGCCGGGGGATTCATCGCCTGTGGGGACAGTCAATTCGCGGTCTCGACGGGAAGCGGCGGAGGCCAGACGGGAGGCGGGGGCGCCGCGCCCGCGAACGCGGGTACGGGTGGCGCGGGCGGAGAAGGCGGAGAGGGTTTGTTTCCCCCCGACTGCGCGACCGGCACGGTGTGCGGAGCCGGCGACTGTTGTGAGGGGAGCGAGCAATGCGTGCTCGGCGTGTGTCTCGCCGCCTGCGCCTCGGGCGTCCGCTGCGGCGCCGACCTCGCCCTGTGCTGCGACGCAGGAGACGTGTGTGTGGCCGACGCGTGCGTCGTCCCGGGCGCGCCCTGTCAGGACTGGGCGGACTGCGAGGAAGGGGAGTTCTGCGAACCCACCCTCGACCAGTGCCTGCCTCAACCCGGTGACGACATCTGCGAATACGAGCCGGTCGTCGGTACCCTCACGCCCGCGGTCGAATGGAGCTGGACGTCGACCACCATTCAGCCGTCGGCCGTGCAAGTCATCAACGCCCCCATCGTGGGCGATCTCGACCAGGACGGGACGCCGGACGTAGTGATCGTCACGTCGAACAACTACAGCAGCTCGGGGCCGGGGTATCTACGCGCCCTCGATGGCGCCACCGGCGCCGAGAAGTGGGGCGCGAGCGCCGACGTCTACGCGGCAGGGAACGAAGTCAATCGCGGGGTACGCCCGCCCTCGGCGACATCGATGGCGACGGGCGCCCCGAGATCGTCTCCCCGCGCTCGGGCGGAGGTCTCATCGCCTTCGACGACGACGGCAGTTTCAAGTGGGCGAGCACCCAAGCCGACGGCGTGACCCCCTACGTCACATCGATGGCGTCGATCACCGTCGCCATCGCTGACTTCGAGGGCGACGGCACCCCGGAGATCGCGGCCGGCGGGGTGGTCTTCGAGGCCGATGGCTCCCTTCGCTTCGACCAGGGCGTCTTTTCGGGCTCGAACAATGGGAACTACGGGGCGGTGAGCATCGTGGCCGACCTCGACGGTCAAGGGGACCAAGAACTCGTCACTGGCCGACGCGCGTTCCGCGCGGACGGAACCGTCTACTGGGACAATGGGCTCGTCGACGGTTATCCGGCCATCGCCGATCTCGACCTCGACGGGACCCCCGAGGTCGTGGTCGTGGCCGGCGGTACGGTGCGGGTGCAAGACCCGACCACGGGGGCGGTGTTGGCTTCTCTCGCGATGCCGGCGGCGGGCGCGGGCGGCCCGCCGACGATCGCCAACTTCGACCCCGACCCCGAGCCCGAAATCGCCAGCGCCAACGGCGGGGCCTACGCGGTGTTCGGCTACGCGAGCAGTCCTGCTCCCGCCCTCACCCTGCAGTGGAGCCGGCCCACCCAGGACCTTTCGAGCAACCGCACGGGCTCCAGCGTCTTCGACTTCGAAGGCGACGGCATCGCCGAAGTCGTTTACGGCGACGAGTGCTACTTTCGGATCTACTCCGGCCCCGACGGCACGGTACTCCAGGAAATCGAAAGCTCCTCCGCCACGATCCACGAATATCCGGTCGTCGTCGACGTCGACGGTGACAACAACACCGAGGTGGTGGTCGCGGCCAACAACCTGAGCCACGTGTCCAACAGCGTCAGTTGCCCCTATCCGGGTTCGCAATCGAAGGCGGGGGTGTTCGTGTACGGCGACACCGACGACCAATGGGTCCGCACGCGCCAGCTCTGGAACCAGCACGCGTACCACATCACCAACGTCACCTCGGCGCTCGGCATCCCCGCCCCCGAGCCCGCGAGCTGGATCGTACCGCCCGGATTCAACAACTACCGACAATCGAATCAAGGCGCCGGTGTCTTCAACGCCCCCGACCTCCAGGTGAGCCTCGGCGCGAGCCTGGCCGGGTGTCCGTCGAACGTCGAGCTGCAGGCGACGGTGCAGAACCTGGGCAGTCTGGGCGTGGCCGCCGGCATCCCGGTGTCGTTTTACGCCGGGCTCACCGCGACGGGCACCCCGCTCGGCACCGTCGCCACGACGCAGCCGCTGCTTCCCGGCCAATTCGAAGTGGTCGTCCTCAGCGTCCCCGCGACCACCACGGAATACTCCGTTCGGGTCGACGCCGACGGCGACGGCGTGGGCCAGGAGAACGAGTGCCTGGAGGACAACAACGACGCGAGTGTGGACGACGTCGTATGCCCCCAGATCGATTGACCGGGGGCAGGTCACCCTCGAGCGAAATCACTCAATCGTCTCGGTCGCTCTCGAGCCTACATGTTGCGAACGGGTCGTCGCTGAGGCTGACGTCGCGGAGCTGTACGCCGGTGAGGTCGGCCAGGGTCAGGCCAGCCGGTGTGACGACGACGTCGAGCGTACGTCGCGTGTGGGCCGGTAATGGGACACGCAAAGTCCAGACGCCGGCCATGGGCGCCATGACGACGGCGTAACTGTTGCGCTGTTCGTCGAGCAACACGAGCTTGGTCGAAGTGGGGAGATTCACGTCCACGTCGCCGTCGTTGCGAACCATCATCGACACGCGACTCCCGCCCCTCGGAAGGTGCAATGGTACCGGTGGCTCGCGTCTTACGGCCACGACCTTGGCCGTCAGGGCGTCGCAAGCGGACGAGGGGTTCGATGGTGGCGGCTCGGGGTCTCGCGCGGGCGGGGGTTCGGGCTCGCGAGTGAGCGCGGGCCAGGGCGGGAGCGGCGCTAAAGGCGGTTGAGCGGTGGGGGCGGCCACCGTCGACGGTGCCACGGCCATCTGCGTCGCGGCGAGCACCGCCGGCGTGAGGAACAACTGGAGCGGCGCACGGCAGGCGGGTTGCGGGGCATCGCTGGTCTCGGGACAGGCCAACGGATCCCCGGCGGCGCGCAGGCGCTTGTCCGTACGGCGCGACGTTCCGCCGGCGCGGGCCGGGCCGAGGCGCCCCCCGCTGGACCGTTCGGCTTCGCCCCCCGACCGCATGTCGAAGGCCCCGACCGAAAGCGCACGCACCACGTGGGTCGCTTCGCGGCAGGCGGGGGTGTCGGGAAGCTCCGGTTCGCCGGCCATCCTGAGCTGGCCCACCGCGGTCGTGTCGATCGCGAGGCGTCCGCTCGAGCTCAGCTCGTCCTCCAGGCTGGCCGCCCCCAGCGGCAGCTTCGCGTACAGCTCATCCGTGCTGGTGATCTCCAGGGTGTCGCTGGCGAGGCTGGTACGATGAAACGTGTAGGTTCCTTCGGGGTGACACGTCTCGAGGAGCCGCAGCTCGCAGCCTTCATAAACCACGGCCACCGTTCCCGTGGCGAGCAGGCTTTCGAGGTGGGCTTTTTCCGATGCGGGCCACTCCGTGACCAGGGGACTCTGGGCGCTCTTTTGCACCACGCACTTGGCGAGTGGGGTCGGATCGCTCAGCCGCGGTGGCGTGGCCGGGGCGACCGTGCACCCCAAGGCCCACATCGAGGCGGTCCAAGCGAGAACTCTCATCGTGGGATGTTACGTCGCGCGCGGCGTCACCTTCCTCGCGAGCAGGGACGCGACACGTGTCCCTTCCCCAGGCTCGCGCCAAGGCTCACCCTGGAGGCGGGGGGCTTGAAGACGCCGGCGCCTTGATTCGATGGTGGGCCAGGAGAACGAGTGCCTGGAGGACAACAACGACGCGAGTGTGGACGACGTCGTATGCCGCAGATCGATTGACCGGGGGCCTTCCGTCAGTCGTGTCCGTACTCACCCGTGAGGGTGATGATGGTGCCGGTGAGCGGGTAGAACAGAACCCATTGCTCCGCATTGTGAACGCAGGACGGACACCCGAGGTCGACTTCCGCGGTCCACGCGGAAAACTGGTCGTCGTGGGCGATCGTGGCGAGCTCCGCGAAGAAGTCGGCATCCGTCAACGCGAGGATACCGCTGCTCGGCGTCGCCTCCCGGCCCTCCGGCCAGGTCTCGAGATCGTCCACGTTGCTCGGTACGGAGCGGTTGCGGGCGCCTGCGATCACCTCGGCGAACGAGGTGTTGCAACCGGCGACCCGGACGTCGATGTCGTAGATCCCGCCGTATTCGTCGGCGTATCCGTCGATGAAGTCGACATCCTCGGGCTCGAGGGCGATGCGGCTCGTGGCACACGTGCTCGCGCAATGGTCGGCCGCAACGTCTACATTGCAGCACTGCAAGGCGACTGGGTCATCGGTAGGCGCACACGCTTCCACGGTACCGCCTCCGGCGACACAGGCGGCCACGGTCTCGTCGACGGCTGTGCATTGCTCGGCGAACGTCAGCGGAAGCTCGGGCACGGGGCAGCCCGCGCCATCGCAGCTGGCCTCGACCTCGAACCTGCCTCGTATCTGGGTCTTGTGCGCCTTGACCTGCAGGAGGTAGCGGCCCGCGGGGAGTGACCGCCTGATGCGTGAGGCCAGCGCGCCATCGTGGTCGTCGTTCTTCGCGAGGAAGTGACCGACCTTGTTGCCCGCCTCGTCGGCCTCGTAGAGGTAGATGATCGTGTCGACGTTGGTCGCGAGGTCGCCAGTTCGAAGGTCGACCTCGCCCTCGCCGCTCAATTCGAAGGTCCAGGCGTGAAACCGCGACGTCGAGGAGAACGTGGCCGACTGGGGTGCGAAGAAATCGAGCGAGCCGTTCATGGTCGGCACGAAAAACGAGTCGGTGTTGTAGGCCACATCGGAACCGACGTCGGTCCCGCAGGCGCCGACGGCTACGGCGGTGAGCGAGGCAAACAAGAACTTGCGCATGGTGGCCACCGCCTCTGGCAAGGATCGTGCCTTCGGTGCGACGTTTGGGCACAGCTACTTACCTCCTGCTCTAAGGTGGCACGCGGCCTTGCCGGATCAACAGGCGTCCACCCACCCGGACGACGGCCGCGGCCGGCCGGCCGGCGCCCGAGGAGGCGACGACCACTCAGGGAACCGGGGGGAGGAGCACGGCATAGGCCTGATTGGCGCCGACCACGCCGAGACCCCAGTCGTCGTTGAGGCCCACCGCCGACAGCAAGATCTGTTGGGAGGGCGTGAGGACGAGACGCCGTTCGGCCCGCTCCTCGGCCCATCCGGGGCCCGAGACCGTTCCGACGGCGCGCTGCCAGTCGGCGGGGGTTCCGACGGCAGGGAAACGAGCGACGAAGCTCGCGCCGGAAGCGGGCCCCGACCCGAGATCCAGCGGGCGAATGGCGCCCGCCTTCACCCCAGCCACGTAGATGGTGTCGTTGGCCCCCACGGCGAGGGCGTTGAAGTATTCGTCTCCCGTCGTGCCGTAGCTCGCGCGGGCCACCGGGACCCCCGCCGCCGAGAGTTCGAGCATGAAGATGTCGGTCGCCTGGGCCGAAATGGTTGGGCCCACGCCGAAGTTCACGGTGTTGGTGAAGAACCCGCTCGCGACGACTGCACCCGTCGAGAGGAGGGCCACGTCGAGGCCATGGTCGCCCCCCGGGGATCCCGCTTGGTAGATCCATTCGACGGACGACAGCGCGGGGCCATAACGCACGATGCAAGCGTCCGCCGATCCGGCCGACGCGCCGCCGACGTTGGCCGCCGTGAGGCCCGTGCTGTCGAGGCTGGTGGTGAATTGCTGTCCCTCGACACAGCTGCCAATGGTGACGATGTGGCCCGACGTGGGATCGACGGCGACCCCTCGGTACTCGCTGAATCCGGGCGCGGTCGTCAGTCCTCGCGCGACGAAGTCGCCCCCTGCGTTCCCGTCGTAGACGACGACGAAGCTCCCGTCGTCGCCGTCGTTTGCGCTCGAACTGGCGCCTCCGAGGGAGACGACGTTGCGGTAGCGGCCGACGAGCACGATCTCGTTGTTCGCGGTAAGCGCTCCGTCGAAGATCGTGACGAAGCCCCCGGGATCGGGGTGACAACGGACCCACGTGGGCGGGTTCGCGAGCCCGTTGTCGTGCCGGGCGAGGGCGATGGAGGTCGGCGCGCACGGCGCAGAGCTCGTGCCGTAGATGCTCACCTGCGTGCTGTCCCCGGTACTCCAGGCGGTGAATATCGCGCCCGTCGTGTTGTCGACGCCGACCCAGCGCACCTCTTGATTGAAACTGCCTCCCGTCGTGAAGTGCTCGACGCAGGTGCTCGCCGGGGTCGTCCCTGCGGTCGAGTATCGGGCGAGCCAGCCATCAACCCCCGACGTCGCGTCGTTCCCGCAACCGGTGACGTTCTGGCCGCTGGCGGAGACCCGACCGCCGACCAAGAAGGTCCCCGCCGTACCGACGGCGGTCGCCCGGCTCGTCGCGACCGCGTTCGATTGCCAGAGCGCGGTCGGCGACGTGGCCCCGAACGTCGCCTCGAGGGTGAGATCGCCGGTGACGAACAGCGGGCAACTCTGATTCGTGCTCCCCCCGCAGCCGGCGGTCCAGCCGACGAACGAGGACGCCCCGGTCGGGGTCGCGGTAACCGTTACGTTGGTGGCGTCGAAGACTTGGGTCGTGCAGTTGCCCGGGCAGGCCGTGATGCCGCCGGTCGCATCGTCGATGATGCCGGTCCCCGGGCCCGCCACGTTGACCGTCAGATCGAAGGTCTGTCGGCACGAGGTGCCCTGAAAACAGCGAACGCCGGTGGTGGTGTCGCAATCGACATCAGCGTCGCAGCCAAACGTGCCCGCGGGGCACCCGGTGGGACAACCATTACCGCAGTCCAAACCGAGCTCGTTGCCATTCTGCACGCCGTCGGTACAACTCGGCGCCGCGCAGAGGTTGTTGGCTCCGCACACCCCCGAGACGCAGTCGGCCGCCTGCGCCACCGTGCACGGGGCATTGACGCCGCAGAGCAGAGGACAACTCCCGCCACAGTCTGCCGCCGTCTCGGTGCCGTTGGCGATCCCGTCGTTGCACGAAGGGGCGGCGCACTGACCGTTGGTGCATACGAGCGAGGCACAATCGCTCGGCGCGATGCACGTCGCCCCGGTGGTCGCGCACGGTGCACAGCTGCCGCCACAGTCGACCGAGGTCTCGTCGCCGTTGAGCACGCTGTCGGTGCACGACGGCGCCACACACACCCCGGCATCGCACGTGTCGACGCCGGCGCAGTCGGTCGGCACGTTGCAGCTCACCCCGGTCGCGCAGGGCGCGCACGTGGGCCCCCCGCAATCAGGGCCACTCTCGAGGCCATTCTTGACGCCGTCGGTGCACGTCGCCGCCGCGCACGTCATCGAGCCGCCGTCGCAGACCTTGCTGCTGCAGTCCCCGCTCTGCAGGCAGGCCTCGCCGGCGGCGCAGGCGGTGCAGCTTCCGCCGCAGTCGAGCCCCGTTTCGTCGCCGCTCACCGTGCCGTCGGCGCAGTGACCGGGGTTGCCCTGGTTGGCCGGAGGCACGCACGTGCCGGCGGTGGTGTTGCCGGGACCGGGGAGGTCGACGCACGTGAACCCGCTCGGACAATCGGAATTCTGCAGGCATTCTTCGCGGCAGGCCCCATTGATGCACTGAAGCGGGGGCATGCACTCCGAGGTGTAGGTGCATTCGGCGTCGACGGAGAGCCCGGGCACGCATACGCCGGCCCCGTCGTCGCAGTTCATCGAGGGGCAATCTTCATCTTCGGTGCACGTCTGCTGGCACTGACCTCCCACGCACGTGAGGGGGCTCGCACAATTCTCGTCGTAGGTGCACGCCGCCCCCACCTCATCCGACTGACACGCCCTGACCTCGTCGCCGACACACGTCGCGCTCCCGGGGCAGTCGACGTCGGCCGAGCACTGCTCGCTGCACAGCGCATTGAGGCAGACGAGCGGCGCCCCGCATTGCGAATTGTAGAGGCACTTCTCGCCCGCCGCTTGAGGCGTGGCCGGCTCGACGTCACCCCGCTCATCCTCGGGGGCACAGAGGCCATTCGTGGTGCAAATTTTGTCCGCGAGGCACTCCGAATCGGTCTCGCAGGCATCGCGGCAGACCCCGGCCTGGTCGCAGAACATGCCGGGGAGGCAATCGCTGTGGCGTACACACGCGACTTGGTCGTCGAGCAAACACACGTTGGTGGGCCGGTCGCCGAGGACGCAGGCGGTTTGCAGGCCCCGGTCTCGGCAGTCGCGGTCGGTCTCGCATTCGAAGTGGCACCGACGAAACACGCACACCAACGGGTCCTCGCAGTCGGAGTCGAGCAGGCAGCCCCCGCCGAGCTGACGTACGACCTGTTCGAGCCCCTCGTCGCCACAGCCCGACGCCGACACCGCCGTCCCCCACAGGAGGACCATCACACCCAAAACACGATATCGCATAGATCCACTACCTAAGCGCGCCCATCTCCGACCGTAGTGAAGCGCGTCACACCCGCGCGAAAGCTACCACAGAACATCGTCTCTTCCGCCGCACGAGCCGGCGGAACCAACGCGCCCTGGTTCCTCGGTGACGCGCGTGCGACCATGGTCACCGATGGCTTCGAAAGAGGCACCCGCGCCCGGCGTGACCCAGACCTCCGACGCCACGCGGATCGTCGCCGGCACGGTCCTCGACGAGCGGTTCCGCGTGATCCGACGCCTCGGCGCGGGCGGCATGGGTGCGGTCTACGAGGTCGACCACTTGGTCACGCGCCATCGACGCGCCCTCAAGCTGCTCCACGGAGAGATCGCCAAGCGCAAACCGGCGGTCGAGCGCTTTCTCCGTGAAGCGTCGGCCGCGGGTCGGATCGGCAATCCCCACATCGTCGAGACGTTCGACGGAGGATGGTTGCCTGGCCGTGACGAACCGTACCTCGTGATGGAGTTGCTGCAGGGCAAGGACTTGGACGTTCGCCTGCAGGAGGAGGGCGCCGGACTCCCCTTGGCGGAGGTGGCGTCGATCGGAGCTCAGCTCTGCGAGGGGGTGCAAGCAGCCCACGACGCCGGCATCGTGCACCGCGATCTCAAACCGGAGAACGTCTTTCTCTGCCCCCGTGAGCCCGGGTGGTTCGTGAAAATTCTCGACTTCGGGATCTCGAAGTTCGACGAACGCTACGGCCTCGGGAGCCAGATGACGACCGAGGGGACGCTGCTCGGCACCCCGCTCTACATGTCGCCCGAGCAATTCAAGGACGGCGCCAGCGTGGACACGCGCTCGGACGTCTACTCGCTGGGGGTGATGTTCTACGAGTGCCTGACCGGCCACCACCCCTACCCCGCGTCGACCATCCTCGAGTTGGCGACCAACATCCTTCAGGCCGAGATCGTCCCGCCGAGCGAGCGCGCGGACGTGCCCCGCGCGGTCGACGCCCTGCTCGCACGGGCGATGATGCGCGACCCGCGCGACCGCGACCTGTCCGCCGCGGAGCTCGGTCGCGCGCTGCAGGCCATCGGGTCGGTTCCTCCCCCGGTGCTCGGGGCTGCGGGCACCATCGTTATCGAAGACGAGGGCGAGGCGTCGACGCCAAGCTCCGACGAAACAGAACGAACCGAAGTCGCGACCTCGCCGCCCGCGGTCGACACCATTCGGCAACGCCCGGCCCTGGAATCGAAACTGCAGGCCCTGGAGGCCACCCAGGCCCTCGACCCGGCGACGCCGAAGCCCCGAGGAGCCGTGCCCGTGGTGGCGACGCTGGTGCTCGTAGGGGTCGTCGGCGCGGGCGCATGGCTGGCGTCCGACCGAGGCGACGGCGAACGTTCACCTTCACCGTCGGCCGAGGGGTCCGCTGCCGCCGTCTCGTCCTCGGCCGCGCCCTCCCCGTCGGCGGCGCCTTCCGCTCCCCTCTCGACGCCGAGTGCGCCGCCCTCGACGGCCTCCCCGCCCCCGCGCCCCGCGGCGGTGAACGATGATCGCCCGCGTCCCGTGCCGGCCGCGCCCGCCGCACCGCGTCCGGCGTCGGCGGCCGCGCGGGCGACGGCGGTCCCGCGCGTCCCCGACGACGACGTCGCGCAACCCGACGACCTCGATTGAGACGGGACGCGCCGCTCGGCTCAGAACGTTCCCGCGAGGCCGAAGGGCGACAGGCGCACGGTCGCGAGCTCATCGCCCAGCTTCAGCTCGTAGTCGGAAGGATCGTCGGAGAGCAGAAGCACGAGCGACCCCGCGACTGCGGTCGCACCGCCGACGGCCATCGCCCCGATGGCGACCCCATCGTAAGCGCGGGCGAGCTCCGCATTGTCGCCGAGCGCCTCCCCGGCCGCAGTACAAGCAGACTCCGATTCCGCTCGCAATGAACGACCGCACGGCGCCCACGGTCCCTCCCTGTTTTCGTACACCTCCAATTCGTTGGTCCACCGCGTGACGTTGTCGCGGTTCCAGAGGTAGACCCCGAGGCCGGCGCCGCCCAGGGCGAGCCCGCCGCCCGCGAGCGACCACCCCAGAATCTGGCGGTTCGTGGCGGCGCTGATCTTGTCGGCGCGCGTCTCCTCGAGCATCACGAGGTCGACCCGCTCCGTGGTGGTCCGTTGAGGAGCCAGATCGATGGTGCGAACCAGAGGGTCGTATCCCGTGAGCTCAGCTCGCAACGCGTGGGGGCCCGGCGGCAGGGCCAGGCCCTCCGGGGGCACGTCGACCCGGACCCCGTCGATGCGGACGGTCGCCGGCTGCGCGAGCGTCAACGTCAAGCGCGCGCCCGCGCGGTCGACCGCATCCCGGTCGAGTTCGGGGTCGAGGGTCACCGTCTCGGTACCCCCCGCGTAGAGCGGCGCCATGGTCTCGGTGCGGTCGCGGTAGCCGGGGCGCCGAAGCGTGATGCGATGCGGCTCGCCCGCGCGCACCCCGATGGTGCGGCGCATCGGCGTGACCCCCACCAGCACGCCATCGATGTAGACCTCCGCCCCGCGCACCCGACTGTCGACCTTCAGGTTGGCGACGGGTCGGGCCGCTTTTTGAAGGTCGAGGGGAAGCGACACCTTGCCCCCGCGATCGGCCTCGACCGTCTCGGCTCGGGTGAGGTAACCCGGAGCGTCGGCGAGAACGATGAGGCGGCCGTGACGCACCAGCGTTTGCAGCGGCGCCGCGCCGACGTCGCGATCGTTGACCGTGATCCGAGCTCCCTCGACGTTGCACCGGATGGAGACCTCGACCAGCTCAGCCCGCTCCGCGGCGAGCTTCGAGCGCGCCTTCGCCTCCCACTTCGGTTTCAAACCTCCGGCCAGGGCCTTCTCGTAGTGCGCCACCGCGTCGGGGGCATCGCCCCGGCGCGAAAAGGTCACCGCGATGTTGTAGAGAATGATGGGACGCGGCAAGACGGCGTAGGCCTCGCGGAACGACCGCAACGCCTTGTCGTAGTCGGCCCGCTCGAGGTGCTCGACCCCGAGGGCAAACGCGCGGCGAGCCCCCGCCTCGGGGTCGGGCTCCTCCGCCGCCCGAGCGACCCCGGACGACAACCCCCACCACAACGCGGCCAGCACCCCCAAGGGCTTCCACCTCACCATGCCGACATCGTGGAGACGGCGTGGGCCGCGGACAAGTGAAGCAGCTCACACGGAGCGCACCCCGTCTCAGCGCGCGTCTTGAATCGTGATCTGAACCCCCGTCCCGGTACGGATCCGGTTCAGCTTCGGATTCGCGTTGGTGACGTGGTCGGGGGTGCGCGCGTTGTGGATCGCGCCGACGATGATCGGTCGGTCGGGGTCCCCTTCCATGAAGGCGAGCGCGACCTCGACCCCCGGCCGGAGGGGAAAGTGCATCCCGTGGTCGGGCCCGACGTGGGGTTGGGCCATCCGCACCGGCTTGCTGGCTTGGAGCTCCGGGGATTCGGCGACGTGAAAGAGAAACTTCACGACGTAGCGCCCGTACGCGTCGAGCTGGGCGAAGTCCCCCAGTTCCTCGCGCGGCCGGGGCTGGACCACGCCGTGCATCCACCCCGAAATACGCGGCTTGGGGGTGCGTCGCGGCGGACGAAACGTCTGGGCGGCATCGATCGCGGTGAATCGGTTGCGGTAAAATCCCTCGCCCGAGGCCTGAGAAAAGAGGCCCTGCTCGGCCTCGTGTTCGACCGACGTCACGAGCAGCTCGGGGGCGTCGACGCGCGGGTGACCCACGAGGCGATAGCGATGGCCGGCCGCGATCTCGGCGAGGGTACTCTCCCCCTGATACACGCGATGTTGCGCATCACTTTCTTCGGCGCGTACGCGTGCGAGCTCCCGGCCCGCCTCCGCATCCCGGTGATGGGTCCCGTACTCGACGAACCCTCCGGCAAAGCCATGCTCGGCCGCCGCCGACGCGGTGAGATCGACGCGCGGCGCGCGGTAGTTGTAATCCATGACGACGAAGTGGGCGGGCCGAAGCTCGGTCGTGCGACGGAGGGCAAAGACGTCACGGCGCTCACCGCGGCCGCGGCACGGTATCTCGTATTGATCGTCGCGCCGGGCAAAGCCGCCGTTGTGGTCGGTGAAAACGATCTTCGTCGTATCTGCGTCTTCTTCGAAGAAGAAACTGATTCCGAGGTGCTCGCATAAGCGAGAAATGAAGGCGAGGTCGGTCTCGCGGTATTGCACGACGAAATCGCGCTCGGGGTAGTTTCCTTCGAGTCGCATGGTCGTACCGGGCGCGAGATCGACCCGCTGGAGCTTCTCGCGCACGATCGCGGGGACCGAGAGGTGTTGAAACACGTCTTGGGTGTGCACCATGGTCAACCAGTGGGCGCGCGGAACGATGTGCCACGACGCCCCGAAACGGTCGTCCTGCTCCATGTCGAGGTCCTCGTCGACCGCGGCGATGACGGCGTGGAGGCGGCGCGTCGTGTCTCCGCCGCGCTCGAAACAGAGCACCACGCTCGCGCCCACGAGCTCCGTCGACGACAGGGGGGCCCCCGAAGTCACGACGTCGACCCGAAACGAAAAAAGTCGGGAGATTTCCTCCCGCCCTCGCACCCGATGGACCTGCACGTCATCACAGGCGAAGTCGTCGCTTTCGAGTCGAATCCGGTGCTCGTCGCTCGGCATGCAAGCAGAAGAACGGCTGCCCGGGGGCGGGTCAAGCGCGATATACTGCGCAAGTTTCACTGCTTCCCATGAACGCTCCCGTCTCTGAGCTGCTCGCTCCCATCTCTTCTTTTCTCGGTCCTGCCCGCGTCGTCGCAGGGGCGCCCGTCCTGCGCGTCGAACTCCCCTCGGGCGACGCCGTCCCGGCCACCTTGGCCCTGGCGCAACCCTATCGCCCGGTGGAGGGCGATACCCTGCTCGTCATCGGTCGCCCCGCGGACGGCTACTGGGTCATCGGCGTGGTCGAGGGCGCGGGGACGACGCGATGGGAGGTCGACGGCGACCTCGAGATCGCCGCCACCGGCCGGATCGCCGTCCACGGAGCCCGGGGCGTCGACCTCAGCGGCGCCGCCATCAACTTCGTCGCCCGCGCCTCACGCCAGACGTTCGACCGCTTGGTGCAGCGGGTGCGCGACGTCCTCAACGTCGACGCCGGCGCCTCCCACGTCCACGTGGCGGGGACGTCGCTCCAGCACGCCAAGAAACATGCAGTGATCGCCGAAGAGACCGCCAGCGTGAACGGCAAGCAAATCCTCCTCGGCTGAGGGTGGGAGCGACCATGACGAGACACGTCGATACGTCCGCCGTCGACAACGGAAAGTACTTCGAGGTCTTCGTTCCCGACTACGACACCTCGAACGCTCGGGACTCCTACCTTCGGCTGGGCATCGCGGCCGAGCGCGACCCGACCCTCACGGGAAACGAGATGTGGGGGAAGTTCACGGAGTGGCTCGACCAGACCGAGCACGGCCACCTCCGCGATCGGGCCGGACACGACCTGCGCCCGCCGACCCTGACGGCCACGGATACGGCGGCGGGCATCTACGCCAAGGTCGGCTGGCGCGACCACACGGACGGCAACCGCATCACGACGACCTACGGCGACAAGGTCGAGGTCATCGGCGGCAACTATCAGTTGCTCGTGTTGGGCCGCCAGGACGAGGTGGGCGACGGCGTGGTCTGGGACGCCTCGGCCGGACACCTGGTGAGCGGCGACATCGCGCCGGGCATGGTCACCAAGATCGAATACAAGAGCGCCAAGTTCGGCGGGACGTGGAAGGTCACCGAGGAGACGACCAAGGGTCACGTGCACGAAGTGTTTCACGGTGAGTTCCGCGAGGCGTTTCTCGGACCACGGACCACGTCGTCCACCGGCGCGATCCCGGCCGACCTCGCCGACGTCTTTTCGGAGGAGGGAACCGGCGTGGAGACGCGCGGTGATCCCGCCGTCGTGGGAGGAACCTTCGCGAGCACGATCCGGGAGTACGTGGGTCACGAGAGCGCGCGCGTATCGAGCATTGTGTCGCGCACCTACGCCGGCACCATCGAGGAGCGCGTCAATGCGCGCGGGAAAATCACCAACCGCACCGACGCCGACGAGATCGACGAAGAAGTGGACGTGGGCCGCGGCGACATCAGGAGCCACAGCTACGCGGCCACCATCGAGGAACAGATCGGCAAGCCAGACGCGCTGACGACGACCAACACCACCCACCACGGCTGGGCGAACGAGTATCACTTCGGCGGGGGCATGGGCATCACCCTCGGAGGACAAGTCGACATCTTCGTGGGCGGCCACTTCCAGCTCGACGTGGCCAAGACGCTCGCCATCGTGCTCGGCTCCCACATCGAGATTCACGCCGGCTCGTTTCGCGAGATCACCCTCGGCTACAAGTGGGACCTCGTCTGCGGCTGGGAGCTCGAAGTCGACGATTACTCCACCAAGATCGACAAGATCTCGAGCAAGAGCATTGCGGCGGCGATCTTTCTCGGCTGACGCGCGTAGCGAATGCGGACGAAGAACCTCAGCGGTCTGAGCTTCGGGACCGCGGTGACCTCCACGTCTCCGCCCCAGCCGGAGATGGTGCTGATCGTGCGGGGGCGATTCACCCTGGTCCCCAACGGCGTGGTCACCCTGCCGCCGGGCCCGGCCGGGCTCGAACCGGTGCGTCAAGGGGCGCTATCGGGGGACCGCTACGAAGAGGGCGACGACGAACGACGCGGCCCGCTCCTCCATCCGAGCGACTTCGCCCCCCTCAAACCCCGAGCGGAGATTCTTTTCTCGGGCCATGCGTACGCCCCCGGAGCGGGCACGGTGACCGAATGCCCGGTGTCGATCGCGCTAGGGCCGTGGCGCAAGTCGTTACGGGTGGTGGGGCGTCGACGCTATCAGGGGATCGCCGGCCATCGGCCGGGGGTGCCGGCGCCGTTTCGGCGCATGGGTCTCGATTGGCGCCATAGCGCCGGGGGACCGACCTCGGCCACGAACCCGGTCGGCCTCGGGCCCCACGGCGCCTTCGCCCCCAACGTCGAAGCGCCGGACGACGCCTCGGGTCCCCCGGGGCGCACCCCCGCCGGCTTCGGCCCCATCAGCCCTTCGTGGTCGCCGCGACGCGAGCGGATCGGCACCGCGTACGGTGAAGGCTACCGCGCCCGCGCGCCCTGGTTCGCGTCGGATTTCCAGTGGTCGTACTTCAATGCCGCCCCCGAGGACCAGTGGCTGCCTCGGCCTCCCCGGGGCGACGAGTGGCTCGAACTCGAGAACCTCCATCCCCAGCACGCCCGGCTGAGGACCCAACTCCCCGGCCTCCGATTGCGATGTTTCGTCAACGACGACCGGGGGGCCACCCGCGAAGTGACGATGACCCTGGACACGGTGTTCGTGGACGGCGACGCCGAAGAGCTTCTGCTCACGTGGCGAGGGCGCACCGAGGTCCGCGATCGCGAGCTCGAAGACGTCACGACCGTCCTCATCGCGAGCGAACCCCTCGCTGAAGCGCCCCTACCCGCCGACCGCTACGTGGCGCGCCTGCATGCCTTCGAGGCCGATCCCCTGGCCCTCGACGAGCATGTCAGCGGCGAAGAGCTCGCGCTCCTCCAAGCGGCATCGGACCCGGAGGACGAGGCGAAGGCGATGCTTCGGTTGATCGAGAGGGAGCGTCCCGGCGCGACCCAAACCGCCGCGTCCGGGCCCGACGGCGGGGTCGACCTCGAGCGGGTGTTGCCCGCCGCGCTCGCCGAGCGCAAAAAGGCCGCGCTGCCCCCCCCGGTGCCTCACCCCGACGCCCCGCGTGCCCACCTCGGCATCGACCTCGGCGACATCGAGCGCGCGCTCGACGAGCTCGATGCGCACGCACCGGAACAGGCGGCGGCGCTACGGGAGCGCCTTCAGGACCCCCGCCTGCAGGCGCTCGACCCGAACTACCGCCCTCCCGGATCCAAACCCGAAGGCCCCGAGCCTCCGCTTGGCCCGGGGGTCGACCTCGAAGGTCGCGACCTCAGCGACCGCAAGCTCGCCGGAGCGGATCTGCGCGAGGCCAACCTCACCGGGGCCATCCTCGCCCGGGCGAACCTTCGCGGCGCCCGACTCGCCGGCGCCCGACTCGAAGGCGCGCTGCTGTTCGCGGCCGACCTCACCGACGCCGATCTCGCCGGCGCCCACCTCGAGCGGGTGAACGCAGCTCAGGCCAACGTCACCCGAGCGAATTTCTCGCGGTCACGTCTCGAAGCCGCCTTCTTCGGCGGGGCGACCGGGGCCGACGCGTGCTTCGACGAGGTGGAGGGGACGCATGTGTTTTTCACCGAGGCGGAGCTGGTCCGGGCCAGTTTTCGCCGCTGCCGCCTCGAGCGCGCCGACTTCGAGCGGGCCCACCTGCCCGAGGCTCGCTTCGCCCGCGCGACCCTCGATGCATGCCTCTTCTACCGGGCCACGCTCGACGCCGCCGACTTCGACGGGGCAAGCGTTTCGAAGTGCACCTTCGAAGAGGCCGAGCTGAACGCCGCCGTCCTGACGGGCGTCGAAGGCGCCGCGGTCAACTTCACCCGTTGTCGCATGTCGACCACCGACGTGCGCTACGCCGCTCTCGAAGGGGCGCACTTCACCCACGCCGACGCCGCAGGTACGCGATTTGGCGCCGCCGACCTTCGCGGCGCACGATTCTTCAAGGCAGACCTCGAAGGGGCATCGTTTCGGCGCGCCAACCTCATGGGCGCCGACTTCACCGCGACCCGCGTCGACCGTGTTTCTTTCGAAGGGGCTCACCTCTACGACGCCGATTTGAGCCGCGCCCACGGCGAAGACACCCACTTCGCGGGCGCCATCACGACGAGGATGCGTCGATGATCGATCGGTCCGCATTCGAAGACCTCGTACGCCACGGCTACGACTTTACGGGAGAGACCCTGCAAGGGCTCGACCTCACGGGGGCATCGCTCTCCGGCGCCCAGTTGGGCGGGAGCATTTGGCGCGACGTCGACCTCCGAGAGGCCGACCTGACCGGGGCCAACCTCGACGGCGTCAAGGTCCTGGGGGGGGACCTTTCGACGGCCCGATTGGCTGGGGCGTCGTTGCGAGAGACGGTCATGGTGAACGTCACCCTCCGCGATGCCGTCGCCCCCCAGGCCCGACTCGAAGGGCTGAAGGCGAGCGGGTGCGACCTGACGGGCGCCGTGTTGACCGACGTCACCATGGCGGAGGCTCAGCTGCCCCGCTGTCGGCTCGTCGGCGTCGACCTGTCGCGGGCCCGCATCGAGGGCTTGTGGCTACAGCACGCGGTCTGCGACGACGCGAGCTTCACCGAGGCCACGCTGGCCGACGTGGTGTGGATCGACACCGTCGCGCGGCGGGCGCGCTTCGAACGGGCTTCGATCGAGCGCTGGATGTGCATGGGGAGCGATTTTCATGGGGCCGAATTTATCGAGGCTTCCCTCGCAGCGACGTCCTTTCGGGGTTGTGACCTGCGCGCCGCACGGCTGCCCCGCACCATGACGCGCGTCGTCTTCGACGACACGACATTGGGCGACCCGGACACGCTCATCGATCTACGAGGGCGGCGCCTCGAAAAGACCATCCTGTCCGAAGCCAACCTCCGGCGTGCCGACCTCCGCGGCGCGGACTTGACCCATGCGGTGTTGATGGGGGTGGACCTTCGCGACGCCGAGCTCGACGAGGCGGTGCTGTCCTCGACGATTCTGACCCACGCCAACCTCCAGGGAACGAACCTCCGCGGACAACGACTGAACGCCGTCGTCCTCTACGCGGCGAACCTCGCGGCCGCCGATCTGCGCGGGTGCATCGTCGAGCTGTCGATGCTCGACGATACCGACCTGCGGGGCGCCGACCTTGCCCACGCGAGTTTCCGCCAGGTGAGTTTGACCGGCGCCAACGTCGAGGGAGCGCGACTCGAGGGCACCGCGTTCGAGGGCACCGACGTGTCCGGCGTCGATTGGTCGACCACCGACATGGTCGGACTTTCGTTCGTCCGCTGCAACTTCAAGGGATGTGCGTTCGAGAACAAACGATTCTCGCGGTGCGACTTCACCGGCAGCGACTTCACCGATGCCGAGCTGACCGGGGCGGTGTTCGACCGCTGCATTCTCACCCAGGCCAACTTTCAGCGCGCGCGCCTGGCCGACGCCCGCTTCATCACGCCCGACGCAAAAGGGGTGTTCTTCGGCGACGCGCTCCTCGAGGGGGCCCGCGTCGAGGAGGGACGGCTTCGGTACGCAACGCTGACCGGGGCCCGAGCTGCAGGATCATCATGGCCGAAGTGCGATCTCCGGGATGCGCTCGGCGAGCGCGTCGACCTGACCCGCAGCGACCTGCGGGAAGCGCGCCTCGACCACTTCGACCTGTCCCATGCTCGTCTCGACGGAGCCGACGTCCGTGGCGCCGACCTATCGGGCGCCAATCTCCACGGCGTGTCGGAGGAAGCGACGCGGTACGACGGGGCGACGATGACACGCACCAAGAGAGACGACCCCGAGCGCCTCGCGGCCGAGGCCTGGCGCCCCCCACCTCGAGAGGCCCCCTGAAACATGTTACCCGCTTCCAACCGTGGCGTCGGAATGAACCTCTGCTTTCCCGACGTGTGCAACACCCCCGCCGGCCCGGCCACGGTCCCCGTCCCTTACCCGAACATCGCCTTCAACGCGCAGGCGACCCCGTTCTCCCCCCAGGTCAAGGTGACCATGATGAATGCCCTAAACCTCGGGTCGGCGATCCCGATGACCTCGGGCGACGAAGGCGGGGTAGCGCACCCGATGATCAAGGGCATGGGGCGCTATACGATGGGAAACCCCATCGTGAAGGTGAACTTTCTCCCGGGGATCATGCTCACCGTCCCCACGACGGGGAACAATGGCAACGCGCCGGCGGGCGCCCACATCGTGCCTAGCGTGACCCAGGTGTTCTACACGTGCGCCGCCGCCCCCGTGGCGGCGCTCGCCTGCGCCCGCGTCGCGCGCTCGGGTTCGGAGCTCCGCATCGAAGCCTTCGACTTTGCCAGCCCGACCCGCGTGGCGGCCGCGCTCCACGAGATGGGCCACGGTGAGCCCCTGACCCTCGACTTGAGGGCAAACCCCGGCGGACGGCTCGACGCCGCCCTGCGTATCGCGCAACTGTTCCTACCTCGGGATACGCCCCTCTGCCGCCTCGTGGAGCCCGACGGCGACGAAGTCGTCCGCTACGCGAGAAGCGAGCGTACGTGGACGATGCCGCTAACGGTACGCGTCGACCACGATACGGGCTCCGCCGCCGAGCTCGTGGCCGCCGTGCTCCAGTATCACCGGCGCGCCGTCGTGGTCGGTACCCCCACCCGCGGCAAGACGACCATCCAGCGCTTCGCTGCGCCCCGGACCGCTCAACGCACCGACTACGTCACCGTCGCCCAGTGGCGCCTCCCCGACGGAAGCGACCTCTCGCAACGCGGCGTCGTACCCGAGGCCACCCCGTCGTCATGAGGAGCGCTCGCCCCCGCCCTCGACGGGGGCCGGAGGGACGAGCTGCTCGCAGACGTGGCGGAGGCGCATCATCATCGCGGGCTCGGCGTGAAGGGTCATGCGCTTCTGCGTGTCGCCCTCGCGGTAGGTGAAGGTGAGCAGGGCGACGTTCGCCTGGATGTCGCGTCCGTGCTGGGAGCCGAGGATCCGATCGATGCGCCAATCGAGCCCCACCATGAGGCGGCCGTGGTCGACGACGGTCTGACGGACGATCTGCGCGCGAAGGCCATCCCGCGTCGTTTCGTAGCGGGGCAGCAGCACCTCCCGCCACGGACCAGCCGCCTCACCCATCAGCGCCCCGAGGTCCGCGGCGAAGGCGTGCTTCTCGGCCCCCGCCCCCGCCGCCTCGAAGAGGAGAAACCGAAGTCCCCGGACCGCTTCCGCTACCTGCTGGCCGACGGCGCGGTGGGCGCGGGCAAACTGCTCTACGGCGCGGTCGGCCTCTTCCCCCACCGTGGGGGCGAGACACGGCTCGAGGACGCGCCAGATGTCGTCCCGGGCGCCCTCGGGGAGCCCCGCGAGGGCTTGGAAGTCGCGGGCGACGGGGGGAGGAGGAGGCTGCCCGGCGAGGCAGGCGAGAGGGGGCGCCGCGGCGCGGGGGGCTTCATCCGGCATGCCGCGGGACCCTACACGACCTCGCGCGAGACCGGAGTGGAGGCGCCGCGCGGGTCGGGGTAGGGCGACCGCGGTGACCGACGCGCGACGCGCCCGCGATGGCTTGGTGATGGCCGTGGTCGCCTACGGACTCTGGGGTCTGTTTCCGATCTACTGGAAGCAGCTCGCGGGGGTCCCCGCGACGGAGGTTCTCGCCCATCGGGTGGTGTGGTCGCTCGTGTTCGTCCTCACCATCGTCGTCCTCCGACGACAGCTCGGCCGGGTGGTGGCGGTGCTGCGGTCACCTCGAGCGCGGCGCTCGATGCTCCTGTCGACGTCGTTGGTCGGCCTGAACTGGGGCGTCTTCATCTGGGCGGTGAGCGAAAACCGCGTCGCGGAGGCGAGCCTCGGCTACTACATCAACCCGCTCGTGAACGTCGCCCTCGGCCGCGCGGTGCTGGGGGAGCGCCTTTCGCGCGGGCAGGGCGTCGCCATCGCCATCGCGGGGCTCGCCGTGGCCGGCCTCACCCTGGCCCAAGGGCGGCTGCCGTGGGTGTCGTTGTTGCTCGCGGTTTCGTTCGGCTTCTACGGGTTGGTGCGCAAGCGCGTCGAGGCCGGCGCCCTCGATGGACTCACCATCGAAACGGGCTTCGCCGCCCCGGTCGCCCTGGCCTACCTGCTGATGCTCGACCCGGCGTTTGGACACCTCGCCGCGCCCACGTCGGACGGACATGTCGTGGGGTTCCTGCTCGGGGCCGGGGTCGCGACCTCGATTCCGCTCCTGGCGTTTGCGGGCGCCGCGCGGCGCCTTCGCTACACCACCCTGGGGATGATTCAGTACCTCGCGCCGACCCTCCAGCTCGCGTGCGCCGTCGGGCTCTACGGCGAGCCGCTCACGCTCGAGCAGGGACTGACCTTTGGGGGCATTTGGCTCGCGATCGGCATCTATATCGCCGACGCCAGACCATGGCGCGCCGCCGGAGGCCGCGTGCAGCGGGAGCCGGTCTCTTGAAGGCCACGCGGATCCGCGCCGGACTGCGCCCCCCATTCCGGGCCGTCTTCATCGCCTGAGCGTGGTGGGTGTCACGCCCCGACGATGAACCGTCCTGACGAGGATCACGGCGTGGGCCCGACCATGTTCTCCGGGCGCACCCATGCGTCGAATTCCTCGTCCTTCAGAAGATTCAAGGCCACCGCCGCCGCTTTGAGGGTCGTGCCCTCGGCGTACGCCTTCTTGGCGACTTTGGCCGCGTTGTCGTAGCCGATCTTCGGGTTGAGGGCGGTCACGAGCATCAGGCTCTGCTCGAGGTTCTCTTTGATTCGGGCCGCATTCGGCTCGATCCCACGGGCGCAATTCATCTCGAACGAAGCGCACGCATCGCCGAGGAGGGTCGCCGACTGAATCACGTTGAAGACGATCACCGGCTTGAACACATTGAGCTCGAAGTTCCCGCTCGACGCCCCGACCGCCACCGCAGCATCGTTACCGATCACCTGAGCGCACACCATGGTCATCGCCTCGCACTGCGTCGGATTAACCTTTCCCGGCATGATCGAGCTGCCGGGCTCGTTGGCGGGAATGACGATCTCTCCGATGCCGCAGCGCGGACCGCTTGCGAGCCAGCGGACGTCGTTGGCGATCTTCATCAGGCCGCAGGCGAGGGTCTTGAGCGCACCGTGCAGCGTCACCAATTGCTCGTGCGACGCGAGCCCCTGAAACTTGTTGGGGTTCGTCACGAACGGCTGCCCGGTGAGCTTCGCGATCTCCGCCGCCACCTTGACGTCGTAACCCGCCTTCGTATTGAGACCGGTCCCCACCGCGGTGCCCCCGAGCGCGAGCTGATGAACGTCTTCCTGCGCCCGCTCGATCGCTTTGAGGGCGAGATCGAGCATCGCGACGTAGCCGCTGAATTCCTGACCGAGCGTCAGGGGGGTCGCGTCCTGCAGATGGGTACGGCCGATCTTGATGACGTCGGCGAACGCCTTGGCCTTCGCGTCGAGGGTATCGCGGAGCTGCCTCACTTTGGGAAGCGCGGCCGCGACCACTTCGGCCACGGCGATGTGCATCGCCGTCGGAAACGTGTCGTTCGAAGACTGTGACTTATTGACGTCGTCGTTGGGGTGAATGGGCGTTTTCGAGCCCATGGTGCCCCCGGCGAGCTCGATCGCCCGGTTCGAGATCACCTCGTTGGTGTTCATGTTCGTTTGGGTCCCGCTCCCCGTTTGCCACACCACGAGCGGAAAATGATCGTCGAGCTTCCCGTCGATCACTTCATCGGCGGCGCGCACGATCAAGTCGTGCTTCTCCGGAGCCAGCGTGCCCAACTCGGCGTTGACGTTCGCCGCGGCTTTTTTGACGATACCGAAGGCACGAATGAACGGCCGGGGGAAACGCTCGCCTCCGATCTTGAAGTTCTGGAGCGAGCGCTGCGTCTGCGCCCCCCAATAACGGGTTGCCTCGACCTCGATCGCTCCGATGCTGTCTGTCTCTTTCCGCGTCGCCATGCGCGGGGCCTTACCGCGAAGCGCCGTCGGGAGCCACCGCCGACGACGGCCCCCTCCCGTCTGGTCACGGGTCGCGCGTCCAACCGATCTCTCGGGCGGTCCGCGGGGCGACGCGGAGTTCGTCGAGATCTTCGGGGACCACGAATCGTTGCGGACCGAGAGCCCGTAAGCGCGCCATGAGCGCGGTGTACCGTTGGGGGTATAACGGCTCGCGCCATGGCTCCGGGAGCCCCTCCGGAATGAGGACATCCCCCGTGGGTCCGTAACGGTCCTCCGCGCCGAGGAGGTGGAACAGCTCGTGGGCGGCGACGAACAGACCGAGGTCGACGGTGTCTCGGGCGAGGTCGATCTCGACGATCCCCACCGTGCCTCCCTTCTCGCCGATGCCCTCGACGGTGCGGGGGAGGCCCGAGTCCGGCGCGGGGCTCGCGACGACATAGATACGGGCATCGAGGCCAGCGGAACTCAAGCCAACCGCATCGTCGATGTCCGTCGTCCACCGGTGCTTGCGCCAGGCGTAGCGCGCGAGCGCCACGAGGTCATCGACATCATCCGGGGGGGCGGGGGGCCCCGACATGACCCGCTCCACCGGATGGACGGTGATCCGAAAGGGAATCGGCGCCGTCGCCATATACCTTCGGCGCTCCTCCGTGAGCCGGCGTTCGAGGGCGTTTCCCCGCCCCCTCAATGCGGCCATCAGATCGGTGCTGAGCGGCCCCCGGGGAACCACGATGATGGCCACTTCGAGCGTTTCCAACCATTCGTTGCGGCGCTGTCGCCGACGCCAATCGTTGGCCGCGTAGAGCACCACGATGGCGAGGATGGAGAGGAGCGCCGCGACCCGCGCGTGAAAAAAACGCCGTCGCCAGCCATGCCCCGCCACGCGTGTCGCCCCCGTGGCTACGAGCCGCTGGACGCTCCCGCCCCGGGCATTGGCAACGACGGATCAATGGCGTGAAACACCTTGCCCACCGTCGTTTCGTCGTCGAGGACCCGAACCACCAGGTCGGCCACGTCGGCGCGATGGATCATCCCCATCGCGTACGCCTCCGTCAGCTCGCCCCGGCCCGTCGGGGGCTCAGTGCGTAGGCCCCCCGGTCGAACGATGGTGTAGCGGAGGCCGCTCTCGATCAGGTAGTCCTCCCCGCGCGTCTTTTCGTAGAGCACCCGCCGCATGAACCCGGCGTCGGAGGGGGGGGGCTCGCGCGTGGCATCGCCGGCGCCGATCGAGCTCACCAGCACGACCCGCGACACCCCGGTGTCGCGAGCGGCATCGACCACGTGGCGGACCCCGTCGTAGTCGGGTCGAGGTTCTCCCCGTCGGCCGCCGAGGCTACAGACGACCGCGGCAAAGGCGTCGGCCGCGAAGGCTCGGTCGACGTCCTCGCGAACCAGCGCTTCGCCCTCGACGAAGCGGACCCCCAAGGGCTCGAGCGCGGTCCGGACCGACGTGGGGCGGACGAAGGCGGTCACCGACACCTCGCGCGCGACCAACCGACGTATCGTCTCTTCCCCCGTGCCTCCGGTGGGGCCAAACACCAAGATCGGATCGTACTTCGAAGCCCGGGTCGTCTCCCCCGTCGTCGCGTCCGTCATGCCGCGCACCGCACCAGAACTGCCGCGGCAATACAAGTCATCGCCCCTTCCTCAGCGGTGATGACCGCACCGAGGCCCGGCGTCAGGGGGCGGCCGGCGCCGGCCAACGTACGAAGAGATCACCCGTCACGGGGTCAGGTCGGTCGTCGACGACGACGTTCGCCATGGCGTCGACCACACAGGGGTCTGCCGGCTCGTTCACCTGGGTGGTGACGCGGGTCACCTTCCCGCCGACGACATCGAGGGCGTAGTCGGGTCGGTCGGCGCGTGCGCACGTGTTGGCGATTTGGCTAAGGGGCGGCGTCAGGCGTTGCGCCACGTGGGCGTCGTCCCAGCCGTCGGGGACCGACACGAGCACGCGGGTGGTGGCGTCGGCCGTGCCTTTGATCTCGAGCGCCATCGCGTGGCGCGGCGCGTCGGGAGCCGCGACGTTTTTGCGCTCATCCCGAGCATCGTCGCATCCCGAGCCCAGGCATCCGGCGATCCCGCCCGCGACGATGAGGGCGGATACGCGAGGGGAAAGAAAAGAAAGCAACGCACACCATGGGTCGAACCGGGCCCCGATGAGGCCCGGTTCGACGCGTCTCGTCAGGGAGACTCGTTGTCCTGGCAGTTGGCGAGACCGCCGTCCGCCACCTGGCAGACGTAGACGGTCCGCAGGATGCCGAACAGGAACGCATCGTTCCGGGCGACGACGGCCTTGCCGTCGGCGACGCCGACGCCGGCGTAGGAGCAGCCGGTGAGCGCGGCACTGGCGAGAGCGATGACCAACATAGACTTCAGGTACTTCATAGGTTCCTTCTTTTGGGCACCCGCCAAACGTTATCGCGGGTGCGGTTGAACTTTTCGTCTGCGTAGGGCTCCACTACGACACGCCCGTGCGTAAGCTCTTTCGCCGACCGAAGAAGGGTCGAAGCCAGGCCCGGGCCGCGATGGTTCCCACCACGGTCGCCCTTGTTGTTGCCTCTTCGCCCAGCGTCAACGCCCACGTGACGCCGACCCCGGCTGATTCGAGCGTCGCGCAAGAAAACGACGCGGAGACGCCTCCGCCGGCGCCCCCCGCGCGCGCGACCCCGGGCGGGCCCCGGCGCGTTCAATTGCTCCCCGACATCGATCTCGATGGCGGTGTGGCCCGCGCCCTCGAACCGGAAGCGTGGATTGGGTTCGGGCGACTCCGACTGGGGGTGCTCACATGGATCGAACCGAGCACCCCGGTCGCCTCGCCCGTCCTCGTCTCCGTCGGCGCCACCTACGGGCTGTCGAGCTTTTCCCCGGCCGAAGTCGGCGTCGAAACGGAGCTGCTCCACTTGGGCTCGGGGTTTTGGTTTCAGGGGGCGGGTGCCGTCGACCTCGTCGACCCCGGTCCGGTGTGGCGCGTTGCCGCGGGATGGAGCGTACTCGGCGTAGAAGTGCAGAACCGCACGTTCCCCGACGACGACAGGCTTCCGTCGGACCCGTCCCGCACCTTCGTCATCGGGGGCAAGCTCAGAGCCCCCATCGGACCTCTGTTGAAACTGTTTCTCTACTAAACCGCCGGTCTGGACCCAGGGGCGGGCGCAGCGAATCAGTAGCCGCAGCGTCGAATTTCTGACACGTCGGTCCCGTGACTTCCCCCAGCGACGTCGAACGCCCACGGACCGTCATCGAAGTGATCCGCGACAACGCGGTCGAGACGGGACACGCGATCACCTTCGTTCGCGCCGACGGTCGCGAGCGCGTCGTGCCGTACCCGGACCTCTGGGTGGAGGTGCGGCGTCGCGCCGCCGGTCTCGCGGCCCGCGGCCTCAAAAAAGGGGACCGCATCGCGTTGATCCTCCCCGAGCCCGACGAGTTCGTGCTGACCTTTCTCGGGGCGCTGGCGGCGGGGGTGGTCGCGGTACCGATGTATCCGCCGCAAACGATGGCGAAGCTCGAGGCGTACGGCAACACCCTCCGCCACGTGCTCGGCGCCTCCGACGCGGGTGCCGTCGTCGTGGGGGAAAGCGTGCGCGAGATGTTGGCCCAACAAATCATGGGTTCGGAGACCCCGACCCTGGCCCCGGGCGAACTTCACGTCGACGAGGTACCCGCGTCGCTCCCGACCACCGTAACTCTGGACGACCTCGCGTTCCTCCAGTTCACGTCGGGCAGCACCTCGCGTCCGAAGGGGGTCATGGTCAGCTTCGGAAACCTCGCCGCGAACGCGCGGGCCATCATGTTCGACGGGCTGGAGGCGACCCCCGTGGACAAGGGGGTGAGCTGGCTGCCGCTCTTCCACGACATGGGGCTCATCGGCTTCGTGGTCGCGCCGCTCTACGCCAAGGTGCAGGTGATGTTGCTGCCCACGACCCGGTTCATTCGGCGACCGTCCATGTGGTTGGAGGCGATCGACCGCTTCCGCGGCACCATCACCTTTGCGCCCAACTTTGCGTTCGCCCTCGCGACGCGCGCCGTCCGCGCCTCCCAGGCCCAAGACTGGGACCTCTCCTGCATGCGTGCTCTCGGCTGCGGCGCCGAGCCGATCCAAGCCGATGTGCTCCGGGGTTTTTTGGACCGCTTCGCGGCGCAGGGCCTCGCCCCGACGAGCATTCTCCCCTCGTACGGCATGGCGGAGGCCACGCTCGCGATCTCGTTCGCCGACCTCCACGGCCCGCTCCGGACCGACGTGATCGACACCGAGGCCCTGAAGCACGGACGGGCCGAACCCGTCGCCCCCGACGCGCCGGGCCGGACGGAGCTGGTCTCGTGCGGCCGCGCCTTTCCCGGACACGACGTGGTCGTGGTGGCCGATATCGACGGCGCGCCGGCTCCGGAGCGGACGGTCGGCGAGATCTGGACCCGAGGCCCCAGCTGCACCGCGGGTTATTTCGACAACCCGGAAGCATCGGCCGAAACCTTCAGCAATGGCTGGCTGCGCACGGGCGACCTCGGATACCTGGCGGACGGCGAGCTGTACATCTGCGGCCGCGAGAAGGACCTCATCATTCTCAACGGCAAGAACTACTATCCCCAGGACATCGAGCGCATCGTGTCGGCGGTCGAAGGGGTTCGCGACGACCAGTGCGTCGCCTTCTCGCGTCTCGATCCCTCCGGGGCCGAGGTCGCCGTCGTCGTGGCCGAAGGCCGCCGGGCCGCGGTGGCCTCCGACGAGGTCCGCGACGCCATCGTGGCCGCGGTCCGGCAGGCGTTGGGGGTGACGATCGATGAAGTGGTCTTCATCCCGCGGGGCACCCTCCCCAAGACCTCGAGCGGCAAGGTCCAGCGCCGAGCGGCCCGCCAACGCCTCGAGGCGGGCTCTCTTCCCCTTCTCACCCCTGAGCTCACGATCGAGGACGAAGCGCTCAGCGAGCGAGCGCCCGTCTCATGATGAAGTACGACCCGGCCCACCTCAAAGGCGACCTCGCGGGCGGCTTCGTCGCGGGGGTGATCGCACTGCCCCTCGCGCTCGCGTTCGGCGTGCAGTCGGGTCTCGGGGCGGCCGCAGGCCTCTACGGGGCGATCGCGGTGGGGATTTTTGCCGCCGCGCTCGGCGGAACCCCCACCCAGGCCTCGGGTCCCACCGGGCCCATGACGGTCGTGTCGGCGGCCGTCGTCGCCTACGCCATCGACCAGACGGGCAGCATCTCCACCGGCCTCGGAATCGCCCTCCTTTCGTTCTTCGTGGGCGGTGCGCTCCAGTGCGCGCTCGGGTTCGCGCGGGTCGGCAAGTACGTGAAGTACTTCCCCTATCCGGTGGTCTCAGGGTTCATGAGCGGGGTCGGGATCATCATCATCGCGCTTCAGATTTGGCCCTTTCTCGGGTCGTCATCCCCGAAGTCGACCGTCGACGTCTTTCTCCGCCTGGGCGAGCCGCTCTCGCAGATCAACCCCAGCGCCGTCGGCCTCGGCACCCTCACCCTAGTCACCTTCTACCTGTTTCCATTGGTGACCAAGAAGGTGCCGGCGGTGCTGGTCGCGCTGATCGTAGGTACCGTCGCCTCGGTAGCCCTCGGCCTCGACGTGCCTCGCATCGGCGACATTCCGTCGGGCCTGCCCGAGCTACGCATCACCGAGATGTTTTCGGTCGGATCGGAGCACTACCGATTCATTCTCGAATCCGGAGTCACCCTCGCGCTGCTCGGGAGCATCGATTCGTTGCTGACGTCGGTCATCGCCGACAACCTCACCAAGACCACCCACGACAGCAACCGCGAACTCTTCGGCCAGGGCGTCGCGAACATGGTCGCGGCGATGGTGGGCGGCATTCCGGGGGCGGGCGCGACCAAGGGCACGGTCGTGAACATCAACGCCGGCGGTCGGACCCGGTTGTCCGGCGTGTTTCACGGACTCATTCAACTCGCGGTCCTGCTCGGGCTCGGCTCCATCGCCGCCCTCATTCCCCTCAGCGTGCTCGCGGGTCTCCTGATCAGCGTCGGCGTCGCCATCCTCGACAAGCGCGGCTTTCGCCACTTCCGGCGCGTGCCCAAGGCCGACTCGTTCGTGATGGTCATCGTGCTTTTGTGGACGGTGTTCGGCAACCTCATCGCCGCCGTCGCGGTGGGGTTTACGCTCACGAGCATTCTCTTCATGAAAAAGACCGGCGATCGCGCCGAGGCGCGGGGCAAGGTGGGGGAGCTGAAGGATGAGCCTCCGTGGGCCGACGAATCGGCGGGACAAGACGTCGCCGACCTCGCGCACGGGGTCTTCGTCAAACACCTCGACGGGCCCTTGTTTTTCGGGTCCACGGCGGGCTTCCGCGGTTTGGTGGCCTCCCTTCCGGCCGACGTGCGGGCGCTGATCATCCGGATGGATCGCGTCCCCTACATGGACCAGTCGGGGCTCTACGCGCTCGAGGACGCCCTGCTCGATCTCTGCCAGCGAGGCACCCGCGTCGTGCTCGTCGGACTCCAAGAGCAGCCCGAAGCGCGGCTCCGCGGCATCAACCTCGTCCCCGATCTCATCGGAGAGGCCAACGTCGTATCGACCTTCGCCGAAGCGCTGTCACGGGCCCAGGCGACGGGCGATACGCCAGCCCCAACGGGCGGTGGTCGTGATAGGGCGGCCGCTTGAAGGCGGCGCGCCGGGCGCGGGTCTCCGCGAGGCGGGTGACCGAGGGGAAAACGTCTGGACGCACGGGGCAAAATCGCGGACGGGGCGAGGAAGGAAATCCTCCGACCCCACGTATCCCCACGCACATCACCCAACTCGTGTTGCGGTCCGGAGCTCGGCCCTCGGTCGGGCTCTCGGGTTTCTCGCGGAGAAACCCCATCCGGAGAACAAGCGTCGAGCCCGCAGCCGACCCAACAGGAGTTCGGACATGCGTCAGACGTACACCTTCATATCGCTGGGATTCACGTCGTTGGCCCTCGTGCTCGCGGGCTGCGCGGTCGATGAGCGCGACATCGCTTCGGGCACCTACGCCGCCATCGCGGAAGGCTCCCCCGAGGCCGCCGCGGTGCTCGCGCTGGTCAACGACCCCAACGTCGACCAACCCTTGCTCGACGACGACGTGGGCCTCGACCGGCGCGCCGCCACGAACATCATCGACCGCCGCGACGGACCGGACGCGCAGGCGGGCACGGGCGACGACGACCTCTTCGCGTCCATCGCCGAGCTCGATGGCGTCGCCTACGTGGGACAGGCCGCGCTCGAGGATCTGCTCGCCTACGCCCAGGCCCACGGCTACGGGCCGAGCCCCGACCCCGGCGGCGATGATCCCACCGAAGCGCAGCTCGACGCCGGCGTGCTCGCGCTGGTGAACGACCCCGGCGTCGACCAGCCTGTCCTCGACGAGGACGTGGGGCTCGATCGACGCGCCGCCACCAACATCATCGACCACCGGGACGGGGCCGACGCCGTGGTGGGAACCGCCGACGACGACCCCTTCGACTCCATCGCCGAGCTCGACGACGTCGCCTTCGTCGGCCCGAGCGCCCTCCAGCGGTTGCGCGACTACGCCCTCGCCAACGGCTACGTCGAGACCTCTCCGGCGCCGGTGTCGGGGCGTCCCGACCTGGGCACCCCCGTGCAGTACGAAAACCCGTGGTGCACCTACGCCGACAGCCCGCCCTACGTCGCGAGCGTGAACTGGTCGCACCCCGACGTGCAGGCCGCGATGTCGGCGCTCACTCCGGGCTTTCGCAGCACCTTTAGCTACACCGAATGGCGCGTCGCCTACGGCCTGGAGAGCGACAACAGCGCCGACACAGACGCCGAAGCGATGGCCAAGGCGCGCAACTTCATGCGCGTGCTCTGTGGTGAGCATCGCGACTACCCCGACATGATCGGCGACAAGCTCGCCGTCATCGGGCAACACACCCACGCGGCCGGTCCGGGGGAGATGGCGCCGGTGACCGACCCCGACCGCCTCTTCGACCACCTCACCTACCCCGCGTACGTGAAGCTCGTGAACGTGATGCGCGCGATGCACACCCATCGCTCCCAGTCGGGCGCGTTCGACGGGTACCACTACGGCTTTCAAGCCTACGGACACGGCAGCCGGCGGGTCGATCACGCGGTGGCGCCGATGACCCACTGCGAGATGCGCTTCGTCTTCGACCAGTACTTGGTCGCCGGCGCGCCGAGCGTGGTGCCGAGCCAGTACGAGGCCGACTACGCCGCCTTTGCCGCGGCCCAGTGCGACGCGGACGACTTCGCCTGGATGTACAACTTCCGCGGCCACGTGAACTTCCAGCCCCTCTGGCTCGAGTCGAACGGCTTCATCTTCAACTCGCGGCGCGCCCGCGGCGCCCAGATCAGCACCGGCGCCAACGACAGCTATCTCCGACCCTTTGCCACGCGGCACCATGCGGCGAAACAGCTCCTCGCGAGCTACCTGTTTCACGCCGACGCCGACCATCCGGCGATGATCCAGGCCAGTGAGGCGGGCGGCGGACCGATCCTCTACATCACCGATCGCGACCAGGACGGCGACGGGCTGTCCGACTACCGCCTCTTCAACCAGCTCGGGTGCGGCGACCAGGGCGTCGGCCTCAGCGTGCCGAGCCAAAACTGCAACATGGTCGGCTGGACCACGGCGTGGAACACCGCCGACACCACCGGGCACAGCGCGAGCTGGAACCCGTTGTGGTGGGATCGCCCCGACATGGGCTTCATGAGCGCGTTCACCACGTTTCAGCAGCGGATGAGCCGCTTCAACCAAGCCCTCGACCGCCACACCAACTGGGGCCCGACGGGGTACTACATGCTCGAGGCGAGCAGCCCTGGCGACACCAGCCCGCGCTTCTTCGGCGCCTACTCGCCCATCGTGGCCGCCAGCTACGACGTCAGCGCGAGCGACTTTTTCGTACGTCGCAACTACCCCTCGACCGACAGCTTCGAGCAGGGGCAGGCCAAGTGGCTGTTCGTGATGCGGTTTCCCGCCCAAAACTACTACGACGCAGCCAACCTCGCCGCGGGCGACCCCATCGACTTCGACACGCAGTACTTCAACGAGACGGCGCTCTCCAACGACTACTACGACGAGCGCGCGCTCGACCACTTCGGGTACGTCGAAGGCGCCGAGATGCACGCACAGATTTACCTGACCTACGGCGATCGCGGCCAAACCCCGCCCGCCCCGCTTTCCGTGCCCGCCCCCTGAAAAAAGAACCTTCGGGGAGGAAGAACACGACCGCACGGTCGTATGACTCCCCACAACCCGTTGCGGTCCGGAGCGTGCACACGCACGCTCTCGGGTGCGGCCCTGGCCCACCCCATCCGGAGAATTCGTCGAGCCCGCGACTCCTGCTCCCGAGGAGTTGACGATGCGACGAATCAGTATCTCCGTTCTGTTGGCCCTGACCGCTCTCACCGCCGCCTGCATGGGGCCCGACGACGTGGGGGTGGCCGGCCAGTCGGGCTACATCACCGCCGGGTCGCCCGAAGCCGCGGCGGTGCTCGGCCTCGTGAACGACCCCGACGTCGACCAGTCTCAACTGGACGACGACGTGGGCCTGGACCGCCGCGCCGCCACCAACATCATCGCGCACCGCGACGGGCCGGACGCGGTCACGGGAACATCCGATGACGACCTCTTCGACTCGATCGTCGAGCTCGACGGCGTGTCCTACGTGGGCGAGAGCGTGCTCGCCAAGCTCCTCGCCTACGCCCAGGCCCACGGGTACATGCCCGGGCTCGACGCCCCGACCGCGGCCGAGCTCGACTACGTGACCCTCTCGGTCGCCAACACGCTGAGCCAGGCCGACCTCGACGACGCCGTTGGACTCGACCGGCGCGCCGCCACGAACATCACCGATTGGCGCGCGGGTCTCGACGGCCTCGCCAACAGCGCCGACGACCGTACCTTCATGCGCCTCTCGCAGTTGGACGACATCGCGTACGTGGGCCCCAAGGCGCTCGGACAATTGCGCGACTGGGGGGTGGCCAACGGCTACCTCGACGCGCTGCCCGCGCACGCGGCCGACACCATCTTCTCGCCCCAGCCCTACCCTCAGAGCCACAACGTCGCCGTCGCCAACCTCATCGACCAGGCCCAACACAGCCTGGACATCGCGATGTACTCGTTCTCCGACAATGGGATCTACGACGCGCTCGAAGCGGCGGTGCTGCGCGGCGTCACCGTCCGGTTCCTCTTCGAAACCGCCCACGACGACCGCAAGAAGACCGGTGCGGCGCTCGATGCATCACGCTCGGCTCGGCTCGAGAACATGGGCATCGACGTGCGGTGGGTGAACAAGATCATGCACCACAAGTTTGCCATCATCGATGGCCCCCGGCAGTCCCTCGCCCAGGCCGAAACCGCCCTGGTGGTCACCGGGAGTGGCAACTGGAGCTTCGGCGCCGCCACCAAGTACGACGAAAACACCCTCTTCCTCGAGGGCGAGGTGGAGGTGACGCTCCGGCTTCAGCGGGAGTTCAACCATCTCTGGGACCACAGCCGCGACTTCGCGTACGTCACCAGCCTCGTCCCGCCGACCGCCATCCCCATCGCCGACCAGGATATCGTCGATGGGGACCACAGCCACGCCTTCTTCACGTCCGACAACTTCAACGTGAGCGGCGACACGTTCAGCGTACGTCCCGACGGCAATCGGGTCGCCCACGCGCTGGTCGACGCGATTTCCGAGGCGACCGATTCGATTTGGATCGCGTCTGGCCACCTTCGGAGCCGACCCGTCGCCGAAGCATTGATGGCCAAGCGTCAGGCGATGCCCGGCCTCGACATCCGCATCTATCTCGACGGCCAAGAGTACATCAGCAGCTGGTACCACCAGACGCAGCTCGATCGGCTCGACGACTGTCTGATCGCCGCGGGAACCAGTACGAGCAAGCAGCGCAAGTGTCGCGACCGCGGCTTCTACTTTGGCTACGAAGTCGGACAATCTGGGATCGACGTCCGGTACAAATACTATGCGTTTCGATGGCACTACACGTACGCGGCCCAAATGCACAACAAGTTCCTGCTCATCGACGGTGACGAGCTGTGGACGGGCAGCTACAACCTCTCCGACAACGCCGAGCACAACACCTTCGAAAACATGATCGTGTTGCGAGGCTTGCCGCACGCCGACACCATCAGTGCCTACGCGACGCGTTTCCTCGACCTGTGGGAGACGGAGCGGAACGGTTCCCGCTACGCCGACCTGATGACGGTGATCGAAAACGACGCCGTCATCCCGCTCGTCTTCGAGCCCATGGCCCTCGACCACGGAGAAGTGGCCGCGCTCAAAAGCGCCATCGCCGCCGCCTGCCCCCAGGTCTTCAGCTCGGCGTTTCGCGACGACCCGGCGGCCCACCAGAGTTGCGCCGTCGGCAACTGACCGCCTCACGGGAGACCTCACGATGAGCACGCGACACATGTTCTCGAGCGCCGCCGTCGCCATGGCGCTCGTCGGTACCGCCGCTTCCGCGCACGCCCAGAGCGCCGATCTGACGAATCTGAACGCGACCACGAGCGCTTCCTCCGCCATGGTCGGCCAAGCGATCGCGGTCGACGTCGAGGTTCACAACGTCGGGACTGCGGCCGCCGGCGCGAGCCGCATCAAGTACTATTTCTCGTCCGACGATCAATGGGATGCGGGCGACACGTACCTCAATTGGGACGCCGTGGCCGCGCTCGGTGCGGGGGCCAGCGCCCAGGAGACGGCCAACGTCCGCGTCCCCGCGGGTACGCCCGACGGGACCTACCGCGTGCTCATCGTCGCCGACGTCGATGGGGACGTCGCCGAAACGAATGAAGGCAACAACGTCGTCGCGCTCCCGCTCACGGTGGGCGCCCCGTCGGTGGGGACCGACTTCGCGGTGGAGGGCGCATCGTTGTCGCGTCTCCAGGCCGACCCGGGGGAGGTCGTGCGCATCGACCTCGACGTGAGGAACCGCGGTACGGAGAGCAGCAGCCTCGAGACGCGTGTCAAGTATTACCTATCGACGGATACGAACTACGATACGACCGACAGCTATCTCAATTGGGACCGCGTCCCGGCCCTCGCGGCGGACGCGACGAGCCCCGAGACGGCCAACCTCCGGGTGCCGCTGGGGACGCCCTCGGGGGGCTACTACGTGCTCGCCGTAGCCGACGAAACGGAGCTGGTCGCCGAGACCAACGAGGGGAACAACGTCGTCGCGCTGCCTCTCGTGGTGGGCGACCACACCCCGGCGGTCGACTTGGGGGTCGACAGCGCCTCGCTCGACGCCACCTTGGCGAGGACCGGTACGAGCGTCCGGGCGACCGCGGTGGTCGCGAACCTCGGCGACCTCGGCGCCCCCGACGCCAAGCTTCGCTACGTCCTGTCGACCGATACGCAATGGGACCCGAGCGACAAGCAGCTCAGCTGGGACAAGGTCGACGCGCTCGGCGCGGGCGCCTCGGGGGTGGAGGACGCCCACCTCAACATTTCGGCGGCGACGGAAGCCGGGAGCTACTACGTGCTGTTCGTCGTCGTCTCTGACGATGCGGCCGACACCCACGCCGAGGCCGACGACGTGCTCGCGCTCCCTCTCGACGTGACGCGTGACCACCCGACCGCAGCCCGGGCCGACCTCACGGTGGCAGGAGGACTCGACGGCGTCACGGTGGCGGCGGGAAAGACCGTCGGCGTCACGGCCACCATCGCCAACGAGGGCGTCGCCGCGGCGGGGGCGAGCCGACTCAAGTACTACTTTTCCGACGACGCCACCTGGGACTACGGCGACACCTACCTCAACTACGACGCGGTGGCGTCGTTGGCGGTGGGCGAGGTCAGCGCGGAAAACGCGACCCTCACCATCCCCGCCGTCACCGACGGTCCCGCCTTCATCCTGCTGGTCGCCGACGCGGTCGACGACGTCCCCGAGCAGTACGAGAGCGACAACGTCATCGCCCTTCCCTTCACCGTCGGGAACGCCCCGCCCAGCGGTCCCATCGACCAGCCCGGGCTCGATGCGAGCGACCTCGTCGTTCAGAGCGCTTGGGTCGACGACCCCGAGGTGCCCGCGGGCGAGCGCGCCGCCCTGCACGTCATCATCGAGAACCGAGGCGCCCAGGCATCGCCCCCCACCCGCGTGAAGTACTACCTTTCGCGCGACGCCCAATGGGACGCGAACGACCGCTACGCGAGTTACGACAACGTCGTCCCCCTGTCGGTCGGCGCGACCTCGCAGGAAGACGTGATGCCGCTGGTCCCCGCCATCAGCGACCACGGGAGCTGGTTCTTGCTCGCGGTCGTCGACGCCAACGACGACGCGACCGAACAGTTCGAGAGCAACAACGTGCACGCGGTTCCGATCACGGTGGTGGTCGACGACCCCGGCCTCGACGCCCCCGACCTCACCGCCCCCCCGCCCACGCTGAGCAAGGTCACGGCGGCGCCCGGACGCGTGCTCGATCTCACCGTGGCGGTGAGCAACGAGGGGACCCAGCTCGCGGTGGCCAGCCGCCTCAAGATCTACCTGTCGGAAGACGGCCTGATCGACGGCGGGGACACGTACCTCGGCTACCAGAGCGTGGGGGCGCTCGACCCGGGCGAGACGGCGACGGTCGAGGCCCATCTCCGCGTCCCCCCCGACGCCATGACCGGTCTCGCGCACGTCCTCGTGCGGCTCGACTGCGACCGCGCCAACATGGAGACCTTCGAGAGCAACAACATCGTGGGCGCCACGATCGACATCGGCCCCGAGGCGACGCCCCCGCCGCCGTATCCCTACGCGTGTCCGAGCTACGTGTTCACGAACCCCGCCCTGCTCGCCCGGACCACCGTCGCCACCTTCAACGCGCTGAAACTAGGCTGGAACAATGGCAAGGATCAGCTCGCCCTCGCCTGCGTGGTGAGCCATTTCGACCTGGTGGGGCTGGTGGAGATCGTCGACCCGCAGGGCGTGGACGACCTCGTGGCCGAGCTCGAACTCCTGACCGGGGAAGCGTGGTCCTCGCATGTGTCGCCCCACGCGGTGGGCAACGCCAACGGCACCGAATACTACGGCTACGTATGGCGCGACCTCGAGGTCACCATGACGGGGGTGCTCGGCTTCTTTGACGACCCCCACGACACCCTCAAGCGCGAGCCCTACGGTGCCAACTTTCAGATCGGTAGCTTCGACTTCACCCTGGTGGTCTTTCACCTTCGCTACGGTCAGAGCATCGCCACCCGCCGGGCAGAGGCGGAGCAGCTGATCGACGTCTACGATGACGTTCAGGCGCGCAACGGCCCCGAGCAAGACGTGCTCATCGGAGGCGACTTCAACCTCCCCGGCGACGACGCCGCCTTCACCATCCTCGAAGACCGCGACGTCAGCTACGTGACCGACCCCGAGCAGAAGACCACCATCAGCGCCGCCGGTCTCGCCAACAGCTTCGACAACGTCTTTTACCCATTCGACGAGACACCCGAGATCCTCGACGCGGGCGTCCTCGACTTCACCCAGGGCAACTACGCCTGGCTCAGCGACACCGTCAGCGACCACCTCCCGGTGTGGGTCGAAGTCGACCCCACCTTCGACGACGACTGAACCCCTCGAGACGCCTCGCGAACCGGGTACGCTCGGGGCCATGTCGCGAAAGCACCGTGCGCGCCCCGTTCCGCTTCTCGGTCGTCACCGGCTTGGGGTGCCCGAAGCCTCGGGGGTCGCCCGCTTGCCCGACGGTCGCTTCCTCGTGGTCGACGACGAGCGGGGACCCTTTCTGTGCCGTCCCGACCATGCGCCGGAGGTCGTCGCGACGGCCACGCCGCTATCGGATCTCGAGGGCGTCGCGGTCTCGGACGACGGGGCCTCGATGTGGTTGCTTTCCGAGCGGGACGGCTCCGTTTGGCGCGGGCCGGTCGAGGGCGAGGACGAACGCCCGCTCACCCGCCTCGGTGCGCTCCCGCGGCTGGGGAAGCGTCGCAATCGGGGGTGGGAAGGACTCGCGTGGGCACCAGCACCTACTCTGGGAGGGCGCGACTTCCTCGTCGCCACCCACCAGCGCCAACCCCGCGTGGTGGGCCTCTTCGACCCCGTGACCCTGGCGCCCCACGCCACGTTTCCCCTCCCTCGGGCGGCGCGAAAAAGCCTCGGCGACCTCAACGACGTGACCGTTCATCCCCAGACGGGGAGGCTGCTCGTCGTGAGTGGTCGCAAAGCCCGACTGGCCGAGTTGGCCCTGGCCGGAGGCGAGCTCGAGCTCATCCACGTCTGGCGGCTGCCAGGCGGGAAGAAGGACGGCGTTGCCGAAGGTATCAGCTACGACCAGCACGGAAGCCTGTGGGTGGTGACCGACGGCGAAGGGTGGCTGTACGAGCTCGGCAAGCCGTGAGTTCCGTCGGTGACGAGACTTCATATGGTATGCGTGGGCATGAACGCCGGGTTCGAGGTCCTCGTCATCAATCTCGCGACGTGTATCGTGGCCACGGCGCTCGTTCTTCTTTCTTGGCGGTACCGACCGGGAATGTGGGCGGCCGACCTCGGCCTGCCGCCTCGAGACGTGGCCGCCGGGGCGGTCGTCGCGCTCTTGATCGTGGCGGTCGTCACTGGAGGCGCGGTGGCCACCGGGCTCGTCGTCGCCCGGTCGTTCGGCTTGCTTGGCGCGGGCGTGGCCGGATGGGCGACGATGGTCTTCTTCGGATTGTGGGACTTCGTGGTGATCGACCTCTTCTTCTTCATCCATCTGAGGCCGAGCTGGTTCTACGTCGAAGGGATGGAGGGCACCTCGGTTCCCATTTACGAATGGCGACACCACGCGAAGGAGTCGCTACCGTCGTTGCTGTTTGGACTGCCCGTCGGGGCGATTGCCGCCGGGGTCGCGGCCCTCGTCGGTTGAGAACGCACCCGGAAGGCCCGACTCCGCGGGCGCCCGACGCTACTAGGACCCGGGCTCGTCGCTGCCACGTACTTTCGATGGTACGGCCCCAGATGGTGCGGCCCCCGGACCCCGCATGTCACGGGGTGCAAACCACCTGACCACAGGTCCATGTCGCATTCACACATCCCCCGTCGACGTAGGCACAGCTCGCGGGAAGGGGAGGACAGGTCGGCTCGGGCCCCGCGCAGAGACAGGATGCACCGGGGTCGAGGGCGTCGCAGTCGCAATGGAGCGCACCGCAGGTCCAGGCCCCGTCGACGCAACCGCTTCCTCGGTAATCACAGTTCGGTGGAGGGGGCGCACAGGGCGGCGGTGCTCCCTCACAGGCGCAGGGCTCCGGGCCGGTGCACCCGCAGACCAAAGCGCCGCACGACCAAGCGCCGTCGACACAGCCCCCGCCGTCGTAGGCGCAGTCGGGCCCGGGGGCCGGGCAGCCCGGGGGCGGGCCGTCGCAGCCACAACTCAGGGCGCCGCACGTCCATTGTCCTTGGTCGCAAGTCGGACCGGTCGTGGGGTAGGTGCAGCCGGCCGGGGCGTCGCACGCCGGCGCGGGGGCCGGGCACGTGCAGACGAGCTCGCCGCAGGTCCAACCGTTCGGACCGCACCCCGCCCCATCCCACGCGCAATGCTCCGGGGGCGCCGGGCAGGCCGACGGCACGCAGCCACCGCCCCCGCCGCCACCGTCCCCCGAGGTTCCACCGCCCCCCGTGGCCGCGGGACCTTGGTCGAGCGACGCCCCTCGACCGACGATGAGGTCGTCGACCGCGCACCCCGGAAGCATGAAGGCGGGGATGAATAGGCCCGCGGCGGCAGCGGACACGACAAGACGAAGGTGATTCATGGCGATTCCTCGATGACGGCGCGCAGCGCCTCGTTGAAGGGGGTATGGGGCTCTTCCCGAAGCCAAACCCGGGCGTCGTTCGCCGCCGCATCGGGGCGACCGGCGAGACGGGTCGCCACGATCCGGAGCAATCTCGCCTCCGGATCGAGGGTGCCGTCCCCGCGGTGGTCCGGATACGCCTCCAGCGCCGACAGGGCAGCGGCTCCGTCGGCCGCCGCGATCGCCCGACGGGCGCGATCGAGCACGGCGAGCGCCGGCGCGAGGTCGGGGCGTCGGGGCGTGATGTCCGAGAAGGGGTCCCGACGGGTAGGCGCCGTCGGGGTGGATGGCGCGGGGGACCTCTGCTCCCCCGCGGCGGCGCGGGACGGGATGACCCTCGTGGTGCGGGGGTCGGCGGTCTCGATGGGGCGCGGGACCATGCTCGGTTCGCGCGGCGCCTCGACCCCCGACACGTCCTCCGTCGATGGCGCGCCGGTCCCCGGCCGGACCTCGACGCGAACCGAACCCGCTTCGGTTTCGGCCGCAAGAGGCTCGGCCACCGTCGCTACGACCGACAGGGGCGGGGCCGCGGCGGCCGCCACCGCTCCGACCACACCGCCCACGACGCCCGCCTGCGTGAAGCCGATCGCCCATGGAGCGAGCGTTCCGGTGAGGGCGAGCTTCATCTCCAACGCCAGCGCGGCGCGCGATGATGCGAGCACCAAGCCGAGCGCACTGGCGCTGGCGACCCGGCCGAGCAGGCGACCTTGGCTCGCGGCGCTGCCGTCCTCGCGAGCCAGCGCCAGCCATGCCTCGACGTCATCGCGATTCATTCCACCCCTCCTCGTCGCGCCCGCTCGATTGCGCGGCTTCGCGTAGCTGCCGCCGCCCCCGCCGCAGCCGGGAGGCTGCGGTACCGCGAGGAATGTCCAACGCGGCCGCGATCTCGGTCAACGTCATCCCCTCGATCTCGTGGAGTACGAAGACGACCCGCAGGGGAAAGGAGACTTGGGCGAGCAACGTGTCCAAACGGCGAAGGCCCTCGCGAGCCTCGGCCTCGGCCGCGGGGGTCGCCTGCCCCCCCTCGACGGCCTCGACGTCGTCGAGCGGGACCTCTCGGTGGCGCCGCCCCCGCCGTCGGTGTGCGCGCGCCACCCGAACGGTGACCCCGTACACGAAGGAGCGCTCCTTCGCGGGGTCGATGCGGTCGAGCTTTTGGTAGATCACCATGAACACCTGCTGGGTCGCGTCGTCGGTATCGGCCCCCGCCACCCCGAGCCGGCGCAGCGTGCGCCATGCGAAGTCGTGGTAGGCCTCGACCATCCCACACAGCCGCGCCCGGTCACGGGCGTAGCGCACCACCTCGGGGGGCGCGTCGGACGGGGCAGCCGCGTCAGCCATCTCTCACCCCGCTACGCCCTTTGCCCGTGGTTTGGATCCCCTTTTTCGTCAAAATGGTGACGCCACCGCGGAACGCGCTCCGCGCCGAACGCGCGGGGCCGCGTCACGGAAAAAGCGCCGCGACCGAAACCGACGCACGGAATCCCACCGCGGCCGCGGTGTAAACCGTCTCTGAGGGTTCCGCGAACGCGATGCGATAGCGGCGCCCCGGGACGCTCAGCCCCGATCCCACGGCGAGGCCGAGGGCGGAGAGCGGTCGCCACGCGCCCCGCAGCTCTGCCCCCCCGGCCCACCACAGGCTGCTCGCCCGCTCGGCCGTCACCCGCCGCCCC
>JBCCLB010000050.1:0-48811 GCA_039027095.1 Myxococcota bacterium
AGTGCCGGTCAAATCGGTAGATTTGACCGGCCCAAAAAGTAAGGCACCCCCAAGACAATAGAACCGGCCCTGAGGAGCGATGCTCGCCCTCGCCGACTTGTCGGCGAGCATCGCGACACCATCAACGGTTGTGGTCGAGGGGGCAAGTACTGCAACGACGACGGCGAGTGCGACGCGACGACCCCCTCTTGTAGCGAGTGAAGGGTCGCCGCGGCTCCCGGCTCGAGCGCGCTCAGGCCGCGGGTGCGGTGGAGCGGATGATGTACTCGAAGGCGCCCAGCGCCGCCTTGGCGCCGTCGCCGGACGCGATGATGATCTGCTTGAAGGGCACCGTCGTCATGTCGCCGGCGGCGTAGATGCCGGGCGTCGACGTCTGGCCGTGGGCGTCGATGAGCACCTCGCCGTATTGGTTGAGTTCGACCGTGCCTTTGAGCCACTCGGTGTTCGGCAAGAGCCCGACCTGGACGAACACGCCCTGGAGGTCGAGCGACTTTTCGTCGCCCGAAGTGCGGTCCTCATAGCGAAGACCCACCACCTTTTCGCCGTCGCCCGCGATCTCGGTGGTGCGGGCGCTGGTGATGATGTCGACGTTGTCGAGGCTCTTCAGCTTGCGCTGCAGGATGTCGTCGGCCTTCAGCGTGTCGGCGAACTCGAGCAGCGTGACGTGGGCCACCACCCCGGCGAGATCGATCGCCGCCTCGACCCCCGAGTTTCCGCCTCCGATCACCGCCACGCGCTTGCCCTTGAAGAGCGGCCCGTCGCAATGCGGACAGTAGGTGACGCCGCGATTGCGATATTCGGACTCGCCGGGCACGTCGATGTTGCGCCAGCGGGCGCCCGTCGCGAGCACGACGGTCTTCGCCTCGAGCTCGGCCCCGTTCGCCAGCGTGAGCTTGAACGGACCCGTACCCTCGAGCTTCTGCGCCCGCTGGCTCTTCATCACGTCGACGGGGTACGCGCGTACGTGATTCTCCAGCGCCGAGGCGAGGTTGGGTCCTTCGGTCTCGACGACCGAGATGAAGTTCTCGACGCCGAGGGTATCGAGCAGTTGGCCCCCGAAACGCTCGGCCACGAGCCCGGTGCTGAAACCCTTCCGGACCGAATACACGGCGGCGGCGGCGCCCGCCGGTCCTCCGCCGACCACGAGCACGTCGAAGGGGTCCTTTTCGTTCAGAACCTCGGCCTGACGGTCGGAAGCACCTTCGTCGACCTTGGCAAGGATTTGCTCGAGCTCTTGGCGGCCCACCGAAAACGGCTCGCCGTTCAGCAGGACGGTCGGCACCGACATCACCTTTCGCGCGTCGACTTCGTCGCGAAAGAGCGACCCGTCGATGGCCACGTGCTGCACGTGGGGGTTCCGCGCGGCCATCATGTTCAGGGCCTGCACGACGTCGGGACAGTTTTGACACGAGACGTTGAAGTAGCTCTCGAAGCGGTAGTCCCCCTCGAGCGCTTCGACCTGTTTCAGGGTGGCCTCGTCGACCTTCGGCGGATGCCCGCCCACGTGGAGAAGGGCCAGGACGAGGCTGGTCAACTCGTGGCCCAACGGGAGCCCCGCGAACCGTACGCGAGGCGCCTCATCGGGGCGGTGAATGGCGAACGACGGGGTCCGCTCCGCCGCATCCCCCCGCTTCTCGACGACGGTGACGCGTTCCGAAGCCCCGGCGATGTCGGCCAGCAGCTGGCCCATCTTGCCTGACGCCTCACTGTCGTCGGCGAAATGGGTCAGCTGGAGCGGCGCCGACAGTCGGCCGAGGTAGTCCTTCAGTTGGGTCTTGATCGCGTCGTCGAGCATGGCGGTTCCGGGGGAAAAAAGGAGAAGGGGCGGGATCGCGCCCGGGTCAGATCTTTCCGACGAGGTCGATGGACGGCTTGAGGGTCTCGGCGCCGTCGTCCCACTTCGCGGGACACGCCTCGTCGGGGTGAGCGGCCACGTACTGCGCCGCTTTAACCTTGCGCACGAGTTCGGCCGCGTTTCGTCCGATCCCCTCGTCGTGAATTTCGCAGACCTTGATGATGCCCTCCGGGTTGGCCACAAACGTGCCGCGGAGCGCGAGGCCCACGTCTTCCATCAAGACGCCGAAGTTGCGGCTGATCTGAAGGGTCGGGTCGCCGATGAGGGGGTAGGTGACCTTTTTGATCTTCGGCGAGTGGTCGTGCCACGCCTTGTGGGAGAAGTGGGTATCGGTAGAAATTCCGTACACTTCGACGCCCATCTTTTTGAAGGCCTCGTAGTTGTCGGCCAGGTCCTCGAGCTCGGTCGGACACACGAACGTCCAGTCGGCGGGGTAGAAAAAGAGCACCGACCACTTCCCCAGCAGGCTCTCGTCGGAAACGTCGAAGAACTTGCCGGTCTGATAGGCCGTCGCCTTGAAGGGCTGCACACGGGTGTTGATGAGAGACATGTCCCTGTACTTAGACACGCCCTAGACATCCATCCAATCGAACGTTTTGCTCACACGTTCATTTTTACTGAAGTTTCTGCCCGAGGAACTGCTACAGCCCAGCCTCGATGGATCTGGCTCAGGTCACGCTCACGCAAATGAGGTACGCCGTCGCGGTCGACGACGCCCGGAACTTTCGCCAGGCGGCGGCCCGGAGCCACGTCTCCCAGTCGGGTCTCAGCATGCAAGTCCAGAAGCTGGAGGACTTGCTGGGGGTGAAGCTCTTCGACCGGAGCCGCAAACCGATCCTCGTGACCCCCACCGGCGCGCTCGCGTTGGAGCAAATTCGGGTGATCTTGCGGGCCACCGAGCAGCTCGGGCAGATCGCGTCCGACGAAGGGGCCCCTCGGGGTCGCTATCGCCTCGGCGTGATCCCGACCTTGTCGTCCACCGTACTGCCTCTGTTCGTCCGCGACGTGGTCGCGCAGTACCCCGACCTCGAGCTGGTGGTCGAAGAGCTCAAAACGGAGGAGATCATCGCCCGGTTGCAGGGCGACACCCTCGATGCCGGCCTCGTCGCGACCCCACTGGCCGTCCCCGGGTTGACGGAAACGCCGCTCGCCCACGAGCGGATGTTCGCGTACCTCGCGCCCGGCGACCCGCTCTTGCGGCGGAAACGGGTAACGCAGACCCATCTGCGCGACCGCGAGCTGTGGGTGATGCCGGAGGGGCACTGTTTTCGCAGTCAAGTGCTGCTCTACTGCGAATCCGAGGGTCGCGGCGGGGCGACGACCGGCGCCGGTCGCCGGGCCCCGGGAGGCATTCACTTCGAAAGCGGAAGCTTTCAGACCCTCATCCGCCTCGTCGACGAAGGGTTGGGAGCCACCGTGCTCCCCGCTCTGGTGGTCGATGGTTTGGCCCCGGCGCGACGCGACGCCCAAGTGCGCCCGCTGACCCGCCCGACCCCGGTGCGCGAAATCGGACTCGTCACGGCGCGCACCGACCTCCGACGCCGGGCGACCGAAGCCCTCGTGGCGTTGGTGGCCAAGGCTCTGCGCCGCGCCCTCGGGGCACGCCCGGCGACGGCCGAGGTCGTACCGCCGCGCTGAGAAACGACATCGCGGGAACCTCGGCGCCTCCCGACGGTCCAAGCTTGGGTGAGACATCAGCTTCCGTACGCGCTCGCCGCCGCGCTGCTCACCAGCGCCTGTGCGCCTTCGCCTCGTTCTCGAGCGACGTCGCCAGAGCCCGCGGCGCCGATTCCTCGGGAGCCGGCGCCCTCCCCTGACGTCGAAGCGGCCAACTTCGACGCGGGGAGCGCCCCCGCTGCGACCGCACCCCCCATTTCGCTGACCGCGGGCAACGGACAACCGCTACGGCTCGCCCGCGTCTCGTCCGAATCGGTGGTGCGGGGGCCCATCGCGTTCACGGAGGTGCGCATGGCCTTCGAGAACCCGGCCCCGCGCACCATCGAGGGACGATTTCAGATGCTGCTCCCCCCGGGCGCTTCGGTGAGCCGGTTCGCGATGCGGATCGGTTCGCAATGGCAGGAGGGCGAGATGGTCGAAAAGAAGCGCGCGAGGACGACCTACGAGACCTTTCTCCACCGCCGCGTGGACCCCGCATTGCTCGAGCAGGGCGCGGCCAATCGCTTCGCGGCGCGGGTGTTTCCCATCGCGGCCGGGGCGACGAAAGAGATCGTCCTGTCGTACAGTCAGGAGGTCGCGCGTCCCGAGCAAACCCTCGTCGAGCTTCGCGGGCTGAAGAACCTACCCCAGCTCGACGTGCGGGTCGCCCGTAAGGGCAAGGTGGTGGCGGTCCCCGTCGACCCCGCGGCGCCGACGAACGTGACGGTCGGGGGGGCCACCGCCTCGGGGATCCGGCACGGCCGTCTCTGCGTCGCGCGCGTGACCCCCTCGATCGACGCCGACCCGGTGGTGCTCGGCGACACCCTCGTGCTGGTCGACACCAGCGCCTCGCGGGCCCTCGACCTCGACGTCGCGTTGAAGATGGCCGCGGCGATCGCCCGCCGTGTCGCCGACGCCGGACCCGACCACCGTCTCGCGCTGGCCACATTCGATCAAGACGTGATCCCGATCTTCGACGGGCGGGCGGGCGACTTCGACGGCCGCGTTTTGGAGACCGTCCGACGGCGTCGCGCCCTCGGCGCCTCGGACCTCGGCCGCGCCCTGTCGTGGGCCGCCCAGTCTTGGGCCGCGCAGTCTCGGGCGGCTGGGTCGCGTGGCACCGGACGCGTGGTGCTGCTCTCCGACGGCGTCGTCACCGGTGGCCTCGAGGGCGCGCCGCTCTTCGACGCCGCAACGTCGCTTCGCCGCGTGGGCGTTCAGCGACTCGACGCCGTCGCCTTCGGAGGCCTCCGTGATCGCGACACGCTGCGGTCGCTGGTGACCGCCGGCCTCGATCGAGACGGGGTGGTGATCGACGGGTCCGCGACCCCGTCGGAGGTCGTGCGCCGCTTGGAGCGGACGACCCGATCCGACCTCGCGGTCCACGTCGCGGGGGCCCGGTGGTGGTGGCCGCAGCGCATCGATGGAGCCCAACCGGGAGACACCTTCTTCGTGTACGCCGAAGCGTCTGGGACTGAAGCGCCCAAGGTCTCCGTCGGCGGCCAGCCGGTGTCCGACCTGAACTTCGTCTCCGCCGAGCGCCCGCTGGTCGCCCGCGCTTGGGCCCGCGGGAAAATCGCCAGCGCGATGGAGCGGATCCACCGCGCCGGAGAAACCCCGGCCCTCCGGCGCGAAGTGATTCGGCTCTCCACGGAACACCGGGTGATGAGTCCTTTCACCTCTCTTCTCGTGCTGGAAACCGAGCGTGACTACGACCGCTTCGGCCTCGCCCGGACCGCGCTCGCCGACATCCTCACCGTCGCGGGGGGACGACTGACGGTGGCGTCGCGCTCCGCCCTCCCCGCCACCGCCGCCCCCAACCGGGCCGAGCCCACGAAGTTGCGGTCGAGAGACGAGCGCGATCGCATCGGCGACCGCGCCCCGGCGCCGCCCCCGGCATCCACCGCGTCATCCGGCGTTGGCGGTTCGGGGGTCGACGAAGGCAACGGCAACGGCAGCGGCGGCATCACGGCCGGCCCCATCGGCGGCGGAAACCTCGGCGTCATCGGCCACGGGCGCGGCGCCGCATCGAATGCGGGGGGGCGCCGCGGGCATGCATCATCCCCCGTTCCCGCTCACGCGGCGCCCCCCCGCGTGCGGATGGGCGCAACCGTGGTCCAGGGGCGCACCTCGCCGGCCGTGATCCAACGCGTCGTCCGGCGAAGCTACGGCCAGCTCCGGCGCTGCTACGAAGCGGCCCTCCGGGGGAACCGACAGCTCGCCGGGCGCCTCGACGTGCAGTTCCTGATCGCCGCGTCGGGCAAAGTCACCTCCGCCCGCGCCCTGGGCTCTGCCTTCGACGAGACGATGCGCGCCTGTGTGGCCTCGGTGTTTCGCGCGCTCCGCTTCCCGGGCCAACACGTGGGCACCGTCACCGTGCGCTACCCCCTCCACTTCACCGCGTCCGGCGAGGTGCACCTCGAGCGGCGCCGCTCCCCGTTCCCATCGGAGCGACTTCCGCGCCCCGCCCACGACGACGACCCCGGGCCCCGCGATGCGCGCCCGTACCGCGGTCGCCTGCAGCGCATCATGAGCGCCATCGCAGAGGGAAGCGTCGTGTCGGCCCTCGCCGACGCCGAGGCGTGGCAGACCGCGGCTCCAGGCGACGTTCTCGCCCTCGTGGCGCTCGGCGAGGCGCTCGAAGCGGCGGCCCGTCCACGTGACGCCGCGCGCGCCTACGGGTCGATCATCGACTTGTTCCCATCGCGTGCCGACCTGCGACGCTTCGCGAGCGGCCGGCTGGAGCGGATCGATCACCCCCGAGCGCTCGCCGTCGCCACCGAGAGCTACCGCCACGCGCGCGACCAGCGCCCCGACCACCCCACGAGCCACCGGCTCCTCGCCTACGCCCAGCTCAAGCGCGACCGTCCGGCGGCGGCCTTCGCGAGCCTCGAGGCGGGGCTCTGGGCCTGCACCGGTCGCTTTCGCGGCGCCGCGACGATTCTCCGCCGTGATCTCGCGCTCGTCGCGACCGCCTGGCGCCGCGACCATCCCGACGCGGGCGCGATCATCGACGCCAAGCTCGCGCGCCACCGCGTCTCGCCCGAGACGACGCCGAGCCTCCGCTTCGTGCTCAGTTGGGAAACGGATACCAACGACGTCGACCTCCACCTCTTCGACGCCGAAGGCGACCACGCCTGGTACGCGTCACCCCACCTCCGCACCGGCGGCACCCTCAGCGGCGACGTCACCACCGGCTACGGCCCGGAGATGTTCTTCGTCCCCGGCTCGCGTCGCGCCAAGGGCTATCGCCTCCAGGCGCAGTACTACGCCCGCGGCCCCATGGGCTACGGCATGGGCAAGGTGCAGATCATCGCGCACGACGGCCACGGGCGCCTTCGCTTCGACGAGCGCCCGTTCGTGGTCATGGTCGACCGCGGCTGGGTCGACCTGGGCACCTACGGAGCCTGGACCCCCGCCCTCAAAGGCTGACTCGCGGGCCGCGCCCCATCGCCGTTCAGAGCACCTCGAGTACGAGTTGGTGGGTCCGCACCTCGCCCGCCGAGCTGAATCGAACCCAGTTCGTTCCCGTGGCCGTGGCGGCGGATTCGTTGTGCACGCCGACCGCGAAGTTGTTCGTGCCCACCTTGGATTGAAGGTCGGTGATCGCGGCGGGGCCGAGCGGCATCACCAAGACCTGGCCGACCTGACTGTTGAGCAGCCCACTCAGGCTTGCGTATTGATTGCCGCTCTGCAGGTCCTGAAAGATCGCCACTTGGTTGCTCCCGCTGGCCTCGAGGGTGTTCGTTGGCGTGCTGACGTCCCAAATGGAGATGTCCTGCATGGCCATCCCGGTGTGGCCCTCCAGCTCGAGCCGGAGCTCGGCCGAGATCACCGTTTGGCCCGAAAGCGAGGTGAGATCGAACGCGAAGTAGGAGTTGTATTCGGTGGAGGTACGGCCGGTGATCGTGTTGTTGTTGGTCGCCGTGTGGGACCCGGAGGCGTTCCACCAGCCGCGTTGGACCGCGTCGAGGGTCACGGTGACGATGTTGCAGTCGTTGTCGTTGCCGCCGTTGCAGCCGGCGGGGCAGCAGAAGTCCCCCGCGACGCATTGGGTGATGGGCGAGCCCCCCGTGCAGACGCCGCTCTGACAGGTGTCGCTGGCGGTACAGATCTGGCCATCGTTGCAGGGCGTTCCATCGGCCACCGGCGACGGCTGGCAATTGCCGTTCATGTCGCACACGCCGGCGTTGCATTGGTCGACCGCCGCCTGACACGATCCGCCGGCGGGCACCGGGACGGCCGCGCAGAGTCCCGTCGTGATGTCGCATTCGCCGTTGACGCATCCCTGGGTGAGCTGCGAGCAGTCCTTGGGGCTTCCGCCCTGGCAGGTCCCCGCGGCACACGTCTTGTTGTCGGTGCACAAGTCGTTGGGGTCGACGCACGCGCCCCCTTCGTTGCCGACCTGCGGCTTGCACATGCCGTCGGCCGGGTCACACACCGCGACGAAACACTCGCTCGGGACGGGCGCGAAGAAACAATCGTTGGGCACGCCGCCGGTGCAGGCGCCGGCGACGCACGTGGCGCCCTGCAGACACAGGTCGGTGCTCGTGCACGCCGTGCCGTTGGGGAGGTCGCCCATACCGCACGTGTCGGTCGCCTCGTCGCAGGTGATCTCCTGACAGGTCTCCGGGGTCATCCCGCAGGTGTTGGCCGGGCCGCCGACGCAGACGCCACTCCCGTCGCAGGTGTCGTCGACGGTGCAGAATTGCTCGTCGTCGCAGCTCGTCCCGGCGTCCTCGGGAACGACCACGCACTGGCCGATCGGCCCCGGGAACAAGCCCTCGTTGCACACCGACCGAAAGCACGGCGGGGTCGTGAAGGTGCTGCAGTCTTGGGCGCAGGGGCCGATGTCTTCTCCCCCGTCGCCGCCGTCACCGCCGGTCGTCGCGCCTCCCCCCACCGAGGGGGTACCCGAAGTCCGGTCTCCGCCCTGGCCCGCCCCGCCATCGTCGTCTTGTTCGACGAACACCTCTTCCGAAGCGGCGCAACCCGTTCCGGGGCCCCACGCCGCCAGTACGAGACCGCCCACGCCAAACCAGCCCAACCATGACCGTGACTTCATCGAAGGTAAGCGTATCACCGTTTCCCGGTCGAGGAAGATAGGCGCCCTCGAAGCGACCGGAACGGGGGCTCAGGCCAGGGCGAGCGCGTAGACGTCGACGTCGACGCCCGGGCTGTAGTGCACAAGCGGCGGTGCCCCCTCGAGCGCGAATCCGAGGGGCGCCGTGACCCCTTCGTCGAGCGCTTCGATGTCGGCCGCGTGGATCCGGTACGGCGCGTGATGGACGCGCCCGACCTGAAGCCGCGGCCCCTGCTGGGCAAAGAGAACGTAGCGCTCCACGAGAAAATACTCGAGGCTGCCCAGAGTGGGGGTCGGCAGCTCGGACCCGACGCGCCAGCGCGCCGAGAACGTCGCCGGCTTGGGCCCGGGGAAGAGACGACGACTCTCGTAGTCGATGACGTCATCCGCCTGCTCCAGGCGCATCGAGGCACGAAAGTAGGGCAATTTCCATTTGAGGCGCGCGATGGCGACCGCCACCGTGGACGCGGCCTCGAGGCTGTAGAACCAGACGCCGGGCAACCCGTCGCGGACGACGTAGGTCCGCACGTTGAGCTCGTGAAAGTTGCTGATCCCGGGGACGGAAGGACTCCACGGAGGGGCGACGTCGCGCATCGTGAAGGGCACCACCCCGAGGAACGCCCGGCCCTCGAACGTATCGACCTCGAGTCCGTCGGGGAGCGTCGCCTGGATGATGTTCGGGTCGACCTCCCAGTGCATGAACAGCAGCGTCCGCCACCGCTGAAACCCCGCCGGCCGGCCCGGGGGACGGAGGCGGGGTGCGCTGCGGTCGAGGCGGTCGGTCACGAACGCTCGCACGCGAACTGCGCGGGGCAGCTCTCCAACACGGCGATGTCGCCTTCGCAGGAGGCCGCGACCTCGAGGCACGCGGCATGGTTGTCGGGGTTCATGCACGGCGCGTCGGGTTCGGGACATCGAGGGTCCGACGCGGCGTCGGGACCGGTGGGCGTGGGCGTGCTCGGCCCGCAGGCGACGGCAGCGAGGGCGACGGTGGCGGCGAGAAGCATGAGGGTCGAACGCATGGGGGCCTTCTTTCTTGGATGAACGCGGTACCACTGGACAACGCTCCGCACCAACGTGCGCTTACACGGCGCGTGGCGCGCGTGAGGGTCGACGGACCGGACCGAAATGCGCTCTGATGTGGGGCCCTTGGTGCGATGACCATGACCGACCCCCGACCTACGGGCCGTGACGGCGACCGACCCCTTCCCGCGAACTTTCGCTTCGTGCGCGTGCGCTCGGTGGTGCCGGTGGGTCGCGCATTTCTGCGGGTCACGTTCGAGGGCGATGACCTGTCGAACCACGGCGACCGGGCGATTCACTTTCGGTTGGTGCTGCCGCCCCCGGGGACGGCCGAGCCGGTGTGGCCCACTGTGGGCGCCACGGGAGGCATCGCGTGGCCCGAGGGCTCGGCCGCGCCGCATCGACCGGTGTACAGCGCGAGACGGGTCGACCACGCCGACCACACGCTCGACATGGATGTGTTTCTCCACGACGGAGGACGAACGACGGCGTGGGCGCAGGCCCTGCAGCGCGACGAACCGGGAGCGAGACGACGGGTGGGCATCGTCGGCCCGGCGGGCGGCGGCCTGCTGCAGACGGATCGCGCCCTCATCGCCAGCGACGAGACGGGCTTTCCCGCCGCGGCCCGCTTGCTGGAGAACCTCCCTCCCTCGGCCACCGGGACCGTACTGCTCGAATCCGAGCACGGCGCGGCGTGCGCCTACCCCATCGACACGCCCGCGGGGTTCTCGACCAAGTGGCTGCATCGCGCCCGCGGCGAACGGCTCGACGAGGCGACGATCGCGGCGCTTCCCGAACACGACGACGCGACGGTTTGGTTCGCCGGCGAGCGGCAACAGGCGACGCGCGTGAGGGAGGCCGCCCTCGGCCGGGGACGCGAAAAGACGGACCTCAGAATCTCTGGGTTCTGGCGGGCGGCGCCGATGGACGAACGCTGACGGGAGGGTGCGATGGAATCCCACCCCGCCCGTTGCGTATGATCGCGTGCGTGCAGGCACATCACTTCGTCGCGGCGGGGGCCCTGTTGGCCCCCTGCTTGGGCGCCTGTCACCTCGTGTCGGGCGTGAGCGACTTTGAGACCGATGTCTCCGGCACGGGAGGCGCTGCAACCGTAGGGCAAGGCGGCTCCGGCCCCGCGACCGCGAGCACGGGGGGAGGCGGCGGCGCTGATGGCCAGGCGGGCGGCGGAGGCACGGGGACCGGAGGCGCCTTCGACGACAGCTACGTCGGGCTGCCGGGCTGCTTCGTCGGACCGGCCGATGACTTCTCGCAGGACGCTCAGCAATGGTGGCGTTGGCCCGCCAACTACGGCGGCAGTCACCAACTTGCCGTCACCGACGGCGCACTCGAAATTCGCCTCCGCGACGATGGCACCCCGGACAGCTTCGACTGGCGCGGCGTTTATCGTGAAAGCGCTTCGGGCCCAAACGCGGACCTCGTCAATTGTGCCTTCGTCGTCGAAATCCCCGACGCTGGCAATGAGGTCGATGCGCTGGTTTCGGTGGGAACCGACCATGGCGACGAACGATATCTACGCATTGAAGTCACTGAAGGCCGGGTGACGCCCGTCGTGCGCGACGATGACGAGGGCTTGAAGCTGACCCCGGGCACGGCGGTACCCGCCTACAATCCTGCCCTGCACCGCTGGTTTGCCATTTACGCGGAGGAGGGCGCCGGAGACGAAGAACCGAGCACCTTCGTGTTTCTCACCTCGGGCCCCCTCGGTCCGTGGCGGGAACTGTGGCGCGTACCCGTGGCCTACCCCACCCGAACCCTTGGCATGAGCCTCGGGGCGGGGGCGAGAGGTCTGGACCAGGAAGTCACGGTGCGCCTCGACAACGTCAACCTTCCGCCTGGCCCCTGACCCGCGTTGTCGGCGGGGGATCACGATCGCGGCGAAGAGACGACGCGGGCGATTTCCCCGCTCGGGTCGGTCCGCACGGAAGCGAACGCCAGCCACCCCCGACCCACCGCTTCCCGCGCGCCGCAGGAGGCCACCGGCGACCCCTCTGTCTCTCGCGCCACCACGGCGCGCTCCAGCGTCGGCAAGACGATTCAATCGGTCGCCGACGTGCTGGAGGAAGAGGAGCGAACGCGGACCCGCCTCCTCGGTATCGCCGGTCTCGGGGTCAACGTGCTCGCGTTGGGCGCGTTGCCCTTGTTCGGAGGCACACCGTCGGCACGCGCCGCGTTTCTCATCGGACTCGTGATTCACGCCGCCGCCAACGTCGGCCTCTACGTCGCGGCCAAGAGCCCCGACCGATTCACCGCGCGCTGGCTCCTGCCCGTGTGGTGCGCGTCGTTCGTGGGCCTGCACCTCGTCATCTATTTTTTCGGCACCGTGACGGTGGCGGCGATCGCCTTGATGCTCGGCCTCTACATCGTGAGCACCACGAGGTTTCCCGTCGTGGCCCAGGCCTCGTTCGTCGTGGTCACGATGGGGACCGCCCTCATGGCCGGCCTTCAACTCGGCGGCGTCCTTCCCGACGCGGGGATCGTTCCGCTCCGTACCGCCACCACGACCCAAACGGTGGGCATGCTGGTGTTGTTGGAGGCGATGTTCTTCGCCGTGCGGTTCATCGGCGTGGGGGCGGGCAAGAGTCTCGAGCAGGCCCTCGAAGCGCTCGGACGCGCCCAGCGTGCGCTCGCCCAGCGCGAGGCGTTGCTCGAGGAAGCGCGGGACGAATTCGACCGCCTCCAGGCGAAAGGCGCGCGCGGTCGCTTCAGCGGGACCCGGGTCGACCGCTTCGAGCTCGGCGAGCGTCTCGGCACCGGCGGAATGGGCGAGGTCTACGAAGCCACCGGCCCCGACGGGGCCCCCGCCGCGGTCAAGGTGCTCACCCGGGAAGCGAGCCATCAGCCCGACGTTCTGCGACGGTTCTTCCGTGAATCGGAAATCGTGGGTCAGCTCGATTCGCCCCACGTGGTGCGGGTGCTTCACACCGGGGGCCCCCCCGCCGACGTACCGTTCATCGCCATGGAGCGCCTCGTGGGGGAGGATCTCTCCGCCTTCGTCCGCCAGCGCGGTTCGATGGCGCTCGACGAGGTCGTGCGCATGGTGCGTGAGGTCGGTCGCGGTCTTCAGGCCGCGGCGGTGGCGGGGGTGGTCCATCGCGATGTGAAGCCCAACAACATCTTTCGGCTCGAGCGGTCCCCCGACGGCATTCGATACAAGGTCCTCGACTTCGGGGTCTCCAAGCTTCGCGGCTCCGAGGGCACGCTCACCGAAGGGCAGGTCGTGGGCACGCCGAGCTACATGGCCCCAGAGCAGGCCCTCGGAGAGTCGGTGGACCACCGCGCCGACTTGTACGGCCTCGCCGCTGTCGCCTACCGGTGCCTTCTCGGACGGCCCCCGTTCAAGGGCCGCGACACCACGCGCGTGCTCCTCGACGTGGTGCAACACATGCCGCCGCGACCGTCGGCCATCGCCGAGGTTCCTCCCGAGCTCGACGCGGTGTTTGCCCTGGCGCTGGCGAAGTCCCCGGCCGACCGGTTCACCGAGGTGACCGCCTTCGCCACGGCGTTGGAGGCGGCGGGCCGAGGTCATCTCGACGACGCGCTCCGGCGCCGCGCCGACCGACTGCTGGCCGCCCTGCCGTGGCGGGACCAACGTCGCCGTGCATCTTGAGCCCTTCAGCGACGATAAAGCCGTCGCACCCTCGACGCGACGAGGCGTGAGGCGGCGCCGCGGGGGAGAAGCGAGAACGCGCGTTCGGCCAGACGCGACGAGAGGCCCACGACCCGGGTCGGTCCCCCGCCGCCGAGCGCTTCGAGAATTTCTTCCGCGACCGCGGTCGGCGACGCCACCGGCGTCCAACGCAACGCCCCTCGGTTGGGCCTGAGGTCTCGAAAGCCCTCCGTATCGACGGCGCCCGGGCACGCCACCAAGACGTCGAGTCCGCTCCCCCGGAGCTCGGCCCACAACGATTCCCCCAGCGCGAGGGTAAACCCTCGCGTCGCGGCGTAGGCCGCGAACCCGGGTGCCCCGTGCATCGCGATGAGCGACGACATGAACACCAACCCACCCCGCCCGCGGGCCAGCAGTTGGGGCCCGAGCGCCCGCGTCAGCAACAACGGAACGCGGGTGTTGACGGCGAGGGTCGCCTCGAGTCGCGCCGGGTCGGTCTCGACGAGAGGTCCGAAGGGACTGGTGGCGGCGTTGTGCACCACGAGCCCGAGGTCGCGTCCCTCGAGCGCGGCCGCCAAGTCGTCGACCGCGGAAGGGGCGGCGAGATCCATCACCACCGTCTCCACGCCGCCGAGGGTGCGTGCGAGCCCCGTGAGACGCTTCCCCTGTTGGTCCACGAGCACGAGGCGAAAACCCCGTTGGTGGAGGGCTCGGGCCAGCGCCGCCCCAATCCCCTGGGCCGCCCCCGTGACGAGCGCGAGCGGACCGTGACGTTCGAGGCGTACGCCCATGCCCACCGTACGTGCCCCGCCCGGCTCGGGGGGACAAGCCCCGCCCGAGACGTGGAGGGCAGATCCCCGGGGGGCGGCGCCTATTCCCCCGAGCAGGCGATGAACAGCTTGGCGCCGCTCTCGCCGCGACCTTCGTTGACGAAACGAATGAGTCGCTGTTGTGTCGCCGGACAGTCCGAGACCAGCCTCGGATCGCCGGTCTTGGGGACGGTCGCCGCGTCGACGTAACACCAGCCGTGAACCGCCTCTCCCGTGGTGGGATTGACGGGGGCCGAAGACACGTCGCTCTTGCATCCCGCGCCATCGTCGCCCGTGAGCTGCTCGATCTCGCAAAAGCAGTTGTCGTCCCGGGTCGCGTCGCCCGACACCGCGACCACGGCCGGATCGAGGGGGTCGATGAACCGCCGCCCCGGCGCCGTACACGTCTCCGCGCACGAGGCCGCGTCATCTTCGAGCCTGCGGGCTTCGACAATCCGACACCGCACCGTCCCGTCGACGTCGGGGGTCAGTGATCGTTGCAAGCATTGACCATTGAGCTGAACCTTGAGCCGCTCGATGATCGCGCCGACCGCGGGGCGGTAGCCGAAGTTCTCGAGGGTGGGGTCGACGAGCTGCTCGGGGCAAATCGAACCGACGATGCCCTGATCGCCCACTGATTGGAGCAGTTGAAGATGGCGCAAACCAGGGTAGGCCTTGGCCCGGAATTGCGTCTGGGTGAAGGACGGCCCCGAGTACGTCATCGTGGCATCGAGCGGAGGCGCGCCTTCCCCCGTCCAGTAGCAGAGGGGGTTGTCGCCACTGGTGTCGTCGTCGCAATCACACCCCGCCCCGTTCGGCTGCTCCGAACAGTCGACCGGCGCCGGCATGCCCGACCCGTCGACGAGGTCGAAGATGCACGCGTATTGCAAATCGTTCCCGCGTGCGATCGTGTATTCGTGGCCGTTGATGGGATTGCCGAGCGGGGTGCTGGCATCGACGAGTCCCGGCCCCGTCCGGGGCGCGATGCTCTCGATCATCAGCGGGTTGTCGGGGCGACAGTCGGGATCGGATCCGTAACACTTCGGATCGCCCAGGATTCGGTCCCACGTGCCATTGGCCGAGAGCTCGCCGGCCGACTGGTAGCCTCCCTGGGGCCGGCCGTCGGCCGTGAGGCCAGAGAGAAGGTCGGGGCTCCCGTCGGGCGACTTACGCGCGATCTCCTGCCACGGAACCCCGACGATGCCCGCGATGAACACGAGGTCCGAGCTGCGTACGGCGACCCCGTCTCGCCCTCGCGTGAGATCGGCGAAGATGGGGTTGGGGACGAGATTTCCGTTGCGGTCGGGCAGCGAGGGTGCGCGGAGCGCGTTTTCGTAGCGCGACATCGGGTAGAGAAAGTCGATGCCGAAACGTCGCTTCTGATCGAAACAACGCACGTTGATGTGATCCTCGAGGTCGGACAGCGCGTCGGCTTCGCCATCGCCGTCGGCATCGCACACGTCGCTCGCATCCGGACAACCATCCTGCGGCGCGCCACACGAGCGGCAACAGGGGTCGTTCGGGTCGACCGCACACTCGGGCCGAGGGCGCGGCAGGCTTCCCGTCGGAAGACCGGCCGCCAGGTGGAACTGGCCTTCCTGGCGGATCGAGCAATCATTTTCGTCCGACAGCATGACGATGGCGAGGAGGGAGTCGGGCCGCAGAAAGGCGCGACGTTGCGCGAGCAGGGTATCGTCGCGTCCCGTGCGCTCCGCCTTGCCGTCCCGAAGCTCGATCCGGTCGTGCGGATCGGGCTCGGCGAGAAAGCGGTACCAAGCTTCGAGCGTCGATTCGTACCCACATCCCTCTTCCCCCGCCCCCTGGACGAGCGCGCTCAGGTTTTGCGCGAGGGCCCCCTGGTCGGTCTCGCCGGGCGGCGATTTGGCCGGCGCCTGCGGATCGGGGTCCCAGGCCAAGAAGTTGTTGTCGTCGTAGGTTTCAACCCGGCCCCCACGCCCATCGCGAGCGATGAGCCTTGCCCCATCGTTTTCTTGGACCCCGCCGCACGCATTGGAGCCGTGACCTCCGAGGGAAGAGGTGATCACGCCGATATGAACGTCGACGATGGGCTGGAATTCACGTTGGCTTCCCGCGGGGCAGACCTCGAGGGGTCCCGACGGTTGCATCGGCGCGGCCTCTCCGGACTCGGGATCGACACACGTGGGATTGACGAGCCGGTCGGCGAGATCGGGAACGGCCAAGCTGAGGATCTGCTGTTTGTCCGCCATCGACCGCGAATTGTCGATGACCAACAAGAGGTCGATTCGATCGACCGAACTCTGCGTCAGCTCGGCGTTGAAGGTCAGGGTTCCGCGTGGCTCCACCGGCTCCAGGGGCCGGTCGATGCATCCGCCGGTGGCAATCGCCATGATCCCGGCCGAACCCCACCGGGCGAGGGCGATCGCCCACCGTGTCCATCGTGTCTTTCGTTTCATCTGAATCTCCCGCTTCGGCGCCACGACGACCGCCATGCGTCGGACGCACGCCCCGCGTACGAAACCGCAATGCCGCGGCTCCGTTCGAATGCGCACGCCCGAGAAGGCGGTCCCCTTCCGTTCTCTCGGCAATGCTAGGGAGAGCAAGAGGCAGGCCAGCCCGAAACGGCGTTCTCTCGGCCGAGAAGCGAGAAAGCGACCGATCGTGGCGGCAACGCGGTTGTCGTCCGCCGCGCCCATGCCCACTCGGTGGTCGTTCGCCGTCGCCGACGAAGCGGAAAAATGGCCTTGACGAGAGGCGGGTCTCACGAGCACTCTCCTCGCACCTATCGAGACCGGCGGAGGGACAGGCCCGACGATGCCGGGGCAACCACTGGGGACCAACCACCCCCAACCGGTGCCAACTCCTGAGACGGAGCCTTCGGGCTGTGTCGTAAGATGGGCGGCGTGAAAAGCGTCGGGAACCCGCGGAGAATGCCCTGTCATTCGACGCTGCGCGGAACGCGAACGGGAACCCTGAACGACGTCGAGGATCACGCGAACCAAAGCTCCGGTAGGCGACCCTTCAACCCCAAAGGCTAGCTCCGATGACCCTCGTTTCTCTCTCTGGTGCCTTCTCCCATGGCGATACCGAAGCCTCCGTCACGACCGCGGTGCGGGCCGGCATCGCCACCGACCCCGTGCACGGGGCGGTGGTTCCTCCCACCGTCCTCAGCAGCAACTTCACGTTTCGTCGCTTCGGAGAAAAGCGTCGCTTCGACTACAGCCGCTCGGGCAACCCGACCCGGGCGCTGCTCGAGGAAACGCTCGCCCGGCTCGAAGGCGGCGCGGGGGCGGTGTGCGTGGCGAGCGGTATGGCCGCCGCCACCCTCGTCGCGCATTGGCTCGGCCCGAACCGACGGCTGCTGGCGTCGCACGACCTCTACGGGGGTTGCCACCGCCTCTTCTGTGCCCTCCGCGACCGTGGCGTGCTCGACGTCACCTTCGTCGACTTTACCGACCCGTCGTCCTGGCGACCCGCCGTCGCCGCTGGCTGCGCGCTCGTTTGGGTCGAGACGCCGAGCAATCCGCTCCTCCGGGTGACCGACGTCGACGCCGTCGCCACCGCCGCCCACGACGCCGGGGCCAAGGTCGTCGTCGACAACACGTTCTTGTCGCCGGTGAACCAGCGTCCGATCGATCTCGGCGCAGATTTCGTGGTCCATTCCACCACCAAGTCGATCAACGGTCACAGCGACGTCGTCGGCGGTGCCGTGATCGCGGCGTGTCCCGACGACGCCGAAGCGCTCGACCATTGGTGTAATTGCCTGGGCCTGAGCCAGTCTCCGGCCGACTGTGCCCAGATCCTCCGCGGCGCCCGCACCCTCCACGCGCGGTGGGCCTGCCACGAGCGCAACGCCCGCGCCGTGGCCACCCTGCTCGAAGCCCACCCCGCGGTGGCGCGCGTTCACTACCCCGGGCTCGCCACGAGCCCCTACCACGCGCTCGCCTCGCGCCAACAACGGGGCTTTGGCTCGGTCGTCAGCTTCGACCTTCATGCTGCCGGCAAGGCCACCCTCGCCACGTTCTTCGAGCGTCTGCAGCTCTTCTCGCTCGCCGAGTCGTTGGGCGGGGTCGAAAGCCTCGCCGCCCACCCCGCCACCATGACCCACCTCTCGATGACGCCCGCCGCCCGCGAGGCCGCCGGCATCGGACCCAGCCTGATCCGACTCTCCGTCGGCATCGAGGCCCCCGAAGACCTCCTCGCCGACCTTCAATCGGCCCTCGACGCCGTCGGTCACGAATCGGCGGTCGACGGCCGCGGCAAGGCGCCCGCCATGGCCTGTCCTCCTCCTCGTCGGGAACGCGATCATGGGGCTTGGGCGCCCCTCTCATGACATCTCTCCCCTAAGTCCTTCCCCTTCGACGGATCCCCGGTTTTCACCCAGTTCGAGCTTGTGGCCACGACCATTCCTGAGGACCCCTGGCTGCGGGGGTTGGCCGTTGGCGCCAGCGGGTTGCTCTTCGGAGCGTCGGCCTTCGGCGCGGGGCAGTGGGTGGCGGCGGGGCTGGCGCTGGTCGCGGGGGTGGTGCCCCACGCCGGGGCTCGCCTGGTCGGCCTGGCCGGGGTCGCGGTCGTCGGCCTCTGGGCCTGGCCCCCGGCGAAAGCCGATCTACCCCCGTTGGGGCTGTCGACCGCGCTGGCGCTCGCTCTTGGGGGCGCGCTGCTCGCGCGCTGGCTCGAGCCGGGGCTGCGCCGTCCGCGAAACTTGGCCGGAGCGCTCACACTGGCCCTGCTCGTTTCGCTCGTGGTTCCCTACGCGCCACGGGTGCCTACTGAACTGGACGAAAGGTCCGCATGGGCCGCGACCCTGCTGGCCAGCGTCAATACATCCATCATCGCGACGTCGGTGATGGCGCTGAGCTTCACCATCGGCCCGGTGATGACCCTGCTCGCTTGGCGTGGACCCGACGCAGGACTCCGTCGCCGCCTGCCCCCCCTGATGCTCGCCGCCCCCCTGTTCGCGTCGCTCTGGCCTTTGCTGCTCACCGCTTCGTCGCGACCACCGCTCCGCCTCGTGGCGGGGATGGCCTTCCTCGCCCTCGCCGGCTGCGCCCAAGCCGTCGTCGCGGCCCTCGCGGTGGCGAGCGAACCCCGGGATCGCCCCCCACCCGGTGTTGTTTATCTCGACGACGTCAACGATTCGCGGGACGAGGCGACACCGTGACCATCTGGCCGCCTGTGACCACCTCGCGGGCGCTTCCGTGGGATCCCGCCGCGAACCCCTGGCCAGCGTTCGGGCTCGTTCCCTGGTAGACGCCCGTCCCGTGGGTGGCCGTGGTGCCCGTCATGCTGAGCGCCCCCGACAGTCGATTGTCGGCACGCGCCCCCGTCGTATCCGCGAGCGTCCGATTCGCCACGCCCTGCGCCACGCTGTTGCCACCGAGTAGTCCCGGGGTCGCGGCGTTGCACGAAAGCACGTCGACTTTGGCGCCGGGGGCCGCCCCATTGAACCCGGCCTGATTGAGGATGTCGCCCAGTTGTTCGCCATTGATCGACCGCGACCCGATCACCGGCCGATGCGGCCCCCAACTGATGCTGCCCGGCGCCCCGTGGGAGATGACCATGACGTGGGTGGCGCCGGCGAGGCTCCCCGGCCCCAGCTGGCTATGGTCGAGGACCCGCGTCCCCGGCGTATTGCGGTGTGTATGGGCATACTGACCCGTCGCCATGTCGATGGCGCCCCCCCGTTGCCGCGTGCGGGGCGACTCGTCCTGGCCCTGAATGATCGCCACCCATAGGCCGAGCGCGTCGACGTAAAAGGTGACGTTGGGAACGAATCCCACCTCCTGAAATGACCCGAAGAAGCCGGTGGGATCGGGGGTGAGAAAGACGTGAAGCGCGGGGTCGTAGTAGCGGTGCCGATGATAGTGAAGACCGGTTTCGTCGTCGCGCCGCTGACCGGCGAACCTCAGAGGACCGGCGAATCCCTCGGCCCGGGCGGTCTCCCCCCAGGTGGTCAGGTCGATCTCACCGGCGACATCCGCCCGCCCGAGGTAGAGCCAAGGGGTGCTGGCCCCGTCGGTGAGAACCAGGCGTGAGTCGTCGCCCTCGATCTCGAGCAAGGGCGTCATTTCGTCGCGGGCGTACACCCGTCGCCTCGAGGTGCCGTCCGGGCCTACCTCTTCGACGATGCTATCGCCATCGTAGCCGAAGAACGTCGTGTGGCCGCCCGCGGTGCTGGCGATCCGTCGATTGAAGGCGTCGTAGTGGTACTCGGTGCGTCGGCCGTCGCCACGCTCCGCCATCACCAATCGATCGGCGTCGTCGTAAGAAAAGCGCCATTGGTCGACGGGAGAGCGCCCGACCTTTTCGACGAGCCGCCCCCGCGGGTCCCAGCGGAGCCCCGCCTCGTCGGTACGGATCGGGCGACCGTTGGCGCCAAGAGCCCATCCCTTTCCCTCGGGCCGCGGCGTGCCGTGGGGCGAGTAGTCGAATCGCTCGGAAGCGCCGAGCCCCCGAACCCCGACCGGTCGGCCGACGGCATCGAGCTCGTAGTGGCGCTCGCCCGCGTGGCTGTCGGCCACCGATCGCAGGGGCCCCGTGACGTCCCAGTCGAAGCGGCGTTCGCGAACGACCTCGTCGCCGCGCGTTACCGTGATCCGGCGCGGTCGTCCTTTGGGATCCCGTTCGGTATCCACCTCGAGTTGATGGTATCGACGTCGCGACCGGCGCCCGTCGCCCTGGTGCACGAAGTCGACCTCGTCGATGAGGGTCGGTTCTTCACCCGCACCGGAGACCCGCACGCGTTCGAGGGTACCCTCCGGACCGAACTCGTGGTCGACGCCCCATCCGCGACTGTAGCGCTGACCGATCAGCCCGCCGTGGTCGTCGTACCGGTAGTTCACCTCGAAGCACCACCCTCCGAGACGCTGAATCTCTTTTTCGATTTGCCCCTGCGGGGTGTAATCGAACGTGACGTCGCTCGAGCCCTGTTCGGCGCGAACGATGGCGCCGGTGCTGTCGTACTGGAAGCGCGTGTCGGGCGTCCCCGCGCGACGTATCAGCGCCGGCAATCCCGCCGCATTGCGTTCGATTTCCGTTCGACTTCCGTCGGGATGAACGATGGCCGTCCTCAGGCCCGACCCGTCGTACTCGTAAAACGAGGTCAGGTTCGAGAAGTTCGTCTCGCTGACGAGCCGGCCCCCACCATCGTATTCACCCCGCCATCGCTCGCCCGCTGGGTTGACGATGGCCCTCATCTGCAGCTGAGCGTCGTAGCCCATGCGCCACTGGGTGCCGTCGGGGTAGTGCCGCGCGACGGCGACGTCGGCCAGGTAGTCGGTACGCGTGATCCCGCCGCCCGGATGGTGCACCGCCGTCACGCGTCGGAGGTCGTCGATTTCATACGCGATGCGATACCCGTCGCTGCCCTCGATATGCGTCACGTCACCGCGTGAGTCGTATTCGAAGCGGTACGTCACCCCGGCCGCCGTATGAACCTCCACCGGGAGACCCCACACATCGAACGCATAGCGCCACTGAGCCCCCGTCCGGTCTTCGAGCTGGGTGAGGTTGCCGTGCGCGTCGTAGGTCATCGTCTGACCGCTGCCATCGGGGCGCGCTACCGCCACCCGTCGACCGCGCTCGTCGTAGGCGTACGCGATCTCATGGCCGTAGCCGTCGCTCTCGGCTTCTACGCCGTGGCGACCATGGCGACAGGACCACTTCGCGCCGTCGACACCCGACAACCCGGTGAGGCGCCGACCCCCGTCGTAATGGTAGCGAAACCGTTGGCCGCCACGGCGGAGGTTCGCGAGCAGCCCGTCGGGGCCGTAGCCGAGGGTCGTGACCCGGCCGCCGCCATCGGTGTGCCGAAGCACACTCCCATTGCGGTCGTAACGAAAGACACTGCGGTGTCCCGTCGGGTCGGTATACGTCTCGACCAGGCCGAGTTCGTTGCCGACGTAGTGGTGTTGTCGTCCCAGCGCATCGGTCACGCGCGTTTCGTAGGGTCCCGGACCGTAGTCGAGCCGGGCGTGGTACACGCCCCGGGCCCACGACGCATTGTCGGCCGACGCGCCGAGCTCGGCGAGAACGTCGCCACCGGGAGCTTCTCCCCAGGTCTCGACGCACCGACGCTCCCCCCGGACGTCTTGGTAAACGAAGTGAAACGTCAGACCATCGGGACGTGTTTCTCGCGTCAAAAAGTGCTGTTCGTCGTACCCGTACCGCGTCTCCGCGCCCCCTGCGTCGATGACGGTGACCAGGTCGCCGCGTTCATCGACCTCGTAGCTGACGAGCCGCCGTCGATGGGAAGTCCCCTCCCCGTCGACAACCTCAGCCTCCCAGGTGGTCCACGCCCCGTCGCGCCGGGGTCGCGCTTTGCGCCCTACGCTGTCGACAATCTCGACCAAGCGGTCTTTTTCCCAAGCAAACCGGGCGGCGTTGCCATGTCGGTCGCGGAGCTCCACGAGGCGAAGAAGCCCTCGCGGGCCTTGTCGTTGAAGCACGCGCAGCAGGCCGTCTCCCGCATCGACGACCAACGCATCACCCTCCGCGTACAGTCGACGACCATACGCGAGCACGAGCTCCTCCCCTTCGTCAGGCCACACGACGTCCGAACGGCGGTACTGGTCGTCAATGAGCTCGATGCGATCGCCGCGCCGTCGTCCTCGCCAGCCGTAGGGATGGGACCAGCCAAACCCGAGCCCCATGTCGCGCGCGGCCGCGGAGGCACTGTACAGACGACGCCACGAGACCCAGAGCCACCCTGGCAATTGAAAATCGACCTCGGTCACCATGACGGTGCCCGTGACCACGTCCACCGGGTGTCCGGCCGTCGCCTGGCCATCCGCGTTCGGAGGCGCGGGTGGCGCAGGGGGTCCCGCCCCATCAGCATTGCCGCCCCCGCCCCCGCCCCCGCCCGTCGGGCCTTGGGCATTGCGTCCGCCCGGACCACTGCCTCCCCCTCCGCCACCGCCTCCTCCCCCGCCACCGCCGCCCGCCCCGCTCGCGTTGCCCGAAGCGCCGACCGTGATCGACTTGTTCATCTGGCCGAACGACGTGGTGATGCCCGCCATCCCCAGCTCCATGATGACGTTCGGAGCGCCGAGGGCGGGAAAGCAGGGCCCGGCTGTATTGAGGCTGACGACCTCCTTGAGGGTGCCGGGCTCGTTGCCGTGACACTTGGACATGCACGAACCGACGGTCATCACGACCGCACCGCCGATCTTGGTGCGTAGGCACGGGTCCGTGATCCCTTCCGAGACCGTTCCTACGGTCGGGTAGGGGATGGGGATGGGGCTCGGCGCCGCGGGGGTGGTACACACACTCACCGCCATGCCCGTCATGGTGTGACCCGAGCGCTTGGTCACGACGTCCATCTTGAGCGCGGTGCACTTCGCCATCGGTTCACCCTCGGTCCTGAGTAAGCGGGATCAGCGCGAGAAACGCAATGGTCCGCGCGTCCTCGAATGCCAGCGCCGCCCGCCGGTAGCTGGTGGCGGCCAACCTGGTAGGCTGACGTATGGCCGAGCGGTCGGTACGCGGCAGTTGGAAGCTGACCTTCATCGTCTGGTCGGGGCTGCTGTTGGTGTGGGCCTTCGTCACCGTGGCGCTCGACGAGCAGAGCGTGCGTCTTCTCCGTCGGCTGGGCGCGTCGCGCTGGGAAGTCGCGGTGGCCCTCGTAGCGCTGGCCATCGGCCTTCCCCTCCTCATCGACGCCCGCCGCAACGTGCTGCGGACCTATCGTCAATGGAAGCGTCGGGCCACGCCGGTATCGGGCGCCGAAGGCTCCGATGAAGTCCCTGCCCACGTGCCGCGCCGCTTCCGCGGGGCCGAGATGGCGCACCATGACGACCTCACCCGGCGAGAACGTTCCCTCGTCGAACACGGCCAATTGCTCTTCGGCACCGTGGTCCATCACGCCGAGCTCACCAGTGTCCGGGCGACGACCCCCTGGGGCGTCGAGGTGTGGTCGCGACCCGTGGTGGTCGATGGATCGCGCCGCCCCGCCCCCGACACGCGAGCCGCCCTCGTCGTGGAAGCCGGCGCGAAGATGGGCGTCGCCCCGGCCCTTCATCATCTTCGCTTCATCGATGGTCCCCCGTGCGACCACCGAGGGCCCCTCGCCCCCCAGCCGAAGCCCGCTCCGTGCGGCCCGTTCGAGGCCGCGGTGCACACCACCCTCCACCCCCTCCATCGGGTCGCCGGCGCCGCCCCCACGGAGATCGGCACCATCGACTTCGATGGCGACACCCTCACCCTTCACGCGGGCGCGGCCGCGCCGGTCGCCATTCGTCTGTCGCGACCCTTCACCGTGAAGCTCTCGGTGCAGCTTCTTCACCACGACCGCGCCGAACTCAACCTCGCCGTCGAACAGTTCTCCGTGGGGGCCTACCGGGCCCCGCGGACCGAGCGGCTTCAGGTCAAAGCCGAGCTCGACCAGGCTCGATTGAGCGCCGAACTGCCCCTCGGCTGGTGCGACGCGACATACCTCCGCGGCGAAGACTTCGACCGCGTATGGCGCATCCTCGCGGCCTCTGCGTCCGACGAGATCACATCTCTCGTGAAGGCGTGACGGTAGATCGCCCACCGAACGACGGCGGCGGGGCATCGCAGAGGTACTTCAACGCCAGGTAGGCAGCGGCCTTGGCGGTCACGTGATCACGGTCGTAGGGCGGAGCTACCTCGACCACATCGACCAAGGGAAGTTCGGTCCGGGTCCGCCGGCACGCCGACATCACCTGATCGACGATGCGTTCGACGGTCACGAGAGGAACGCCTCGGGTGGCCGGCGCACTCACGCCGGGGGCCTCGAAATGCGGCAGGACGTCGATGTCGATCGTCAGGTACACGACGTCTGCCCTCTCGACCGCGCGTTGAATCACCTCGGAGGCCGCATCGGCATCTCTCCTCAAGGCGACGTCGTAGACGAGCTCCACCGACCACGCCGCGGCTCGGTCGATAAGCGCCTGCGTGTTCGACTCGCGTGCGACCCCGATGCAGGCGTAGTCGAAACGTTCGGGAGCCATGGACCGAATCTGGTTGAAGGGGGTACCCGACGAGGGGCCCGCCTCTCCGACGTTGCGCAGGTCGAGGTGCGCGTCGAGGTTGAGGATACCGATCGCGGCGTCCGGATACCGCGTGCGAAGACCGCAGTAGCTCCCGTACGCGGTTTCATGGCCGCCGCCGAGGACGAGGAGACGTTCGTGGACGGCCAGGCCCCGGGCAATTTCCGCCGCCAGCCGGGACTGACCCGCCTCCAGGTCGTCACCGGGCACGACCACGTCCCCGAGGTCGGTCAGCGGCATCAGCCCTTCCGGCGCCGCGAGGCTGAACAGCGCATTGCGGATCGCCTCTGGCCCCGACGCGGCCCCCGCCCGCCCCCGATTTCTCGTCACGCCTACGTCGCAGGCAAACCCCAGCACCGCCGTAGGGCCTGCGGCCCCGACGCGTTGAAAGACGCGTTGCGCCGCGGGGCCATCCTCGGCGTCGATACGGCCTCGGGGCCGAGGGGGGGCACGAAGGTAAGCTTTCACCGCCCCGTCACGTTCCTTCGCGGCATCGGAACGTAGTACTTTGAACACGGTCGCTGGTCACGATGCACACGCCTAGGGTTTACACCGACTGCACGCTCGCGACGATGCAGGCCGCTGCGCCGTTGCTCGAGAATGCGGCGTTTGCCATCGAGAACGGGCGCATCTCTTGGTTCGGGGCGTCCGCGGAGGTCCCCGACGTCTACGCGGCGTGCTCCCGAGAGCCGCTCGAGGGGCGACTGGTCACGCCCGCGCTGATCGACTGTCATACGCACCTCGTTTTTGGTGGTCACCGAGCGCAGGAATTCGATCAGCGCCTCCGGGGGACGAGCTACGCGGCCATCGCGCGGTCCGGGGGCGGCATCGCGGCGACGGTGGCCGCCACCCGAGCGGCGTCGGACGACGCGTTGCTGCGCAGCGCGCTCCTGCGTCTGGACGCCCTCATCGCCGATGGGGTGACGGTGGTCGAGATCAAGTCGGGCTACGGCCTCACCATCGATGATGAGATCCGCATGCTGCGCATCGCCCGACGGCTGCCGGAGCACCGACCGGTGCGCGTCGTCACCACGTGGCTCGCCGCCCACGCCCTCCCCCCCGAATACGCCGGGCGCCCCGACGACTACCTCGACGAGGTGGCCCTCCCGGGGCTGCACATCGCCCATCGAGAGCGTTTGGTCGATGCGGTGGACGGCTTCTGCGAAACGATCGCATTTCAACCCAACCACATCCGGCGCGTGTTCGATGCAGCGGCGGGTCTCGGGCTCCCCGTGAAGCTTCACGCCGAGCAGCTGTCCGATCAGAAAGGTGCGCTCCTGGTCGCGGAATACGGAGGCCTGTCCGCCGACCACCTCGAGTACCTCGACGAGCGCGACGTCCCCCGTTTCGCCGCGTCGGGCGCGGTGGCGGTGTTGCTTCCGGGCGCGTTCTACACCCTGCAAGAACGGCAACGGCCCCCGGTCGAGGCCATGCGGGAGCACGGGGTTCCCCTCGCGGTCGCCACGGACTGCAACCCGGGCAGCTCTCCCCTCACCTCGCTGCGCACCGCCATGAACATGGCGTGCGTTCTCTACGGACTGACCCCCGAGGAAGCCCTCATGGGCGTGACGCGACACGCCGCCACGGCCCTCGGACTCCAAGACACGCACGGACGCGTCGCAGGGGGTCGACCCGTCGATCTCGCCGTGTGGAATCTCGAGCATCCCCGCGAATTGTCGTACTGGCAGGGAGGTCAGCCCTTGTACCGGCGCATTCACGGTCGGGGTACGCCATGACCCTCCGTCTCATCCCAGAGCGCGTCTCCCTCGATAGCCTGCGACGCATCCTACGGGACGGCGTACGCTTCGAAATTGCCCCCGAGGCGCACGACCGCGTCGCCCATGGCGCGCGCGTGCTCGAGCGCCGTATTGCGGCCGGCGACGTTCTCTACGGGGTCAACACGGGATTTGGCAAGCTCGCCAACGTCCGCATCGACGACGACAAGCTCGCCGAGCTTCAGCGCAATCTGGTGCGCTCTCATTGCGCCGGGTTCGGCGCGCCGCTCTCGGCACCCATCGTCCGCCTCATCATCGCCCTGAAGTGCATCTCCTTGGGCCGCGGTGCATCGGGCGTTCGTCCCGAGGTGATCCTCCTCCTCCAGCGACTCGTCGACGAAGACGTCCTCCCGGTCATCCCTGAAAAGGGCTCCGTGGGCGCGTCCGGGGACCTCGCGCCCCTCGCGCACCTAGCCGCCACGCTGATCGGAGAAGGCGAAGCGTTTCACCGCGGCGTGCGCATGTCGTCGGCGGCCGCCCTCCGGGCCGCCGGCCTCGCCCCCCTCGAGCTTCGGGCCAAAGAGGGGCTCGCGTTGCTCAACGGTACGCAGGTCTCTACCGCGCTTGCGCTCTCCGGCATCTTCGATGCGTGGCAGCTCGCCTGGGTCTCACTGACCACGACCGCGCTATCGGTGGACGCCGCCGCAGGGTCGACCGAGCCCTTTCGACCCGAAATTCACCGGCTCCGGGGTCAACGAGGCCAGATCGAATGCGCCCGCCGCCTGGCGAGCCTTCTCGCCGGCTCAGCCATCGTCGAAAGCCATCGTGTCGAATGCGATCGGGTTCAAGACCCCTACTGCCTTCGTTGTGCGCCCCAGGTGATCGGTGCCTGTATCGACCAGCTCCGCCACGCCGCCCGCACGTTGGCGATCGAGGCCAACGCGGCCACCGACAATCCATTGGTCCTTCCGAATGGGGCGGTGGCCTCGGGCGGTAACTTTCACGCCGAGCCAGTCGCGCTCGTCGCCGACCAGATCGCGATCGCGATCGCAGAGCTCGGCAGCATCGCCCAGCGGCGCATCGCCTTGTTGGTGGACCCAACGCTGAGCTTTGGGCTCCCTGCCTTCCTCGCGGCCGACCCGGGCCTGTGCTCGGGCATGATGATCGCAGAAGTCACGTCGGCGGCGCTCATGAGTGAAAATCGATCGCTCGCCAACCCTCGATCCATCGATTCAACCCCCACTTCGGCCAACCAAGAGGACCACGTTTCGATGGCCTGCCACGCCGCCCGACGCTTGGGCGAGATGAACGACAATCTCGCGGGAATTCTCGCCGTTGAAGCCATGACCGCCGTTCAGGGCATCGAGCTCCGCGCGCCACTCACCACGAGCCGCCCTCTGCAGCGCATGGTGACCGCCGTCCGCCGCGTGGTGGCGACACTGAACGAAGATCGGATCGTCAGTCCCGACCTCCAAGCCCTGGCCACCTGGATGCGCACCGAGACGGTAGACGTCGACGTGCCCGCGTTGTCCCCCGAAGACGTACCCCCACCGTCCCCCCAAGGAGTATTCGATGAATCGACGGATTGACCGCGAACGCGTCGTGAGGAGCCCGACTGGAACCGACCTCCACTGCCGGAGCTGGGCCACCGAGGCGCCTTATCGAATGCTACAGAACAACCTCGACCCCGACGTGGCGGAGAATCCTTCGGAGCTCGTAGTGTACGGCGGGATCGGCCGGGCCGCCCGCAGCTGGCGAGATCTCGAGATCATCCTCGCGACGTTGCGAACACTAGACGACGACCAAACGCTGCTCGTTCAGTCGGGGAAGCCGGTCGGCGTTTTTCGAACGCATGCGGACGCCCCCCGGGTGTTGATCGCCAACTCCAACCTCGTGCCTCACTGGGCGACCTGGGAGCACTTCCATCGGCTCGATCGGCAGGGGCTCATGATGTACGGCCAGATGACCGCGGGGTCTTGGATCTACATCGGAACCCAGGGAATCGTCCAGGGTACGTACGAGACCTTCGCCGAAGCCGGCCGCCAGCATTACGGCGGTCATTGGTCCGGGCGTTGGATTCTCACCGGGGGTCTCGGGGGCATGGGGGGCGCCCAGCCCTTGGCCGCCGTCATGGCGGGGGCGAGCTGCCTCGCGGTGGAATGCGACCCCGAGCGGATCGCATCGCGACTGCGCACCCGGTACCTCGACGAGCGGGCCGATGATCTCGACGAGGCCCTCGAACGAATCGAACGTTGGACTCACGACGGGGTGGCCAAGTCGGTCGGACTGCTCGGGAACGCGGCCGAGGTATTTCCCGAGCTCGTCCGACGGGGCGTCCGCCCCGACCTCGTCACCGATCAGACTTCGGCGCATGATCCGGTGAATGGCTATCTCCCGGTGGGCTGGACCTTGGCGCAGTGGAACGCGGGTCGTCGCCGTGATCCGGAAGCGGTGGCGCGCGCGGCGCGGAAGTCGATGAGCGTTCAAGTTCGAGCCATGCTCGACTTTTGGCACGCGGGCGTCCCCACGCTGGACTACGGCAACAACATTCGCCAGGTCGCCAAAGACGAAGGGGTCGACGACGCCTTTGACTTCCCGGGTTTCGTTCCTGCCTACATTCGCCCGCTGTTCTGCCGCGGGATCGGCCCGTTCCGTTGGGTCGCCCTTTCGGGAGACCCCGAGGACATCTACAAGACCGACGCGAAGGTCAAAGAACTTCTCCCCCGCGACGCCTCCTTGCACCACTGGCTCAACATGGCGCGAACGCGCATCGCCTTCCAGGGCTTGCCGGCGCGGATCTGCTGGGTGGGCCTCGGAGACCGGCACCGACTCGGCATCGCCTTCAATGACATGGTGGCATCGGGCGAACTCTCCGCCCCGGTGGTCATTGGTCGGGACCATCTCGACAGTGGCTCGGTCGCGAGTCCAAACCGGGAAACGGAGGCGATGCGCGACGGCTCCGATGCGGTCTCCGACTGGCCGCTCTTGAACGCCCTGCTCAACACGGCGTCGGGGGCCACTTGGGTTAGCCTGCACCACGGCGGAGGGGTCGGCATGGGGTTCTCGCAGCACAGCGGAATGGTCATCGTCGCCGACGGCAGTGAAGATGCGGCCCGCCGGATCCGTCGCGTCCTGTGGAACGATCCCGCCACCGGCGTGATGCGCCATGCCGACGCCGGGTACGAAGGAGCGAAGCGTTGCGCAGAGGAGAACGGTCTCAATCTCCCGGGGATCCTCTCCCCCGCGGATCGTCGTCCCCGTTGAAGGGTCGAAAGGCGTCCAGACGATGAAAATTGGGCTGGCTCCCCCCGGGGGCGCGCCACGCGAGGTAGCGGCGGCCGGCGGCGACGCCGTGCATGGCGAACGCATTGATGCGAAGGGGCCCGGGAGGAACGAGCGCCGACGGAACCGAAGCGCGGCCCCGCCAGCGCCCCGCCCGAATCGACGCCGCGTAGCGCAAGGGCAGCCCTTCGCGGGTCACACAGCGTACCCCGTGCAGCTCGAGCACGAGATGATGCCCGTGAGGAGACAGCTCGACCTCGAGATAACGCGTGTCGTCGCCGAGGAAGAACACCTCGACGACCTCGTGTTGCCATAACTCCGGCGTCGACCCCGGCGGACCCACGGGGGGAGGATCGCCAAAGAAGGGCGCATCGACGGAGATCTCGAATCCGTCGTCACGACGCGACACGTCGACCGTCGCCACTTCGGCGGGAGGGACCACGCGGTCGTCCCAGGTCCGCGCGAGGCGTAGCTCCATCGTCTTCTACCCTTGGGTCCCGGGGTCGGCCTGGAAGATCCCGCCGAGGTCCCGGGGCGCCGCGGGTTCGAGCCACGCGGGGACGCGAAACCCTTGGCTCCGAAGAAACGCCGGGTTCCACATCTGCGATTGATAACGATTTCCCGGGTCGCAGAGGATGGTCACGATCGTGTGGCCGGGACCGAGCTCGCGGGCGAGCCGGATGGCGCCGGCCACGTTGATGCCGCTCGAGCCGCCGAGGACCAGTCCCTCGCTTTCGGCGAGACCGAAACAGATCTCCACCGCCTCTTCGTCGGGGATGAAGTACGCATGGTCCACCTTCGCGCCGTCGACGTTGCCGGTGACGCGGCCCTGCCCGATCCCCTGCGTGATCGATCCCCCGGGATTCGCGACCAGTTTCCCCTCGGTGAAGTAATGAAACATCTTGGCCCCGGCCGGATCGGCGAGTCCGATGCGCACGCGGCCATCGCTCAATTCCTTCAGCTTCAGGCCCGTGCCGGAGAGCGTACCGCCGGTTCCCATGGCACAGATGAAGCCGTCGATGCGACACCCGGTTTGGCGCCATATTTCGGGGGCGGTGCCGTCGATGTGGGCCTGACGGTTGGCGAGGTTGTCCCACTGGTTGGCGTAGAAGGCGCCGCCCGGTTCGGCCTCGTCGATGTGGGCGGCGAGCCGTTCGGCGACCTTGACGTAGTTGTTGGGGTCGGCGAAGGGCTTCGCCGGCACTTGCACCAGCTCGGCCCCGGCCAAGGTGAGCATGTCCTTCTTCTCCTGGGACTGCGTCTCGGGGATGACGATGACCGTCCGGTAGCCCTTCGCGCGCCCCACCAACGCGAGCCCGATCCCGGTGTTGCCGGCCGTCCCCTCGACGATGCACCCACCGGGTTTCAGCGCCCCGCGGCGCTCCGCATCCTCGATCATGAACAAGGCGGCGCGGTCCTTGACGCTCATCCCCGGATTCATGAACTCGGCTTTGCCGAAGATGTCACACCCCGTGGCCTCCGAGGCCGCCCGCAGACGGATGAGCGGGGTGTTGCCGATGGCTTCGATGATCCCGTCGCGCGTATCCATGGTCGGTGGGGGACCCTAAATGCGTTCCCATGGGTTCGCTACACCTCGACTCGCCTCGGGGCGGGGCGAGGACGTAGGCGTTCGGCTTCGGCAGCGTCGACATCCGAGGCGTTCAGCACTATCCACCCACGTTGTGACGTCCTTTTACGCCGTCATCTTCGCGGTATTCGCCGTCGACACCGCCCTTCTGGTCGGGTTGGCGTGGGCTTATCACTCGCCGCGGTTCGCCGACGCGCGGATCAGCACGAAGGTGAAGACGCGGATCGCGCCCCGGGCCCGGCTCGTCAAAATCCTCTCGTCGAGCGCCATTTCGCTGTTGGTGGTGTTGGGGGCGACCTACGTGCTCTTCGACCATCTGTTCGTGGCGACGTCGGTCGGCGTCGGGCGCATCCTCCTCGAGGCAGCGGCCATCCTCGTGATCTACGACTTCGCGTACTACTTTTTTCATCGCGCCATGCACCACAAGCGGTTGATGAAGCCAGTTCACGGCGTTCACCATCGCGCGCGAAACCCTTCCGCGCTCGAGAGCTTCTATCTGCACCCGTTGGAGCTGCTGGGCGGGTTGGCGCTGCTGCTCGGGGCCACGGCGCTGGTCGGGCCCGTGCACGTGTACGCGTTCGGGACCGCCTTCTTCTTCTACTCGACCCTGAACATCATCATTCACGCCGGGCTGAGGATGCGCCATCCGCTGCTCCGACCGCTCGACTACCTCATCCGTAAGCACCACATCCACCACATGGGGGACTTTCGGAAGAACTATAGCTCTCTCACGCCCCTCCCCGATCTCATCTTTCGGACGGCGGAGTAGCGTCGTCGCCGGATGCCGCATTGCGGGATTCGGCGACGTCGCGGGCCTGGTTTCCCCGTCGCCGCGCCTCCGCGATCGAGGCGCCGTCGATGAAGTAGGCCATCGCCGCGCTCCCCACCGCCCACGTCCCCCCGAAGGCGACCGAGGCCGACACGAAACTCCCGGCCCCGGGAAACACGAACTTGACCAGCGCGCGCGCGGTCTCGCGAAGGGCGAAGCCGATGCCGACGTTGACCCCGATCGCACCGAGAAACTCGTGGGCCGTCTTGGTGCTCGGCTCGCGGCCGCCCACGTAGCCGATCGCCACCACCAAAGCGACCTGGAGGGAGGTGATGGGGCCGATGTCGCCCATGGGAATGGGACTGGCCGCGAGGCCCGCGCACATGGACGCCACGAGGGCGGTGAGACTCCGGGCCATCCGGCGCTGGAGATGCCGCACCCGCGCCACCCGCACGAGCTCCATCCGCGCCTGCTGGGGGAGCTTGTCGAAAAGAAAGGACACGAGGTCGTCGACCCGCCAGCGCTGATCGCTGCGACGGCTCCCGTCGGGTCGCCAAGACTGGTACGCGCCGATGCCGAGCGAAGACACGAAGTGGTCGCGCAAGCCCTTGCGTGAGCGCACCTGGTCTTCGAGCAGGCGCTCGACTTTCTTCACCCGCTCGCGCTTCTCCTGCACGTCGGCCGCATCGTGGGCCTCCGGTTCGTGCAGGGCCACGTCCTTCGGCTCGAGCAGGTCGCACTGCGTGACGATGCAGATGAGGGGGATCTTCGCGCCGTGACGGCGCCTCAGCCGCTCGAGCAATGCCTCGGTCTCGTCGAGGTCTGCGTCGATGGCGGCGCCCACCTCGGTGGCCTTGACGAGAAACAGCACCGCGTCGGGACTTTTCTTCTCCAATTCGAGGAGAATCGACTCGAGCGCCGAGGCGGCGCCGTCGTCCTCGGCCGGGCGGTGCGCCTCTTGAAACCCTCGCGTGTCGAGAAAGTCGAGCTGCCCCTCGCGGCGCTCGTACGTAAACCACCGAGGGGCCCCCGTCTGTGCCTTCACGTGGCCCACCGTCGCGACCTCCTCGCCGTAGAGCGCATTCACCAACGACGACTTGCCGCTGCCGCGCCGGCCTACGAGCACGAAGCGGGGCGCACGCCGCTCCACGAGGATTTCGCGAAGGTCTCTCAATTTGATGCGGAGCTGCTTGGCGACGGCGCTCGGGAGCTCGCCGAGCATGCCCTCGATGGTGGCGAGCGTGGCACTCAGGTCGCGTCGAAAACGGTCGTCAGAGGGCATGCCAACTGCGGCCGGGGCGGCGACCGCTTCGAGAGGGTGGTCTACTGGCTTCGACTGCGCAAGGGAGCCGGGGGCGGGAGAGGAGCGACCACGGTGGTGACGTCTTGACAGGCGACGTCCACCGGTTGCTCCCACGCGAGCCAACGGTCCGTCACCGGGTCCCGCAGGTGAAAACGCACCTCACCGCACCGAAACACCAGTCGGCGATTGGTCGCGCCCCGACGGGTTTGGCCGATGAAGAGGTCGACCCGGCGCTCGGTGCGGACCACGAGGTAGCCCTGGTAGGGCTCGAGCTCGCTCCCGTCTCCTTCACCTGCGCCTTCGACGAGCGGCAGCTTCGGCGCCGCCACGCTGGCCGTCCGCGCCACCTCTCGCTCCGCCGACGCCGCCTCGTCTCCCTTCAGGCCGGGCGTCGCCGCTCGGGGTCGCGCCGGGGGGGCCGCGCGGGGCGCCGAGGCGGTCGACGCCACGGAGGCGGAAGCAGCGGCGGGGGCCTCCTCCGCGGGGTCGCCGTCGGCGGTCGGGAAACGACCCTCGGAGGGCCACAGGAGCGCGAGGACGCCTCCCGCCGTCAAGCACGCCGAGGCGCCCAGCGCGTAGCGAGCCCGCCGTCCCCGGGTTCGGGGCATCCGCACCGTGCGGGGCTCCAGGTCTTCCCGGCGGTCTCTGCGCGCGCGCGGACGTGACATGCGCACGGTGGTCGGGACGGGCTCCCAGCCTGACGCCGGAGGGTCGCCGCCCCGCGGGTCGCTTCTCGCGCCCGGGGTCGGGACCCTCTCAGCTGAGCCTCGTTGTCCGGGCGGACGCCCCATCATCGCGACCCATTGTAGAGGCGTGGTTGCGACCGAACCACCATCCGACGAGCGCGGTCAGCGCCAGAAGCAGCAAAAACGCAACCCCCGTGAGCCGTCTTCGTTGCCTTCGACGACGTTGACGGGCGCGTTGCGCTTCTTTTCGCGCTCGTTCGCGGGGGGGGGCGAGCGGGAGAAACCCCGAGCCCGGCGACGCCGCCGGGGCGGTGGACGGCGCGAATGATGACGACGGCAAGGACGCCAGGCGGGCGGCTCCAATCCCTCTCGATAAGGCAAACGTCGCGGGCTCCCCGGCTTCGAGTTGTCGGGTGGCCGCGAGCTCCTCCAGGGTGAGCGTCTCCGCGAGCTGCGGCGCGAACCCACCCGCAGATGGCACCGGCTTCGCGTCGGGCGAGGGCGCCGACGACGCCTCACGTACCACCGTCGCGGCGAGCCCTTCGGGGTCCACGGTCCCTTTCTCCTCGGGGGACACCGGTCGGTCTTCGGCTCCTACGTGGGGGCCCGGGGCGCCGTCGGCGTTGCGCGCGGCGGCACTCGGGGGCATCGGTTGAATCGCCTCCAGTTGCAGCGTGGCATCCCGCTGGAGACCCATGTCGACCTCACGAACCAAGATGTCGGCCCCGCCCCCCGCGAAGGGAGCCAGCCGTCGGGCCAGGGCGCCGACGTCGGCGGGGCGTTCGTCGGGCGCCTTGCGCAAACAGTCCTGAACCGCATCTTCAAGCCCGTTGGGGGCGTCGTCGAGGTAGGCGCCCAGCGCCCGCGGGGGATGGCGGAGAATCGCGGTGCAGAGGTCGGGTACGGTGCGTCCCGGGAACGCAGGGACCCCGGCCAGGAGCTCGAACAGCGTCGCCCCGAGCGACCAGATGTCCGCCCGCGGATCGACGTCACGACTCGCGAGAAGCTGCTCGGGGGAGATGAATTGCGGTGAGCCGACGACCGAATCCGTCGCGGTCAGCTTGTCGGCCTTCGTATCCTTGACGACGCCGAAGTCGAGCAACACGACCTCGGTCACGCCGTTGGCGCGATCCGCGAGAAAAAGGTTCGCCGGTTTGATGTCCCGATGCACGTAGCCGTGCGCATGAGCGGTCGCGAGCGCAGCACACGCCTCCATGATGCAGCGCACCGCCCGCGCCACCGGGAGGGGCCCGTCGCGTCGGAGGCGCCGCTCGAGGTCTTCGCCTCGCAGGAGGTCGAAGACGAGGAATTGAACGCCGTCGTGTCGGCCCTGGTCATGAAGGGTGGGGATGCGGCGCCCGCCCAGGACCGCGGCGGCCTGCCCCTCGCGCACGAAGCGAGCCGCCGCCACCGCGTGGGCACGGGTCAGCAACTTCAGGGCGAAGCGGCGTCCCGACGAGGTATGGCGCACGGCGAACACCGCCCCCATACCGCCTTCGCCCAGGAGGGATTCGACGCAGTAGGTCTGCGCCACCACCTCCCCCACGCGGAGCGCCGACGCCGCCCGTCCCATCGCAGCCCATCATACGCCGAGCCGAGCCCGGCACCGAACGCGGCACCAAACCCTTGCGCCGCGGCGCGCCCTAAGGGCTTCCCTACCCCACCACGTCCTCGGTGGGCTCATCGAGACGGGTGAGGCCCAGAGGCTCGACGAGCTCGGTGTCCGCGACGGGGCCGCTCACGGGAGCATCGTGCCTCCCGGGACCTCCCACCGGCCATACGTCGGCCGAGAGTCGATTGACCGTCGTCATGGCGCGACCGAACGCCGCGGCGAGGTCGTTGGCGGTGGGGTGGCGCTGGTCGAGCTCGCGGTGAAATGCACGCCAAAAAAAGACGTCGACCTCATCGGTGAGTCCGGGCCGAACCGCACTCGGAGGCGTCGGTGCCCCCGCGATGATCGCATCGAGTACGGCGTCGGCGTCGACGCCGTCGAACGGCTTCTCCCCGGTCAGCATCTGGTAGGCCACCACGGACAGCGACCACAAGTCCGCGCGGTGGTCGACCGACGCTGGGTCTACGACCTGCTCACGGCTCATGTAGTACGGCGTGCCGAGACGCGCGCCCCGACGGGTGATGGAGCTGCCGTCGTCGAGCCACTTCGCGAGCCCGAAGTCCACGATTTTTGCCTTTGGGTGAGGGCCATCGCCGACGAGGAACACGTTTCCCGGCTTGAGGTCCCGATGGACGATCCCCTCGCGGTGAATGATGCAGAGCCCCGCGCTGAGCTCGGCGACGAGACGGATCACCGCGTCGAGGGAAGGCACCGTCGTGCGACGCAGGTGCTCGCGCAGCGTCTCTCCTTCCAGGAGCTCCATCACGATGTAGGGATGCGCTCCGTCCTGGTCGCCGACATCGTACACCCGGACCACGTGGGGGCTCTCGACCGACGCGATCTTGTTGGCTTCGTCCCCGAAGCGAAGCCGCGCACGCTCGCTCGGGTCGTGGGCGAGCATGAACTTCACCGCCACCGAGCGCCCCTGGCGGACGTCCCGCGCGCGCCACAACACGCCCATCGAACCGCGCCCGATGACCTCCTCGAGAAGGTAGGTCCCCCCGACCAGCGTATCCCGCGCGATGACCATGCACCCCCGATGATGATGAAGATTACCGGGCGCGACGCGCGATCGCCAGTGGTGGGGCACCGCGTGTAGGCTCCCCGCGATGGGACGCCGACGCCGTCGGGAACGCCATGCCCGCCCCCGGTCCGACGAACCCACGGTGACGCTGGGCCGAAAGCTCGAGCGCGTCCTCCGGCAGGGTCACCCCTGGATCTGGCGGGAGGCTTTGCCCCACCTCGACGCGCCCGTGGGCACGGCGGTCGCGGTCCTCGCGCCCGACGGTACCTTTGTCGCCCGCGGCGTGGTCGACGACGGGCCCATCGGGGTGCGGGTCTTCAGCCTCGCCCCCCGCGAGCGCATCGACAGCGCCCTGTTCGCCCGTCGCATCGCGCGTGCCGCCGCCCTGCGGGACCGTGTCATCGATCCCGCGGTCACCGATGCCTACCGGCTCCTGCACGGAGAGGGCGACGGGCTTCCTGGGCATGTGTGCGACGTCTACGGTCCTTGTGCTGTGATGCGCTTCGACGGGGGCGGGGCCGCGGCGTGGGCCGAGGTGGTACGCGACGCGCTCGTCCCCACGCTCCGGCGGCGCGGCGTCGAGACGCTCGTCGTTCGTCGCGGGCGTCGCCACGAGCGTACCCTCGAGGTGGCGTTCGGCCCCGCCCCCCCCGACCGGCACCGCGTCCGCGAGCACGGGATGAACATGTGGGTCGACGTGATGCACGGACAGAAGACCGGGCTCTTTCTCGACCATCGTCCGTCCCGACGACGCTTGCGCGAACTCAGCGCGGGGCAATCGGTCCTCAACCTCTACGGCTACACAGGGGCGTTTTCCACCGCGGCGGGCCTGGGCGGCGCCGCACGGGTGGTCACCGTCGACGTCGCCGGGGGCGCCCTCGCGCTCGCCCAACACGCGTGGGCCGACAACGGTCTCGACCCGGCGCGGCACGAAACCCGGATCGCCGACGTTCCCCGTTACCTTGCCGAGAACGACGCGTGCTTCGACATCATCGTCGCCGACCCGCCGAGCTTCGCCCCGCGGGCCTCCGCAGTGCCGGCCGCGCTCGCCGCCTACGAGCGACTTCACGCCGCTTGTCTCGACCGGTTGCGTCCCGGGGGTCTGTACCTCGCCGCGTCGTGCTCCAGCCACGTCCCCCGCGACACGTTCGACGCGACCGTGTTCGCCGCGGCGCGCCGTCGTCGGCGCCCCCAGCAGGTCTTGGGCAAGTGGGGCGCCGGCGAGGACCATCCCCGTCTGCCCGCCTTCGTCGAGGGCGACTATCTCAAGGCGCTTCTCGTCTGCGGTTGACCTCGATCTCGCCTCTCCGGATAACCCGGTCGATGAAACGCCGTTCTCACGGGTCCCGTCGACCAAGCCGGTTGCGGGCCGCGCGGGCCTCTTCGCTCGCCGCGTCACCGCCCGGACCGCGTCGAAGTGGTCAGGTCCCGGCGGGCAAAGCGGTGTCGCTGGTGGGTCCGCGGGAGCTGACGTCAGCCTTGGTGGCGGCGCTGCGCGCGCGCGGGGAGATCGAGCGGGCTACCCAGCGCTTTCACGCCTACCCGGCGCGCCTCCACCCCGACGCCGCCCGGGGACTTCTCGATGTGTTGCCGGGGCACCGGCTCCTCGACCCATTTTGCGGCGGCGGCACCGTGTTGGTCGAGGGCATGCTCGCGGGGCGCCACACGTGGGGCAACGACCTCAATCCGGTCGCGGCGCTCGTCGCGCGGGCGCGCACCCGGCGGCTGTCCGACGAGGACCGGCAGACGGTGGCCGCCGCCACGGCAGAGGCGGCGCGGGCGGCCGAGGCGCTCGTGACCGACCGGCGCGAGGTGGCGCCTCCCCCCGCCGTCGAACCGCTCGTCCGTTGGTATGAGCCCCACGTGTTGGCCGAGCTGTCCGGTCTTCACGCCTGCGTGGAGACCGCGGATACCGACGACGAAACGCGGCGCCTGCTCCGCGCCATGCATTCGTCGCTCGTGGTGAAGTACTCGCTGCGCGCGTCGGACACGTCGGCCCGGCGGGTGAAGCGAAAGGTGCGACGGGGCGCCGCCCTGAACGCGTTCCGGGCTCGGTCCCGAGAGTTGCTGGCCATGTTGGCCGAGCTCGACGCTCAGGTCCCCCCCGACGTCCCCGCGGCCAAGCTGCGGCGGGGCGACGCGCGGGCGGTGGAGGGCACCTTCGACCTGGTGCTCACGAGTCCCCCGTACCCGGGGACCTACGACTACCTCCCTCTTCAACACCTCCGCCTCGCGTGGCTGGGAAGGCTCGACGCGCTCGGGAGCCAGCCCCGCGAGATCGGCGCCCGCCGCGACTTCAAGCGGTCGGCCGAGGAGGGATATCGTCGATGGCGCGCATCGACCCAAGACTGGATGATGGTCGTAGCGCGGGTTCTCGCTCCGGGGGGATGTCTCGCCATCGTGATCGGCGACGGCATCAGCCATGGACGCTTGCTCGAGGCGCGGGAACCCACCGAAGAGGCGGCGGCGGCGGCGGCGCTCACCCCTTGGGTCGCGGCGAGCATCGAGCGCTCCGATCCGGCGACCGGGCTCGCCAAACGCGAACACGTGTTGGTGTTTCGGCGCCCCAGCGGCCCTCCCGCCCCTCGAAGGTGACGGGGCCCTGTGAGGATGCGCGGCGAGGATGCGCGGCGAGGATGCGGGGTGAGGGTGCGGCGCACATCCTCACCCCATGAGGGTGAAAACCCACATTGATGGGCCGGCGTTTCGTCTGATAGCCCTGTAGCATTATGACGAGACTGTCCCTTTCTTGCGTCTTGGGCGTCGGTTTGCTCGTGGCCGTGGCCGCGTGCGGCCCGGTGGAGTTCTCGCTCGGATCGGGCACGAGCGGCGGAGGCGGGGCCATCAGCGTCGGGGCCGAAGGCGGGGGCGTCACCACGAGCACCGGCGTCGACTTGAGCACCGCGGGGCCGGGGGGGGACGGACCCGGGGGCGAAGGCGGAGGCATGGTGGACACCACCGGCTGTGGTGACGGCCTGATTCAGATCGACGCCGGCGAGACCTGCGACGACGGAAACTCCGACGCGGGCGACGGCTGCGCGGCGGACTGCGCCACCGTCGAGACCGGGTTCGCCTGTCCCGTCCCGAACCAGCCCTGCGTGTCGACGATCGTCTGTGGCGACGGCGTCGTCTTCGGGACCGAGACCTGCGACGACGGCAACACCAACGCCGGCGACGGGTGCTCCGCGGCGTGCGCGGTCGAGGCGGGTTGGAAGTGCAATGCGCCCGGCACCCCCTGCGTCGCCGATCTGTGCGGGGACGGGATCATCGCCGGGGCCGAGGAATGCGAGGATGGCAATCCCGTGCCCACCTCCGGCGATGGCTGCTCGGACCAATGCGCGCGTGAATTCGGCTTCGTGTGCCCCACCCCGGGGAGCGCTTGCCTCCCGACCGTCTGCGGCGACGGGGTCAAGGAAGGCGATGAACCTTGCGATGACGGAAACGACGTCATCGGCGACGGGTGCAATCCCTTCTGCGAGGTCGAACCCACGTGCGGCGCCAACGGATGCAACTCCAGTTGTGGCGACGGGATCATTCTTCCCGCCGACAACGAGCAGTGCGACGACGGCAATACCCTCGACGGCGACGGGTGCTCTTCGACGTGCACGGTCGAGGCCGGCTACACGTGCACCAACGTGCTCGGGGTCTTGCCCCCCCAACTCGACGTGCCGGTGACCTACCGCGATCTCATCACGTTTCCCCTGGGAAACAACGTGAAGCACCCGGACGTCAACGCGTACACCGGGTCGACGGAGACCGTGGGTCTCGTCCAGCCCAACCTCGGAAACAACGGCAAGCCCGTCTACACCGGGATCTGCGAAAGCACGCTCATCGGCCCCTGCCCCTTCGGCCAGCAGACGACGAGCGCGACCGACTTCGAGGATTGGTACAACGACACGCCGGGCACGGCGAAGGTGGTGACCAAGCTCAGCCTCACCAAGCAGCCCGACGACAGCTACTTCTTCCCCGACGCCACGTTCTTTCCCCTCGATGGGTTGGGCCACGTTGCGCTCGGCAACGAAGCGCCCCACCCCACGTTGAACCACAACTACGGGTTCACCTCGGAGATCCGCGACTGGTTCGAGTTCAAGGGAGGAGAAACGCTAAACTTCTCGGGCGACGACGACGTCTGGGTCTTCATCAACGGCCAGCTCGTGCTCGACCTCGGCGGCATGCACCCGCCGGTCTCGGGGTCGTTCGTGCTCGACCCTCCCACGGCGACCCAGCTCGGTCTGGTGGTGGGCAACGTCTATGAGATCGTCCTTTTTCACGCGGAGCGCCGCCCCACCGGTTCCAATTTCAATCTAACCCTCACGGGCTTCGTCAGTGCCACGAGCGTGTGCGAGGCGACGTGTGGCGATGGGATCGTCGCCGGCGACGAGATCTGCGACGACGGGATCAACGACGGCAGCTACGGCGGGTTCATGCCCGACTGCACCCCGGGGCCCTTCTGCGGCGACACGGTGGTCGACAATCCCCCCGAGGCGTGTGACGACGGGCTCAACCTAACGACCTACAGCTTCAACGGCACGCCCGGGTGCGCGCCGGGCTGCGTGGAGAGTCCGTTCTGCGGGGACGGCGGGGTCGACAGCCTCTTCGGCGAGGAGTGCGACGACGGGGTCAACGCCGGTGGCTACGGCGGCTGCGCCGCAAACTGTACCCTGGGGCCGCGCTGCGGCGACGGGGTGGTGCAATCCGCCGAGGGTGAGCAATGCGACGACGGCAACCTCGTCGGCGGCGATGGCTGCGACAGCATGTGCCAGTTCGACAGCCCTCGTTGAACCTCACAACCCGACGGCAACCCCTGGCCCCTCGTGGGGCCCCCGCTGGGCCGTGCGGGCCGATCCGGGGCCCCGGGTGGTGGCGACGAGGACCACCCGAAAGCCCCAGCGGCTCTCCCCGATCGCGACGTGGGCGACGCGTACCCACGTGTTGAGGTCGGCGGCGGTGATCAGCTCTTCGCTGAATTCCGCGTCTTCCATACGCGCGGTCACCAGGTACATGCCGCCCATCGATATCGTGCGTCGGGCGACGGCGGCGGCCAGCGCTTCGTCGAGCGCGAGCCCGGGATGCGTGCCCTCGCGCACCCGCGCCGCGGCTTCATCGAGTTCCGGCATCGGGTCCGACCGCACCTGCACCGGCGCCCGTCCCGCGGCGGCCCGAGCATCGTTGAGCCGCGTGACGAACTCCGCCGCCTCGGCGCCCACGTCGGCGTCGTCGAGAAACGTATAGGTGGCGACCAGGGAGGAAAGGCCGGGCCGGGGAGCATCGACGGCCGCCCCAAGCGCGACCTGCGTCGCCTGCGGCGCGAGCAAGGCCCTGCGCCCGGTGGGTCGCTCGAGCGTTTCGGTGAGCCATCCGACCGCGTCCCGGCTCCCGGGCAGGTGGGTCGCGAGCACGTCGGCGTTGGTGATGAGCCCCCCCTTGACATCCCAGCCCGCCATCACCCCCAGGGTGATGCGATCGAGGACCGCTGCGTCGCCTTCCGCATCACCGGCGAAGTAATGCGGCGCCAGCGGGTCCATCTGCGCGCTCTGCGCGGCGGCGAGCCGTAACGGGCGGAGGCCGGCGGTTGCGCGGCGGGCGTTGAGGCGCGCCAACACTTCGCGCCGAAAGGCTTCGGGATCGCTGACGGGCCGGCGCTCGACCTGCGTCGGATAGGTGATGGCGCCAGCCCCTTCTCGGTGGGCGAGCACCCGGGCCACGGTCCGGCCGAGGAGTTGCCCCTTCACCGCCACCACCACGTCGATCCACGCCGATGCGTCTCCCGCGTCGATGGGGCATCGAAGCGTGAAGTCGGCCGCCGCGCCCTTCGAGGTACACTCCGCCCACCCGTGAGGGCCTCGATTGACGACCCCCATCACCTCGGTGACGTCCTCGAGCGCCAACCGACCCGCCACCGTGACGACATCGTCTTCGATCGGAAGCGCGCGCACGCTCACGCCGGTCGGGGCGCTCACCACGGCGAGGGCGACCGTTCCGTCGTCGCCTCGCTGAAGCCAGGCCCCGGCTCGCATGGCTCGGGGAGCGTCGCCGAATACGGGGCCGAGCGCGCTCCACGTGTCGGGCGGCAGCGCGGCCGCAATGTCCTCGACGCTACCCTCGGGCGCGCTATCGAATCGGGTCATCATGGTGCGAAGCGCTTCGACGTGGGCCGTCCCGCAGCGAGCGGACATGTACGACAAGACGCGCGGGGAAGGGCTCGCGGCGTGGGCGAGGTAAAATCTCGCGACCTGCTCGGCCACGCAGTGGAGGGCGGGGGTCGGGGTCGGCCCCGCGTCGGCGAGCGCCGAGACCACGGGCGCCGGGGGCGCGACGTCGGCGTCCCCGAGCCCTTCCCCCTCGAAGGTCCAACGGTCGACCCCTTGCGCCTTCACGGGTTGCGTCACCACGGGCACAGGGCGGGCTGAAAGCTCGGTGAGGCTCTCGCGAGACGGCAGCTGAAGGGGCGCCGACAGCGGCGCGTACTGCTTGGTGGCGGCGGCTCCGCCACAGGCGAGGGTGTTGAGCGTGAGGAAACCGAGCCACATCGCGCGCTGCATGGCGCGATTCAATGCGATATCGGAGTCGAACTCAATGGCGAACGCCCGCCAACGCTCGCGTTACCTCGAGGCTACGGTACCGTCCGCGGCCACGACGAGCTGTTGGTCGGCCGCGAGGTCGCCGAGCGCCGTCACGGTGCCGTCGGGCCAGCGCACGTTGACGTCGAGCGCGCACGCGTCGCCGCCGAGCCCGAAGTAGAGGGTGCGTGAGGCCTGCACGTTGTAGTGTCCGCCCGGCCCCGGCACCTCCCGCAGTTGGCGTCCCGCCGTACCCTCGAGCGTGACCCGGGCCCCGGTGGCGTCGCGCGGGCCCGCGCCGGCGCCATCGAGCGTGATGGTGAGATGGCGCCGCGCGTTGGCCGCGTCGTTGCGAAAGAGGCGCCCCGGCCCGACATCCTCGGCGATGTAGAGGTCGAGGTCACCGTCGCGGTCGTAGTCGAGCCACACCATCGTCTCTTGGTGCTGGTCGTCGACGCCGGTGGTGGCCGCGTCGAGCAGGGTGAGTTGCCCGGCCTCCTGAAGATAGAGCCGCCACGCGTTCTCCGAGCGAAAACCGGTGGTGGCGACGTCGAGAAAGCCGTCGTGATCCGCGTCGACGAAGGCGACGTGTTTCTCGTCCTCGCGGTAGTCGAGACCGCGGACGTCGGCCTCGTCGACGAAGTTGAAGTTTGGCGCCCCCTGGTTGATGAACAGGCTCGTGGGGTCGGACTGGGGGTAGTCGGGGTGCGCAATGCTCCCGACGAGAAGGTCGAGGTCGCCGTCGTTGTCGAAGTCGCCCCACACCGGGGTGAAGTTGTTGCCGCCCACGGGCGCCGGATAGCTCCCCCGGACCTCCTCCGGACACTCGTTGCCAATGGTGAGCGGCGGTTCCGCCGTGACCCCGTCGGGGCCCCGCATCGTCGCCGCCACGCCCGCTTCGTCGCTGACATCGACGAACGACCCGTTGCCCTCGTTGCGCCACAAGAGGTTCTGGTCCCAATAGCGCGGCGGCTGGCACAGCGGTTCGGCGAGCGGGCCGACCGGTCGTCCCGCCCCGTAATTGGCCACGAAGACGTCGAGGTCCCCGTCGCCGTCGTAGTCGCCGACCGCGGTCCCCATGGCGGCGCGACCGAGGTTGGCGCTCGTGGTGCCCGTCTCGGGGTGCGCGTGGGGAGGAAGCGTCGCGGCCGTGAACGTACCGTCGCCGACGCCGAAGTAGACGTCGTCTCGTGGGGGCGGGTTGTACCGCTGGTCGCTGATGCCGTCGCTCCAAAACCACCCCCCGAGGTAGAGGTCGAGAACCCCGTCCCCATTGAAGTCGGCGAAGCTGCCCGCAATTTGGCGTTCGGTGCAGGTTTGGCCGCCGCAGGAGAGCTGGCTCGCCTCGGTCCCCGCCGCCCCGTCGTGGGTGAACCGACCGGTCCCGTCGTTGCGCCAAATGCCCTGGTCCTCGAGCCCGACGCTCTCGATGACGCCCGCGTACATGTCTTGGTCGCCGTCGTTGTCGACGTCGCCGAACAGCATGAGGCCGGCCCGCACCGGCGCGAGACCGCTCGCCTCGGTAAAGTCCTCGAACGTGCCGTCGCCCCGATTGCGGAGCACGACCTTCGCGAAGGCGTCCGGAAGACCGTGTTGCCCGTCGTGGGCGGGGGTGCCGACGATGTCGTCGAAGCCATCCGCGTCGATATCGACGACCATGACCCGACCGAACCCGGCGGTGAAGGCGCCGATGCCGGCCTCGGCCGTCACCTCGGTAAAATAAGGTCCGGACACCGCCGGTGGCGCCGAGAGCGGCGCGTCCACCGTGCACCCCAACGGTCCCGCCGCGGCGCCCCCCACCCCCGACCCGCTCGCCGGGCTTCCCCCGGCGGAAACCCCACCGCCGTCCGCGGAACCGCCGGTATCGGCATCGTCACCGCCCCCGCACGCCCCCACGCCGGAGCCGATCCCGATGCCGCAGCCCGCGGCGATCGCGAGCCAGCCCCAACGCATTCTCCGTCCGCCCGACGCCATGGTGGTCAGGCTGCGGGACGATCGCGGGGCCCGTCAACTCCGGAGTCGGTTATTTGGTCCCCGGCTCCTGCGTGCTCCCCTGACGCGTCATGCGCACGGCGTCGCAACCCCTCGGTGGAAACGTCGTCACACCCGCTCGATGATCGTCGCGATCCCCATGCCGCCTCCGATGCACAGGGTGATGAGCGCGGTGGTCTGGTCGGTGCGCTCCAACTCGTCGAGAACGGTGCCCACGAGGCAGGCCCCGGTGGCGCCCAGCGGATGGCCGAGGGCGATGGCCCCGCCGTTGACGTTGACCCGCGCGGCATCGATCTCGAGGTTGCGGATCGTCTGGAGCGGAACCGTGGCGAACGCCTCGTTGATCTCCCACAGGTCGATGTCGCGCACCTCCATCTCTGCGTTGATGAGGGCCTTTCGCGAGGCGGGCGTGGGTGCGGTGAGCATGATCACCGGCTCGGCCCCGGCGGTCGCGGTCGTGACGATCCGGGCCCGAGGGGCGACGCCGTGCGCCTGGCCCCATGCTTTGCTCCCGAGAAGCACCACGGCGGCGCCGTCGACGATACCGCTCGAGTTTCCCGCCGTGTGGTGGTGCTCGATGCGCGGGACATCGGGGTAGGCGCGCAACGCGAGCTCGTCGAGGGTCTCGCCGGCCGGCCCGGCGGGCGCCGCCCCCATGGCTGCGAACGCGGGGTTGAGGCCAGCGAGCGAATCCATGGTCGTGCCGGGACGAGGGTGCTCGTCCCGATCGAGCACCACGGCACCCGCCTCGTCCTTCACCGGGAGGAGGCTCGCCGAGAAGCGCCCCTCTTCGATGGCGACCGCCGCGCGCCGCTGGCTCTCCAGGGCAAACGCATCGAGGTCGGTGCGAGAGAACCCCTCCCGGGTCGCGATGAGGTCGGCGCTGATCCCCTGGGGTACCTGCATCAGCTTCTTCCGGAGCGCCTCGTTGTTGCCGTCGATCCCCCCTCCGTCGGCCCCGAGCGGCACCCGCGACATGCTCTCGACGCCCCCGCCCACGGTCAGCTCTTGGTCGCCGCTGCGGATGCCAAAAGCGGCGAAGTTCACCGCCTGGAGACCCGACCCACAGAATCGATTGACGGTGCATCCGGTGACTTCGTAGGGCCAGTCGGCACTCAGGACCGCGTTGCGCGCGATGCAGGCGCCTTGCTCGCCGACCTGACCGACGCATCCGATCACCACGTCGTCCACGTTCGCCGGGTCGAACTCGGTCTTGGCCGCGAGGCCCTGCAACGTCGCCGCCAGGAGTTGTTGCGGATGAATGCCCGACAGCGCGCCCTTGCCTGCCTTGCCTCGGCCCCGCGGCGTCCGCACCGCGTCGTAGATGTAGACCTCTCGCATGAAGGGGAGCTACCACGGAGCCCGCACCCTCGCACGGCGTGGTCGAACGCTCGTCGGTCCACCGCGCAGCGGTCCGAGCCGCGGCGGCCCGAGCCCGAACCTCCCGTTGGTGGTACCGTAAGCCGGTGAGCGTCTCTGGACATCCCGAGGGCTACGTCGACCCGGAAGAGGTCCCCATCCCCGACGTCAGCGGCCTCATCACCGAGGACGATACGCCCGTGGACAACGTCTACTCCGAAAAGCAGATGCGGCTGCTGACCGAGCCGCTCTACGCGTCCTGGACACCGCCCGACGGCCGCCCCTTTTTCCTCGCCGCCAACGTCGGCGTGTTCGCCCGACCTTCGAACGACGCGCTCGTGCCCGACGTGTTTCTCTCCCTCGATACGGCGCCGAAGACGCCGCTCCACCTCAAGCAGAACCGCAGCTACTTCGTGTGGGAGCACGGCAAGCCACCCGACGTCGTCGTCGAGGTGGTCTCGAACCGAGAAGGGGACGAACTGACCCGCAAGCTCCGCGGCTACGAGCGCATGCGCGTCGTGCACTACGTCGTCTACGACCCCGAGCGCCAGCTCTCCGACCTGGAGCTCTGTCGCTTCGAGCTTCAAGGTGGCGTCTTGGTGGCCGCCGAGGGTCCGCTCCGACTCCCTTCTCTCGACCTCGGTCTCACCCGCTGGCCCGGGACCTTCGAGCAGCAGGACAGCCGGTGGCTGCGCTGGTGTCGCCTCGACGGCACCATCATCCCCACCGGCGCCGAACGCGCCAGCACCGCTGAGGAACGCGCCAGCACCGCCGAAGAACGCGCCAGCACCGCCGAAGCGCGCGCCGCGCGCCTCGAGGCGAAGCTTCGCGAGCTCGGCCTCGACCCCGAAACGACGTAGGCGACGGGAGCGCCTTCGCGGGGCCTCGGGCCAGGAGTACCCTGCCGCGGGTGCCCCCCGACATCGAAGCGCTGACAAACTTTGCCCAACGGCTCGCGGACGCCGCCCGCGACGAAACGCTATCCCGCTTTCGCACCGCGCTCGCGGTCGAGGCCAAGGCGGCGACCAGCTTCGACCCGGTGACCGCGGCCGACCGGGAAGCGGAGCGGGCCATTCGACGGCTCATCGACCGGGAGCATCCGGAGCACGGCGTTCTCGGCGAGGAGTTCCCTCCGTCTCGACCCGATGCCGCCCTGAGGTGGGTCCTCGACCCCGTCGATGGCACGCGCTCCTTCATTTGCGGCGTACCGACGTGGACCACCCTCATCGCCCTCGAAGCGCCCCCTCCCGCGGGCGAACCGCTCATCGGCATCATCGACCAGCCCTGCATCGGGGAACGATGGGTCGGGGCAGCCGGCCAAACGCGCTTCCGCCCCCGGAGTGGCACCGCTGAACCCGTAACCACGAGCGGTTGCACCCGCCTCGAGGACGCCAAGGTCGCGACGACGGACCCTCGTCCCGTCGGAGGCCCGTTCACCGCGACCGAGGCCGAGGCGTTCCGACGCATCGCGGCGGCGGCCCGGCTCGCCCGCTTCAGCATGGACGCCTACGCCTACGCGCTTCTCGCCAGCGGGATGCTCGACCTGGTCGTCGAAGCGGGCCTCGGCCATCACGACTACGCGGCGCTGGCTCCGGTCGTACGCGGCGCCGGCGGTGTGATCACCAACTGGAAGGGGGGGCCTTTCGACGCGAGGGCGGGAGGTCGGGTGGTGGCCGCCGCCACCGCCGAACTGCACGAAGCGGCGCTACGCTTGCTCTCCTGAGGCGCCTCCTCGCTGGCCCCGAGGGCCCGAAGAGTCGGAACCCCGGACGTGGCTCCGGCGACAGGGCTCCGGCGACAGGGCTCCGGCGACAGGGCTCCGGCGACAGGGCTCCGGCGACAGGGCTCCGGCGACAGGGCTCCGGCGACAGGGCTC
>JBCCLB010000051.1:0-48305 GCA_039027095.1 Myxococcota bacterium
GAGGACCACTTCCGCCCCCGTCTCTGGGTCGAAGGTCCGCGCGCGGTGTTCACCGCGCGGGTCCGCCCCCCGGGGGGCGGACCCGCGCGGTGAACACCGCGCGCGGACCTTCGACCCAGAGACGGGGGCGGAAGTGGTCCTCGACGTAGCCGTATCGGCGCGGACCCTCGTAGAGCGTCGCCGTCGCGTCGGGGACGAGCTGACCTTCGAGGTCGAGCCGAGCCCGACGCAGAGCGGCCTGGGGGGTGCGGCGCCCGCGCGGCTTCGGGGGCGAACCACGCTCGAAATAGAGGACCTCGAAGCCGGGGGGGGTGTTGGCGGCGGCCACGACCGTCATCCCTTCGAGCGGGGGGGAGAAGCGGAGGCCGGTCGCTCGCGGCTCCTGGTCGTCGCCTCCCAGGGGGGTGAGCACGACGTCCACCTCGGGGAGGCCCCCGGCGGGGGCGGCCGCGCGGGGCCGCTGCTTGGAGGGGCCACGGTGGGGTCGTCGGGCGGGCCGCGTCTGAACCAGCGCCGGGGTGGCGCCGAGGCGGACCACCGCCTCTGCGTCGCCCGCGCGACAGCCGGCCGCGGCGTCGTCGGCCGACGCGCAGAGCGCGTCTGCCGCGTGGGCGGCACCATCGCCGCGCGCGGTGATCCGCCAGAGGGTACCGTCGATCTCCATCGCGGCGGCGAGCGTGCGTCCTTCGAGTTGAACCACCGGGCCCACCACGACGTCGCCGTCGTCGCCGACCTGGAGCCGACGGAGGAGGGTGCGCGAGGGATCGTATTCGTCGTGCACCACGTAGGCGGCCGGCGCCCCTACGATGGGTCGGAGGTGGGGGCGCAGGGAGGTGAGGTCGGCGGGGGGCGGGGCGATGGCCCGGCGGATGGCCGCCGCGACGGCGGGCGAGGGCGACGGCGTCGTCGGTTGGATCGAAGAAGACGCCTCCCGCGCCGGCATCCTCGACGTGGTGACCGGCCGGGGGGCCGCCGCGGCTCCCTCCCCCGGGTTGCGGGTCGCGGGACCGCATGCGACGAGCCAGAGACACGACACCACGAGCGCCGCTCGGGTTCTGAGAGGTCGACCGACGCCGGCTCCCTGGTTATGGTTCCGATGAGGAGTCATGGGCAACGAAACACGCGACGCCGAGCCGTCCTCTCTCGACGAAGAGCTGGCCGCCCTCGCGGATGCCGTCGACGACGAACCGGAAGGTACGGCGCGCGCGCCTGAGCACGTCGGCGACGACGCGGCCACCCGAGAACGGGCCCCGGGGGGGCGGGGCAAGAGTGTCGGACTCCTCGTCATGTTGCTCGCGATGATGGCGGGGATCGTCGTCCTGTTCACGCAGGGGTTCGAAGGCGCGGCGGTGTACTCGATGCCGCTGAAAACCCTCGTCGACAACCCGGAAGAGCATGCGGGGACGCGGGTGCGCATCGAGGGCGAGCTCGTCCCGGGGAGCCTCGTCAAACGTGAAAAGCCCTGCGAGTACCGGTTCGTGCTCCGCGAACAAATCGAAGAAACCGAGCGCGGTAAGGTCGACCTCGACGCTTTGCGTCGGCTCGCCGTGCGCTTCCCCCAGTGCATCGTGCCCGATGCGTTTCGAGACGTGCCCGAGGGCGGGGTCTTGGTGACGGTCACCGGTGAACTCACCGACGGTCACTTCCAGGCGACCGAAATTATGGCGCAATGTGCGTCGAAGTACGACCCGAAGACCCACGAGATGAAACCGCCCGCGGAGCAAGCAGCCGTTCAGGCACCCTGATGGTTCGTCAGGCTCGCCGAGCGACGCGGTGATGCCCATCCTGACGGCCCCCATCCTGACGGTGATGCCCAGCGTCGCGGTGACGGTTAGGGCTTCGCGCGGCGAAAGGCCTCGGCAAAGCGCTTCGCCCGGGTGAGGTCGATGGGACCTCCCGCGCGGGCGTCGGCGCGCAACCAAGATCCCACCACCACGCCGTGCACGCCGCGACCCTCGTCGTCGCGGCGGTTGAAGGTCGCGAAGAGGTCCTCGGGGGCCACGCCCGAAGCGATGTACACGGAGGCATTCCCGGCGGCGCGCACGACCTCGGCGACATCCTCCGCGTCGGGGGGCGCCCCGGTCGCATTCCCGGTGACAAGCACCGCGTCGGCCAGACCACGACCTACGGTCTCCCGCGTCTGAGCCTCGCGCGAAAGCGGCTGTTCCCCCAAAGGTCGGGAGTGTTTGACGTCGACGTCGCACCACAGCGCGGTGGCCTCGACGCCCAAGCGGCGTCGGCGTCGAAGGGTTTCGTGCGCCTGTCCCTCGACCACGCCCTGGTCGGTGACCCGCGCCCCCACGTGCACGTTGCATCGAACCATCGCCACGTCGCCGACCGCGGCCGCAACCGCGAGCGCGGCCGCGACATCGTTGCGGAGCACGTTGATGCCGAGGGCGAGGCCGGGCGCGGCCTCACGGGCCACGAGGGCGCAGCGGGTGACCGCGGCCACCGTCACGGCGGGAACGCGACCCGGGTAGAAGGGGGCGTCCCCGAAGTTCTCCACCATCATGCCGTCGAAGCCCGCGGTCGCGAGACACGCGGCATCAGCCTGCACGCGGGCGGCGAGGTCCTCCCAAGAGGAGGGGCACCCATGGCGTCCGTGGCGAGGACTTCCCGGGAGGGGCGGCAGGTGGATCACGCCGACGAGACGGGCGCTTCGCGCGCCTCGAGAGCCGTTCTCAACGGCGACCGCCGTGGCGGTGGCCGCCCCTGTTCGACTCATTGGGGTTCGACTCATTGGGGCTCGACTCACTGGGGCTCCGCCCCGTCGGGGGCGGGTTCCTCGGGCGAAGGCCCCTCCGCGGGCTCCTCGTCGACGACCCCTTCCTCTTCCCCCGCCGGGTCGGCGCCCGGGTCCCCATCCTCCTGGGGCTCCGCCTCTTCCTCGCCGGCTTCGGGGCGACGCGTCGTCGAAGCGCGGAGGCGCGGGTTGGCGAGGGCGCGCGGCGCGAACGACCCCGACGGACGCCGAAGGGCCGAGGGCGATCGCCGGCGCGACGACGCGCCCGCCTCCTCCTCCGCGTCTTCCTTCTCCTCGCGCTGTTCATCCTCGTCGCCGTCATCGTTCTGCTTGCGGTCGACGACGCTGCTCGGGCGTTTCGCGGGGCGGGCCCGAGCGCGCGGCAGTTTGCCCTTCGTTTTCTTGGCCGACGTCCGCTTGCTCCGCCCCCCCGCGGTGCCCGCCGGCCGGGGCTTCAGGCGCCCGAGCGGTCCTTTGAGCTGAAAACGGTAGAAGCCCTCGTCGGCTTTGGCCCGGCCGAGGGGAGACCCCGGCATCTCGACGAGAGGACGACCACTCGCCCCCGGTTTGCCCAGCAGTGCGATCGTTGCGTCGCTCGAACTCCGATAGGCGTCGGTAAACTTGAACTTGAGAAACGCGTCGAGGGTCGAGCGATTCCACACGTCGCTCAACTTCAGCTTTCCCTCGCCCACCACCTCGAAGTCGCGGCCCTGACCCAAAACCTCGGTGAACGTGAGCAGACCGTTGCTCACGTCGCCGGCGATGGTGAGGCGCCCGGCCTGCACGCTGGGGACGCTCATCCCCTGGATCGACACCACGTCTTCGACCTGGCCCTCGTCGTTCTTGGTCTTCTTTCCCAGCTTGAGGCCGTCGATTTGAATCGCGACCTTGCCATCGGCTTTGGAGAACTTCTTCTCCCGGGGCTCGAGGGTGATTTGCCCGCTCGCGAGGCCGAACACGGGGATCCCCTGGAGCACGTCGGCGAGGGGGGCGATCCGCCCCAATTGAATGCCCTCGAAGCTCACGTCGACGTCGCCGACTCCGCCCCCGGGCACGGTCCCGCTCACGGTGCCCCCAAAAGCCTCTGCCTCGACGTCGACGCGCAGATCGCCGGTCAGCAGCGACCAGAGTTGAACCCGAGCCGTGGCGCGATCGATGAAGAGCTCGGTCGGCTTGGCTACGGTATCTTTATCGTCGCCGCCATCGCTGGCGCCTCCGGACCCGAAGCCCGCGAGCCCGCCCTTCTTCTTGGCCCCGGGGAGTGCGACTTTGGGGGGGATGATGAGCCGAACGCCCGTCATTTCGACCCCGGTGACCCAATGCCCATCTAGTCCATCGATTTGGAGGCGCATCGGCTGCTCGCCGGGACGTCGCCCTTTCTTCGCCGCCTGGGCCCGGTCGAATTCCGCCACGATTCGGTCTCGCACCGGCTCGAAGGGAAACGTGACGTAAAGAAAAAACAGCAGGCTCCCGAGGTAGAACATCGGATAGCCCACCCAGCGGGCGATCGTGAGGGCGCGGCGCTTCATCGGATCAGGGCTCCTCGTCTTCGTCCGGTCCGGCGGCGGCGGCGGCCGGCGCACTCGCGCTCTTGGCGGTGGCGCCGCTCCCTCTCTTAGGCTTGGGCTTGTCGTACGCGCTGACCCCGAGCGTGACGTTGTACTGGTCGGGGACGCTGGCCATCTTGGTGATGACGAGCTGAGTAATCGCGATGGGATGTCCCGAGCGCTCGATTTTCTCGAGCATCTGCACCAGCGGTCGGAGGCCGACCTTCTTCAGCTTCACGTCGGTGGTGCGTTGCGTGTAGCCGTCGACCTCGCGCTCCGGTTGATCTTTCGATTGCGGTACCTCGAGCCCGTAGGCCGAGGCCTGCTTTTCGATGAAGGTGGCCAGGGGCGGGGCGGGCTTGTTGAAGCGAAGCAAACGCGCCTCGCGCTCCCCCCGCCGCTCGACCAGGACCGGCTGGGCGCGGTCGATCCGCGCCATCACCTTCCGGATCTCATCGTTCCGGGTCTGAATCTCCGAAACCTCGAAGTAGAGGTACACCGGGCCCCCGACCACGACGAGCAGCATCGCGACGAGCCCCAACAGAGAGAGCAGCCGCTTTTCTCGGAGGCTCAGGTTCGTGAATGCGTCCGCGATCGCCATCGGTCAGTTGCCTCCTCCGGGGGCGCCCGCAGGACGCTTTTTCTTCTTTTTCTCCTCCGGACCGCACCGCACGGTGAGTTCGAGCTTGTACTTTTGCCGGTTCTCTTTCAGCTGCGAGGTGCTGACGCGCTTCACGTCTCGGAAGCAGGGATGCGCTTCGAGCGCCGTCATGACCGCATCGGCTTCGCCGATCTTGTCGACGACGCCGTCGAGATTGAGCTTGCCCTTGTTGAAGTCGAACTTGGTGATGTCGTGCTTGATCTCAGGCGGAATGCGCTCGCTGAGGGCGACCATCAGGTCGAAGCCATCGACCTCGGGCAAGGGGTCGTCACTCCTACCCGCGACGATGTCCTGGAGCAGCGCGTCGGCGACGGTCGGATCTCGCGTGGCCTCTCCGAGGTTCTGGGCCGCGGAGGCCTCGAGCTGCGCCTCGAGACTTGCGGTCTCGCGCTCCAGCGCGCGGAGCTCGGCGAAGGCCGAGAAGCCGAAGCTGACGAAGATCGCGGCGGCGAGGCCAGCGAGCAGCGGCGTCTTTTCCCGGAGAAACTGATAGCTCTGCTGCGCTTGCAGCGACCCCTGACGAAGGTCGAGGTCGCGCACCCGGCGGTCGGCGCTCAACGCGATGGCGAGCGCCTTCGCCCCCGCGGGGACATGGGGTTGAAGCTCGGCCGGCACGTCGAGCTCCAGGGCTGGGAGGTCCTCGATGGGCACCGTGAGCTCGCTCTGGAGAAAGGCGTCGAGTCCGGCCACGTTCCGGCCCACCCCGACGAAGAACATGCGCGCCACGGCGGTGCCGTCGTGTACCCGCCACGCGGCGAGCGTCTGCCGAACTTCTCGGGCGAGGTTTTGCGCGTCGTGCGGCAACCCGGCCACGCCCCGAGACAGCGTCCGGACCATCCGGGGTTCGCCGCCCTTCAGGATGAGGACGTCGCTCGTGTGTTCGCCCAGCTCGATGAGCGCGAGGGGCTCGGGAGATGCCGACAACTCGGGACACACGCTTATCAAGTTGGCGAGGGGAAGGGCCCCGAGGCCGACGCGTTGCGGTTCGGCCCCCACCCCCCGCGTGACGAGCCCGATGCGGTCGCGGACTTCGTCGACGTCGGCGACGCCAGCCAGAATCGAGATGTGGTCGTCGTCGCGGGCATGCCGGAGGATGCGATGGTCCATCACCGGCGCGTCGAGTTCGGTCGGAAGGGTCGACTCGACCTCGAAGGTGAGCACCTCGCCGATCGCCTTCTGCGCGGCCTTGGGGAGCTCGACGAAACGGACGTAGCCGCGGTCGCCGCCCAGCGCCGTCGTGTACACCTCGGCCTTGAGTCCCTGGGTGGCGGCCCGAAGCGCGGCCGCCGCCGTCTCGTGGTCGACCAAACGCTCCTCGCGCAGGACCTCGAGTCGGGTGGCGCGGAGGCTCGAACGGATCACCGCCACGCGGACGGCGGTGTCGGTGATGTCGATGCCCATCCACTTGCCCATACCTACGCTCCTTCGCTCCTCAGCCCAGCCGCTCGATGACCAGCCGCTCGATGAACTCTTGCTCGTTGAACCACGTTGCTCACTGGACTCGGTAATAGATGATTTTGCCGCCGGGGTTGCTCGTCAGTTGCTGCATCAGGTCGGCCGTGGGGTCGGCGCTTCCCCCGTTGGCCCCGGCGGCGGCTCCCGTCGCGGCCCCCGCTTGGCCGGCGGCGGCGCCTCCTCGGGCGGCGGCCGCCTGGGCGGCGGGGTTTTGTTGGTCGATCTCGGTGGCGTTGCGGAAGTCGATGACCGCGTGCACGCCGACGCGGGTCTCGCGCGACCCGTTGGGCACGACGCCGGCGGCGTAGATGCTGAAGATCTTGCTCGTGGTGGAGATTCGGTTCTTCAGCTCCCGCTTGTTCTGGAACTTCACCGGGATGAAGCCCTGGCCGGTCAGCAGCTCGCCCTTGGCGCCTTTGCCCTCCATCATGGCGACGAACTGCGAGCCCTTGTTGAACACGGGGGCGCCCATCGTGAAGCCCTTGGCGAGGGTCACGAAGCTGAGAAACTGCTGCGCTTGCGTCGGGTCGACGCACATCGGCGTTCCCTCGACGGCGTAGGCGCACGCGAGTCCGTACAAGGTCTGCGCATTGGCGCTGTTGATGTTGAGCTTCGACTCCCCCCATACCGTGAGCACCCGTTTCTGCGGGTCGCGGGGATCGGGGTCGACGAACGTCGACCAGAAGCGGTCGCTCATCCCGCGGACGAGCCGCAGTTCTTCGAGGGAGTCGAAGGCGGCGTTCTTGCGGAGATAGGGCAGCCCGATCGACTGGTAGAAGTTGTCTTCGGCCCCGGCGTTGGTCGCCTGGTCGGACAGGTCACACGGCTCGATGTCCTCGTCGTAGTCCGCCCAGTCGATGACGGCCGAGCAGATCTGTTGCGCGGTCGAGATTTGGTCGTCGCCGTCGCGTCCGTTGAACAGGTCGGCGTACTGCGGCGGCTGCATCAGGCCCATGAGCTGCCGCGCCACCGTCAAGCGCGAGATCACGTCGCCCCGCGCCGCGGTGTTGACGTTCAACTTGCTGTTCTCGTCGACCATGACGAGCTCGAAGCACCCGCCGTCGTCGCCCAGCCCGATCGCCTCGGCGGTCGACAAGTCGACGCCGGTGAAATTTTGAAACTCAGCGGCCTGGTCGGGACAGTTGTAGGGGGCGAGCAATTGGTCCGCGAAGTTCCAGAGCGGGATCTGCGGCACGCGCTGACCGCCGAGCAAAAGGACGAGGGGCGAAGCCTTGATGTTGTTGCGCAAGGTGGGCTCGGCCGCGATGAGGAGCCGGCCGAGGTTGACGCCGCTGCGCGCGTTGTACTCTGCCTTGAGGCGCGCCCGGGCCGCGACCGCCGACGAGAACGCGACCGAGGTTTCCTCCTGCAGCTCGACCAAAAATACCGTCAGCACCACCAACGCCGTCGTCACCATGATGAGCGCCGCCCCCCGCTCGCGACGGCGGCGGCGGAGGAAGGGACGACGACGACGGGGAGAGGACGGTGTCACGGGACGAGCAGGGCTCACTTCGTGGCGAAGTCGAGCGGGAGCTGAATGGGAAGGGTGGTTTTGGTCTCGAAGGTGATGGTTTGGCCGATGCGCTGATCGTTGACCACCAGCTGCACCCAAACCTGCGCCGGGAGCCGGTTGAGTTGTCCGGCCGCTTGCGTCGTGTCCCAATCGTCGACCCACTCGAACGTGAGGGGATCGAGGTAACGGACGTCGAAGCTAACGATGTCTTCCACCATGACCTGCACGATGCCGCCTTGGTCGGGCTCCAGGTCGAGGTAGCGGTCGGCGCGGCGTACGAGGTCGATGCGGCCCGTGGTGGGGTCTGGCGCGGCGAAGTAGCTCAGCTCGACCTGGTCGGACACGTGGCTGTCGGCTTTGAGGCGCTGACCGGCGAAGGCGGTGAAGTCGAGCCGGTCGGTCGGGTTTTGGCTCTTTCCGGTGAAGATCGTCTGGCGGGTGAACTGTCGCTGGTCGAGCGGTTGGTGGAGGCTGAGGTACGCGCCCGAGAGCTCGCGGGCCATCCGGTCGAGCGCCTGGCGGCCCTGCTGGTAGCGGTCGTTGACCGTCTGCATGTTGTCGCGAGAACGATTCATGCCGCGAAAGCTGCCGTAGATGAGCATGCCGACCAGCCCCACCACCGCGATGGCGACGAGGACTTCCAGCAGCGTGAACCCGCGACGCGCCCGATCCATTCGGGGCCGTGCCCAGCGGTGGGGGGCCCAGCGGTGGGGGGCCCAGCGGTGGGGGGCCCAGCGGTGGGGGGCCCAGCGGTGGGGGGCCCAGCGGTGGGGAGCCCAGCGGTGGAGGGCCCAGCCGCGGGCCCACGTGCTCGCTGGTCGCGCCCCCTTCATCGATTGCGACCCGTGGCGCCTCGATTGGCGGCGGGAGACGTCGCCGTCGCGTTGCCCCCCCCGGGGGTGGCGGCCGCTTCCTGGTTGGCCTCAAGCGCATCTTCGACGCGCTCGGTGTCGCCCGTCATGCCCGGCTGCGGTTGGGTGACCCACTGCACCAAGTTCTGGCGGTAGGTACGGCTGCCCTCGGTCCAGCTGAGCTCGACCGTGATGCGTCGGCTCCCCGCTTCGAGAAGCGCCTTCAGGTCGGGATAGATGATCGGCATGAACATCGACGCGATGCCGCCGACGCCACCGGCGGCGCCCAAACCCTCCGAAAGCGAGCTGGTGACGCTGGAGAGGTTGGTCGGGTCGGCGACGTCGGCCGACTGCCCCGCGAGACTTCCGAGGGGACTCGAGTCGAGCTCGGTGTCGAGGTCGAGCTCGCCAAAGTTGGGGTCGGGGAACACCGGGCGCTCGATAATCCACGTGCAGCTCATGTTGGGCGCCTGGTCGCCTTCGCAGCAGGGCCCCGCGTCTTCGATGTCGGTTTCGGGCCAACCGTCCTGGACGAGGCTCAGCTCGACCTCGGTCATCTTGCAGCGGAGCAGCCCCGTGGCCTGGCTGATGTTCTTGGCGTGGGTGGTCGCGCGCACGGCGCTGAACTGGGCCGACAGGATCGCGGTGAGCCCGATGCCGAGGATCGCCACCGCCACCATGACCTCGAGCAGGGTGAAGCCGAGGAGGCTCTCGCGGCGGGCGAGCCGCCGTACCCGCGCCACGAGCGAACGCAATGTGTGCGACTTCCCTGCGTGCGACGTCACTGGGTGTCTCCTCGCTCCGAGGCCTCTTCGTCGGTGGTGGGGCGGGGGAGGTCCTTCGGCCCGCCGAGGATCGTCGTCTTTCCCGTCAGGGGCGCGACCTGGATGGTCAGGATGTCGTCGTCGTCGAGGTCGTCGGTGTTCTTCATCACCTGGATGCTGGCGGGCTCGGCTTGGCCTCCCGGGAAGAAATAGACGTAGGCCCGCCCCTCCGTGACCGGCTCGACGTCGTGCATGACCTCGACCTGACGAAACAGGATCCCCGGCTCCAGGGACTTCACGGCCATCTTGGTGCCGCTCCCCCCGCGAAAGCCATTCAGGTTCTTCACCGGCGAGAACGCAGGCCGCGGCGGTCGCTCGCCCGCGGCGATGGCCTGCCCTTCCTCGAGCGCTGCCTTCTCGAATTCCGTCGTCGCCTCCGCGCCCCCCGTGATGTCGCCGCTCTGCAGGTAGAGGACGCCGGGCGAGTCCTCGATCGAGATGGTGGCTCGGTCGGTGGCGTTCTCCGCGTCGGGGTTCATCGTGAAGACGAGCCGGGTGACCCGACCGGAGCTGTTGGCGTGTCCGTACGCGACGCGAAAGGCGCTGGCGACCCGCGTGCTCGAAGCGCGCAACCGCGAGCTGCTGAGCGAGCCCATGCCCATCGCGGCGCCCCCCATGAGGACCGCCACGAGGGCGATGGTGACCAGCACCTCGATGAGGGTGACCCCTCGCCGCCGTCGTGCGTGTGCTCGTCGCATTCGTCCCGCCGCCGCCGCCGTCGTCGTCGTCGCCGCGTTCAGCCCTCGCCCACGTACCCGACCATGATGTCGTCTTCGGTCCCCATTTGGGTGTCGGGACCGGCCGACACGACGCCGATATCGTCGGGGGTGCAGCTGATGTCGTAGAGCGTACCCCAGGGGTCGGCGCCTCCGGCCTCGTGGGTGAGCTCTCTGTCTTCGATGAGGGTGGTCACGGTGGGGCAGTCGACGCCGACGTTCAGCGCGCGGTAGGTCGTCGCGACTTTCTGGATCTCGCCGCAGTCGCGCTTGGCGGTGTCGATCCGCGCTTTCTTGATCTTGGGGAACACGGCGAAGCCGACGCCCCCGGCGATGAGCGCCATGATCGCGATCACGATCAGCACCTCGATGAGGGTCACGCCGCGGCGCCGCGCCCGACGCCCACGGTTCATCCGGAGCCGTTGCCACGCCGCCTCGAGGCGCGCGCCGGCCCCCTCATCGGATGCCGCGGCCAGCCCATCTGCGGCCAGCGCTCTCGTGTCGTGTCGGTCGTGAGGTCGCGGGGGAGGGGAGGTTGTCGTCGTCGTCGTCGTGTGCATCAGCGGAGTCTCCGGTGAGTCAGAGGGGCGGATTCATTCGATCCGCTCGAGGCCGCTCCGGTCGCCGTCGGCGCCGAAGCTCAAGAGGTCGTAGCTGGCGGGATCGCGTCGACCGGGGCACGTGAGCACCAACGGGCGTCCCCAGGCGTCGTTCGGCACGATGTGCAGATAGCCTTCTTCGCGCAAGGCCGAGAGGTTCGTCGGGCACGCGCCCGCGTGGTCGGCTCGGTAGCGGTCGAGGGCACGCCGCACGGTCATCAGGGTGGCGCGGGTGGCGCGGACGCCGGTCTGGTGCCGCTGACGTGCGCCCAAGCCGAGGAGCAGAACGATCATGAAGAGGGCCGCCCACGCGGGTCGCGATCTCAGCCAGGGCGCACGGGCCCACGCCCCCCGTCGCTCCCACGGGAAGAAGATCGTCTGTTCGCGTTTCTTGCGGCGAGCCATGGCGAGGGGGTGCGGTCATTCGGCGAAGTCGCTCATCTGGATCAACGGGAAGAGGATCGAGACGGCGATGAACGCCACCGCCCCCCCCATGACGAGAATGATGAGGGGCTCGAGCAAACTCGTGAGCATCTGAACTTTGTTGTCGACCTCCGAGTCGTAGGCCTCGGAGATGTTTTCCAACATCTCTTCGAGCTGGCCGCTCTTCTCGCCGATGGCGATCATGTGGGTGACGACCGGAGGAAAGACGCCGCTCTCCTTGAGGGGTTCGGCGATCGATTGGCCTTCGCGAATGCTGCTGGCGGCGTGGTCGATGACTTTTTCGAGCGCGGCGTTGCCCAGAACGTCGCGTACGATTTGCATCGCGGGCAACAGCGCCACGCCGGCGCTCAGGAGCGTGGCCAGCGTGCGGGCGAAGCGCGAAATGCTGACCATGCGGACGAGGCCACCGTACAGCGGCATGCGAAGGACGATGGTGTCCCACCGCATCCGCCCCTCGGGCGTGGCCCGCCAGCGTCGAAAGGCGTAGGCGCCCCCGGCGACGGTGAGGAGGATGAGCCACCAGAACCCCGCCGCGAAGTCGCTGATGCCGATGAGCAGCGAGGTGTACCAAGGCAACGCCTTGCCCATGCTGGCGAACATCCCCGTCACCTTAGGCACGACCGACACCATCAACACGCTGATCAGGATCACCGCGATGAGGAACATCAAGATCGGGTAGGCCATCGCGCTCGAGACCTTTCCCTTGAGCTTGGCCTGCTTTTCGATGAAGTCGGTGAGACGCGTCAAGACCGCCTCCAGCGTGCCCGATGCCTCGCCCGCGCGAACCATGTTGACGTACATGTCCGAGAAGATCTTGGGGTGCTCGCGCAGCGCGTCGGCGAAGCTGATGCCCTCCCGGACTTGGTCGCGCACCGTCGTCAAGGCCCGTCGGAGTTGCTCTTTCTCGACTTGGTCGGTGAGCGCGGCGAGCGCTTCGTAGAGCGGGATCTTGGCCCGAATGAGGGTCGCGAGCTGCCGGGTCATGATCGCGATGTCGGCGGTGCTCGGGCGCTGCAGCAGTTCGCGGAGCTGAAGCCCTCCCTTTTTCGCCTCGGCCGCCTCGGCCTCTTCGGTGGCGTTCGTGAGGAGAACGCCCTCGCGTCGAAGCAGACTCCGGAGCGTCTTGACGTTCTCCGCGTCGCGACAGCCGGAGACGGCCTTGCCGTTGGCGACGGTGATCCCGGAAAACTCGTAGACGGCCATCGTCGTCGCTCCGACCCTTCTTCAGCCTCGTCCCCGTGCGTTCACGGCGACACCGCCGGCATCTCGGTGGTGGCCCGCGCCCCCGCATTGTCGGCGGAGGGGGCGGCGCTCTCGGGGGGGGCGTCTTCGATCACGTCTTCCTGCTTTGCCTTCAGCACTTCACCGACCGTCGTCATTCCCGACAGCACCTTTCGGGCGCCGTCGTCGCGGAGGGTGTCGAGCCCTGCGTTTTGGGCCGCCCGCTTGATGGTTTGTGCGTCGGCGTTTTGCAGGATGAGGTTGCCGACGATGTCGTCGATGACCATCAGCTCGTAGATCCCACGCCGGCCCTGAAAGCCGTGACCGTTGCACTCGTCACAGCCCTTCGGCTTGTAGAACACGGGATCGTTCCCCATCGTCTCGCCCGCGAACTCGTAGGGGACGCCGTAGGGCGAGTACTTTCGGCTCACCTTGCGGTTGTGCTTCCAGTCGAGGGTCCGAGCGTCGAGTCCGAGTTGCATCAGCTCGTACTCGGTCGGCGCGTAGGGCTCCTTGCAGGTCGGACAGAGCCGCCGCACGAGTCGTTGGGCGAGAATTCCGATCATCGAACTACGCACCAGGAAGGGCTCGACCCCCATGTCGACGAGGCGGGTGATGGCCCCCGCCGAATCGTTCGTGTGAATGGTCGAGAGCACCATGTGTCCGGTGAGGGAGGCCTGAATGGCGATCTCGGCCGTCTCGCGGTCGCGGATCTCGCCGACCATGATCACGTCGGGGTCCTGGCGGAGAAACGCGCGCATGCCCCCGGCGAAGGTGAGCCCGATCTGGGGCTTCACCTGAAGTTGCCGTATCCCGTCGAGCTCGTATTCGACCGGGTCTTCGGCGGTGAGGATCTTTCGGGTCGGTTCGTTGATGCGCGACAGACACGCGTAGAGCGTCGTCGTCTTGCCGCTCCCGGTCGGACCGGTGACGAGAATGATCCCATCGGGACGGTGGATGAGCCCGTCCATGATGTGGAACTCTCGCTTCTGAAAGCCGAGCTCTTCGAGCCCGAGGAGCACGGCCGTCTTTTGCAGCAAGCGCATCACGATGCTCTCGCCGCGGCTGGTGGGGATCGTCGAGACGCGGACGTCGACGCTCTTGCCGGCGATCTTGAGGGTGATGCGCCCGTCCTGGGGGAGGCGCTTCTCGGCGATGTTGAGCTGCGCCATGATCTTCACCCGCGCGATGATGGCGCTGATGAACTGCTTGCTCGCCCGCTTCGCGACGTACATTTGGCCGTCGATGCGGTAGCGCACCACGACCTCCTTTTCCTCCGGCTCGATGTGGATGTCGCTCGCGCGCTCGCGCATCGCCTGGGCGAACAAGCCGTTCACCCACTGAATGATCGGGGCGTCGTCGTCGGCGTCGATGATGTCGATGAGCTCGTCGTCTTCGAGGTCGGCGTCGCCCTGCAACGTGCTCTCGTTTTCGCGTTTTTCCCACACGCGATTGATAGCGTCGGTGATCGCCTGGGCCGTCGCCACCCCCACTGTGACCGGCTTTCCGAAGAGGGTACGCAGGTCGTCGATGGCCGCGACATCGAGCGGGTCGGCGACGGCGGCAAACACCTCTTGTCGACCCTCGCTCATCACCAACACCCGGTGCTGGCGCGCGTAGGTGATCGGAACCTTCTCGGCCAACTCCAGCGGGACGCTGTCGGCGTCGATGTGCTCGATGAAGGGGACCCCCCACTCCTCGGCGAGCGCCCGGGCGACGTCGAGTTCGGTCGCGACCTCGGCGCTGACGACCGCGTCCACGAAGCTCGCCGTCCGGTCGGCGGCCGACGCGAGCAGCTCCTCGACCCGCTCGGGGGGGACGATCCCACGGCGGACCAGAACTTCCGCTTGGTATTGGCGTTGGGCTGCTTCGCTCACCGGTGACTTCGCTCCTCGCGCCGAGGATAGCGCGGACTGGCGCTATGGGCCCACGCGGTGGCGTTCACTCCCCCGGCGGACGCCTTCACTCGACGCGGTACCGATTGTTGCGCCGCGCGCGAGAGCCGGGCGTGCGGGCGCGGGTCTCGCGGCGGGTGTTGGAGCGGGGGTTGGCGCGGGGTCGAGGCCGCGGGCTCGGGCGCGGGGTGGGCGCCGCGCTCGGCTTCGCCATCGATGGCATGGCGACGGGTTCGACCTCCCGGTGGCCCCGCGGCGCGTCGGGCCGCAGCTCTTCGTTGAGTCGCTCCCGCTCGGCCAAAGCGAGCTGGGTCTGCCGGATGTACTCCACCATGCCGTTGGCGCGGCTGTAGTCCTGGATGGGTTCCCACGGGAGAGAATCGTCGAACACGAAGTACCGGTCGAGAAACTCCTGCCGCTCTTGCATCTTGCGCTCGAAGATCCGCCGGAGGTCGTTTTGGTCGCGGACGATGTGCGGGGTGAGGATCAGCAGGAGGTTGACCTTGAGCTTCTGCTTGTTGGTTTGCCGGAACAGGAGCCCGAGCACGGGGATGTCGCCGAGCACGGGGATCTTCGTCTCGCCGTTGACTTGCTCTTCCCGGGTGAGGCCCCCGATGACGACCGTCTGCTGATCTTCGGCGATGATCGTGGTGTCGGCGGTGCGCTTGTTGATCGTCACCGCCCCGAGGTCGCCAGCGCTCCCTCCCTGGCTCGAGAACTCTTCCGAGATCTCCATCCGCACCTGATTGCTGTCGTTGATGTGCGGGGTGATCGAAAGCCGGATGCCGACATCCTGGCGGGGGGCGTTGAAGCCGCCGAGGCCGAGGCCGCCGAGGCCGCCGAGCGCCCCCAGGCCACCGGCCGCTTGTCCTCCCTGGCCCGCGAGACCGGCCAGGGCGCCGAGGCCGCCACCGATGTTGGTCTGGAGAGGAATGTTCTGGCCGATGCTGATCTCGGCCGCGATGTTGTCGGTGGCCAGAATGTGCGGCGTCGCGAGCAGGTTGGCGTTGCTCGACGTGCCGAGCGCGCTGAGCACCACGCCGAAGGCCGGGATCGACAACCCGGTCGGCGAAAACGCCTGGGAACCGGGGATGTCCGGGCCCCGGACCCCGAAGGCCAGGGCCTCGAGATTGGACGGAAAGCCCGCCAGAGACTCCGCGACGTTGTTGCCGCCGTAGATCAGCGTCTCGCTGTCAGTGCCCTCTCCGGGAAACGCGCCGCCGTGAAACCCGAGACCGAGGGCGCGGGTGTTGTTGACGTTGACGTCCATGATGACCGCCTCGATGAACACCTGGCGGCGGGGACGGTCGAGCTGGTCGATCACGTTGCGGAGTTGCGCGTAGTCGCGGAGGGACGACACGGTGACCAGAGAGTTGGTCGACTCGTCGCAATTGAGGGTGACGGCGCCTTCGAAGATGCCGCCCCCGTCGCCCGATTGCGATGCGGCCCCCCCCCCGGCGGGTCGGGCCGCTTGGCCGCCTCGCCCCCCCGCGTTGCCTGCGGGTCGGGCGGGGGTCGAGCTGCCGGTGACGATGCTGCCGAGGGTGGCCTGGAGCTCGGGACACTGGGCGTGTTGCAGCGGCAACACTTGGATCTGGCCGTCGCCGCCGATGGGCACGTCGATCCGTTTGATGAGATCGAGGATGCGCTTGTAGTCGTCGGGCGTAGAGACGATCACCAACGCGTTGTTGCGCTCGTCGGCGAGGATCTTCGACCGCCCTCCCTCCAGCAGCTCGTTGAGCTTGGTCGCGAGCTCGGAGGCGTCCATGTTGTTGATCGGTTGGAGCCAGATCTGCTCGCCGACGCCGCCCGCATCGAGCTCTTCGACGATCCGGAGCATGCGGCGAATGTTGGCCCCGGTGTCGGTGATGATGAGGAGGTTGCTCGGGGCGTAGACGGTGACGTCGCCATCCTTGCTCTTGAACTTGCCGAGCACGGTCGAGACCTCTCCTGCGTCGACGTTGCGCAGGCGGTACATGCGGGTGACGAAGCGGTCGACGTAGGGCACCGGCTCGGCCGTGCCGAGCACCGGCGTGAGCTCGGAGGGGGCGCCGCTGCTCTCCACGATCTTGAGGAAGCGGCCGTGGGGCACCACGGTCAGCCCGTTGGCCTCGAGGATGCTCAAAAACGCGAGGTACGCCTCGCCCGCCGTGACCTCTCGGGGGGACACGACCGTCGCCTTGATCGAGCGTAGCTTGCCGCCGAAGATGAAGCGCCGGCCCGTGAACGCCGTCACGGCGTCGACGAGCTCGGGGAGGTCGGCTTCACGCAGGTTGAAGTTGACCCGACCGCCGGGAGGGGGGCCCTTGTACGAGATGTCCGGTTTGACGCCGATCTTGCCGTCGCCCGCGGCCCCCGCCCCTTCCCCGGCCTTTTTGGCCTCTTCCTTTTTGGCGTCGGCGGTGGTGCGGGGGGTTCGGATCGGGCGGTCGGTCTTGTTCGGTTGGGCCGAGGCCACCGATGGTGACGTGACGGTGGGGAGGAGCACGGCCGCGGGGAGAAGCACCGCGGCGGGAAGCATCACCATCGCCGGAGGGGTGGTGACCCGCAGCACCAGCGAAGCGACCGCCGCCAGCGGCCGCCGCGGGCCGAATCGTCGCCGCATCGAGGGGGTCGGGGTTGGGTCCAAGGTCATCGCTTCCCGGTCGATTTCTTCATCGCGTGGCGGTTCGCTTAACGCCTCGCGGCGCCCTCGTTACCACGTCGCGGAGCGCGGACGGTCGCGCCTTTCTTCGGCGATGGAGTTCCCGGCGAGCCAGATCCCGGCGACCGAGTTTCCAGCGATCGAGAGTTTTCCCCCGCGGGCGAGGCGGTGGTCTTCGTCGGGCCCCCGGCGGCCGACACCGAGGGAGGCAGCATCGCGCCAGCGACACCGGTGGTGATCAAGCCGAGGGTGGCCGCGATGGCCAGCGCGCCGCCTCCAAAGCCGAGCACGTAGAGCGCCGTCCTCGCCCCGAAGCCGAGGGCCGGGCGCCGCCGTCGCGGTCGCCCGAGGGCGGGGGTTGCAGAGGGCTCGGGGATGGCGTCGGGGGTCTTCATGGGGGTGGCCCGCCTCATTGAATGTTGAGCTCGATGGTGGTGGGGGAGCCGTTTCGGATCACGTCCACCTTGAGGTTGCTGGCGCTCTGAAGGCGCCCGTAGGCCTCCAGGGCCTTCTGGGGGTCGGTCAGGGCGAACCCGTTGATCGACCGAAGCTGGTCGCCATCCCGCAGCCCGATCGAGTGGAGGAGGGTACCGTCGGTCACGCGCCGCAGTTTCACCCCGACGATCTGACCGTTTTCCTTCACCGGCGTGATGCGCGCCGACTTCATCAGGGCGGCCTGGTCCTGGATGAGCTCATCGACCAGCGAGCGCTCGACGTTGTATTCGGTCTCGCTGACTTTGCTGATCTTCTTCAGCTGGGCGTCGCTCAGACGGCGCGAGTTGCGCCGGCGGCTGGTTCGCGTGCGCGGTCGCGTCTTCGGCTTGGCCTTCGCCCGAGGGGGGCCTTCGTCGCCGAGCTTCAGCTTGCAGCTCTTGTCGGACGTATCGGTAAACCACACGGTGTCCCACGCCACCTGCTGCAGCGTATGGCCCGACACCTCGTCGCCCTGACGACGGAGCTTGCTGCCCGAGCCGTCGTCGATGGCGGCGAAGGACCACGCCGGGTCGGTGGACGCCGAGATCAAGACGACCTTCCCGAACGTGCACTTCGGATCTTCGTCGCTGGTCTCGGCGACGGGGGCATCCTGCTCGTTGCCCTCGTCTTCCCTCGGTTCTGGCGCGGCCGGCTTGCCGTCGAGCGGACCGGTCACCGAGTCGAACGGATTGCGCGCCAAGATGGGCTTCCCCGTCTTCGACGCCGTGTTGCCCCGCACGACCGGAGGCGTCGTCGCGGTGGCCGGCGTCGCCTCGGTGCCCCGGACGGTGGTGCCGATGAGCTGCCCGATCCCCGACGCCTGAAAGTAGGCCGCCGTCGCCAGGAGGGACAGAACCACCAGGGGGAAGAAGCGCTTGAGTTGTCCGTCGATGCTCATGGGAGGACGCGCGGGACGCAGTCACCGGGGAGCAAAAAACATTCCGAATCGCAAAGTGTGGACTTCATTGGCTCCGGTATGGCGCGACCGCGTCAAGCTGACCAACCGAGGCCTTGGGACGAGCATTCCCTGACAAGTTGGCAACGAGAAATCGGGCCGCCTCAGTCTTCGCTGTCCGCGAGCTTGCGGTAGATGGTGCGCGTCGAAATCCCGAGGAGTTGGGCCGCGACCGACTTGTCGCCGCCCGCGTGGGTGAGGGTTTCGCGGATCAGACGCCGCTCTACCTCATCGAGCGGCGTTCCGACCGCGACCGTGATCGCCGAAGCGGGGTCGGCGGCACCGGTCGGACGGATGGTGTCGGGGAGATCGTCGATCGAGAGGGCGTCGCCCCGGCCCAACACCACGGCCCGCTCCATGGCATTTTCGAGTTCGCGAACGTTTCCCGGCCACCGGTACTCCTGCAGGTGGCGCAGCACCTCCCGCGGGGTGGTGAGCCTCGGTCGTCCGTTCTTCGCGCAGTAGATCCCCAGAAAATGGTCGACCAAGAGCGGGATGTCCTCGCGACGGGCGCGCAGCGGTGGCGCGGTGATCGCGATGACATTCAGACGGTAAAATAGGTCCTCGCGAAAGCTCCCCGCCTCGACCTCACGGCGGAGGTCCTTGTTGGTGGCCGCGACGATGCGCACGTCGGCGTGCTGGGTGTCTCCCCCGACCGGCTCGTACTCGCCCTCCTGGAGGACGCGGAGCAGTTTGACTTGGACGCCGGGCGTCAGCTCACCCACTTCGTCGAGAAACAAGGTCCCGCCTCGAGCGCGCGCGAAGCGGCCTTCGCGACGATCGCTGGCACCGGTAAAGGCACCGCGTTCGTGTCCGAACAGCTCCGCCTCGAGAATGGTCTCGGGGATGGCCGAGCAGTTCACGGCCACGAAGGGGCCCTCGGCCCGTCCGCTGTGGCGATGAATCGTGCGCGCGAGCAGCTCCTTGCCGGTACCGCTCTCGCCGAGCACGAGCACGGTGGCGTTGGAGGGCGCCGCCTGGTGCGCGACGTCGAGGACCCGCCGCAGCGCCGGGCTCGAACCGATGATCGGGCGCTCGGTCAACGACTGGAGTTGACTCTTCAGCGACCGGTTTTCCGCGACCAACGAGCGTCGCTCAGCCGCCTTGCGCACCGACTTGACGATGTTCATCCGCTTGAGCGGCTTTTCGATGAAGTCGTAGGCGCCCTCGCGCATGGCCTGAACGGCCGTCTCGACGGTGCCGTGTGCGGTCATCATCACCACCTCCGCGTCGGGATGAATGCGCTTGAGCGCCCGCATGAGTTCGAGGCCGCTCGTCCCCGGCATCATCAGGTCGGTGAGCACGACCTCGAGCTCGTGGGCGCGAGCGAGCTCCAGAGCGCGCCGCGCCGACTCGGCGGTGAGCACGCGAAACCCCTCCCGCTCGAAAATCTTGCGCAACGAGGTGACGTTGGCCGGCTCGTCGTCCACGACGAGGACCGTCCGCGATCCCGTCGAAGTCGTCGGCTCGTGTGACACGGACGCCCGCCGGTGGTGCGCTGCCTACGGCCGGCCGCAGACGATGTAGCCGGTCGGCAGGAGACTACTGGGCTGACACACCCCGGGTTGTGGTGGTCCTTGTTCGACGTCGACCAGGGGACAGTTCGCGCTGTCGTTGAGGTCTTCGCAGAGTTGAACGTCCGGCGTGTCGCATTGCGTCTCGCAGGTCAACGTGTCGTACCAGGGATTGCCCTGAAAAAAGCGGCGGTTGGCGCAACAAATCAGCGAGGGCCCGCAGTCCGAAGGGCGTTGGCATTCGATCCGCGTCTCAAACCCGCCTGTCTGTTGCGGGTCGGTGAAGCATCCGTCGTTGTTCGTGGGCCCCGAGACGCATTCGCCGGCCGGGGCAGGGTTTTGACCGTATTCGTCCCAACAGCAGGCGTTGGTGCCTCCGCCGGGACACGTCGTGCCCTGACAATCGAGCTGAAATCCGGTGGGGCCTCCGGACGAGGTGCTCACCGCCGTCGTCACCACCGAGGAGGATACGGCCACACTCGGGCCACCCCCGCCCGGGCCCACGCTGGTCGCCACCCGCGCGCCTCCCGCGCCACTCGGGTCGCCGCCCGCGCCCGACGTATTCGTCACGGCACCACCGCCGTCGTCGTCGTTCTCCTCCTCGAGGGCCACGTCGTCCTCGGTAAAGATGCTCGCGTCGATGCCGCATCCGGCCCAGATCAACAATAAGCTCGTGGCGCCCGCCAAGCCCGCGTACTTCATGCCCGGCAGGTTAACCCACGACGGGCGGAAGGGGCACGGGTTTGCCGGGGACGGCGGGCCCCGGCCGGGCGGCGACCTCATGTTGTCACACATTGGACCACCGCCCCGTGGTACTTTGCGGCTCCTTTCGGGGGCGACTCTGGGTTCTCAGCAAGCGACGTGATTCATGCAGGCATTCCTTAAGTACATCCTCATCGGCAGCACTGGGCTCGCGCTCGTCACGGCGGCGGCCTGCGGCGACGACGACGGCGGCGGTGGCGGCGACGATGACGACAGCGGGAGCGGCGCGTCGGGCGCGGGCGTTCCCACGACGACGACCAACATGACGTCGAATCAGGGGGGCAGCTCCACCACGACCAACCCCACCAACACCGGTGGCGGTGGGCCGATGGAGACGGAGTGTGGCGACGGCGTCGACAACGACGGCGACACCTTCGTCGACTGCGAAGATTTGGACTGTCGGGGGCAGCCGGGGGCGAACTGTCGCGAGAACGACGACACCCTCTGCGGCGACGGCATCGACAACGATGGCGACGGCTTCACCGACTGCGCCGACTTCTCCTGCTCCCGTCACCCCGACGTGACGGTCTGTACCGAGACCGATTGCGGCGACGGCAACGACGACGACCTCGACGGCGATACCGATTGTGACGACTTCGACTGCGCAGGAGATGCCGCCTGCGACGCAACCCTCGAGCAGGGCGTGGCCGAATGCAGCGGTGATTTGAGCGACACCGACGACGACAACGACGGCTTCGTCGACTGCGCCGACCGCAGCTGCCAGCGCAGCGACCCCGCGTGTCGCGAAGATACGCTGGCCGCGTGCACCAACACCGTCGACGACGACGAGAACACCTTCACCGACTGCGACGACTTCAGCTGCCAGCGCAGCGCCGCGGCGGCAGACGAATGTACGATGAATGGGTTCTCCGAGACGAGTCTCGCGGGTTGCATGGACGGACAGGACAACGACGGCAACGGCTTCAGCGACTGCATGGACTTCGACTGCCAGCGGTCGCCCGTCACGGGCACGTTGTGTGAAGGCAATGCGGTCTCTTGCTCCGACGACGTCGACAACGACGGCGACGGCTTCACCGACTGCAACGACAACGCCTGCCGCTTCTGCCCCGACGACGGGGTGGGCGAATACTCGGCGCCCACCTGCGCTCCTTGTCCCGAAAACTGAGTCGCCCTTTTCACCATGGCATCACTCGAGAGGACGAAGCCGGGCACGACCGCGGTGATCGTGGTCGACGTTCAGGAAAAGCTCATCCCGACCCTTCCGGAGGCCCGCGTCGACGACATCCGACGGTCGGCGCGGATCCTCCTCGGGGCGGCCCGTGAGCTCGAGTCGCCCGTCTTGTGGTGCGAGCAGTATCCGCGGGGCCTCGGGCCGACGGACGAAGCAGTGGCGACGGAGCTGCGCGAATGCGACGTCAAACCGCTCGAGAAGCTCACATTTTCGGCCGCCATGGATCCGGGCTTCAACGAGGCGTGGGCGGCGAGTGGTGCCGACGCAGCGGTCGTCCTCGGCATCGAGGCGCACATCTGCGTCTTTCAGACCGTCCGTGACCTCTTGGAGCGCGGGGTCCGGGTCGACGTGGTGATCGACGGGGTCGCCTCGCGCCGCGACGACCACCGTCAGACCGGCCTCCGGCTGTGCGAGCGGGCGGGCGCCAACCTCACCACGTCGGAGACGGTGCTTTTCGAGTGGCTGGTCGAAGCCGGCACCGATCGCTTCAAGCGCTTGAGTCGCCTGGTCCGCTGACCCTGATCCGCTGACCCTGATCCGCTGACTCTGATCCGCTGGCCGAGCCCCCCTACGCTATTCCATGCGCCAGGCGCGCGCCCCCCGCGCATCGGGTCCCTCGGCGAGCACCGCGTCCACGCTTTCCTCGACGATCTTCAACAGGGCGTCGAGGGCTTCATCGTCGATGTTGAGCGGCGGCGTTACGTAGATCGTGTCGCCGAGGGGCCTCAGGTAGGCGCCCCGTTTGAGCGCTTCGTCGTAGACGCGCCACCCCCGCTCGCCGAGGTAGCCCGAGCCGCCTTCGAAGTCGACGGCGCCGATCATGCCAAGCGCCCGCCCCCCGGTGAGCCCCCGACGCCGTTCGAGGCGGTCGACGGCGTCGGCGATGCGCGCGGCCTTCGGTTCGGCGCGGGCGAGGATGCCCTCGTCGCGGTACACGTCGAGCACCTCGGTGGCGATGGCGGCGCCCAGGGCGTGGCCGCAGAAGGTGTGGCCGTAATAGAAGGCGCGCTCTTTCGCGCCGAGAAAGGCGGAGAACACCCGTTCGTTGGTGAGGGTGGCCGCCATCGGGAGCACCCCGCCGGTGAATGCCTTGGCGGTGCAAAGCATGTCGGGCGCGACGTCGGCGTGGGCACAGGCCCACATCGGACCGGTGCGGCCGTACCCGGTGAAGACCTCGTCGGCGATCATCATCACCCCGTGGGTGTCGCAGAGACTCCGGCAGGCGCGGAGATAGCCCGGCGCATACATGCGCATGCCGGCCGCTCCCTGGACGCACGGCTCGAGGACGACGGCCGCGATCGTCTCCCCGTGCGCTTCGAGGGTTTGTCGCAGCGCATCGACCGCCGAGGCGAAGCCCGGGTCGGTGTGATCGCGCGGGGGCCGGGGCACGTGGTGACACGGGAGGGTCGCCTTGGAGAAGGGGCGTCGAAACACCTCGACGCCACCGAGGCCGGTGACGCCGAGGGTTTCCCCGTGGAACGCATCGGCCAGCGCGACGAAGGCCCGTCGTTCGGGTCGCCCCTCGTTGTGATGGAGCTGAAGGCTCAGCTTGAGGGCGACTTCCACCGCGGTGGAGCCGTCGTCGCTGAAGAACACGCGGCCCAACCCCGGGGGGGCGACCGCGCCCAAGGCCTCCGCAAGGGCCGCGGCGGGGGCATGGGTCACCCCCGCGAACGCGACGTGACACAGCGTCTCGCTCTGGGCCCGTAGCCGCGCCATCAATCGGGGATGGCGATGGCCCAGCGCGCACGTCCACCAGCTCGCGTTCCCATCGATGAACCGGCGCCCGTCGGCGTCCCAGAGGTAGGGCCCCTCGGCGCGCGCGATCACCAAGGGGGCCCCTTCCTCCACGTACTGCTTCATGGGCGTGTAGGGGTGCCACACCCGACGCTTGTCGCGGGCGACGACCTCGGCGCGGGCGTGCGGGTCGACCACGGTCATGGGCCGAGCGGTAGCACGAGGCTCAATCCCCCCGCCACCACCGGACGAGTCGGGCGACGAACGGCGGCAGATCACCCGCGGGGTCCGACGACGATCGGTTCGGGTCCTTCTTTGGCTCCGCGGTGACCTTACACCGCGGGGGCAGCGGTCGGTCGCCGGCCCGGTGGACCCCCGGTTTGCGCCAACTCGCGAGACATCGACGTTGAGGGTTTTTGGGGGCAAGCGCGCCCGGAGCCGGGTTGTCGTCGCGAAGCCAGTACACGTCGAAGTGAACGATCTCGTCTTGGGGACGGCCCGTGCGTTCATGCCACGACGTGAGCAGGCGCTGCAGGGCGGTGCGGTGGCTGCGGTTTTGGTCGCGTTGGATCCGGTTTTGGTAGTCTTGGTGAATCTGGTTGTAGCCGGAACCGCGATCGTCGCTGAGGTCGAGGTCGGGCGCGGGCGAGAGTCCGCCGATGACGCGCAACGGGTCGATGTGACGGCCGTCTACGGTGATCGCATCGATGCCGACGCGGCCGTCTTTTCGGATGGGGTTCGGCGCGAACATGCCCCATCCCTGAAAGAGCCGCGGATACCCGATGACGGCGCGGATCGCTTTGGGTTGGGTGTGCTTCATCGGCTTGGGGAAGGCCTTGTTCTCGTTGATGAGTTGGCTCGTCTCGAACAACAGCAGGACCACGAGCAGTCCCTCGCGGGCGAAGGTCGCGCTCCGGCGAAAAAGCCCCGTCGGGGGGGCGGCGGCCGTAGGACGCGTCGAGAAGCGGGCGGGCGCGTCGTCGTCCGCCTGACCTCGCCACCCGAAGAAGTGCGCCCACGCATCGGGGCGGGCCGCCACCACCGCGACGAGAAGGTCGGCGAGCCCCAGGGTCATGATCCGGACCATCGGGGCGAGCACGAACCCGCTCGGGGTCGCGGAAAGCGCGCGCCACCAGGCGGCTCGGCCCTCGTAGCGGCGCGCGCCGTCGACCAGCCACAGGCCCGACCCGTCGGAGCGAGAGGATCCATCCGGGGCGACGATGGTCAAACGTCGGCCGCGGTCGAGCAGGGCGAGGATCCGGGCGGCGCGAGTTCCGGTGGGTCCGTGGTAGCCGAGCCGAACCACCGGGGTACGGCGCCGAAACCACCGCCCGAGCATCTCCCAGTGCACCGGGGCGACGAGGAACACGCTGAAGGCGATCATCGCCCACGAGAAGGGCCCGAGACGCATCATGACGCCGAACGACGTGTGAAGAGGGACCAAGAGGAGAAGCGCGATCGGTCGCAAGAAGCGCCGCTGCGACGGCCAGAGGATGCACATCGCGATCAGCGCCTCGACCACGAGCACCGACCACGTGATGACGACGGTGACGGGATAGGGCAGCAACTCCCGCGCCCACACGGCGAGCGGGGTGACCATGCGGTCGAGGTGGAGGACGTAGTGGACGGTCTGCCCGCTCCGCCACGTCGTCCCGAACTTGTTGACGACGTTGAAGATGTAGATGCTCGCGAAGTTGAACAGCACCAGCGCGACCGCGAGCGACCGGTAGCCGCGGCCCGCGCCCGCCGGTCGTTCGGCGCGGGGGTCGGTCGCGATGGCGTGGGGAGACATCCCGCGTCGCGCGCGCCCCCGGCGCCGCCATCGATCGACGCTGAACCGAGCCCCCATCGGCAAGAACAGGCTCCAGAACGCGAGCAGGACGACCACGATGTAGCCTCCGTTCTCGCGGAGCAGGAGCCGTTGGTCGATGCTCACGACCCATACGAGTGACAGGGCGTTGAAGGCTCGGGTTTTGAACCCAACCGTGAAGCACGCAAAGCAGACCAACGCGGCGGCAAACGCGATGGTGACCCCCGTCGGCGTCGAAAACGCGGTGAGGAGGCTCCAGTTGAACTCGGCGGTGGGGCTGAACAGATGCCAGTGGTTCTGAAAGAGGCCCTCGTTCGAATAAAAAAAGCGGATCTCGGCCGCGTGACGCAACGTATCGACGATGAGGAAGAGACCGATGACGATGCGCCACAGGCCGAGCGTGCGGAGGTCGGCGTCGAGGTAGCGGGGGGCGAACCAACGCGCGAACGCTGTCGCACGCCCTCCGGCGTTTCGCGCCCACGCCCTGAACCTCATCAGCCCGCCGTAGCCTCTGCCCCTCGCTTCGACCGCACCCTCAACGGGGCGCGCGACGCCGCGCCGGGCTGCGGCCGCCGCTCAACGCGCCGCGCTGGGAGAAAATCTTGACCCGCTCGACCTCGCCCGTCGCGTCGGCCCCGGGGGCGGGGATGTCGCGTTTGACCCAGTAGACCTCGAGGCTCTTCAGCGCTTGATTGCGGTCTTTCCGGTCGAGGACCCGGCCGCCACGGGTGAGGTAGCGGCGAAACTCCTTGCGGAAGGGGACGCGCGCTTCGTCGCCGATCCCCTCTTGGTACCGAAGCCACATCGTGCCCTTCCGGGCGCGCGCGGGTTGGCTCAAGTCGAGGTCGGGCGGCCACCCCGTGATCGGGTCGACGTTCCACGCCCCCTGGGTGGTCGCATCGACGACGAGGGCGGCGTTGTGTCGGGGCGGATCCGGGGCGAAGAGCCCCCAGTCGCCCAAGATCCGCGCATAGCTTCCGAGCGATACGAGGGTGGGGATGCGCGACAAACCCGTCTGGAGCGGGGTGTCGGGATCGTGGGTTTCGTTCGCCGCCAGCGCCACCGCCACCACGCCGGCCGCACCCGCGGTCGTGAGGAGGGCGCCGAAGCGACGACCCCACCGGTCCGCTGGTGCCTCGCGAGGGGCCGCTTCGGACGTCGGCGCACGACGACCCTCATCAGCGGCCTTCGGCGCGGGGAGACCGCAGGCGCCCATCCCGAGGGCCACGCTGACCTCGCGCCGGCGGGTCGCGAAGCGACGGTAGAGGGACCGGGCGAGCCGCCGGACGCCGGGTAGCCGCAGGAGGGCGAACAACGGGCCGACGAGGGCCGCGCGACCGCCGACCTGGGCGACGGCCTGCTCGTAGAGAAACATGCGGTCGCCAGCGAAGGCCACCATCGTGGTCTCGACGAGACGGGACGCCTCTTCCTCGTCCCCCTCGAACCCGGGGTGGGTGACGAGCGCCTCGGGGGTGGCGGCCGCGAAGGTGATGTCTCCGGCCCAATCGAGACGTCGGGCGAGGCGGGCGGAGGCGAGACACACGCCGCAGTCGGCGTCGTAGAAGACGTCCAGGGGTCGGGGACGCCGGCGGTTCGGGCCGTAGCGCGCGGCCCACGTCTCCTCGGGGATGAGCAGCGTCGCGGCGGCCAGGAGCGACCACGCGTAGAGCCCAAAGGTGAACAGAGCGCCGAGGACGAGACCGTGAACGATCGCGAGGGTCAGGGCGAGACCTCGGGTCCACCGTCGCCCCACCGGCACGAGGGCGAGCGGGACGATGGCGAGGGGCGCGAAGTGAAGCAGGGGCGTCAACCCCGCCGAGAGACCCGCCACGTCGCGGAGGGCGACACCCAGCCCGCTCGTCCACCGGTCGACGTGGAGCGCGTAGTGAAGCGCCTCGCCGCTTCGCCAGGTCTCGCCGGTCTGGGCGAGCGCGCCTCCGGTGTAGATCACCCCGAGCAGCACCCAGGTCAGCAGCGGCGCAAGCGATGGGCGCGGCGACGGGAGGGGCGGGCGTTCGTTGAGCTCGGCCGGGGTCTTTTCGTCGCGCTCGCGCCACGAACGACGGAGCGCGTCGACACTCAACCGCAGGCCGAGGGGGAGAAACCAGCTGATGGCGAGCAACGCCACCGCGACGGAGTCGCCGGGCCCGTGGGTCAGGACGTTGCGGCCCGAGAGCCCGATCAGGCACACCAGGCTCGCCGCCTGAAAGGTCCGCGTGTACCAGCCGACGGTGAAGCACGCGTAGAGAAACAGCGTGATCACGAAGGCCGCATGGGCTTCTCCCACGCTCGAAAACGAGTGGTAGACGCTCCACACCTCGGCCTCGTCCTTGAGGATGAAGAGGTGGTTGTGGTTCGGGAGCACGCCGTCGTTGGAGTAAAAGTCGCGGACGTGGCCCCAGCGGGCGAAGAGGTCGCCGATGAGCGCGATCCCGAACAGGATGCGGAAGAGTCCCAGCGAGCGGGCGTCGATGCGGGTGTAGGCGCGCTTGAGGGTGTCCACGTCGGAGGCTCAGTCCTGGATGCGGAGTCGGTAGTCGTCGATGTGATCGAGGTCGGGCAACACCGATTGTTGCAGCAGGATGGTGCGGACCGCCCACAGGTCGTCGAACACGCGGTACCGGAGCGCCGTCTGGTCGAGGTAGGCGACCCCGCCGGAGCCGCCGGTGCCGACGCGGCGCCCGATCATCCGCTCGACCATGCGGGCGTGACGTTGCCGCCAGATCACCATGGCTTGCTCGAGGGTCAATACGGCGTCGACGACTTCGCGAGGCCACGACAAGCGGGGAAGCTCCCGATGACTCTCGATGAAGACCAGAGCGGCACGGACCTGGCGGTAGAAAGGGCGCTCCGCTTCGCTTTTGTCGTCGGCCTGGAGAAAGGCGCGGGCATTGGCGACGTCACGCCGGTAGCGGCGTTCCAGGATCGCCACGTCTTCCTCGGTGCGAGCGACTTCGGCGCGGGCCGCGGCGAGCCGTCGCTCGAGCCCCTGTTCGTGGGCACCGATGAAGGCGGACAGGTAACGCGCCACGTGGGCCTCGTCGTTGCTGCCGTCGACCGGGGTGCGGGCCAACCAGGCGTAGAGGGCGTCGCGGAGGGTGCCGGTCTCGGTGGGTCGGGATTGCGCTTGGCGCGCTTCCACGCGGCGGAGGGCGGGTGAGGCGTTCCCGGCGTCGCCTTTCAGCGCCTCCTTGTAGCTCTCATCTCCCATCGCCGAGAGACGCGATTCGTCTTGAAGGCCGAGAACGATCTCCATTTCACGCATCTGAGCGGACTGAAATCCGCTCGCGCCGATGAGGTGGTCCCGAAACGCGAGATAGTCTCGCGTGGTCATCGTCTCCATCACCGGGAAGTGGTTGGTGGCGGCCTCGAAGATGGTCACGCAGCGACGCAGCGATCGGACGACCGACGCGAGTTTTTCGTCGGGAACGGGGTTTCGACGGAGCTGAGCGCGGGCCGCGTCGAGCTCTCGGAGCACCAGCTTGAACCACAGCTCGTAGATTTGGTGCACCGTGATGAAGAGCACCTCGTCGTTCGACAACGACGCCGGCGGACGGTCGCCGGTCCCTCCCTGGAGGGACAGCAGCTGTTCGACCTTGATGTAGTCCCAGTAGTTCACACCACGACGTCGCCGTCAGTGCGAGACGTAGAACAGGTAGAGGAAGAGGACCAGCGCCAGCCCCAGCGCCCACACGTAGACGGCGGTTGGCTCGGGGTCGATACGCCGACGGAGGTCCCGGGCGGCGTCCCGGACCGGCGCCTCCACGTCGGCGGCAGCAAGGCGCGGCGCCTGCTCGCGCACGTACGCGAACTCTCCCGCCTCGAAGGCGTCGATGAGCTCGTCGAGCGCCGCGTGTCGCGGGTACGTCAGCGCAAACGCCGGACGGCGCCGAGGCTTTCGAGGCTCCTGCTCTCGATCGGAAGGCGGCGCGGAGGTCACAGTTCCGTTTTGATCGGCCGTTGGCCAGGGGACGGGGCCGCGGGGGACGGTTCGGGAGACGTCGTCGCGGCTCCCGTCGGGTTGGCGGGCGGCGGTGCGCCCCCCGGCTGGGACGGCCAGGTGGCATTCCCCGAGGTCGAACCGCCCGTGGACGGAGAACGTTCGGAGGCCTTTGTCCCGTCTGAATCTGTCCCGTCGTCTGAATCTGTCCCGTCGTCTGAATCACGCGCGTCTGAGGTGGTCGTCGACGCGGCGTCGTCGTCGCCCGCCTCGACGGCATCGTCGTCGTTCTCGTGCTCCTCTGGGTCGCCCTCCGCGTCGTCTGAGGGCACCGCGGATGGGTCGGCGGCGCTGTCGTCGCCTTCGGGGGCGGCGTCTCCACCATCCTGGGCAAGACGGCCTTCGTCGGCGCTCACGGGGGCCGCCGCGGAGGTGGTCGCCGAGGCTCGATCGCGCAGGAGCAGATAGCCTCCGACGGTGCCGCCTCCGAGCAGCACCACGATGACCACGAGCGCCATGACCATTCCGCTCCGACCTCCAGAGGGCGCGTGGGTCACGGCCAGTGCGCTCTGCGAGGTGGTCAAGCCTGGTCCATCGACGGACGGGGACGACCCCATCATCCCGGTCGGTACGGGGATCCCCGGAGGCGCGGGCAGCGCCTCCCCGTAGCCAGGGACAGGGGCGATGGGGATGGGCGCGCCGACGGGGACCCCCCCCGCTGGAGTGACGACGGGCCCTCCCATCATCGGGTCGCGGTAAGCGTGAGGGAAGGAGGCGAGGGACGCCCGAGGGTTCTGCGGGGGGGCGGCGATGAGCCCGGTGGCGGTGGCGTAGTGTTCCAGGGCGGCGGCGAATTCGGCCGCCGTCTGAAAACGAGCGTCTGGGTCGCGCGCCATCGCACGCGTCACGATGTCGACGAACGGGGGCGGACACTCGGGCACCACCTCTTGGATCGGCGCCGGCGACTCCAGGGCGATCTTGAAGAGCAGCTCGTTGAAGGACCCGGCGTTGAACGGCACCCGTCCGGTGAGCATTTGGTAGAGAACGACGCCGACGGAATAGAGGTCGCTTCGCGCGTCGATCGGGCTTCCCTTCGCTTGCTCCGGGGACATGTAATACGGCGTCCCCATCACCGCCCCGGTGCGGGTCATGCTCATCTCGTCGTCGAGAGAAGAGAACTTCGAGACCCCGAAGTCGAGGATCTTCACGAAGTCGGCGCGGCCCGCCTTCGAGGTCAAAATGAAGATGTTGTCGGGCTTGAGATCTCGGTGGATGATCCCCGCCTCGTGGGCCGCCGCGAGCCCGGCCAGAACTTCGAGCAAGAGGGGCAGGGACTGCTCGGGGGTGAGGCGACCGAGCCGCTCGATCCGCTGGGTGAGGTCTTCTCCGTCGAGGTACTCCATCACCATGAAGCGCTCGCCCGAGGGCAGGTTCCCCAGGTCGAGTACCTCGACGATGTGCTCGGAGCCGATGGTGCCGGCGGCTTGGGCTTCCCGCTCGAATCGCCGCACCACCTCGGTCTTTTCCGCCACCGCGGCGTGGAGCACCTTGATGGCGACCCGGCGCTTGATCCGGGTGTTCTCCCCCTCGTACACCGCCCCCATGCCGCCCTCGCCGATGGGCCGCACGATGCGGTACTTGCCGTCGATGATTTCCCCAGGCTGCAGTCCCATAGCGCCAGGTTTCATCGTAGAGACGAACCCCAGGCGCCGCCACCCCGAAGCGGTGACGACGCGCGGCCGCAGACCCCGCGTCCCCTCACAATTCGGTCTTGATCGGTCTTCCCGAGGGGGGTGGAGGCGGAGGAGGCTGCGTTTCGGGGGTCGTCGGAAGTCGCGGTGATGGGGCGGGGGGCGTGGCCGGTGCGGGGACCGCCGGCCTTGCTCCCGGCGGCGGTCCTGCATCCGGGGCGGGGGGCCTTTCGGCCGCGGCAACTCCGTGCGGCGACGCGGGTGCCGCCGGCACATCATCGCGGGTGTCGTCGCCGGCATCGGCGGGGGTCTCGTTTCCAGCCTCAGGCTCGCGGGCGGGCGTCGGAGCGACGTCTTCTTCGTCGGCGCCCTCGGGATCCAGCTCCTGAGGACCGTCGGGGATGGGCGCTTCCGGTGTGGGTATGGCTGGGGTGGTACGGGTCGCGCCGTCGTCTCGATTTCGGCTGGCTCGATTCTCGCGAGGGTCCCCGCTGCGGCTGGGCGTGGTGGACACCGACGAGATGCCCCAGGCGGCGCCCCCGACGCCCACCAACAAGACCAGCGCCACCAGCCAGGCGACGCGGCGATGGTCACGATGCGCCGGCGGCCGGCGCCCATCGCCGCCATCGGTCGCGTATCCGTCGGCAGGGAAGGGCGCGGCGGGAGGGGTCGCGTCGAACTCGTGCTCCGTCTGCTCCGCGGTCTCGGAGGGCGTCGGCCAGCCGGGCCGCGGGGCGCTCACGTCGGCGCCGGGAGGCACCGGCACCGCGCCGGGCACCGCGAGGCTCGCACTCAGCGGGGGCGATCCTGCCGTCGCGGCGACGGCGTCATCGGAACGAGCCTCGTGGCCAGACGGAGACGAATAACCCCCGCCCGAGGTCGTCGTCGCCCCCACGTCATCGGGGTGCATCACCTCGGTACCCCCGGTCAAAGGGGCGTCTCCGGGGCCGATCACCTCGGTGCTCCTCCCGAGGGCGGCATCACCTCGGGGCGGCACCACGGCGGTGATGCGTCCCGCCTCGGGGTCGGAAGGGCGCGCGATCGTGATGCCCGTGTCCGTCCCGGGCGGTCGCGAGTCCGCGACGCCCGCCGCGATGGGGGGCGCCGGGGCGGCGTGCTCGTGTTCCTCAGCGCGCCCGGTGTGAAGCCAACGGCTCAGCGCCTCGGCGAATTCGGCGGCGCTCTGAAATCGCTGTTCGGGTTCCCGCGCCATCGCGCGTCGAATGATGCGCCCGAACGCGGGGTCGAGCGACGGGGCAAAACGCTCGGGAGGGAGGGGCTCCTCCAAGACGATCTTGAAGATGAGCTCGTTGAAGGTCCCCGCGTCGAAGGGGACCTGACCGGTCACCGCTTGGTAGAGGATCACGCCCACCGCGTAGAGGTCGCTCCGGTGGTCGATGTTCTTCGCTCCCTTGGCCTGCTCGGGAGCCATGTAAAACGGCGTCCCCATCACGGCGCCGGTGCGGGTCATGCTCATGCCCTCCTCGTCGGTGAGGGGGTTGAACTTCGAGATCCCGAAGTCGAGGATTTTGACGAAGTTCGACTGCCCGGCGTGCTGGCGGACGAGAAAGACGTTGTCCGGCTTGAGATCGCGGTGGATGACCCGTGAGGCGTGGGCCATCTCGAGCCCGAACAGCAGTTGCTGCGCGATGGGGACGATCTCGCGGGGACCGAGACGTCCCTCTTTGGCGATGCGTTCCCCGAGGGTCATCCCCTCGAGAAACTCCATCACCATGTAGAAGCCTCCGTCCCCCAGGGTACCGAGGTCGAGCACCTCGACGATGTGCTCCGAGCCAATGCGTCCCGCCGCTTGAGCCTCACGCTCGAAGCGCTTCACGACGTCTCCTTGGTCGGCGACCTGGGGCAACAGCACCTTGATCGCCACCCGTCGGCGGATACGGACGTTCTCGCCCTCGTACACCGCGCCCATGGACCCCTGGCCGAGCTGTCGGATGATGCGGTACTTCGCATCGAGGATCTCGCCCGGCTGGAGCGCCATGGCTTGAGCTTATACCGGAGCCACGCGGTGTCCGGCCGGCCGACTTACACCCTCGACCACAACCGTTGATGGTGTCGCGACGCTCGCCGACGACTCGGCGAGGGCGAGCATCGCTCCTCAGAGCAGGTTCTATTGCCTTGGGGGTGCCTTATCGTCTGCGCCGGCAAGTCTACCGATTCGACCGGCAGTATAGGTGATTCACCGGACCGACCGTCGGGAGCCCTCGTGTTTCGTGCCGCTCTTTACGCGCCGAGGGCGCCGTACGACCTTGCCCTCATGGTCGGAGCTCCGCCCCCTCACCGCATTCGCACGGGGCTCGACCGCCTGGCGGAACACGACCTCGCGCTTTCTCTGCTGCGCGATCGACGGGTCGGGGTGTTGGGGCACGCGGCGAGTTGTACCTCCGATTACGTTCCTCTGCCCCGACGCCTCGCCGAACTGGGGGTGCAGCCCGCCGTGTGGTTCGGTCCCGAGCACGGCTTCGGCGGTGCGGCCCAGGACATGGTGGGCGTCCATGACGCGCGCGACGAGGAAGGGACGCGGGTGGTGTCGCTCTACGGGGACCGCGCGGAAGACCTCGTCCCGCACCCCGACGACCTCAGAGGTCTGGACCGCCTGCTCATCGACCTCGTCGATGTCGGGGCCCGGTACTACACCTACGTGTGGACCGCGCTTCTCGCGGTCGAAGCGGCGGCAAAGGTGGGGGTGCCGAGCCTGATCCTCGATCGACCCAATCCGCTGGGCCGAGACCGCATCGAAGGCCGCCTCGTCGATGACGGCTATCGCTCCTTCGTCGGCTGGGCGCCGGTCCCCATTCGTCATGGCCTCACCCTGGCCGAGATGGTCCTCGCCTTTTTCGAGCCCCGCGCGGCCCTCGGCGCGGACGGGGCGGTGGCGGTCGTCGCGACCGAGGGCGGAGACGGCGCGCCGCTCCCTCTCGCGAGCCCGGGTTGGGTTCAGCCGTCGCCGAACATGCCCCACCTCGCTACGGCGAGGGTCTACCCCGGGGGGTGCTTGCTGGAGGGGACGCTCCTCTCCGAAGGCCGCGGCCACACCCGGCCCTTCGAGTTCTTCGGGGCCCCCTTCGTCGACGGAGAGCGGCTGGCCCGCGACCTCCACGCCCTGGGGCTGCCCGGATTCGTCGCCCGCCCCGTCGTGTTCATCCCCACCTTTCACAAGCACGGAGGGCAGCCCTGCGGTGGCCTCCAGGTGCACGTCACCGACGTCGATACCTTTCGCCCCGTCGCGACCTACGCGGCCGCCATCGCGCTCTGCCACCACCAGAACCCCGAAGCGTTTCGGTTTCGTACCGAGCGGTACGAGTTCATCGACGACATCCCCGCGTTCGATCTCCTCACGGGGTCGGCCGAAGCCCGGGAGGCCATCGTGTCGGGTGCATCGCCCCGGGCGGTCGCCGAGGCCGTCAGCACGGTCGACGTCGCGGCGTGGGCTGAGGTGCGCGACCGAGCTCGTGCCCGTTTCCACGATGCCGTGATCTGATGCACCCCGCGCGGGCTCCGGGCCCCATCATGAGCACCCGCGGCCGGCGGAACGAGTCGCTGCGGCTCAGTCGGGCACGCAACTATCGGAGCAGCTGTTGATGGCGCAATCGATCACCGCGTCGGCCTCCGGGTTGTCGACCGGACAGACGAGAATGCACTCGGTGGCGGGACACGTCGGCGAGAGAAAACACTCGAACAGACACGCACACTCGGTTCCTTCGCAGGCGGTGACCTCGGCGCAGCAGTTGGCTCGGGCGCAGGTCACGCAGGGATCGTCGCCCGCCTGGTCTTCGCAAATCTCCCCGAACGGTCCGAAGCCACCTTCGGCATCGAAGGTGCACATTTGGCTTCCCGACGACGTCGATGACGCCCCTCCGCTCCCGGTGCTTCCGGTGCTCCCGTCGTCGTCGTCGCCGCACGCGGCGGGGAGGACAAAGAGGCCGGCGAGGGCGAGCGCGGAAAGCATGCGAAAGGAAAAGGTCATGGCGCGGGCCATGCTGGCGCACTTGGCGGCGCCCAACAAGTGCTCGGCCCGCGCTCGCGGTGGGCCCCCGGCGCGTAGTCGGGGGCTGGCCTCATCGCGGCCGCCATCGCATCGTTGTAGGGCGCTCTCGATGGATACCCTCGGCCGCCACTGCATCGTCGAGCTCTACGGGTGCGACCCTTCCCGACTGGATGACCTCGAGGGTACACGGCGGGCCCTCCGGCGGGCGACGGGTGCGGTGGGGGCGACCGCGGTGGGCGAAGTCTTTCACCGCTACGCCCCGCAGGGCGTGACGGGGGTGGTCCTCATCGCCGAATCGCACCTTTCGGTCCATACCTGGCCCGAAGCCCGGTACGCCGCCGTCGACATCTTCACCTGCGGCGGCCTCGATCCGCACCCGGCCGTCGGCGTGCTCGCCAGGGCGCTCGAGGCCTCACGGGCCGTCGTGACCGAGACCGAGCGCGGGCGGGTCGCCGGCGGGAACCGCGCCCTTTCGGTCGCCCCCCCCGAGGAGGCGCCCGCGCCCCCACGGGTCACGACGCTTCACGCGCCTTTTCTGACGCCTCCTGCGGGCGACAAGCCCCCTCAGGAACCGACGAAGAGAGGAAGCTGACCCGGTCGCCCGCCGCGTGGCGGTGGCACGAAGGCGCTCGTATCGAAGTCGTACCGGCGCTCGCTGAGCCCGAAGCGACGGAGTGCCTGGCGGTACCGATGTTGGAGCATGTCGGCGTAGGGGCCCGTGCCGCGCATCCGCTCGCCAAAGCGGGCTCGGTAGAGTTCGCCCCCGTGGCAGTCGCGGAGGCGCTCGAGAACCCGCTGTCGTCGCAACGGATAGTGGGCGCTGAGCCACGCATTGAAGAGGTCCTTCAACTCGTGGGGAAGACGGAGGAGCAGCGCTCCTGCGCCTTTCGCGCCGGCGTCCGCCGCGGCCGCGAAGACGCGCTCGAGTTCGTGGTCGTTGAGCCCGGGGATCACCGGCGAAAAGAGCACCCCCGTGGGGACGCCCGCGGCGCTCAGGCGGGCGAGGGCCTGGAGGCGACGCGCCGGTGTCGTCGCGCGTGGTTCCATCGCGGCCGCGAGCTCCGCGTCGAGGGTGGTGACCGACAGATACACGTGGACGAGTCGGTACCGAGCGAGCGCCGCGAGCAGGTCGAGGTCGCGAAGCACGAGCGCGCCTTTGGTCACGATCCCCACCGGATGCCGGTGTTCGAGCAGCACCTCGAGGAGCGCCCTAGTGATGCGGTGCTGGCGTTCGATGGGCTGGTAGGGGTCGGTCGCCGTCCCCAGTGCGATCGGTTCGGGCCGGTAGCTCGGTCGCGCGAACGCCGCGCGTAGGAGCTTCGGCGCATCGGCTTTGGCGAAGAGCTGCGTCTCGAAGTCCAACCCCGGCGAGAGGCCCCAGTATGCGTGGTAGGGGCGGGCGAAGCAGTAGACGCAACCATGTTCACAGCCCTTGTAGGGGTTGATGGACTGTCGAAACGGGATGTCGGGTGAGTCGTTGCGGCTGATGATCGCCTTGGTCGGGTCCGGGCGGACCCGGGTGCGCGGGCGTCCCGGAAGGTCTTCCTCTCGCGTCCACGCGTCGTCGTACGCCTCGACCTGTTGCGCCTCGAACCGCCCCGTCGGGTTCGACAGCGCCCCTCGTCCCCGATATTGAGCAACACGGTCCATATGTTCAGTATAAAGGCCGGAGAACGACCCGGGTCAACCGGAGGGCCGACAGTATCGAAGCCGCCACCATCAGCACGGTGGTCGCTAGTTTTTGCGAGGTAGGTGCCCGCGGTGCCTGGCGTAACTGTTGAAACGCATGTGAAACCTCCGTCGCTTTCCTGCCCGCGGGAAGATGGCAGGGTGCTTGCTGCTTAAGCCCACGAGGTAGCCATCATGAACGAGCCGGTCCCCAGTTCCACACGCCCCACGGCGCTGCTGTCGCGTCAGCGTCGGGGTTCCCGGCGGCGACCGCTCGAGGCGACCGTCCAGGTCGTAGCGCCCGAAGCGGGTCGAGGCGTGACCATCAACGTCAGCGACGGGGGCTTGCGGGTCGCCGTCGACTGTTCTCTCATCCCGGGCGAGACCTGCCTGATGGTCTTGCGCGAAGCCGGTCGCCCCGAAGCGTTGGTCCGCGGACGCGTCGCCTGGGCCCGGCAGCTCGCCGGCGACGGGTGCATCGCGGGCCTCGAGCGACTGGGCCTCCACTGAACTCCTGGGCTGCCACTGAGCTCGGGCCGCTTGAGCTTGGGCCGCCGCTGAGCTTGGGACGCTCCTCAGCGAATGACGGTGACGCAGCCGAAGACGAGTTCGAGTCGGCCCTGCTTGTTGTCCTTCACCGCGTCGCAGCTCGCAGGGCAGAGCGTCACGGTCGTCGGCGCGGCGACGTCATCGTAATACCAGCCGCCTTCCGAACCGCACGCGGTCTCGCTGGTGACGCGCGGAAACGTCGTCACCGACGTCGCGTCCTCGGATGGCGTGAAGGTCACGTTGACGAGGTCAGGGTCGATCTCGTCGTTCAGCGTGCTCGCATCGGGAACATCCATGGTGCACGACGGTGCGGTGGTGCCGATGTCCTCGAAGGCCGCCACGAGGTCTTTATGGATGCTCGTGCCGCTGCCGACCACAAACGCTTGGTCGGTGCCTCCCGCGGCGGCGATCTGGTCGAGTTGACCGAGGTCGGCGCCGTTCATGCCGATGGTAAAGGTCCGGACGCCAGCGGCGGCAGCATCGCTCGCGAGCCCGGCGATGGCGGCAGTGCTCTCGTCGCAGCCGTTCGGCTCGCCGTCGGTCACCAGCACCACGACCGTCTCCGAGGCGTCGGTACGATGGACTTCGGCCCACGCGGTGGCGCCCGCGAGGGCGGCGTACATCGGCGTTTGGCCCCCGGGTTGTCGGCTTTGCACCGCGGCGACGAGGGCGGCCTGGTGAGGATCTGAGTGCGCGGGTTGGGCGTTGAGGGTCCCGAGGTCGACGAGCGGCGTGGCGCACGAGGCGACGTTGCACGCGTTTTCGTTGCAACCGGCGGCAGGCGCGTCGTCGGGGAAGAACCGCAGGGCGATGCCGAGGCCCGCGGAGTCGTCGTCCTGAAAGAAGGCGGTGAGCGCGGCCGTCGCGCCCGCCCACTTTTGGTCCTGCAGCATCGAGCCCGACCGGTCGAACATGATGTACATCTGCACGGGCTGGCGCTCGCCCTCGAGCGTTTGCGAGGCGCACGTCTCGAACCCCGTGTCGCCCGAGCCGAGGGGAAGTCCGCCGCCGACGTTCGTGTCGTCGCCGCCCCCGGGGCCGGGGGCCTCGGGAGGCGTGTTCGCCACGTCGTCGGTGCCGCATGCGCTCGCGCCGGCGACCAAGACGCTGCCGGCGAGCAGCGCCTGGCGTCCGCGCCGGACCCAAATCGATGCCGTGCTCATCATGCCTCCGCCCATCGCTGAAGTCGCGTCGCTGAAGTCGGGTCGAGCGGTTCAGTCGACGATGTTGAGGCAGCCGATCGCGATCTCGATCTTCGAGGTCTCAGTCGCGTTGGCGCCGTCGCAGGTGGCTGGGCACAGGAAGATGACGGCGGGATCCTCGGGGTCGTCGTAGTACCAGCCGCCACTCGTGCCGCAGGCCGTCTCTCCGCTCACCCTTGGTACCTCTTCGCCGGGATCGACGTCATCGGCCTTCAGGATGACGGTGACCCGGTCGGGGTCGATCGTCTCGCCCGGGTTCTCGCTTTCGGGCATGGCGAAGGTGCAGGCGACCGCGACCTGCTGGATGTCTTTGAGGGCCTGAAGCAGGGCCTGTTCGGTGTTGTTGTTGCCGATGAAGTAGCCCTGGGTCGTGCCGCCGGCCTGTGCGATTTGATTCATCTGACCCTCGTTCGACCCGGCGAGACCCACCGCAAACGTGAGGATCCCATCGTTGTTGAAGCCGTCCGCCGCGTACCCGGAGATGACGTTGGGGTTCGTGTTGCACTGGGTCGGCGAGCCGTCGGTGACCAAGATCACCACGACCTGCTCGGCCGCTTCCGCCCCGGTCTGGTAGTTCGTCGCGAACTCCACCGCCCCCGAGAGCGCCGCTTCCGTCGGGGTCAGACCGCCGGGAGACTTGCTGTTGAAGGTGTCGATGAGCGCCTGCTCGTGGGCCGGGTCCGCCAACGACCCCATCGGGACCTGCGGTTGCTCGCAGCCATTCCCGGGCGGCTGGCAGCTTCCCCCGGAGCACGACCCATCGGGCCAGAATCGAAGCGCGACGTTCAGGCCGTCGGCCTCGGCGTCGGTGAAGAAGGCGCTGAAGGCCTGTCGCGTGTTGTTCCACTTGTTGTTCGAGCTCATCGAGCCCGATTTGTCGACGGTGATGAACATACTGACCGGGACCGTCTGCGGTTCGAGCACCGCGCCGGCGCACGAGTCGTCCCCGCCGTTGCCTCCATCGCCCCCGAAGGGATCGAAGTTGCCCCCGATGCCGTTCACGTCGCTTCCCGAGGTGGCGCCGCCGCCGTCTCCGCCGTCGTCGTTTTCTCCGAGGTTGCTGTCGAGCTGGGAGCCGATGTTGCCGTTGCAGGCACCGGCGACGATGGCCCCCAAACCCAAGACCAAGAACCCACCCGCGATACGATTCAGCATGCCCTGTCCTGCCGTTCCGGGCGTCGACACGCCCGCTGATAAAAACGTGCTCTGACTCTTATGCAGGAATCCAGCCAGGGTTTGAGCGGGTCTGCGGCGGCGATTTCAAGGGGATGAACCGTCCGCTCCCGTGGGGTCTCGCCTATCCAGTGGGGAACCGCGAATTCTGCGTTAACCTGACCATTTGTAGGTTTCTGTCTGGTCCTGTCGGGACCTGTAGCGTTGATTCAAGGGCCTCTGCCCTCAGCCGTACATCCCCGCGTCGGGGCCGCCGAAGACCGCGCGCCCGGGAAGGAACGCGCTTTGGACCTCGCCACCATCATCGGATTCGTCCTCGGGCTCGGACTCATCGTCGGATCCATCGCCCTCGGCAACGCGCTCCCTGCGTTTGTCGACATCCCTTCGATCATGATCGTGTTCGGGGGGACCATCGCCACCACGCTCGTCATGGAGCGGCTCGAGAACGTCACGGGCGCCATCAAGGTGGCCCGCCACGCCATCTTTCAGCCCGCGGGCGACGTCACGAAGACGATCACCACGATTCTCGAGTTGTCGGCGACGGCCCGCAAAGAGGGCCTGCTCGCGCTGGAAAAGGTCCAGATCGCCGACCCGTTTCTCGCCAAGGGGGTGCGCATGGCCGTCGACGGCCTCCCCGAAGAGCAGATCGTGGAGACGCTCAGCGCCGAACTCATCAGCATGAAGGCCCGTCATACGCGCGGCCAGAAGCTCTTCAAGTTCATGGCGGCCTCCGCGCCCTCGATGGGGATGATCGGTACCCTCATCGGTCTGGTGCAGATGCTGCGGTCGCTCGACGACCCCGCGACCATCGGCCCGTCGATGGCGGTCGCGCTCCTCACGACGTTCTACGGCGCCGTCATCGCCTTCGTCTTCTGCAACCCGATCGCGGAAAAGCTCGACCGGCGCTCCCAGGAAGAGTCATCGAACATGAAAGTGGTGATCGCGGGGGTGCGGTCGATCGTCGCGGGCCACAACCCCGCCATCGTCAAGGACGCCCTCCAGGCCCGGCTCCCGCCGACGAAGCGACAAGAGGAAAAGGCCGCCTGAGTCGAAGCAACCCCGGCACGACGGCGAGGATACCATGTTCGAAGACCACGACGACGTCGAGGAAGAGGGGGAGGAGGGCGCCCCCGCGTGGATGGCGACATTCTCCGACTTGGCCACGCTCCTGCTGACGTTCTTCGTGCTGCTCTTGTCGTTCGCCAACATGGACATTCAAAACTTCCGCACCGCCATGGGGTCGGTGAAGGAAGCGATGGGCGTCCAGGTGAAGCTGCGCGGCGACTACGAGGCCCTCGCGAGCAGCCCGGTCGAGATGTCGACGGTGCAGTCGCAGAACTTCATTTCGGTGAGCGACCTCGCGCAGATCTCCGACGCCGCCGCGCGGCTCGTGAAGAAGCTCGTCAAGGAGCGAAACCTCGAGGGCAAGGTCGAGGTGGTGGGAACCTCACGGGGCATTGCGCTGCGCACCCGCGACAACGTTTTGTTCGATCCGGGCTCGGCCGACGTCGAAGCGCGGGGCACGCCGACGCTCGAGCTGGTGGCCGAGCTCATGGCGAGCTTCGAGGGAGAAGTGGAGGTGCAGGGGCACACCGACGACGTACCCACCGGGGGGAAACGCTTCCCCTCGAACTGGGAGTTGAGCACGGCGCGCAGCATCGCTGTCCTGCGTGCCCTGGCCGACACCCACGGGATCGACGAGGCGCGGCTCCACGTCGCCGGCTACGCCGACAAGCGTCCGGTCGCCCCGATGGAGACCGCGGAGGGCCGGGCCAAGAACCGGCGCGTCGAGTTTCTCTTCGAGTATCCGCTTCAGGAGGAGGGTAAGGGCTCGGCGAAAAAGCGCGCCGGGTTTTCCCCGCCCCCGAGCCCGTCGTCGTCGGCGACGACGAGCGCCTCGGCTTCGCCTGCGGCCTCCGCGTCTGCCCCGCAATAACCCGTTCCGTTGTAGGCTCCCGCCGCCCATGGCGAGCGAGACGCACGACGACGACGACGAAGCGGGCGGTGGCGGCGGTGGCGACGACGACGACGCGGCGCGGGGGCGTACGGCGCGCTGGTTCGAGGGAGCGTCGCCGCCGGGGTGGGTCCGCCGAGGGCTCGGCCTCTATCTGCCCATGGCGGTGCTCGTCTTCCACCTGTGGGTGGCGCGGAGTTTTACCATCGACGATGCCTTCATCTCATTCCGCTACGCGCGCAATTTCGCCCGGGGTCTGGGGCTCGTCTACAACGCGGGCGAGGCCATCGAGGGCTACACCAACTTTCTCTGGACGGTGCTGCTGGCGGGGGGGGTGCCCCTCGGGATCGACCCCGAGGTCGCGGCCAAGGGCTTGGGGGCCTTGTCGGCGGTGGGCTCGCTCGGGCTGCTCTACGCCCTGAGCGCACGCCTTCGGCCCTTTGGTTGGTTTCCCTGCATCGCCACCTGGCTGTTCGCCACGTCCGTCCCCAACGTGGGGTACGCGGTGTGGGGCCTCGAGACCGGCTTCTTCGTGTGTTTTCTCCTCCTCGGGACGTGGCTCTTCCTGCGTGAGCGCGACGCGGCCGCGACCGCGTTTCCCTTTTCGGGGCTCGCGTTCGCGGTGGCCGGACTCGCGCGGCCCGAGGCGCCGATGTTTCTCGGGCTGCTCATGCTGTTCACCGGGCGGGACTTCTTTCGGCGGCAGAACCTCCTGCGGGCGGTTGTGTTCGTGGTGCCGCTCGCGCTGCACATGGCCTGGCGTCATGGCTTTTACGGCAGCTGGCTTCCCAACACCCTCAGCGCGAAGACGGGCAACTTGAGCCAGCAGCTGCGCGGCGGTGCCGACTACCTCGACAAGTACGTCCGCCACGCCGGGATCTTGGTCTGGCTCGGTGCCTTCGGGGTTGGCTACGGGGTCGCGCGTCGCCACCGGTGGGTGCTCGCGTTCGCGGTCATCGCGCTCGCCGTGGTCGGCTACGTCGCGCTCGTGGGGGGCGACTGGATGCCGTTCTTCCGCTTCATGGCCACCTTCGAAGCGTTCGCGTTTCTCCTCGTCGGGGTGGGGATGCGCACGCTGGCCGAATCGGCGCCCGTGGCCACATCGGGGCGGCAGGTGGCGGGGCTCACGGTGGTCCTTCTCCTCCTCGTGGGCTTTTCTCACCGCGTGGGGGCGATGCGGGGCGCGCTTCGGAAGATCCTCGACGACGAGAAGGTGTTTTGGGACAGCGCCGCGGGGGGCGCGGCCGAGGTGCTCCGGAGCAAGCCGCCGGGCACGGTCGCCATCGCCGACATTGGACAGCTCGGCTACCGCACCGACTATCCCGTGCTCGATCTCCTCGGCCTCGTCGACCCGGTGATCTCCAAGCTCCCGGGGGGCTACACCAACAAGACGGGGCCCGGCTACGTAGACCGCGTCTTCGAGGTCATGCCCCGCTACTTCGTGCTCGTCGGCCGCAAGAACACGTGCACCCCGCTCCAGTTTCCGGGGCAGGAGGTGCTCCGGCGCGACCCGAGATTTCGCGACCACTACGTATTGGGCGGCAAGGTCACCCACAGCAAAGGCGGGTTGTGGTGCATTTTCGAGCGCAAAGATCCCTGACGGTCGGTGCACGGGGGGCGGCACCAGGCTTTTTGAGGCCTCGGGGAACCTCGGCGGCGCGCGCGGTGTCGTCTCCTCCATGGCAAAGGAGGCATTCCGTTGAACACCATCATTCACGAAGCCGGAGGGTTCGTGGTTCCCGTCCTCTTGTTTGGGGCCGCGGCCATCATCATGGCCGCGCGTCAATTTTGGGCCCCCGAAGCCCCGCGTCGGCTCACCACCCTGTGGCTCGTAGGGCTCACCGTGGTCTCGGGCGCCTTCGCGACGGCGGTGGGACTTCAAGCGTCGGTCCGCCACGTCACTCGGACCGGAGCGGAAGACGGCACGGTCTTTCTCGTCGGGCTCTACGAGTCCCTGCACAACCTCACGCTCGCGCTCGTGCTCGCCGCGGTGGCGATGCTCGGCCTGCTCGCCGCACACCTCCGGAACGGTCCGCAACGGGACGCGCCGATGCCGGCGGAGTGACGCGCGTCCGCGGGCAACGTGGCATCCCGCGCGCCCGCCGGCGTCGACCGGTGCGCGGCCCTCAGTGGTCGGCGGCGTACCGGTAGGCGTAATTCGCCTGGCCCGAAAAGTCCTTGGACGCCCGCATGAGCTTCTTAATCATGGGGTCGATCCTGAACATCGGTTGGCGACGGTCGCCGCGGAGAAAGGCGCCATTGATGCGGATCGCCGTCAGGGCCGTCTTCATTTTCGCGTGGCCGCCGTGGTGCGGGCGGAGAAAGTCCTTCGGGAGGTTCGACTTCATGGGTTCCCGCGTCATCGCGGCGTGCTGGGCATGACACTTGGCGAGCCATCCGTTCTTCTGCATCACCGCCTCGATCCGAGCCGCTCCGACGGCGTTTCGCGGTGCGATCTTGTCGCTGCTTCGCTTCTTTCGGTGCGCGCGCATCCGGTATGACCACATCTCTGAACTGAGCATGGACATCTGGCTCGCGCAGTAGCGGAGCGCCTCGAACTGCTGCGATTTCCCGGACGAAACCCCCTTGTTCGCCTCGTGGTCGACGAGCTTGCTCGCCTCACGCTCGAGTCCGTTGACGCTGCTGAGGAACGTGTTGGCGTGGCGCCGGAGGTCCGAGATGAGCTGCTTGACCCCGCTGAGCCGCATGCGCGTCGTGTTCTTCAGAGAAGAAGCGACGAGTCGGGCGCCACTCAGGGCCGAGTTGCCCCGCGCCACGGTACTTCCCGGTGCCTTCCACCGCGCGGGGATGAAGCGCATGGCCTTGCTCACCCGCAGCGCGTCGTAGGCGGTTTTGCAGCGGCGCAACACGCCGCTTCCCCGCGTGTCGAGAAGGCGATCGAGGTACACCCGACCCGCGATGGTGCCCGGCACGACGACCTGGGTATCCCGCTTTCCTCGCGCCTTCACATCACGCGTCCGCTCGATATCGCGGACCACGTTCGACAAGTCGCGCGAGCACCGAACGGAAGCCGCGAACGTCTGGGCGACCTCCGCCTTCGATGCCCGGGCCTCGGAGGGGCCCGCCACCGTTGCGATGCTGACGACAAGCACGCCGAGAAGGACCCGGTGCCAATGCACTAAATTCATACCCACCATCGGGCCACCATAGGGGCGGCGGCAAAAAGGCACCAGCGGCATGGGCGTCGCGGCCGGCTGAAGCACAATCGCGACTCTCGATTCAGGCAGGCTCAAAACCATGGCTGGCAAGCTTGCTTGCTTGCCCTCGCGGGTGCCGAACCCACCTGCGGTGCCGTTCCGTTGGTCGCGTCGATGCTGACGGAGCCTGCTCGCCGTCTCACAGAGGTTGCAGCTCGAGGGGGGGCGATGCGGGGGTGGCGCCGGGGGCGTCGCGGCGCTCGAAGATGCACCACGCGAACTTGCCGTCTTTGAGAGGGACGAGACCTGCGGGGTAGTACTGCGGACGAAAGCGCCGATCGCGGTACAGGGCGCTGGAGGTGGGGACCGACGGGGAGGTGCACCTTCGATTGGCCGAGATCATCACGAAGTAGCGCGGTTTCTCCGTGAAGAAGTGGTTGGTGTAGCCGGGCCCCGTCTTGCGGGTGTAACCGCCGGGGAGCTCCGAGATGACCGGGTCGACGAGACCGAGCACGTCGAAGATGGGATAGTTGGTCTCGTATCCGATTTGCCCGATGTCGCCGACCGCGATGGCGCCGTAGTTGGCTTTGCGGCCTCGCGTGCCTTCTCGGGCGCGAAACCAGTCCGCGGTGCGGCCGGCGGCGTCGTCCCAGAACGCTTTTTCGCGGTCGATGATGCGCGTGCGGTCGCGCTGCGCCCGGTCGATCCGATGGCCGATGGTGATGAGCGCCACGATGGCGAAGCCCACGCGGACGGCTCGGTCGCCGCGGTCGAGGGCGCCCCGGATGGCGACGCCGGCCAGCAGATATCCGAAGGGCAGCAGCGGGACCATGAAGCGGAACAGTGGCATCCAGTCGCCGCCGACCAACACGACATAGATGGACCCCAGGCCGCTCAGGACGGCGCACGCGAGCAGGGCTCGGTGGCGGTACACGACGGCGACGGCGAGCCCGAAGACGACGGCGTACAGAATGGGGCCCTCGTGGCTGACGAAGCGTGCGAAGTACTGGGTCCCCCCTTCGATCTGAGCCCGGATGTCGCCCGTCTTGGCGCCGAGCGTGTTGGGGAGCCAGCGGCCGTAGTAGCGCTTACGCCACAGCAGGTGGGCGCCGACCACCGCGACGAAAATGAGGCCCCGGGTGAGGTTGCGGCGGGACAGCAGGCGCCGCGGGAGATGGGCGAGCGCGAGGACCACCGTGGTCAGCGCCACGAAACCGAGTCCGCCGCGAAACACGCTCGAGGGAGCCCGAGCGCGGACGAACACCAGACCGATGCCCGCCGCGACGAGGAGCGCGATCGAGAGGACGAGGGAGCGGCGGCCCTCGGCGCCTTTCGCCGACGAGAGGGGAGCGCCGCCCCCGTCGCGGGACCGACCCGCGCTCTCGGCGGCGAGCCCGCGCTCGATGAAGGGCAGCAGCGCCGGTCCGCCGAGCAGCAACATCCACACCCCGAGGTAGAGCGGCGCTTCAGGACGGGTGAGGCCCGCCGCCGCGAAGAGGAGCGCACTCCACGGGAACGGCCGATCGTCCCGTTCCTCGCGCCACACCTGGAGACTCCCGGCGACGACGAGAAAGGTGAACGGAAGGGTCTCGAGTCCAAACACCCCGTAGCCGGCAAAGACCCCCGTGGTTGCGAGCAACCACGGCGCGACGGGGGGGACGCGCCGGCCGGGCGCGATCTCGTCGGACCAGCGGTACACCAGCCACAGGGTGCCGACGGTGGCGGCGGCTCCGATCACCTTGGCCATCACCACCGGGTCGAGCCCAACGACGTCGACCAGGGCGAGGAGCACCGTCCACAGAAAGTTGGTGTAGCCCTCGATCCGCTGACCTTCGTTGTAGACGAGGCCCAAACCGTCGGCGAGGTTGCGCGCGTAACGAAACGAGATGTACGCGTCGTCGGTGGTGTGGGGCGAGAGCACCCACATCTTCGCCGCGCACACCAAGGCGGGGAGCACGAACCCCAAGGCGAGCGGTAAGGGTCGAAGGTGATGGGGCCGCGACGACGGTCGTCTGTGCTTTGGTGGCGGCGGGTCCACCCAATCCTCGGGGCTTGAGGGGTCCTCGGGGCTTGAGGGGTCCTCGGGACTCGACGGCTCCGATCGCTTCGTGGGCGACGCGGTCGATGGGGCCGCGGACGGACCTTCGCGGTCTTGCCCGTCGGATTCGTCCGTCGCCGTCATGGGCGGCGGGTCTCGCACGACCCGAGCACCGCGGCGAGGCTCTTGAGCCACCATCCGCACGATGGAACACTGATCATATGTTCAGTAATCACGCGTCGGGCCCTGGGTCCTCCTCCGCTTCTGCTTCGGTGTGTCCCTGTTGCGGACGTCCCCACGACCGCCCTCCTCCCGCCATCAAGTGCCGCTACTGCGACGGCTTCCCCCACACCGACGAAGGCGGCTGCCTGGGCGTGCACGGCGAGGCGTTGGCCCACTACCTCGACGAGCTCGTCGCCAACGGGTTTTGGACGCGCGAGCTCGCGGACTGGTGGCTTCGTCGCGACGCGGAGGCCCTCGCGCGTCGGGCGGGTTGAGGACGGGCGGGTCAACGCGTCCGGGCGCGCGCCGTCACGAGATGGATCGCGGCCGGCATGCGCACCGCGCCGTCTCGATGGTGGGGTGCGAACGCCCGGGCCAGTTCCTCGTGGGCCCGCGCGCGCGCCGCGACGTCGAAGCGCTCGAGGTGATGGGCGAAGGTCGTAAACGACGCGAGGGCGAATCGCGCCGCGTCTTCGGGGGTTCCGAGACCGCCGAGCGCGAGAGGGGCGCGCCAGGTCGACACGTCGACGTCGACCACGCCTGCTTCGTCTTCGAGGAGACGTACGAGGGGATCGGCCGCGGCGTAGCGAAAGGGGCCGGGGGCGTCGGCGGGGGGCGGAGGAAGCGGCTCCGTCGCCGCTTCGACGGCGGCGCGGACGGTGGCGATCCAGGGGTTGTCGCGGGGTGGAGCCCACACCGCGAACGCGAGCCGTCCCCGCGGCGCGAGCCACCCTCCGAGGCGGCGAAAGGCGCGCGACGGGTCGTCGAAGAACATCACCCCGAACCGAGAGGCGAGCCGCAGATAGGGTGGTTCTGGGGGCGCCATCGCCGCCACGTCGCCCACGGTGAAGGTCAAAGAGGCCAAGGAGGGGTCGTGCGCGCGCGCGGCCTCGATCATCGGGGGGGATACGTCGTAGCCGTGAACGACGCTCCCCGGAGCGGCGCCACGAAGGATCGAGCGGGCGGTGGGGGCGGCGCCCCCCCCCCAGGCCCCGCCCCCCTCGTCTACGCGCCCCACCTGCCACCCCCCGGCGCCCGGGGGGGCGCGCACATGGGTTGGGGCCCCGGCCCCACCGCCCGCTCGATCCTTCGTGGCGCCGCTCCGGGGAGCGTCGTTCACGGCTACGACGTATCCCCCCCGATGATC
>JBCCLB010000052.1:0-48061 GCA_039027095.1 Myxococcota bacterium
GTGCCCTCGTGCTCGGGCCGGTCAAGGGGCTCGCAAGCTCGCCCGCGCTGCGCGCGGCTGCGCCCTTGACCGACCCTCCGCGCGAGGGCGGGGGGGAAGCCTCAAAGGAGGCTCAGATGAGCGAAGTTGAAAACGTAGTGGTGACTGGTTCGAAGTTGGTGGCGGTTCGTGGCGAGGGTCACGAGCAGCGCCGCGGCGGTGGTGGCGGCAGCGGCGGTGGTGGCGGCAGCGGCGGCAGCGGCGGCGGCGGGCGTTTGCGGGTGCTCGACGACATCGTGGCGATGGCGGCGCGGGTCCATCGCATCACCGAGCGGCTGAAGCGGAAGGACCGGGACTTGGCGAACCAGCTGCGGCGCGCCGTGACGAGCGTGGGGCTCAACGCAGCAGAGGCGGAGCGGTCACGAGGCGCGAAGCGCGGGGCGATGTTCGACATCGCGATGGCGTCGGGTCGCGAAGCGATCATGGCGCTGCGTCTGGCGGGCGCGATGCGTCACATCGACACCGCATCGGTAGCGGCCGAGGTGGACCGCATCGACCGCATCGTCGCGATTCTCTACAAGGTCGCGCATCGCTGACGCGAAGGCCGTGCGGCGCCCCCGCCGGGAGGGGCGCCGCATGCTGACCCAAGCGGCGGCTCTACCCTGCCCCTGGAACCCAGCCCCCGGAGCCCTGACACCCGGAGCCCAGCCCCCGGAGCCCTGACACCCGGAGCCCTGACACCCGGAGCCCTGACACCCGGAGCCCAGCCCCCGGAGCCCCGACAGCCGGAGCCCTCCCACCCGGAGCCCCGGCACCCTGGCTTCCGGGCCTTCGGGTCCCCGGTCATCCGTCCACGGGACGGCGCTCGTCCCACAATGCGAGAAGCGCGGCCGGAGAGACCGGTTCCTGGTCGAGGGCGGGGAGCTTCACGGCGGGATCGCCGGGTCGCGCGAACGCCTCGAGGGCGCGCTGCGACCGGGTGTTGCGGGTCGCGACCTGGTCGCGAATCGCCGCGACCAGATCGAGGCTCCGGCGGATCGCTTGCCGCTCCGCAATCGTACCGTCGGGGGCGAGGCGCTCGGCGAGCTCGAGGCGTGCGGTCGGGCCGGGGGCGGCGGTGACCGGCGTGCCCGTCGGGCCGGGTACGAAGGCGCGATTGAAGATGGTCAAGGCCGGCCGCAAGCCCCGCGCGTCGAGGCCGGCGCGAAGGTAGCCGGCGTCCCCGAGGTGCGCCGGCTCGGGGGCGGTCACGAGGACGAAGGCCGTCGTGGGCGCCCTCAGCGTGCGCTCCGTGTCGCCGGCTCGGGTCGCAAACCCTTCGCGGAGCGGCATGAACGCCTGGAAGAAGCCCAGGAGGTCTCCCACGAGCTTGCGACCGGCCACGAGCGAGAGGAGGCGTCCGGCCATCGCGCTCGACCCGCGCGCGCCGCGGCCCACGAGCCCTGGCCCGAAGAAGGCGGCCAGGACCTTCTCGTCGAGAAAGGCGCGGAGCCGCGCCGGCGCGTCGAGGATCTCGAGCGCGCTGCGCAGAGGTGGCGTGTCGAGCACGACCAGGTCGTAACGAGGCTCCGCCATCAGCTCGTGAAGTCGCTCCATCGCCACGTAAGCGTGGGACCGGGCGAGGGTGCGCGAGAACGCCCGGTACACGCGATTGTCGAGAATACCTCCGGGCGCGCGGGCGGTGAGGCGGCCGATCAGCCGGTCGAAGCTCTGCTTGGTGTCGAGCATCGCCGCCTCGAGAAGGCCCGTCGCGACAGGGGGCAGGGGAACGACGGGCCGCATCGTATCGTCGAGGCGGTCGATCCCGAGCGCGTCGGCGAGGCGACGGGCCGGGTCGATGGTCAGGAGCGCCACCCTTCGCCCGCGTCGCGCCGCGGCGAGCGCCATCGCGGCGCTCGTCGACGTCTTTCCTACGCCGCCGGGACCGACCGAGACGATGAGCCGCGCGTTCAGAATGTCGGCTGAGGTTTCGTTCATCGACGTTCAGGGGAAGGGCGGCGGGGCGTCGTCGTCATCTCTTTCATCGCGGTGTCGGTGGCCGTGGCGAGGAGGGCACGCAGGCGGGCCGGTCCGTCTAGAGTGGGTACCTCTGCGAGTCGCACTTGCGGTAGGGGCGCCTCCTGGGCCAGGCGGACGAGGTTGTCCGCCGCCGCCCGATGCGCCCGCAGGCGGGCCGCGGCGAGGGTCACGTCCCCCGCGAGGGAGGCGGCGTCCGCGTCGTGCTCGTCGAGGTGAAGGCGCCGGAGCTGCGCGGCGGTGAGATGGCCCGGGACGGTTGGGATGCGGTTGACGACCATCGCGCCCAGGCGAATGCGCGGGCGGGCGGCGAGGTTGGCGTAGAGTTCGAGCGTCTCCTGCACCGGGAGGGCCCCCGGGAGGGTGACGATGTGGAGGCGAGTCTGCGGGTGCTCGAGCCAGCTCGTGATGCCGCGCAGCGCGCGCTTGACGGGGCCTCGGGCGCCCAACCGCCCGAGGATCTGGGGCAGTTCCAACATCATCAGCGCGTGCCCGGTCGCGTCGAGATCGACGAGGACGGGGTCGTAACCCGCGTCGACCAACCACCCGATGTGGGCCAGCGCCGTCAATTCGGCGACGGCGGGAGCGGCCCGGTAGAAACGCTGCAACGCGGGGTGCTCGAGCACGCGGTCCGCCCACCGGCGAAAAGGAACGTATCGGTGCACGTAGCCGCGAAGGGTCTCCTGCGGGTCGAGGCTGCACGCCCATACGCCGGCGGGGTGCACCCGTTGCGGCGCGAGGCCGATCGGAGCGCTCGCGAAGAGGTCCTGCATCGAGGCGCGATGGCCCATCTCCACCACCAGGGGCCGCCGGCCCGAGTGCGCGGCGGCGAGGGCCACGGCGGCGACCACGCTCGACTTCCCGACGCCTCCCTTGCCGCTGTACAGCCCCAGGCGGACGTCGAGCGGGGCCGGGAGCGCAAGCGGCATCGCGCGTGGACTACACCGAATCCTCAGGGCCGAAAACCCGACCTGCGCCCCGGCTCGAAGGGTCGCGCGATTCGGTGTACTTCCCCCGCAATGGGTGTCCAAATCCACGATTGGTTGCGGGCCGCGCGCCCCCTCGCGCACGCCAACGTCGCGCCCCCTCTCGTGCTCGGCCAGGCCTTTGCGTGGGCGACGACGGGGCGTTTTTCGTGGACGGCCGCCGCCCTGATTCACGCCTTCGGGGTGGTGGACCACCTGTTCATCGTGTTCGCCAACGACTACGCGGACCGCGACACCGACGCCGACAACACCACCTACACCCCCTTTTCGGGGGGGTCGCGGGTCATCGCCGAAGGGCGGCTGTCTCCCGATGCGCTCCGGCGCGCCGCGGTGGCGATGGCGGCGTCGCTGGTGGCGCTCGCCGGGGCGTGGTCGGGATCTCGGCCGGGCATGGTCGCCTTCGCCTTCGTCGCCCTCGGGCTGCTCTGGGCGTACAGCTACCCACCCCTGCGTTACGCCCACCGGGCCGAGGGCGCGTTGCTCCAGGGCCTCGGCGTCGGGGTGATCTTGCCCCTCGTCGGATTTTACGGCCAGACGGGGTCACTCGCCGCGTTCCCGTGGTCGGCGCTCGGTCCGCTCTTTCTGTTGGGCACCGCCGGAAACGTCGTCACGGCCCTCCCGGACACGCCGTCGGATCGTCGGGCGGGCAAACGGACTTGGGCCGTACGCCAAGGGGTCGCCCGCGCGCGAACGCACGCCGTGCTCGTCGTGGCCTTGGCGGTCGTCCTCAGTGGGTTCGTGGGTCCGCCGCTCCCCCCCGGGGCGCGGATGTGCCTCGTCGCCGTGCCCGCGACGGCCGTGGCCACGAGCCTGTTCTTCGTACGTCGCGCGGCGCCGGACCATCGCGGCGCGATGCTTGGCTTCGTGACGACGCTCGGCGGTGCGATCGCACTCACTTGGGTCACCTGGGCGGTCGCCCTCTTCATCGACTGAGCCCTCGTGAACAGGGGCTCGGCTCGAGAGCGCGGGCACGGCTCAGCCGCAAGCTCAGCGGCTGATGCCGAGTGCGGTCGCGGTCGCACGACGCTGCTCGGCGAACGGGCGCGACCAAGTGGCCCCCCCATCCCAATGCCATGCCTCCACCGGGAGGCCGTCGGTCCGGGCGAGTTGTCGGAGTAACCTGCGCTCCGACCCGGGATCGCGGTGAAAGCCAAAGGGGTTGCGGTGGTGCGCGCCCTCGAGCTGGTGATACTTGCGGTCGTCGTCGGCGATGAGCTGCAGCAGCTCTCGTCCGCGTTGGGCGCTGAAGGCCAGGTACTCGGGGTCGAACGGGGCGACCGACCGTCGCGTGGCCGGGTCTTTGGCGACCCACTTGGCCCAATCGAATCCGTAGATGAAGTCGTGAACGTAGCGAAAGCGGATCGTCGAGTGTCGACCGTACGTCCTCTGCAGGCCGACCAGGGTTGCGGTCTGGGCGGCGAGAAATACGGCCGGATCGGGGGTGGCGACCGCCCGGCGACATAGGTTTCCCGCGGCAAAATCCAGGTCCCAATAAATGTTCTCGGGAAAGTGCTCGGCGATGGCGTCCGCGAGCGCGATGAGCCCCTCGCCAAAGGCCTGGAGGGCCGCGCCCGACCACGCCGTGGCGAGGCGCGCGCGTACGACGAGCGCGCGGAGCGGCGTCGCAGCGCGGCGGCCGTCGGGGGCGAGGGTGTCGCGCACGAGCCCGCGCGCGTCGAGGGCGTCGTCCGCGGCTTCCAAGCGCTGGAGGATGGCTTCGCTCATCGAGACGTCACGCGGTCATGAAGCGCCGTAGGCAGCGAGGCGTTCGAGGACCGAGGCGGCCGCCACCACGAGCCCCCCTCGCCAAATCGCCAGGTGGAGGTGATGCTTGTAGCGCGCCTGGGCCCTGAACGCGTTGGTCACCGCCGCGTCGCTGAGCCTTTGCACGTCGCGCAGATGGTACGCCGCGACGAGCGCCCCCGCCGCCAGCGGCCAGCGTATCCCGGCGAGCCCGGCTACCATCCACGCGGTCACGCCGAGCATCGCGGCCACCTCGCCCGCGCCCCGGGCGCTTCGGTTGCCGAGGGTGGTCGTGACGGTACGTTTGCCCCCTTCGCGATCGCTCTCCTCGTCGCTGAGACCAGAAGCCACGGCGCTCGCCAGCGACAAGAGGGCGAACCCGGGGAGCACGGCGGCGAGCGCGCCGAGGCCCGGTGTCCCCGCTTGGAGGTACGCATGGAGGGCGGGCAGGGCGACCCCGACGCCGGTCATCTCGACCAGTTCTCCCCCGCCGCGGTAATTGAGACGGAGCGGCGGCAACGTGTAGGCCACGAACAAGAGAAGGCACCCGAGCGCCGCGACGAAGAGCCCCGGGCGGGGGATGATGGCCTCGCCGAGGACGGCGAGCAGGAGCGCCACGATGCCGCAGCCCATCCCGGCGCCCAACATGGCGGGCGCGGACAAGATCCCGTCGGGGATGGTCTTGGGGGCGCAGCCATCCGGGAAGCGACGACGCTTGATCGCGTCGACCTGCCGGTCGCCCCAATCGTTCAGGAACACGATGTAGAGAAGGTCGAACACCGTGAAGCCGGCGCCCACCGCGAGGGCGACCCCGTCGAGGCGACCGGTGGCGGCGATACCGAGCGCCTGGCCGAGCAGCGCGGGCACGAGCAGTTTTGGCCAACTCGCCGGCTTGGCGGCGTACACCCAGCGACGCCAGGCGGGCTGGTGCGACCACGACACGGTCGATGCCATAGAGAGACGCCCGGGTCGCGTCGACCCCCGAGGTAATGGTACCTCTGGTCTATGGCCCTGAGATGCCCCCGGTGCGCGGACGCCATGTACGTCGGGGCGACGCCTGCCGGAGGGGACATGTGGGGCTGCCCTCGCTGCGGTGGGGTGTGGCTCGATCTGGCGACGGCCGACCACGTCGTGCGTACGGTGTGTGAAGGCTCGCTCGCGCTCTCGCGCCGGGCGGCCGACGCGGCGGCGCAACCATCACGACCGCAGGCGATGCTGCTGCAATGCCCGGTGTGCACCCACACCATGGAGCCCCAACGTGTGGCGACGGCCTGGCTCGACATCGACGTCTGCCGGGCGCACGGCACCTGGTACGACCACGGGGAGCTCGAGAAGGTCGCCCGCGCGACCCAACGGGACGTCGGAGACTGGCGGTCGAGGCCCGCCGCGGCGCCCGCGGTGGGCGCGGTCGCAGGGGGCGCCGCCGTGGGGGTTGCGACGCACGAGGCGGCGGGCGCGTCGTTTCTCGACACCGGGGCCGGGGAAGTCGCCGCGGAAGTGGCGGTCGAAGCCGGAAGCTGGGCGCTCTTCGCCATCATCGAGGCCCTTTTCGACTGAGGCGAGGCCGCGTCCTGATGTCGTCGACGGCGTCCGCTCTTGAGCCCCATGTCTTTTCGATGCGAGCGGTGGTGTATCGCCGGTTCGGGGGGCCCGAGGTGTTGGCCTTGGAACACGTGCCTCCTCCCTCACCGGCGCCAGGCGAGGTCTTGGTCGCGGTGGAAGCGGCGGGCCTCAACCCGAAGGACGTGCTCGTACGGAAAGGAAAGTTCACCGCCCTGAGCGGGGCGCACTTTCCTCGGATCCCCGGCTACGACTTCGCGGGTCGCGTGCTGTCGTGCCCGCCGGATGCCGGGTGCGCCCCGGGCGACGACGTGTACGGCATGGTCCAGGACTGGCGGGGCGGCACCTGTGCGGAGCTCGTCTGCGTTCCGTTCGACCAGCTCGCGCCGCGGCCGTCGTCTCTGTCCGCCGTGGAAGCCGCTGCCGCCCCTCTCGCGGCGCTGACCGCCCTTCAGGGGCTTCGGGATCAGCTGCGCGTGCGGCCCGGGGACCGCGTCCTCATTCACGGTGCATCGGGAGGCGTGGGGAGCTTTGCCGTGCAGGTGGCGCGGTTGCTCGGCGCCCGCGTGGTCGCCACCTGCAGCCCCCGCAACGCCGACCGCATGCGTTCGCTCGGCGCCCACGAGGTCATCGATTACCACCGGGTGGATCCGTGCGAGACGGGGCCCTACGACGCCTTCTTCGACGTGTTCGGCAATCGACCCTTCGCGCGCGCCCGGGCCGCGCTCCGCCCGCGGCATGGGACGTACTGCACCACCGTCCCCCGGGCGACGTCCGTGGCGTGGGAAACGCTGGCCCGAGGCGGGCTTCAGCGCCGACGTCGTCTCGTGATCGTCGAGAGCCGAAGGGCGGACCTCGAAGTGCTCTCCCGCTGGTTCGAACGAGGTCACCTCACGAGCCCGGTCGACCGGGTCGTTCCCATGGGACCGCCGGCCGCGCCGCACGCTTACTTGGAGACCAAGCGGGCCCGGGGCAAGGTCGTCGTCGACATCGCGGTCGGCGATGGGCAAGGAGACAAGCATGATGATGCGCCGTAGCTGCCGCGGATGGATGCTGATGACGGTTGGCATCGCGGGATGCGCCGCCCCCACCGCCGGGTCGCCGCCGCCGAAAGGTACGGTCGTGGCCTCGGCGGCCGTCGCGGTCGGCGGCGAGGTTGCGACCCCGAGCGCGCTCGGGCGCCGAGGAGACACGCGCGCCGGTTCCATCGCCCCGCCGCCGGGGGAAGGGGAGACCTCGGCCGCGGCGGCGGAGACGCGAGGCTCCGACCACGGTCACGAGGGCGCTCACGGGCCCCTCGTGCACCGCTTCGGGGGGGACCCCGAGAAGTGGGTGGCGAAGTTCGAGGGTCCACAACGCGACGCGTGGCAAAAACCGGCGGTCGTGGTCCGCAAGCTCGGCCTCCGGCCCGGCATGAAGGTCGCCGACGTGGGCGCCGGGACGGGCTACTTCATGCCGCACTTGAGCCGCGCCGTCGGCCCCCGGGGCCAGGTCGTGGCGGTCGACATCGAACCGACCCTCGTGCGTCACATGCTCGACCGTGCCGCCCGCGACGGTCACGACAACGTCCGCGTTCAACTCGCGCTACCCGGCGATCCGATGCTCTCCGCCGGGCGCTTTCACCGCATCCTCATCGTCGACACGTGGCACCACATCCCATCGCGCGCCGCGTACGCGAAGACGTTACGCGACAACCTGCTCGCCGGGGGGCAGGTCCACGTCGTCGACTTCAAGCCCACCAGCCAGCTCGGCCCGCCGGCGGAGCACAAGCTCGAGGCCGCCACCGTGCGCGCCGAGCTCGAGGCGGCGGGACTCACCGTCGAGGTCGACGAAACCTCGCTGCCCGAGCAGTACATCGCCGTCGGCACCCGCCCCTGAACGCGGCCGCGAACGAGGCGGGTAAGAAAAGCCCAGCCGGGGTCAGAAAAGCCAGCCGGCCGTCACGGGGGGGTCGAGCGGGTGTAGGCGAAGCCGCCGCGGTTGCTCGGTGCCCCGCCCTGCGACCACGAGGTGAACGTCACGCTCAGGTAGATGTCCTCGTCGATGAGGTGGAGCACGAACTCCCCTTCACCTACGAGATCCTTGTACGCGCCCTGTCCGCCACCCGTGGCCTGGCGCAGGGAGGTGTAGGTGAGGTTCAGCGCGTCGGACAGCGATCCTTGGGCCCACTCGGTGCCTGAGGGCCCGTCGATGGCGGACCAGGTTCCGTTCTTGACCTCCATCTCGGTCGGCTCCTGGTCGACGGCCGCGTTGTAAATCGGGCCCCCGACGGTCGACCGCGTGATGATGACGCCCGGCGTGAGCTGGTCTTGGTTGGCGGGCATCGTGGCGTCGCTTCCGGGCGCCTTGGTGAACGTGGTCGTCGCCCCGTTCCAGATGGTGGGGCCGTCGTTGCCGCCGCTGCCGTCGCTACCGCCCTGCGCCGCGCCGCCCCCGGTTCCCGCCGGCGACCCCGCGCCAACGCCGGCCCCGCCGTCGCCGCTGCTGCCGCCCATGCTGCTCGTCGTGCTCGACGATGTCGTCGTCGAAGTCGTCGACGTCGTGTCATCTGCGTCGTCGTCGCCACAAGCGACGAGCAACCCCAGCGAAAGGCAACCAAGAGCAAGACCCGAGAACATTCCGTACTTCACACCACGAGCTTCGCATATCCCGGGTGAGGAGGTCCATCTGCGCGTCGTGGCCGGCTGGTCGCTACCCGAGGTCGAGGTGCCACGTCGACCGAGCCTGTTCCGCGAGCCAGTTCTGGTATTCACCGACCGCGGTGAGCGTCCATTCGTCGAACGACGCGACTTTCTGGGCGAGGGGTCTTCCGGACGTCCCGTAGGCGGCCCACTTTTCCTCCCGCGAAGCGCGGCCGAGGTCGTCCTTCTCCAAGAGCACCATATTTCCGAGCCGGTCTTGGACCTCATCGGCACCGTCGCCAAACGCGGCGGACCACGATCCATCGGGGTGGAACGGGCACACGTGCTCGAGGACCGTGCGGGAGTGTTCCGTCGTCACCCCGAGCTGCGATTCGATGGCACCGAGGAGGAACCGAATCTTCTTCGACGAACGTCGGCTGGGCATCCGCAGCCGCGCGAACGCGCCCACGAAAGCCTCGTCCTTCGGGTAGATCTTTCTGAACTGAGGACTGTTTTTGATGTGGCTCGCGCGCTTGTGTTGGCCCGAGGAGACGCCGATGGAGAGGCTGTTGTACGCCTTCTCTTGTTCGGACGGAGAGCGGCGACACACCACGTTGTAGCGGATGCTCAGGACGTAGAGATAACGCGCCAGCTTGGCAAACTCGCCACGGTCGAACTTGCGGTACGCCGCCATCAGAAGGGGGATGGGCTGGCGGATGTTGAAGAGCCGCAGGCCGCGCAGGGCATCTCGAAGTTGTCGAGACTGCGCCGCGTCGCCGACATCGTCCCAAAACGCGTCTTCCGGCTCGAGGAGCGCCGAGTAGACCGGCGCATCTTCCTCGAGCGAATCGAGGTACGCGAAGGCTGCTTTCGGCGTTGGCGACCCCCGGCGGATGGTCGCGAACAGCGCTCTCTTGGTGGCGAGTGGTGCCCGAGCGTTGTGGTGGTACCGCAGGAAGTCGGTGAACGACGCCTCCCGGATTTGGTCGACGATATGGGACCATCGTGCGTCGATGTCGTCGAGTTCCTCGCCTGGCACATCCCCCTCGCGTGTCACCGTGGAGAACAGGAAGTTTTTCAGGAGGTCGGGCGTCGAGAGTTGGACCCCCCGCGCGTTGAGCGTTTCGAACACCTTGTAGGCATTGAGTTCGTCGTGAACGACGATCCGAGTGAAGACCATGCCCGAGGCGACCCGCTCGGCGAAGGTTGCGATCTCTTGCCCGGTCGCGCCCATCGGCTTCGCCATGAAGAACCCTGCCGCGCCATCGATGAGCCGGTTCGTCGCACTCCGCCCCCTGACCTTCCGCACCTCGAGCTTCGAGCAGATCGACTTGAAGGTTTCTCTATTATTCCGGTTCAGCGACAACTTTGCGTCGACCCGGAGAGAAACTGGGTTCTGCGTACCCACGAACTGACTGCGCAGAAGCTCCGCCCGTCGGGCATTGTCTTGTGGATCATAGCCCTCGTCCGCGAGCGCCTTGAGCTGTCGAATCGCGCCAATCATGACCAGCGACAGCGTTACCAGCCGCTGCTGGCCGTCGATAACCTGAAACTCGAGCGGGCCCGTTTTCTGGAGGACGATGTACCCCATGTAGTGGGGCGCCTGCGGACTCGCGACCTCGAGGTCACCCCATAGGTCTTCCCACTGCTCTTGGGCCCAGGCGTAGTCCCGCTGAAATCGGGGAACCTCGTAGCGAACTCCGTTGCCCAACAGCTCGCGAAACGTTTGATTCGAAGGCTCCATGACCATGAACGACATCGGACGTTTCCCTTAGCGAAGCGTCCTACGTGCCGGCCAGAGGGTCAAACCCAGCCCGTGGCCACGCACGGCGCCGCTTCACGGCGTTCTCGAGCGAATTGGCTCGAGTCAGTCAGGAGGGGGGGACGAATTCGTCGCAGGTCTCGTCGATGATCGAGACCGATTGCGTGAAGAAGGGGCCGTAGTCCGATTCGCAGACGGAAGCTTCGAGGCCTCGGGCGCCCCAGAGGCTGATGAATTGACTCCAGTGCGCGCCCGCGTTGGGCTTGTTGTTGGGGCGGCAGCCGTCGAAGTTCGGGGTGAGGCCCAGCATCGCCACGGCGTCCGCGTTGCCCCCTTTGGCCGCGACCACCGCGTCGTACCAATCCTGCGGGGTGCCCGCGTCCTCGACGTTGGGGTCGTCGCTGATGAAGGTCACGACGAGAATGGCGTCTTCACGCAGAAAGCCCTCGTTGCAACCTCCAGGGCCGTTGATGGCCGGGGCCACGGCGGCGACCATCGCATCCATGGGCCGCTCCGATGGATGGCCGGCGAGACCCACCTGCGCCATACACGAAAACGTGCCGGCGAGATTCGGCTCGTTTTCCACCAGGTACCGGTTGCCGCTCGAGACGGGGCACAGCTGGTTGCTCGCTCCGTCGCCCGCGGGATGGATCACCCCGGCTCCGAGCTCGGTATCGCAGGCGGTGAAGTTGCTCTGGTTGCAGGCGTAGCCGTTGGCCTCGTCGCACAAGGTGTCGGCGCTCTGGTTGCCCGTCATGCAGTTGCTCGGGGTGCAGCGGGTCACGTCGTCCGTGTCGACCACCATGATGTGGTAGTCACTCGTCGCGGTCAGCGTGCTCTCAATCGTCTGGATGAAGGACGGAAAGCTCGCGATGAGGGCGGCCTGTTCCCCGCCCATCGACACCGAGTTGTCGATCACGAAGAGGAAATCGACCTTGTCGCAACCGGTGCTGGTGTCGCCTCCGCCGGTCCCGACGCTGATCGTGAGTCCGCCGCCGCCGGCCCCCGAGCCTCCGGCCCCCGCGGGCACGCCTCCGCCAGCATCGGGGTCGCCACCCCCACCGTTCCCGCTCGTCGCCCCCGCCGCCGTCTCTGGAGGGGTGACGACATCGGCGCCGTCGCCGCACGCCGCGAACGCTCCCACCAACAGCCAACCGATCGCGACCCCCAACCACTTCGTGTACGTCACACAGCAAAGTGCAGCACATGCCGTGCCAGCTCGTCCACCGTGCGACGCCGTAATCCCCTCCCACCGTAAGGCGCCCTTGCTGGCGGACAGGACCGGACGGGTGCCCAAAGTTTGCGCAGCTGCGCAAGATCCCCACAGGAGCGGCCGTCGAGGCCGGCCGAAGGCGACATCGAGCGCCCGGGACGGGACGCTCGCTCGATGTTCGCGGCGGGGTCTCAGGTCCCGTGGCTCGGGGGGCCGACGGTCCAATCGCTGCGGAGAAAGTTGGGGTAGCTGCCCGCCGTGTTTTGCCGAATCACCGCCTCGTTGATGCTGTCGCGTCCGGTGACCCGTCCGGGGGTGAAGGTCATCCCCGGAGGCAGGTTCGACGAGCCCGAACCGTCCCACAGAACGGCATCGTAGGCGTTGGGGGCGTTTCCTTGGGTACACGGCCCGTTGCATAGCCACACGGCGCCTGAGTTGCTCCAGGTGTAGGACTGAGAGTTGATGAGGCTGATCGAGAGGGCCGGCGGAGCGGGGAGGCTCCCGTTCGGTTCGATCAGGTACAACACCTCCCCCGGTTGCAGGACGAACGCCGGAAGGTCTTCGCAGTCGGTCGCATTGTTCCCCGGATCGATGCACAGCGTGATGGGGTTGATGTCGATCGCGACGCTGCACGTGTTGCGAATGCTGACGAAGTCGGGTGCTCCGGTGCTCGCCTCCTCGAGGAGGACGTCCTCGAGGCTGCAACCGCAGTCGACGTCGTAGTCGGCCACTCCCGCGGTGTTGCCCTGACACGATGGCGGGCAGCAGGCATCGGGCGTGTTGCCGGAGCATGCCGTCAAGACCGCGCCCCCGCCGCAGGTCCCCATCGTGCAAACCTCGCCCGAAGTGCATGCATCCAGGTCGTCGCACGTGAGGCCGTCCATGACGGGAACCGTCCCGCACACCCCGCTCGCGGGGTCGCAGGCGCCCAGGCCGCAGCCGCCCGTGAGCGCCGAACAGTCCTTCGGCCCCCCTCCACCGCAGGTGCCGTTGCTGCAGGTGTTGCCGTCGCTACAGAGGTCGTTTTGGTCGACACACGAGGCACCATCGTTGCCGGCGACGGGTTCGCACATCCCGTTTTGTGGGTTGCAGACGGCGTTGAAGCACTCGTTGGGGACCGGGGCGAAGAAGCAGTCGGTCGGGACCCCTCCGGAACATGCGCCGCCGACACAGGCTCCTCCGGTCTGGCAGAGATTGGTCGGCGTACAGGCGGCGCCGTCGGGAAGTGTCTCGGTCCCGCACGACTGGGACGCCTCGTCGCACGTGATGACCTCGCATTCCGATGCCGTCGCCCCGCAATCGTTGGGACGGGCACCGGTGCAGATCCCCGCCTGACAGCTATCGTCGAGGGTACAGAAGAGGCCGTCGTCGCAGGCGGTTCCGTCTTCGTCCGCGATCACCACACAGCGGCCGACGTCGCCGGGGTGGGTCCCGTCATTGCAGACCGAAACAAAGCAGTCGGGAGCGGCGATGGCACTGCAGTCCTGCTCGCACAGGTCCTCCCCGGCGCCACCGCGCGCCGCCGCCCCGCCGGGCCCCGCGCCGCCGACGGCCGAGCCCGCGGTTGAAGAGGCATCGTCGTCGTCGTCTCCGTCGCCGCTCGTCGCGGCACTGCACCCAGCCCATGCGAGGGCGACGAGGACCCATCCCACATGGCGGTTGACCAACGTCTTCACCGCCACACCGTATCGATTTATACGCTCGAGTGATACTGGTTTCGAGCAGGAACACCTCCCCTCCGCCGGGCCCCCCCCCCGCCCGCGACGGAAAGGCGGCCCCGGTGCCCCGCCGTTGGCCGAAGCGGCCAGCGCATGAGGCTGCGCCGAATTAGAGGCTCGGGGGGGCCGCGACGTAATCGCTCTGGAGGAAGTTGGGGAAGCTGCCGGCGGTGTTTTGCCGGAGCACGGCCTCGTTGGTGCTGTCTCGACCCATCACGGGTCCCGGGTTGAAGTTGATTCCCGGGGGGAGGCTCGCCGAACCGGAGGTGCCCTCCCAAATCACCGCATCGAAGGCGTTGGGCGCGCTCGCCTGGGAGCAGGTGCCGTCGCAGAGCCATACCGCGCCCCGGTTGGTGAAGATGTAGCCCTGGGAGTTGGTGAGGTTGATCGCCAGGGCCGGCGCCGGGGGCAGCGCTCCGTTCAACTCCACCAGGTACAGCACGTCGTTGGGCTGCAGCACGAACGACGGGAGGTCCTCACAATCGACCTGGCTCCCCTCGTCGATGCAGATCGTGATGGGGTCGATGTCGATCGGGATGTTGCAGGTGTTGCGCACGCTGACGAAGTCGGGGGCCCCGGTGCTCGCCTCTTCGATGAGGATGTCCTCCACGCTGCACGCGCAGTCGAGGTCGTAGTCTGCCGCGCCCGTGTTGTCGCCTTGGCACGATGAGGGGCAACACCCGTCGGTATTGGCTCCCGAGCACGCGGTGACGAGCGTTCCCCCGCCGCACGTCCCCATGGTGCAGAGTTCGCCGATGGTACACGCGTCGAGGTCGTCGCACATCTGGCCGTCCATGACCGCCACCGCCCCGCAGACGCCGGAGGCCGGGTCGCAGGTGCCGAGGTCGCATCCGTTGGTGAGGAACGAGCAGTCCTTGGGGCTCCCCCCGCCGCACACGCCCGCGCTGCACGTGTTGCCGTCGCTACAGAGGTCGTTCTGGTCGATGCAGGCGTCGCCGTCGTTGCCGGCTACGGGTTCGCACATGCCGTTCTGCGGGTTGCAGACGGCGTTGAAGCACTCGTTCGGGACGGGGGCGAAGAAGCAGTCTTGCGGGACGCCGCCGCAGACGCCGTTCGTGCACGTACCTCCGATTTCGCAGAGGTCGGCCGGCGTGCACGCCTCACCGTTCGCGGCGGGGGCGGTACCACAGGACTGGGTTGTCTCGTCACACGTGATTTCGTTGCACTCGGGCGCGGTCATGCCGCAATCGTTGGGCGGGCCTCCGGTGCAGACCCCCGCTTGGCACGTGTCGTCGACCGTGCAGAATTGGCCGTCATCGCACGCGGTGCCGTCGGTATCGGGGACGACCACACAGCTGCCGATGGGCCCGGGATTGTTTCCGGTGTTGCACACCGACACGAAGCAGTCGGGCGTCGCGATCGCGCTGCAGTCTTCGCCACACGGACCGTCGTCACGGCCGCCGTCGCCTCCGGTCGCGGAGCCTCCCTGCCCCGCGCCGCCCGCGCCGGAGGTCGAGGAGGTGACCTCCGAAGGACCTCCCTCGTCGTCCTCGAAATCGACTTCCGTCGCGCTGCACCCCGCCCACGCCAGCGCCACGCCCAACGTGCCCCATGGCACCCAAGACCCAGCTTTCATGAGCGCACCATAGCGCACATCCGACCCGGGCGGCGTCTCGAGCGTGTTCGCGAAGCCTCGACGTGTCCTCGCCTAGCGCCGGTGTCACGCACCTAGGGGAACCTATCTCGCGCCGGAACCACGGGTTCAGAACGAGCACGCTCACGCGTCGGGGCAACCGGGCCGGTCCTCCGGCACCAGCACACAGCTGTTTATCGGTCCGGGGAGCGCTCCGAGATTGCATATCGCGATGAAGCACTCCGGCGCCTCGACCAGGCTGCAATCCTCCCCGCACGGAAACCCCCCGCCCCCGCCCCCGACGTCGCCGCCCCCGGACGACGAAGCACCACCCGCAGCCCCCCCGCCGGAGCTCGCGGTACCGCCGCCCGCGCCCACGCGCCCCGAACCACCGCTGGAGCGACTCGACTCCGCGTCGTCGTCGCAGGCGAAAAGTGGCGGCAGACAATCGCGGACGACCGTTTCTTCTTCCTCCTCGTCCTCGCCGCAGCCAAACCACGTCGACGCGACCACCAACGCCACAACCAGGGGGCGATGCCGGATGAACATGCGCCGAGCATGAATGCGGTTGGCGGGCTCAAGCCAGGTCTCTGCAATCTTCCGTCGACGGCCTCGTCGGTGCTATCGAGCGCCATCGGGAACGTTTCCGGCGGCCGTGTCGACCGTGTAGGGCTAAACCATGGCACGAGTCACCACGACGAAGGTCGTCAATCCTGAGGGCTGGCCGAGGCCGCGCGGCTACGCGAACGGGGTCGTCGGGCGCGGACAAACGCTTCACGTCGCGGGCCAGATCGCCTGGGAGCCGGACGGGAGCTGGGTCGCCATCGACTTTGTCGACCAGTTTCGACGGGCGCTGCAGCACGTGGTGGCGGTGGTCGAAGCGGCGGGCGGCGAGGTGACCGACCTGGCGCGGTTGACCATCTACGTCACCGACATCGGTGCCTACCGGCAGCACCATCGCGACGTCGGCGTCGCCTACCGCGCGGTGCTCGGCAAACACTTCCCCGCGATGGCGCTGGTCGCGGTCAGCGACTTGGTCGAGCCCAAGGCGTTGGTCGAAATCGAAGCGACCGCCTACCTCGACCCCTCCGCCCATCCCTGAGGTGGGTTGCCTCCGCCGGACGCGCGCAGGACGGGAAGGACGCGTCGAAGGTAGGCCAGAGCGTCCTTTTCCCATTCCGGCGCGACACGACGCCACCACGCGGCGTACGCGGCTTCTGCTCCGGCCGCGTCGGTGCTCTCGAACACCTGTCGTAATTGCCCCTGGAGCCCCCCGTCGGCGGCGATGCGACGCGCGGCCGCGGATCCCGGCCAGGGCTCGAGGGCATCGGTATCAAGCGCCACGCCCTCGGCCATGGCGGCGAGGAGGAGCAGCCCCTCGAACTGAAACGCACGCGGAAAGGCATCGAGGTCCTCGGCCACCCGCCGCTGGAGCGTGGGCTTCTGCAGGATCTCGAGCCACAGAAACGACAGGAGCGTCGTGGGCGATGTGGCGTCGTGAACATCGTAGAGGGCACGCACCAGAGCGGCGGGCTCCGTCAAGCGCCACAGGGCGCCGCTGATGGCGAACACGCGCTCTTTCTTGGCCAGGACGGCGACGGCTACGGCCCGTTGGTCGTCGTGCGTCGCGACGAGCGCCTCGAGTTGCTCTGCCGCCGCCTTCGCCTTTTCCGCGGCGCGCTGGGAAAGATCCATCATCGACCACGCGCCCAGTCCCAGGGCGAGGCTGTCGTAGTTTTGCGTCAAACAAGCGAGCGCGAAGAACTGGTCCGCGACGTCGTCGAGGTCCTCGAGTTGGGCCTCGATCTCGGCCGCGTTGTACGCGATGTCGCCGAGTTCGTGCTTCGGCGGGATGCGATACGTGTCGACGACGAAATGCGCGCCGGTTGCCCCGACCATCGTCACCGGGGTCAGCCGATGTTCGTGCATCCCGAGGCAGAGGCCACCGCGAGGGAACGCAGGGCCCGACGGGACGGGGGCGTCGCCCAATCCGGGGGACGACACACCTTCGGGTTCGAAGAGCGGCACCACTCCGCCGAAGTCGTCGTCGTTGGGCGGATACCCCGATGCCCAACTGAACGCTCCGGCGAAGGCCGAACGTGGCTTAGCCGCGCGGGAGCCTGCCGTGCGCTGGCCACCGGGTCGCGCCTCTGACCGGAGACGATCGTCGATGCCGTGGGCACGCGCGTACACCTCGATGAGGTCGGCGGCGGCGAACGACGCGCCCCCCGCCACCGCCGGGGCACCGGAGGCGAGATCGTAGGCGCCGCCGGAGGTGTCGATCACCGCGGCGAGGTGCGCGCGGCGGCCCCCTCCGTAGTGGCGAAGGCGGACGTCGCGCCTCCATCCAAAGTCGTAGAGCGCGGCGGCGAGGAGGTGGGCGGTGGGCTCGCACGAGCCCCCGCCATCGAGCAGCATCGCCGCCACGTTGCCCCCGCCGACCCCGCGGTAGTGCAAGTCCCCGTAGGCGGCGCGGACGGCGGAAAACCAATGCTGGCCCTTCGCCATGGCGGCGCGGAACTCGTTCTGCCGGTTCTGGTATCGCCCATGCGCCTCTTCGCCGTCCAACGGGACCCCGCGCTCTTGTGCGTCGAGCACGCTCGCATCGACGAGAAAGGCGCCCAAGGCCAGCGTTCCCCGGGCGCGCTCCTTTCTCGCCGTCGCGATGAGGGCGCGCCGCTCGGCGCTCACATCCACCGGTTCCGCGGGCGGGTCGTCGCTGGGGTTTGCCCGCACCGACTCCTGCGCTCCGTCGCCCGCGGGGGATCGGCGTTCCTCTAGCGCGGTCGGTGTCACCGCGCCCTCGACGGAGCTTGTTCCCCCCGATTCGAGCCAAACCATGCCGATGGGGGCCGCATGCGCCAGCAGCGAGGCCAGTCCTGCGATGGTGGTCGCCCATCCCTGCATCCCTTGGCGCGTCACACCACCAACGTACGCGGATTCCGCGGGCGCGCCGGTTCTCGCAGGACATCGGGTCGTCTCGTGCGAGCTCGTGTTGCGAGCGGCGTTTTTCCCCGTTCGAGGGCCTGGCGGGGAGCGGTAATTGGAGTATTTTTCCCGCGTGGAGCCCGCGCCCGGAGAGGCCTTTCCCAACCGATGCGGAAGCTGTGCGGCGTTCGTTCGCCCCCGGGACGATGCGTCGCTCGGGCGCATCGGTGAGTGCGCCCTCGAGGTGTACGCCCCGCCCTTGCGGCCCCAGATGACCTGCTCGCGCTACCGCCCTAAGGGTGCGGCGGCGGCCCCCGTCCGCCCTCGGGTGGCCGGGGAGCCGCGTCGGCGTCGACACGCCGCCGTCGCGTCCGCTTCGGTCGTGCGTCGGCGGCTCGACCCATCCTCCCCTCGTGCCTCGCTTGCCGCGCCATCCCGCCGCGCGCTGCCCCCGGAGATCGACATCGACATGGACATCGACGAATTTCGACGCGTACTTCGCGAGGTGATCTCCGACGAACTCGGGGTGTCCTCACCCGCCATCGGTCGCCGCTGGGAAGGCGGCGAGCTGGTCCTTCAACCAGGCGCCACCGACACGCAGGAGAAGCGGGTGCCGATCGAGACCTTCTTTCACAAGATCGTGATGGTGCGGGACAAGCTCCGCGTGCTGGAGGCGAAGATCAACGGCAACGACAGTCTCAGCGACGAGGAAAAGGTGCAGCTTCAGGCCTACATCACCGGCTGTTACGGCAGCCTCACCACGTTCAACATCTTGTTCTCGGACAAGGCCGACCAGTTCAGCACCAAGCGGTGAGGGTGGCGGGCGCGCTGCCGCCCCGCCAAGGCTTCCCCGTGGAGGTCACGCATCCGAAGTTTGGTCGGGGTCGGGTCATTCGCCCTTCCTTCCGCGGCCAGGATCCGAAGCTCGAGGTGGACTTTGCCGACCACGGAACCAAGACGCTGCTCGCTCGGTTCTGCCGGCAGTCCGACGGCTTTCCTATCGTGCCGACCTCGCCGGAGCCGCTGTGTGTGGCCGGCGTTCCGCTCCCCTCGCTGGCCCCGCTCTATCTCGGCGGTCGCTACGGCGTGGGATGTTCCCGCGTGCCGTCATCGCTGGCCGGGCTGACGTGGCGGGCCTTCAGCGAGCGGGCGCCAACGACCCGAACGTGGCCGGTGCTGCTGATGGACGACGTCTTGGTGTCGCCCGACGTCGAGGCGTCGCCGCGTGAGGTGCTGGCCGCGGCGGCCGACCTGGCGATCCAAGATCTGATCTACGAAGACGGCGACCCCGAACTCGCCGAGGAGGTCTTCGACCGCGACGATCCCGACGATGGGGTCCCGCAGTGGTTTCGGCCGCGGGACGCGGGGGGCAGCGGCGGCACCACGACCGGGCTCGCCCTCGTTCAGGTGGATGTGGCGTGGAAGGTGCCCGCGTACCTCCCATCGCCGTCGGACGGGCCCCCCGCCCCGGCGCGGACCGCCTTTCTCCGGTACTACAGCGCGCGGTATGGCCCGCGCGTTTATCGCGCCGGCACCTCGTCGCTCGAGGTTTGGGTCGCGCGCCGTCCGCAGCGCTGGGACGAGGCTCGCGATCTCGCGGAGGAGCACCTGCGCTTCTGTCCGCCGCTCATGGAGAACGACGACCGCATGTCCCTCGAGAAGTACACCGCCTATCTGCTGGAGTCGGAGCGGTGGTTCTTCGATTGGTCATCATCGTATTGATTTGGCGCTCAAGGCAATGCGTTTGCGCGCGGGGTCGACACTGAGCACGCGGACGCGGAGCCGCGCCCCCACCCGCACGACGTCGCTCGGATGGCGCACGAAGTGGTCGGCGAGCTGGGAGATGTGGATGAGCCCATCCTGCTTCACCCCGATGTCGACGAAAGCGCCGAAGTCGGTGACGTTGGTGACCACGCCCTCGAGCGTCATCCCCTCGGTCAGGTCGTCCAGGGTGCGGACGTCGTCCCGGAAGGCCGGGGGTTCAAACGGCGGTCGTGGGTCGCGTCCTGGCTTCATCAGCTCGGTCAGGATGTCGTCGAGGGTGAACGCGCCGACCTCGTCGCCGTACCGGTCGCGGTCGATGCGAGCGACGGCCGCGGGGGCCCCGACCAACGCCTCGACCGCCACCCCGACGTCGGCGGCCATTCGGGCGACCAGCGGGTATTGCTCGGGATGCACGGCGCTCGCGTCGAGGGGGTCGTCCCCGTCGACGATGCGGAGAAAACCGGCCGCCTGCTCGAAGGTCTTGTCGCCGACGCCCTTGACGGCGCGCAGTTGGTCGCGACGCAGAAAGCGGCCATTGCGCTCGCGGTGGGCGACGATGGCCGCCGCCTGTTTGGGGCCGACCCCAGCCACCCGCGCGAGGAGCGGCGCGCTGGCGGTGTTGAGGGCGACGCCCACCCCATTGACGCAATCCTCCACCACCGCGTCGAGCTTGCCGGCGAGAAGCGCGGGCGCGACATCGTGTTGGTACTGGCCGACGCCGATGGTGGCGGGGTCGAGTTTCACGAGCTCCGCGAGGGGATCCTGCATGCGCCGACCGATGCTCACCGCGCCGCGTACCACCACGTCGACGCCCCCGAGCTCGCGGCGCGCCTGATCGCTCGCGGAATAAATGCTGGCCCCGGACTCACTGACCGAGGCCACCACGACGTCGTCGGCGTCGAGGGTGTCGCGGACGAAGTCGACCGTTTCCCGACCGTGGGTCCCATTCCCCACGGCGACGGCCTCGGCCTTCACCCGGCCCACGAGCCGGCGCAGGGCCGATTGGGCGGCGGCGAGCTTCTGCGCGCCGTGCACCAAGAACAACGTCTCGTGGGCGACGAGACGGCCCGTCCCGTCGAGCGCCACCGCTTTGCATCCGGTGCGCTGCCCGGGGTCGATGGCGACCACCGGCCGGCCCCCAAACGGCGGGGCGAGCAGGAGCTCGCGGAGATTCTGCGCGAATACGTCGACCGCGTCGCGGTCGGCCCGAGCCTTGAGGTCTCCGCGCAGCTCGGTCTCGGTCCGAGGGTAAACGAGCCGTTTGAGCGCATCCGTCGCGGCGAGCCGCAGGTGTTCCGCCCACGGGGAACGGGGGCGTAGGCCCGCCCGTCCGGCCACCCAGCGTTGCACGCCCCCGTCGTCGTCGAGGGCCAGGCGTACGCGGAGTACGCCCTCGGCTTCGCCCCGACACAGGGCGAGGTAGCGGTGCGAGGCGATGCGGCGGTAGGCCTCGTCGCGGCCGTCGTGGTCGTCGAACTTCGTCCGCTCCTTTCGTTTCGCCGGGACTTTCTTCACCGTGAAGCGCGCGTGCTTTCGGTACGTCTCACGGACGTGCCGCCGGACCGCGACGTCGTCGGCGATCCGCTCGGCGCAGATGTCGCGCGCACCGGCCAGGGCCGCTTCGACGTCGGGAACGCCTTCGCCCACGAACGCACGGGCGTCGGTCGCAGGGGCCCCCTCGCGGGGCTGCCGCCACATCGTCTCGGCCAACCGGGCGAGCCCACGCTGCCGAGCCGTCTCGGCGCGGGTCTTTCGCTTCGCCTTGAACGGCGCGTAGAGGTCCTCGAGCTCCGTCTTCGTCGTCGCGTTGTCGATCTTCTTTTGCAACGCGGGGGTGAGACGGTCTCCAATCGCCCGAAGAATGGCCGCACGCCGCGCTTCGAGCCCTTCCAGCTCGGCCCGGCGCTCGGCCACGGCTCGGATCTGAACCTCGTCGAGCCCCCCCGTCGCCTCCTTCCGGTAGCGCGCGATGAAGGGTACCGTCCCGCCGTCGTCGAGCTGACGCAGAACGGCCTCGACGCCCGCGGCCGGCAGCCGGAGGTCGCGGGCCACCCGAGACCCGAACGCGACACTCATCGACACCCGACCTCTTGTGAGGGTTCGTTCACGACGACCCCCTTACGACATGTTCGTCCGGGCGCCACCCGCTGGCGGTGGCGCCTACTGCTGCATCGTGGTTAAGGGCGCATCGTTCTCGAGACGCGCTCGCGACCGCCTCCCCCACTCGCGAGCGCCAGCGTCGGTGCGCATGACGACGATGGGCACACCACGGTGTTCGTGGTTGGATTCCTCGATGATGCGAGACCTTGGAATCATCATGGGGCTGTTCCTTTTCTCTGCCGGCTGTGGCGGCGCTTCCGCCTCGGAGTCCGAGAGGCCGACGACGCCCGACGAGGAGGTTGCGGCTCCGGCGACCTCGGCGACAGACGCCGCGCCCGAGCCCGCAGCGTCGACGCCGAGCCCCGGGGCGAAGTGCCTCGAGACAACCGCGGCGGAGATCCCCGCCCCGATCGCCATTCCTTCGGACGTCACGCTGTCGCACATCTTGGTCAAGCACCGCGATGCGACTCAGGCGGACGGGATCGAGCGCAGTCGCGAGGAAGCCTGCCTGCGCGCCCAGGAGGCTCTCGACACCATGAAGAAGGGCGAGACCTTCGAGGCGGTGGTCGCGAGCTACAGCGACTCGGAAGGGGCCGAGAGTACGGGGGGCCTCATCGGCAAAGTGAAAAAGGGAGACCTCGGCGACGACCGGCTCCAGGAAGCGGCCTTCGCCCTCGGCGTCAATCAGGTGAGCAACGTCGTCGAGTCAAAGTTCGGCTTTCACATCGTGCTCCGCACCCGTTGATACGCCCGTGCGGCGCGAGCTGATCTGTGGATGCGACGTCGGACGTCGTGGCCGTGCCCATCAAGGGCACATTTGAAGGTTGTTCGCAAAGCCAAGGCACGCCGCCCCGCATGCGGATTGAAACGCCGTGATGTCCGCGTTGTTCGCGTTGTTGGTCACACAGCTGTCGCACGCAAGATCGACAGGCATCGTCGTGTCGGCGCAGAAGGTCGCGCAGTCTGAGGTTCCGCACTCCACCCCGCAGACGATATGGTCGATGAGGGCCGTGTCGAAGGCCTGGCAACCCACCGGGTCCTGGTCGCAGAAACACTGACCGCAGTTGGGCGCGTTGACACAGTTGGCGGGACCTCCTCCGGTGGTGGTGGTGGTGCTCGTCGTCGTGGTCGTCGTCGCACCGCCGCCGTCGTCGTCGTCGAAGCCGCCGCCGCTGGTGGTCGTTCCGGCCCCGACGCCCGTGGCGGTCGTGTTGGTCACCCCCATACCGCCGCTGGGACCAGGGTTCGCGCCGCCGCTCCCGCCGTCGTCTTCGTCGTTGTTGCCTCCGCCGAAGAAGAGTCCCGCGCCACCCTGACCGCCCCCATCGTCATCGTCGTCGCTCCGGCGACGGTCGATCGCGGTGCTGCACGAGGCCGCGATGAAGGTGATCCCGAGGAGGTAAGTCGCGAACCGCATATGTAAGTCGATACCTTACATTTCTCCATTCATCAAGTGCGCCGGCTGCGGCCCCGGCAGCCCCCATGCGGGCGCCCGGAAAGAAGTGCGAGGCTTGGGTCGAAGTGTGCCAGGTCTCGACGTGTCCTCGCGCCGCGCGTGCCTACCCGGCCGAATTCATTGCGCTCGTCGTTCCGGCATGGCCGTTGCTGCAGGGACGCACATGTCGAACCTCACCGCGATTCGTGCGCTGTCCTTGAGCCTGGGCTTTCTCGCGGCGTGCGGAGGGGAAACGACGATCGGTAGCGAAACCAGCCAGGATTCCCTCCTTCTCGAAGTCGACCACTTCGAAGGCGTCTGCGACGGCCTGGCCTCGTGGTACTGCCCCCGCGTCCGGGCCGCGGACGGAGCGGAGGATTGGCGCAACCTCCCCTGCGAGATAGACGACTTCGATCCCGAGTGGGGCTATCGCTATCTCGTCGAGGTGGTTCCCTTCCCGATCGAGGAGACCGTCGACGGCTGCGGCACCGTTGGACATCGGCTCCTCGACGTGCTTACAACGTCCCCCGTGGCCCCGCACACGCAGTTTTCGCGGGATGTCTTGCGCCATGAGCTTCTCGTCGACCAAGAGACGGGCACCATCCGCTTCGTGAATTCCGCGCTCCGGTGCGATGATCCTTCGGTGTGCGACGCGCTCGCGCGCGACGTCGGGGACGACGGTGCTTCTCACCGAGGTTTCAATCTCGTCTTCGAGCACCGCGACCCGGGCGACGAGCCCGTGCTCGTCGCGTTCGATACCCGCTAACCCGCGTTGAAATGTCAGCGGGGGTGTCGATTCGTTCGCCGGAAGCTCAGATACCGACGAGGCGTTACCTGCAACTCGCGTGTCACGCGAAGCCTCCGGTGGACGCGGGGAGCGACTGGGTGATTTGGCCGAGCACGAAGACCGGTGAGGCGAGGGCGATGGCGCCGTCGAAGTAATCGGTCATGTTGGTGAACGTCCGCCCTGATGCCGCGTCGTTGGTCAAAAACATCGACTCGTCGTCGTAGGCGAAAACGATGGCCCAGTGAGCGGTAAATCCCGAACGCCAATCGATGAGTACGAGGCACGGGCGCCCGTTGCGTACGCGCGTCTTGATGCCTTCGATCTTTCTCGCCGTACTTCCGTAGCGCTCGGTGTTGAACGGTACGCTCATGCGGTTGAGAAGTACGCGGATGTAGTCCGGTGAGGTTCCAAACGGACCGAGGTCGGGGCCGAGGTCGAACCAGTTGGTAAAGCGCCGAAACTGACTTCGCGTGGCCTTGGTGCGGGTTTGCCAGAACGAAGCCGTAAGGGCGGCGGCGGGGCCGCACTTGTTTCCTTCGGCGATGTCGAGATGACCAAAGTGCGCATTGGTATATTCGTACACCTGGGTGTACCCGTGCAGTGTGCCCGTCACGCCCCGGGGCGTGGCGAGATAGGGGTCGACATACTCCTCCGCCGACGCGAGCACGGTGCGCGGAGCGAGCTCGTTCATGAGGGCCTGGTCGATAGCCGGCCCCCCGCTCGGAAGGTCCGTCTCGGTCGCCAGGGGACGAGGGGGGATGAACAGGGTTTCGGTCATGATGATCCTTGCATCACTCGCCGAGCGCCTCCGTCAGAATGCGGATGTCTTCGTTGATGGGACGACGCGATGGAGTGGCGTTGGTGGGTTGGAGGTTCCACTCTTCGTGGAGCGGTTGAAAGATGAGCTGACGCCGTCGTCCCGCGATCTTGTCGCGGAGGTTGACGAGGGCGTTTCGTTCGCGACGAATGAGTCCGAGGCGTAAGTCGGGGGAGCCCTGGGGCAGAAGGCCTTCGTGGAGTTTCGCCCAGCGTCCGCGAACGGCGCGAACTTCCTCCTGCAGGGCTACGGCTTCGTCGTAGTCGTCGAGGATGTCGGCGTCCCATCGCTGGGAGGGCCCGATCGCTTCGACGAGGCGGGTGTCCTGGTAGGGGTTGCCGACCGTGCCGTCGTCGCGGACGCCTCGGGTGTAGGTGTAAATCGGAACACCCGTCGGCTCCCGAGCGGGTTCGTGCACCATGAACATGTGGAGGCGTTTGACCCAAGCGACATCGAGGCTCACCCCGATGCTGATGCCCAGACCCGGCTCCACGCTGGACCCCACTCCCCAGTACGCGGCCGCGTACTTGAAAAGTAGGTGGTCAATCCCCACGTGCGTACGGGCGAGGTCGTTGAGTTGGGCGAGCGTCGCGACCGCGAGGGCCCCGTTTCGGTCGCGAATGATGCACCCTAGCGCTAGGGTGAAGGCACCGGCGCTGCGACCGGAGATGAGCGATATCGACCCGGAGAGGCCATCCTGGAGCGCCGCGCCCAGAAAGCCGGTCGGATCGCCTCGCTCTTGCTCCTCGCCCTGCGGGGCATTGGCGTTTCGGTGCACCACCCCGAGTCCGCCCGAGGGATCGTCGAAGGTCGCGGATTCGACGCTGGTAGAGGCGTCGCCGGTGGCCCCGAAGCCGGCGCTCGCGCTTACGGTGAGACCGCCCGTGACGACCTCGAGCCAATAGTAGCGTCGCCAGCGTTCGAGACGCCTACCTCCAAAGGAGAGGGCCTCGGCGGTCGGGTAGGCGCGGTTTCGCACCATGATCCACGCCGTCGAGCCCTGTCCGGCGATCCCGACGGAGAACACCGGACCAAAGTCGACGCCCCACCCGAGGGTGAGCCCAAACGAAGCTCCAGTCCCCGGAATGTACCAATTCGACGCGGAGCTCAGCTCCGCCTCGTAGCCGTCGAAATCGAATCGCATCGTCAGGCGTCTCCGGGGTCGTCTTCCTGCGGAACCCGCAAGCGGGACCGCACCATGGCGGCGAGGATGGCGTGGTCGCGGGGACCCCCCACCGCGCGGGGGGCCCGGTCGTCGGCTTCACGCCCGTCGGCGAATCGAGGCGTATACACGCGACACGGGGGGCGGCCGGCGGCAGCCCAGGCGGCCCGGAACACCGGAAAGGAAAAATGAAAGCCAACCAGACCCGCGACCACCGGCGCGAAGCCGCCCGTCTCTCCGGTGAGGCCCCGCTCCACGGCGGCGCGGACGGGGCTGAGATATTGAGCGGGAATGTCGAAACCGACCACCCTCACCACGTTGACTTCATCCGGATCCACCGCCCGGACGTCGATGCCCGCGCTTTGGGCCCCGCCGCCAAAGCCGCATATCGACAGCGTTTGGTCGACCACACTGGGGGGAGGTCGGAAGCGGCTCACCTCGTAGAGCTCGGTGTGCCAGCCGGCATCCTCCCCTTCGTCGTCGGGGGTGTCGATAGCGACGAGCGCGTGCATTCTTCTCACGTCCGCCGTCTCGCGACACAAGCTGAAGCGTGCCGTTCGGATGACAGGAGGGCCTTGGGAGTTCGTCATCCTTCGCCTCCGCGGCAGCGGGCATACTGGCCGTGGTTCGCGAGGGGCCCGCCGCATACCGCGCAGTCGGTCACTTCGGCGGGAACGTCACCGAGGGGGCCCGCGGGGGGGGCGGGGTCAGGCCGAAGGGGCCCCGGAGCAAAGGGATTGAGATGCACGTCACGCTGCGCCTGCACGACGACGTCGCTCCCGTCACTCACCACGCCGACCTTCCCGCCGGCCGCGAGCGCAAGCTCTGCCTCGGATAGAATGACGGTGCTGCCACCGCTGTGCAGTGCGATCCCCCCGGGGGCGATGATGCTCACGTTGGGCCCGTCGAGGACGATGGACGCCTCGCCGGTGCTGAGGCGGATTTGGCGGTCTTGCACCTCGAGCGTCGTCGGGGGCGGGCCCTTGTCGGTCGCGAGGCCATCGAAACCGCTGAGCACGTCGTGGAGCATGCCAAAAGCGGCGCGTCCGAATCCCGAGAGCGTGTGGGCGGAGGTCGCGACCAGTGGGTCGGACGGGCTGTCGGCAAAGACCCGCCGGGCGGTGTTGCGCAGCACCCCACCGAGTTTCTTGGACAGCCGGTCGAGCTCCGGGCTCAGGCGCCCCGCGAGTCCGCGCGCGACCGTGACCGACCATCGGGCGCCCACGACCGTGCTGTCGTCGGCCCCGACCATGGAGGTGCGGTGCAGGCCCACCGCCTGCACGCGGGACAGCCCGGTCCCCTCCACCTCGTGGTGATTGACGAGCTTGCTCCGGTTGTGACCGACGGCGATCCCTTCATCGTTTTGCACGTAGCTCTGGCGGTCGTGGCCTGCGGCGACCTTGAGGTCGCGTTTGACCAGCTGGTCCATGTCCCGCTCCGCCTGCATAAAGACGTGCTCGCGACCGGCGGCGTCGTCGAAGCGAAGCTCGTTGAAACCACCCCCGCCGGGAGAGGTGGCGGTCCGGAGGGTGCTCACCGTCTTGTTGGCCGGAAGGGGAAAGGGGGCGGGCTGGGCACTGTTGTGGAGCCGGCCGACGATGACCGGGGCATCGACATCGCCCGCGATGAAGGCGACGAGCACCTCGTGACCGACGCGGGGAATGGTGAAGGCGCCATGGCCGCCGCCGGCCCAGCCCTGGCTGACCCGCATCCAAATGGAGCTTTCGGGTCCCGGCTCGTGGTCGCGGTCCCACGGGAACTGAACGCGGACCCGAGCATGTTCATCGACGTAGATGTCATCCTCCCCGGGGGGACCCACCACCACCGCCGCCTGCACGCCAAACATCTCGGGCTTGGGCGTGCGTTGCGCCGGGCGATAAGGGCGGTCGGTATGCACGCTGTGCACCTCGAAGCGCCAATGGTCGGGCGTCGCGACTTCCCCCGTGAGCCGCATCGCCACCGACAGGAGCGGCTCCGCCCCGACGTCGGGCCGAGGGTGGGACACCATGGCAAAAACCGTCCCCGGTGCGACGCCACAGTCGCTGGTATCGAAGCGGGTCACCTGGCGCTCCGCGTTCAGGCTTTCGAGCGCCACCGTGGCCTGTCGAAAACCGTGGGCCGGTTCGTACCGTGCGACCCCGAGGTCGTCGGCGACGTCGCGCTGTTTCTGCTCAGGCTCGACTTCCCGCAGCGAATTCTGTGGCGCGTAACGTAGGTGCTCGGCGCCACCGTCTTGGCTTCGGTCGGAGATCGCGGCGCTATAGAGCGGCGCGCGTGGCCGGTTAAAGTCGTGTTCTCGAAGAACGACCGCGCCGGGCCGTGCCGATTGCTCCACCCGGAGCGCGGTAGCCCAGAGGCCCTGCTCGGGTGCGGTCGAGATGTCGTCGGTAAACGTCAACGGGAGGGGACGGGGCGCGCGCCGGTGAGGATGGTCGTCGAGCACGAGCGTCGAGGGTTCTCCGGGGCCGGGGTCCTCGAATCGGTACGAAATCCCCGCCTCCTCGAGCAGGCGACTCACGAAGGCGAAGTCGCTCTCCGCGTACTGCGCCCGCAACTCGAGGGCCGGGTAGGTGTCGCCGAGCTCCCACCGGTGCGCGATCGACCCCTCGTCGAGAATGCGGGTCACCATCTCCGGGATGCTGGCGTGCTGCAGCATTCGATGGCGCGTGCGGCGACTGAGCTGCCAGAGGTTGGGACGTACGGAGACCCGGTAGCTCGACAGCCCGTCGCCGACGTCGGGCGCGCGGGTAAAGGCCGCCGCTTCGACGATCCCCTGCCATCGGCGCTCGTTCGCCCCCACGAGCCTGACCCATGCCGACCGCCCGACCATGGTGTCCACATCGAGGCTGTCGACCGGCGACCGCAGGTCGAGCGCGATCGTAAACGGATGGCTCAAACGCTCCTCGATCTCGAAGCGCCGCACAGAAAACGCGCCAGGAAAGTCCTCGGGCAGATGGAGCGATACGAGCTCGAGCGAAGTCACAGGCCACCGCCACGCAATCACCGTTCCGGTCCACCCGCTGCGACTCGGGGCACGGCGGCTGATGCATGTTGCCGAATGTCGTGGAACGAAGCCGCGGAGCTGATGGCGAACCCCAACAGTTCATCGCCATCATCCACCCAAGGCTGTTGGTGCGCGACAACAGGCGCGTCGTGCTCGTTGCCCGCGCGAACGCCTCACGGTCGGAGCGGGACCCGCGGTCGCTGCTTCGAAGGACGAAGCTCGTTTACGGCACTCGCCGCAGGAGGCTTTGGTCAGCGACCGGAGAACTTCGGGTCGCGGCGTTCGAGGAGAGCGGCGACGCCTTCGCGGTGGTCGTCGGTGCGTTGGGCGATTCCCTGGTAGGTCGCGGCGAGCTCGAGGGCGTTCGATAGGTCGGTTTCGAAGCTACGGTAGGCGGCCCGTTTGGTGAGCTGGACCGCGAGGGGGGCGTGGCGGGCGATTTCGAGGGCGATGGCCCGGGCGCGGGGGATAGTTTCTTCCGGGGAACACACTTCGTGGACGAGGTCGAGCCGCAGGGCGGTGGCGGCGTCGATGACGCGGCCCGTCAGCATGAGCTCCAGCGCGCGGGGCAAGCCGATGGTGCGGGCGAGAAAGAATGCGCCTCCGTCGCCGGGGACGAGGCCGACCCGCACGAAGGTCGAACCGAGCTTGGCGGTGTCGGCGGCGACGCGAAGATCGCACATGCACGCCAGGTCGAGGCCCGCGCCGATTGCGGCCCCGTTGATGGCGGCAACGATCGGCTTGTCGACCCGGGCCAGCCGTTGCGGGATGCGCTGGATCCCCATGATGTAGCTGCGTCGGAGCGCGACCGGGTCGTCGCCGGCGAACATGCCCTGGTCGGCGGCCATGCGTTTGAGGTCGCCGCCGGCGGAAAATGCCTTGCCGGCCCCGGTGAGCACGATGCTCCTTATCGACGCGTCGGACTCCGCCGCGTCGAAGGCGGCGATGAGGCCGTCGACCATCGCCTCGCTGTAGGCGTTGCGGGCTTGCGGACGGTCGAGGGTGATCGTCGCGATGGGGCCGTCGGTCGCGTACCGAACGTCGGTGAGCTGGTTCATCGTCCCTCGTGCGACTTGGAGCGCAAGACCCCTTCACGGCGCAGGAGGGCGCGCTTTCGCTCGAGCCCCCATCGGTATCCCGACAGCTGACCATCGGCGCGAACGACGCGGTGACACGGGACGGCCACGGCGAGCGGATTGGCGGCGCATGCCCCGGCGATGGCGCGCGCAGCGGTGGTCGGCAACGCGAGGGCGCGGGCGAGCGCTCCGTAGCTGCGCGTTTCACCCGGGGGGATGGCGCGAAGGGCGTGCCACACGCGAGCGCGGAACGGCGTGCCGTAGAGGTCGAGCGGCAGCAGGTAGGGTTGGTCGGGGGCTTCGATCATGTTCACGACCGAGGTGATCACACGGTCGGCGGCGGCGCGGTGCGGGCGCAGGTTGGCTCGAGGAAATCGCCGTGCGAGGTCAGCCTCCGTCTCCGCCCGGTCGTCGCTGAAGAGAATGGCGCAGATCCCCCGGTGGCTTCGCGCGATGAGCACGGGTCCGAGGCTGGTGTCCGCCCACGATGCGGAGATGTTGGTCCGTGCCATCGCGCGAACTACACCCTCGACCACAACCGTTGATGGTGTCGCGATGCTCGCCGACAACATCGACGACAAGCCGGCGAGGGCGCGCATCGCTCCTCAGCGCCGGTTCTATTGCCTTGGGGGAACCTCATTGTTTGCGCCGGACAAATCTACCGATTTGACCGGCAGTGTAAAGCACCCTCGGCGCCGCCGGTCGACCACGGTCTACGAATGCGCGCCGGCCGCCTGACATGAGCGGCCGACGCTGGCCGTCATCAAGACGCGCAGATTTAGAATGCCGCGTCGAGGGCAACCTCTCCCGCCACGCCGACTTGATAGGCGGAGACGCGTCGCTCGAAGAAGTTGGTCACCTCCTGGACGTCCTGGAGGTCGAGAAAGTCGAAGGGATTCTTGACGCCGTAGCGAGGCGTCATCCCCAGCGTGGTCAACCGTTGGTCGGCGCAGAATTCCAAGTACTGGCGTACATCGGACACGGAGAGGCCGACGACACCCTCTTCGAGAAGGTCTTCCGCGAATTGTGTCTCGCATTCGATCGCTTCCTCGAGCATCTCCAGCACCGAGGCGGACAGGCTTTCGTCGAAGAGCTCGGGTTCTTCCTGCCGCACGGTCCTCACGACCTCGAAGGCGAACGCCATGTGCGCGCTCTCGTCGCGAAACACCCAGTTGGTGCCGCCGGCGAGACCGTGGAGAAGGCCGCGCGACCGGAGAAAGTAGACGTACGCGAAGGCCGCGAAAAAAAACAGCCCTTCGATGCAGGCCGCGAAGCAGATCAGGTTGAGCAAGAACTGCTTGCGTTGCGCCTTCGTTTCGAGCCGCTCGAGTCCCTCGATCGAGTCGATCCATTTCATGCAGAACGCGGCCTTCTTTTGAATCGACGGAATGTTCTCCACCGCGGCGAAGGCGCGGTGTCGTGCCTCGGGGTCCGGCACGTACGTGTCGAGCAACGTCAGGTAGAACTGTACGTGCAACGCCTCCTCGTAGAGCTGACGAGAAAGGTACATCCGCGCTTCGGGAGCATTGATGTGCCGATAGAGGTTCAGCACCAAATTATTGGCGACGATCGAATCGCCGGTGGCAAAGAACGCGACCAAACGCTGGATGAGGTGACGCTCGGCCGACGTCATTCTACCGTTCAAGTCGGCGACGTCGGTGCCGAAGTCGACCTCTTCCACGGTCCAGGTGTTCTTGATGGCGGCGCGGTACATCTCGAAGAACTTCGGATATCTCATCGGCCGGAGGGTCAGGCAGAGACCGGGGTCGAGCAGACGGGACGGGCGGGCGACGGAACTCATTGGCAAGCCTCACAGGTTTCGGGGTTTTCGAGGGAACAGGACACGGCGTGGTCTTGGGGTGTCGACGAGGGGGACGGCGCATCGGCGTCGCCGGTGGCGGTAGGCGCGGCCACGGTGGCGGTCGCGATCCGGGTGGCGGGACGGGAACGCAGGTAATACGTCGTCTTCAGCCCTGCCTTCCATGCGTAGAAGTACATCGACGAGAGCTGTCCAATGTTGGGGCTCTCGATGAACAGGTTGAGCGACTGACTCTGGTCGATGAAAGCCCCGCGTTCGGCCGCCATGTCGATGAGCGAACGCATCGGGACTTCCCACGCGGTTCGGAAGACCCTCCGGAGGTCCTCGGGCAGGTCCATCGCCTGGACCGACCCTTCGGACATCTTAAGCTGGTCGCGCATCTGAGCATTCCATCGCCCGAGGGCCTTGAGCTCGGCGACCAGATAGTGGTTGATCTGGACGAAATCGCCCGAAAGCGTCTCCCGCTTGAAGAGGTTCGAGACCTGCGGCTCGATACATTCGTAGCAACCGGCGATGGACGCGATCGTCGCCGTCGGTGCAATCGCGCACAGCAGGGAGTTTCGGAGTCCGTGCTCCGCGATGCGCTCTTTCATTCGGTTCCACCGGGAGGTGTCGGCAGGGGCCACCCCCCAAGCGTCGAACTGAAGCTCGCCCCGGAAGGCGCGGGTTTCCTCGAAGGCTGGGTGTGGCCCTTTGACGGCGGCGAGGTCGACAGAAGCGGAGAGCGCATGAAAGTAGATCTCCTCGGAGATGGCCGCCGACAGCTTTCTCGCTTCCGGGCTGTCGAAGGGGAGGCGCATCTGAAAGAAGACGTCTTGGAGCCCCATCAGGCCGAGTCCAACCGGTCGCCAGCGGCGATTGGAGGCCCGTGTAGATTCAATGGGATAGTAATTTAGGTCGATGACCTGGTCGAGTTGGCGAACGGCGACGCGTACACTCCGCGCGAGCTTCTCGAAGTCGAAGCCGATGGCGCCATCGGCGAGGATCCGGGTGTGACGCGACAGGTTCAGCGACCCGAGGTTGCAGACGGCCGTTTCGCCGGTCGATGTGACTTCGAGGATCTCGGTGCACAGGTTCGATAAGTGGACCGCGCGACCCTTCTCGGCCGTTTGGTTGCAGGCCCGATTCGATTTGTCCTTGAAGGTCATCCAGCCGTTCCCGGTCTGCGCCAGTGTGCGCATCATCCTCGCGTACAGACTGCGCGCCTTGACCGTTTTGCTCGCGAGGCCCGCCGCCTCGGCTTCGCGGTAGCGACGGTCGAAGGCTTCGCCGAACAGATCCGGGAGGTCGGGGGTGACCTTGGGGTCGAACAGACTCCACGTCCCGTCTTCCTCGACCCGCCGCATGAACAGATCGGGGATCCAGTTCGCCAGGTTGAGGTTGTGGGTGCGCGACGCCTCGTCCCCCGTGTTGTCGCGTAGTTCGAGGAAGGCTTCGATATCCGCGTGCCAAGGCTCGAGATAGACGCAGCAGGCGCCCTTCCGCTTTCCGCCCTGATTGACGGCCGCGACCGAGGCGTCGAGCGTTTTCAGCCAGGGGATGATGCCGTTCGAATGCCCGTTCGTGGCCTCGATGAGCGATCCGCGCGACCGTACGCGATGGTACGCGAGGCCGATGCCGCCCGAGAACTTGGAGAGCATCGCGACGTCGGTGTAGCGCCGGTAAATTGACGCCAGGTCATCTTCTGGAGAATCAAGCAGAAAGCAGCTAGAAAGCTGCTCGTGTCGGGTTCCCGCATTGAAGAGCGTCGGCGAGCTCGGCAGGTATTCGAGGCGCGACAAGAGATCGTAGAGTTCCAGGGCCTCCTGCGGGGTGTCGGACAGGGCGCACGCGGTACGCATGAAGAATTGTTGGGGTGACTCGATCACACGTCTCGTCTCTGGATGCTTCAGGAGGTATCGGTCGTAGAGCGTGCGAAGGCCGAAAAACTGAAACTCGTGGTCTCGCGTGGGGTCGATGGCGTCATTGAGCTTGCGCGAGAATTGCTCGACGAACGTGAGCAGGCGGTCGTTGATCAGTCCGAGGCGATGACCGGATGCGACCGACTGGGAGAAGGAGTGAATCTCTTGATTTCGTACCTCCTTGTCGACGTAGGCGGATAGGAGGCGCGCCGCCAGTCGCGAGTACTCGGGTTCCTCCGCGATGAGAGAGGCGGCGGTTTGAATCGAGAGCTGATCGAGCTCGCTCGTCGTGGCGCCGTCGTAAAGCCCGCTAATGGTTTTGGTCGCCACGCGAAGTGCGTCGACCTCGTCGAGACCGCGACAGCAGCGATTGACCGCGCGCACGATCTTGTTGATGTCGACGGCCTCGTGGGCGCCGTTGCGTTTGGTCACCCTCATCGTGGTCCGAGGCGGGTCGTCGTCGCCGGCCGAAGCCCGGGGTACGGCGGGAGAAGACGGCGCCTCGGATCTCGGGGGCGACAGAGGTTTTGAGGAGGGGGCGTGGGGGTGGCGTAGGGCCTCGCGCGGCATGGCTGGTTGTCCTTCCGGGTGGGGCGGGGGACAACGAGCCGGCCGAGGTCAAGGCACCGGAGGCACGACCAGCGGCCGCTCCGACACCCCGAGGGCACGACGACGAGCGTACCCTCCGACCGACCCTTCGCCCCCGCGGGCGATGCGGCTTCGGGGAAACTCGGGGGCGACCGACGGAGGGCGCGCCCTGGCGCCCGGCGTTGATCGACACCCGTTACCTCCCGCGAGGCCTTCAGGTCGAACCGATCGAAGCTGTCTCGCCACGATCGGATGCGGGCAGGTCTTCGGGCTTGCGAGCGTGTCCGGAAAGAAAGGCCGAACGCCTACCGCCCACGGCTTCCCAGCCCCCTTGGGGACCAGTGCCTGTCGTGGGTTTCGTTCTCACTTACCGCTGCGGGGCAGCCCCGGATTCCCACCGGGTTCCCTTTCAAGCCCTGAACATGCGATCCAGGACACCAGCATGAGGTCAACCTATTGTGGGGCCGGTCCCCGTGTCAACTCGGTTCTGTACGAGGTTCTGTTCTGTGCGATAAAGATGAGCGATAACATGCACATGTTGAATTTTGGAGACGAACCGAGGCGCAAACATGGTCCGCTCGCGGCCAACAGGATCGAGACCTGACATGGGTTCAGCGGTCGACGAAGCGAGTGTCATCGTCAGTTGACGGTTCTGAGCGACGCGCCTACGAGACGAGTCGTGTCGGTGCCCCCGGCTTTGGTCGGGAGCTTAAAAGGGAACCCGGTGGGAATCCGGGGCTGCCCCGCAGCGGTCAACGAGAACGAAGCCCTTCATCAGCACTGGCCCGCGAGGCTGGGAAGCGGAGGGTGCTAGGCGCACGGAGAATCCGTGCAGGCTCGTGAGCCCGAAGACCTGCCGCCGCTCGCCGCGGGGAACAGTCCGCGTCGATGAACCTGAATGCTCGAGGGAGGCAGTGGGTGCGTTGGGCCGCGTCAGGTGCGACGCGGCGCGAGGCGTACGCGGTCTTTCTCGGCATCGATTGTCGAGGGGCTCGCGGGAGCCTTGGAGGTAGAGATGTCGCATCGAGAGGCCGCCACGGATGGCGGCAGCGTCGGGGAACGCGAACGTATCCCGGCCGGAACCGCCGACCGCGTGACGCTGGCGGACATGGTCTTTCCCGGGCAGACAAATCACTACGGAACCCTATTTGGTGGGGAAGCCCTCGCGATGATGGATAAAGCGGCATTCATTGCCGCCTCCCGCTACGCACGACGAACCGTCGTCACCGCCAGCAGCGAGAAAACCGACTTTCACGTTCCGATCCATCAGGGGCAGCTCGTCGAACTCAAAGCGAGGGTGGTCGCTACGGGTTCGACCTCGCTTCAGGTCGAGGTCGATCTCATCGGCGAGGACCTGCTCACCGGCGTGAGGCAACTCGGGACCCGGGGTCGCTTCGTCCTCGTCGCGCTCGACGAGCGGGGGAAGCCGACACGGGTGCCGCCTTTGGCGGGGGGAGATACCGCAGGCGCAGAGGAAGAAGGCGTGGGCCCCGGAGTGTGAGCGACGGTCCGATCGATCCTCAGCGATGCCCGCTTTGCGGCGACCCCAACCACTGTGGCGTCGCCAGCGGCAAGGGCACGTGTTGGTGCTTCGCCCGAGCGCCGGTGTCCGAAGAGATTCTCTCGATGGTCCCCGGAGAGGCGCGCGGGGTGGCTTGCGTGTGTGCGCGGTGCGCCGCGAAACGGCCGTCGAAGGCCCATCGAACCCTGTTGAAGATCCTCGACGGGCGATGAGATGAGATGAGACGAAATGAGGCTGCGCCGTCAACCGAGCACCGTGATCGTCACCCGACGGCGGTGCGGTCGATGTCGGTGCTCCCACAGGTAGATGCCCTGCCACGTGCCGAGGTCGCATCGCCCGCCGCAAACCGGCACCCCGAGCGAGGTCTGGGTGAGCACGCTGCGGACGTGGGCGGCCATGTCGTCGGGACCTTCGGCGGTGTGGGTGAAGAGGTCGTCGCCGTCGGGAACGAGGCGCGCGAAGAAGGCGTCGAGGTCGTGGCGGACGGACGGGTCGGCGTTCTCGTTGATGATCAACGAGGCGCTGGTGTGGTGCACGAAGACGTTGCAGAAGCCGTCGGTCACGCCCGAGGCGCGAACGACGCGCTGCACCTCGTCCGTGATCTCGTACGTGCCGCGACCGCGGGTCGGGAGGGTCAGCTCGGATCGGTACATGGCGTTGGGGTTGCGGCCCGGCGCAATCGCGTCAGGCCCGACGCGAGCGTGACCTGCGGGGCGTACCCGAGGTCACGCCGGGCGGCGGTGATGTCGAAGTAGTGGGAGGTCGTGAGTTGCTCGGCCGCGAACACCGTGATCGGCGGTTCTTCGCGGCGGCGCAGTCGGCGGTACGTCGCCTCCGCGACGCGGGCGGCGGCGACAAAGGCGGCCGGGGGCAGCCGTGAGGTCACCGGGGGGAGGTCGTGGGCGGTGAGGATCGCGTTGATGAGCACGTCGGTCCGCACCGGCTCTCCGGCGCTGATGAAGTAGGCGCGCCCGGCGCAGCGGGCCCCGATGTCGAGATGGTCGAGCGCATCGAGGTGGGCGCGGGCGGCGTCGTCGATGAAGACGTGGTCCACCCACTTGGGCGGTCCGCCGGGGAGGCGTAGCCGTCCCTTTCGCGCCCGCTCGAGGGTTCGTGGGATCAGGTGAGGATCCCCGGGACCCCAGACCAGATGCGGGCGGAGCGCGACGGTGGCGAGGGCATCGTCGTTGGCGGCGCGGACCCGGCGCTCGGCGGTGGCCTTGGTGCGTGGATAGGCGGCGGAGAACCGGGTCGCGTAGGGAACCGATTCGTCGACCCCTTCGAGGTCGCGTCCGTCGTGCACGACGCTCGGGGTGCTCGTGAACACGAGGCGCGACACGCCCGCGGCGCGACAGGCACGTACCACGTGATCGGTGCCCTCGACGTTGGCGCGCACGTAGGCGCTCTCGTCGCCCCAGCCGCCGACGTTCGCCGCCGCGTGCACGACCGCGTCGCAGCCAGCGACGGCCCGACGCACCGCATCTTCGTCGCTCAAGTCGCCCCGGATGGTCTCCACGCCGGCGGCACGAAGAGCGGGGTAGTCGCCACGGCTGAACGAGCGCACCGCGTCGCCACGCGCGAGCAGCCCGCGCGCCACTGCTCCGCCGAGGTATCCGCCCGCGCCCGTGACCAGCACCTTCATCGGCGGCGCCTCCCCTCGAGCCACGCGGTGAGCGCGGGGCGGTCGATCTTCGCGTTGTGTCGCCGGTCGACGGGAAAACGGCGTCGAAACGCCACGGCTTCGATGGAGGCGGTGTGCTCGTGGGCGCGCGCCCGGTCGAGGACGTCCGCCCGGAGTCGGGTCCGGTCTGCCCGCGAGAGCCACCGGTAGGGCTCGAGCACGATGGTGGGGCGCACGACGCCGTCGCCGCGGCGAGGGCCGACCAGCGCGCTGCGGCGCACCTCGGGGTGGGCGTTGAAGACGACCTCGCAGGGGACGGGATACATCTCGGGTCCAGTCGGGGGGCGGACGCGGTGGGCTTTTCTCCCGCAGAACCAGAGCCGGCCCGCCTCGTCGAGCCGACCGAGGTCGCCCATCCGGTGCCAGATCCTATCGCCGTCGCGGATCTTCGCCGCCGCGTCGCGGTCGGGGCGGTCGAAGTACGAGGTCGTGACCTGCGGCCCGGAGACGACGATCTCGCCGACCTCGCCCGTGACCACCGCGTGGGTGTCGGACCATTCGGCGATGGGGTGGTCGTCGATGGCGATCACGCGGACTTCGGTCTCGGGAACGGGACGACCAACGCAGATCCCCGCGCCCCGCTGGGTCATGGCGACGATCTCGGCGTCGAGGCGCGCATCGCTGCCGATCAGCGCCACGGGCAGGGCCTCCGTGGCGCCGTACGGACTCAGCACCTGTGCCCCCGGCCCGAGCATGGCCAAACACCCGTGAAGAACATCCTCGTGCAGCGGGGCCCCGGCGGTGACGATGCGCTTGAGCGAAGGCAGGCGCGCGTCGGGTGCACCCTCGACGAGACGCGCGAGGAGCGCGGGGGAGCCGAAGAGGTTGGTGGCTTCGTGCCCGAGGATGGGCGCGATGACGGCCCCCGGATCGATCGCCCCCGGTCGGGTGGGATCGATCGGAGGCACCACCGACGTCATGCCCAGCGCCGGGTCGAAGAGCGCGAACACGGGAAAGGTCGGCACATCGACTTCTCCCGGCGCGATGCCGGCGATGTCGCGCAGAATGCGGATCTGTGCGTCGAAGTTGCCGTGGGTGTACACCGCGCCCTTCGGAGGGCCGGTGCTGCCGCTGGTGAAGAGGATGGCCGCGACGTCCTCGCCGCGGGTGGGCGCCGCGGCGAACGGGAGGGTCCCCAGGGCGCGGATCTCGTCGAGCGAGCGGGTCCCGGGGATGACCGGACGTCCAACGCAGACGCTCACTTCGACGCTTCGTCGGGCCCAGCCCAAAGCGAGGCGGGCGACGTGCGCTTCGGGAAGCCCGATGAAGGCCTGGGGCTTGGCCTCGTCCAGACACATCTGAAGATGGCCCAGACCCACCCCGGGGTCGACGATCACGGGCACGGCGCCTGCCTTGGCGAGGGCGAAGGAGAGGAGGAACAGCTCGGGGCTGGGCTTGACCATGAGCGCGGTCCGCACCCCGCGCCCGATCCCCGCCCGCGTGAGGCCGCTGGCGAGCCGGTCGCTCTCCTCGTCGAGCGCGCGGTACGACCATTCGGTGCCGTCGGGCATCACGATCGCCGTCTGTTCGGGGGTGCGCGCCGCAAGTTCGGGGAGGCATTGGGCCACGTTGACCACCGCATCGGGGGTCGGGGCCGCCGGCTCCGCCGTGGGGACGCCCTCGAGAAACGCGGCTACGGCTTCGGTCGTCGCTTCGGGGGCGTCCTCGAACACGTAGTGGCCCGCCCCGTAGATCTCGTGAACGTGCGCCCGGGGCAGCCGCCGCCGCCATTCGCTCAGCACGCGGCCGTCAAAGACGAAGTCGCGCCCGCCCCACAGGAGCAAGGTGGGGATGTCGATGAGACGCGCGAGTCCTTTCTCGACCTCGCTTACGGTGGCGTAGCTCGGATGATCGGTCGCGAGTGGGATGTCCTGAACGAAGCCCCATACCGCGACGCTGTCGGCCCAGCTCGCGTAGGGCGCACAGTACGCCTCACGGACGGAACGCGCCATCGGGCGGGCGGTGACGCACGTGCGCGCGGCGCCGCGCGCGAACGCATTGAATCCGCGCACGAACACGGGCGCTAGCGGGTGGTCGCGGGCGAGGGCGATGGGGGTCGGAACCCGCGTGTACTCCGGAAGGTGAAAGGCGGCGGTGTTGGCGATGGTCAACGACCGCACGCGGTCGGAATGACGCCCCGCCCACCCGAGACCGATCATACCGCCCCAATCGTGCACCACGAGGTGCACGGGGGTGTCGGGCGCGAGCGTGGCCGCAAGCCACGCTTCGAGATCGTCGATCCGCGAGCGGAGGCGATAGTCGTACCGGTCGACGGGCGGCTTATCGGACAGGCCGCACCCGATGTGGTCGGGGACCAAACAGCGAAAGCGGGCGCGAAGCCCGCGGACGAGGTGGCGATAGAGAATCGACCACGTCGGGTTGCCGTGGACCATGACCACCACCGGCCCCGTCCCCTCGTCGAGGTAATGGTAGCGGAGGCCGCCGCGGTCGAAGCTACGACCGGTGAAGGGATAGACCTCGGCGCCGATTCCTAGGTCGAGCGCATGGAGTTCTCCATCCCGCCGCGCGTGGGCGGCGCCATGGCCGACGCGCCCGCTGCCTCGGGCGCCTCTACCGGCCCCCTTGAAGGCCCCCTTGAAGGCGGAGCGTCGGGTTACCAATCGACCGCTCCCACCGTACAGTTCAGGCCGCTCCCGATCCCCCCCAGCACGACGCGGTCGCCGGGGGCGATCTCGTCGGCGGCCTCGGCTTCGGCGAGGACCATCGGGATCGAGGCGGGGCCGGTATTTCCGAATTCGGCATAGATCGGAAATGCGCGGTTCTCATCGAAGCCGACCTGTCGGGCGAGCTCGGCGGTATGCGGGCCGCTCACCTGGTGGAGGGCGTAGAGATCGACGCTGTCGAGGGTCCACCCGAGCGCCTCGGTGGCGCGGGCCCAGGTGCGACGCGCGAGGTCGACCCCATGCTCCATCAAGCCGACGCTGTCGGTGCGTCCCCGGTCGGCAAATCCGAGGCAGAGCCCGTGGTGACGGGTATCGGCGAGGGTCACGGTGCCCCGGAACGCATGTCCGCTGGGGGCGTGGCGCCGATGCGACAACAGCATCGCCGCCGCCCCCGAGCCCAGGGTGAGGGTCGCGATTTCTTCCCGCAGCCGTTCCGGGCCGGCGGCCCCCGAGGTGAACCGGGCGACGGTGGGCGCCACGACGGGGCGGCTGCTCTCGCCCACCACGACGAGCCCGTGGTCGATGCGACCGGCCTCGATCATCTGCGCCACCACGTCCATGCCGTTCAGAAAGGCGAGGCAGGCATTGCCGAGGTCGAAGTTGAGGCAGGTCTCGGCGAGGCCGAGACCATGGTGGACGAAACAGGCGTCGGCCGGCTCGACGTAGTCTTTGCTCACCGAAGTGCTCACCAGCGCCCCGATGTCGGAGGGGGCGAGGCCCACCCGGCTCAGGAGCTGACGCGCGGCGGCGGTGGCGCCGTCGCTGGGGCGGTGACCGTCGGGCCAGAAGCGGCGCGCGACGATCCCCGTGGTGGCGGCGAGAAAGTCGGCGGGGAGGCCGAGCCGGTCGACGAAGGGGGCCGTTAGCGCCGCGGAGGTCACACGCTCGGGCGCCGCCACCGCGGTGGTGGCGACGATGCTCACCTGTTCGTAGGGGTTCATGGTCACCGGTCGGCCGTTCGAGGCGGCGGTGTCATCATCATCACCACCCCGAAGTCCGCCTCGTAGATGCGTTTGTCGTCGACCCAAAGCGACGCCTCGGCCCGCACGGTGACCACCCCCCCGTCGGGGGCTTCGGTACGCTCGCGGATCGTCGCTTCGGCCACGATGCGGTCGGCGGTGGGCAGGACCTGGCCGCGGTATTTCCAGCGGGTGGGGGCGTCGATCTGAATGGGCGTGAAGTCGGCGCCCTCGGCTCGTGGTTCCGTGCGGCGGAGAAAGACGACGACGAGCTGCAGAAGGGCCTCGAGCCCCAGTGAGCCCGGCTGCACCGGGTCTTGGTAGAAGTGGGCGCGGAAGAACCAAGCCCCGGGCGCGACCGACTTTTCCGCCACGATGTACCCGCGTCCCGCATCGCCTCCGGCGGGATCGAGGCGGAGGATGCGGTCGAGGAGATGGAGACGGTCCCCCCGGGTGATTCGTTCGGCGGGCGAGGAGACCGTCGCGGCGAGGGCGGCGCGTCGGGCGGCGTCGACGGGCAGCCCGACCTGCTGCGCGAGCGCCTCGGCGGGAAAGAAGCCAAACACGGTGTCCAGCGTGAAGACCACGTCATCTCCGGCGCGACACGTCAGCGAAAAGGACTGAATGATCATGCCGCCGGTAGCGGAGATACGGGTCAGCCGGGTGTGGGTCGTGAGCGTGCCGACCTCCGGGGTGACCGTGCGGTGCACGACGCCGTCCCCGTCGAGGTTGCGAAACGACAGGTCGACGGGGCTCCGGGCGGCGCTCCCGACGTAGCTGGCGAGCCAGCCGCACGGCTGCAGCACCACCTCGAGGAGCACCGCAAACGGCATCACCCCGCCCGTCTCGTCGAAGTACCACGCGTCGGGGGGCACGTCGTAGGCGATGGTGGCGTGGCTCCCTTCCTCCATGCCCCCGAGGGGGCCGACGACGTCCTCGACCCGGCTCATGAAGTGATAGGGAGGCCCGGGAAGGCGGGGAACCCGACGATGGCCGTCGTCGAAGGGTGCGTACATCGGCCCGAAGGCCTGCGAGGGTTTGCCCCACGCGCAGGCGAGCAGCGACGCGTAGTCGAAGCGGGTCCCGTCGACCGACGCGATGCGGTGGTCGGGGGACGCGGTGTCGACGACGAGCGCCTTCGGTCCGGCCTCGCGCACCCCCCGCGGCGGCGACGGGCCGTTCTGCGACATCGGCACGTCGGGCACCAACCGCAAACCCATGCGCCGCGCGTGAAAGGCCTTGAGCCCATTCACCGTCCCGAGGAGGTCCGCGTACAGGGTGGGTACGGGGCCCGCGACGAATTCTTCGACGAAGACCTCGCAATGCAGCTCGGCATCGTGGGGGAGGACCTGCCCCCGACATCGGACCACCACTGGGTGGTCGAGGACGGGCTCGAACCGCCACCCGTCGCGGTCGAGGGTGACCCCCATCGCGGCCAGATAGAACGCCATCATCTGGAGGCACCCCTCCAGCATTAGGGTGCCCGGCATGCACGGATCGTTTTCGAAATGGCCGTCGAAGAACCACAGGTCGGGCCGAATGCGCTTCAGGGCGCGCATGTACCCGCGACCCCACGGTCCCCCCCGGGGGTCGAGACCGGACACGCGATCGATGAAGCTCATGTCGCCCCCCTGGATGGTGGGCGTGGCGACGTGGCTCTGGGCGGCCGTGTAGGCGGGGCCAAAGCAGCCGACGACGTCTCCGGCGGCAAAGGCGGCAATGGCCCCGCCGTCGTAATCTGTGGCGATCTCGTCGACGCCGGGGGGGTCGACGGGCGCGTCGGCCCGGATCTCTTGCGTTTCCGGAGACCAGATCACGCCGTCGGAGCCGGCGAGCTCGGCGTCGCTGAAAAAGCCGGCCTGTCCGTGGCGGACGCTCAGCACCACGTCGCCGTCGATGTGGCAATCGTAATGAAAAAAGAAGAGTCGGGTGTCGTCTTGCTCGGCGTGCCCGTCGACGGTGATCTCGTAGGCGAGCGTCTCGTGGGCGCGCGGCAGAGAGCGGCGGTAGGTGACCTCACACCCGAGCAAACGATAGGCACGCGCACCGCGGTTGAACCCATCGATGCCCATGTACGAGATGAGGAAGAGGTCGGCTTGCCCGGCTTCGATCATCAACCCGGCGGGCATCCGTCCGGCGTGGAGAAACCAGCGGTGGGCGTCGACGTCGGTTTCCGTCCACACCGTACCCGTCCCGAGGACCCCGGGTTCGGCGTCGATTCCGGTGACCCGGTCGGCGAGGAGGAGACGGCCCCGCGGCATGCGGACCTGGAGTTCGTGCTTGTCCTGGGCCGCGAAGGCCGGCCCAAAGATGGTGGAGATCGCGCCGCGGGCGTGGATCTCGAGCGCGGCGCGGTCGAAGGTCGGACCGCGCGGCGCGCGGCCTCCTCGAGACGTCGCGCGATGGCTCGAGGGTGACGGAGGGGCGGCGGCCGCGGGCGAAGGTAGGGGGGGGGAAGGGGTCTCCTGGGGCGTGGCCACCGACGACGGGGGCGAGGGCCGTGGCGAAGACCCCGGCGCGGGACTGGGTTGCGGGGGCGAACTGGGTTGCAGGGGCAGACTGGGTTGCGGGAAGGCACTCTGTTCCGGGGGGGCACCGGGTGGCGACATGCCCCCCGACGCGGGCCCCCCGAAAAAGACGGTCCATTGGTGGCGCAGGTGCGACCGATGGTCACGCATCGCCGCCGCCTGCCGGGCGAGGTAGCGCTGGTGGTCGACGAGCGTTCGGGTGCGGTGCCGCAGGACGGCCGCGACCGACGGAGAGAGGTGGTCGGGGAGCCCTCCTCCCGATGCACCCGGAAGGTCCGTACGCCCGGGGGTCGGGTCGAGGCGGGTATCGGACGGGAGAGGTCGTCCCGGGTCGGCGGTGCGGGCCGGGGCGGTGAGGGGAGGCGCGTACCCCCCGCTTCGGGTGGTGCCGCTCGGGCGCAGGGGAGCGGCCACGGCGCCCGATGACGTCGGCGGCGAGGGTACGGATCCGGCGCCGAGGTGGGGGGCGGGAGGTGGCGGCATGGGGGCGGGGGTGAGCGGAGGGAGGGACGGCGAGGGAAGATGGGTGGGCACCGCGACCTCCCCGACCGAGCGCGCCGGGGTGGGGTCGGGCGCAAGGGGCGCCGCCACCGAGGGCAGCGTCGCGGGGGGGCCCTCGAGGGGACGGACGACGACGCTGGCTTCCTCACCGCCGAGCGCCACCGTGCGGACCGCGACCGGACGGCGAGAATCGGGAGCGCCGCGGAGCGCGTCATCGTCGCCAAATTCAGGGAGCGGTCGGGCTTCGATACACGACACCACCGCGGCCGCGACGTGGAGCAGACCCGAGGCGGCGTGCGGGCGACCAAAACGTGCGTGGAGGGCTTCGCCGTCCAGGTGCCACGCCCCTCGATGGTCACCTCCGAGATGGGCCATGCGCGAAAGGCCATGCGCGCGGGCGCCGTCGCCGCGAGCCACCACGAACGCCACCGCGCCGTCGACGGGCGTGCCATCGCGCCCCATCGCATGCGCCGCCGCCCGGTGGGTCGGATCGGCCGCGATGTCCACCGCGGCCACGATGGCCGCGTCGAGGGCGCCCGACACCAGCGCCTCGCGGGCGCGCTCGAGCGCCACCACCCCGGACAGCTCCTCGGCGGAGAAGGTCGCGCTCGCTCCCCGCAGATCCCACTGGCGATTGATGCGGTTGGCGCAGATGTTGGGCATGCACCCGACGACCCCCGCCGCCCCCAGCAGGGGGGCGCACGCGTCGCGAGCACGATCGATCCAGGCCTCCGACGCTCCCGCGCGACGACCCCAGCCCGCCATCCGCCATCGCGCGCCGTGCCGGGCGACCGCGGGATCGCATCCCATCCCGACGAACACCCCGATCCGCTCGGCCTCGAAAGCGGTGAGGACGCCGCCCGCCGCCAGGGCCTCGCGCACGACTTCGAGCAAGAAGAGCTGTTGGGGCAGGGTTTGCTCGAGGTCTCGCGGCGGAAACGCCGACCCCGCGATGGGCCATCGTACGCGCTCGGCGTCGTGGCCGTCCGGCGGGGCCGCCGAGGGGTCGAACAGGGCGTCGCGGAATCCGGCCGCGTTCAACCAGGGACCGACGCGAACCCCGAGGCCCACCACCACGACGTCTTCGTCCTCGGTGTCGGAGCCTTCTCGGGGATGCGGCACCGCGGGGACCGCGGCCATCACCGTCTCGGGTCGGTATTCCTCGAGGACCACGTGGGCGTTGTTGCCCCCGAAACCGAAGGCGCTGATGCCGGCGAGGCGGGGCCGGTCGGTCATCGGCCAGGGGACGGGGTCGCGCAGAGGGACGAAGGAAGAGGCGGCGACGGCGGGCGAGGGGACATCGAGACCGGGGGTGGGAGGGAGCGTCTCGCTGTGGAGCGCGTCGAGCACACGGATGAGCCCGGCGGCTCCGGCGGCGGTGATGGTGTGGCCGAGGTTCGCCTTCAGGGAGCCGATGGGGATCGGCTTCGGCGCCTCGACGGCGCGCGCGAGACTCTCGATCTCCGTCGCGTCGCCGACGACGGTGCCGGTGGCGTGGCATTCGATCCACCCGAGGTCGGCGGGGTCGCGGTTCGCGGCGCGGTAGGCGGCGCGGATCGCGGCGACCTGGCCGCGCGAACTCGGGATGAGCATGCCGCGCGCGCGGCCGTCGTTGCTCCGTCCAGCGCCGCGGATGACGGCGTGAATGGGACGCCCTTGGTCCTCGGCGTCTTGGGTCCGCATCAGCGCCACCACCGCCGCGCCCTCGGCGGGCACGAGACCGTCAGCGTGCGCGTGAAAGGGTCGAGAGCGCCCGGTGGGGCTGAGGGCTTCGAGCGCCCGAAAGCCCACGTGGAGGAAGAGGTCGTCGGCGCCGTTGACCGCGCCGGCGAGAACCACGTCGGCACGACCGCGCCGCAGCGTTTCGCAGGCGTCGGCGATGGCGACGAGGGACGACGCGCAGGCGGCGTCGAGCGCGTAGGCGGTGCCGCCGAGGCGGAGCGCCCTCGCCATGGCCACGACGGGGAGCCCCGACATGAAGCGCGCGTGGGGGGCGCCCGGCGGTCGATGGAGCGGCGCGCCGCCCAGCCACGTTCCCTCGCAGTAGCGTGCCATCGATGCGCTCGGGAAGGAGAGGTTGCCGATGACGGCGTCGATCCGTGGGCCTCCGCCGGAAAGCCCCGCCTCAACGAGGGCCTGGTGCGCCGCGTGAATGAGCGTCCGATGGAGGGCGTCGAGCCCATCGAGGTCGTCCCAGCGAAGGGTGGCGGACAACGCCGCGCGGTCGATGTCGGCGGGAAGGGCCACCGCGTCGACGTAACCGCCGACGTTGGACCACGTCGTGTCTGGACCCGACGCGGTCGGGGGGCGAAGCACCGTCTCCAGCGGAAGGCCCCACCGGCCGGGCGGCGTGGGGCCGATGACGGTCGCGCCGGCGCGGGAGAGCGTCCCGAGGTCCTCCGGCGTCCGCGCCCCCGGGAGCGCGCATCCGCGGCCCACGATCGCGATCGACCACGTCATGGGCGGGGCTGGCTTCGGTCTTCGACGACCGTTCGGCCGCCGGGACGCCGATGCGTGACGACCCCCCGCAACGTCGCGATGAGGCCCGTGTCGTCGGCCACCTGGACGTCGCTTTCGACCTCACCGCTCGCGTCGTCGCGCGCGCGCACCACGAGCACCGCGCGGGCGGGACCGGTCACCCGTCCTCGCCGGTGGATCACGACGGAGGCGATCGCGGTGGGCAGCGACGCACCGCCCACGAGGGCGGCCACGAGCGCGAGCTGAAGGGCCCCGTCGACGAGGGCGACGTCGATCGCGAACCCCGAACGCCCCCGCCCGTCATCGTCGTCGTGGGCCACCCGCGCCACCGCGCCGCTCGGACCGAGGGCCTCGACGGCGGTGAGCACGCGCAGCGACGGTCCGTGGAAGAGGTTGGCGTCGTCGTAGACGCTCGGCCGCGGCGGCGGGGGAGGCTCATCGGGCGTCTGGAGGACCGCCGGCGGCCCCGCTTCCTGGGTGCGGGGCATGGTGGCGCGAAAGCGAGGACGCATTCGTTCGTCGACGAGGGTCAGTCGGAGCGCGTCGTCGTCCCCCTCCTCGAAGAGCACCCGAAGCCATCGCGTCGTTTCGAGGTCGTCGAACGTGAGGCCCCGGAGGACCTGCACCGCGTCGAGGCGAAGGGGCTCCGTTTGGGGCGGGGCTCCATTGGCCGGTGTCGTGTCAGGCGACGGAGGGGTTCGCGCGGCGAGGCTCCGCGCGAACAGCTCGATCGCCGTTGCGACGGGCATCACCACGCGCCCGTCGATCCGATGGTCGTCCAGATAGGGGTGCGCGCGCGGATCGAGCGGGACGTCGACGGCGTCCGGTCGCGACCGACCCGCCGCGGGGGGAAACCCGGGGCCCAGGGTGACGGCGGTTTCCGGGCCGGGACGGAATTCGCGGACGAAGGCGGCGGCGCCCGCCGCCGCCTCGATGAGAGGGACGCCGCGCGCTTCGAAGTGCGCGGCGAGCTCGGGCCCTACCATGCCTCCGCGCCACGGCCCCCAGCCGAGGCTGCGCACCACCACGTCGTCGAGCGCCCGCGCGACCCACGGAGCGCGACCGTCCCCGAGCAAGATTGCCAGCGCGTAGTCGCAAAGTCCCGCGGTGCCCTGGCGGGCGGCCCCCGCAGAAC
>JBCCLB010000053.1:0-47774 GCA_039027095.1 Myxococcota bacterium
GCGGGCTGATGCTCGCGCTGCTTGTCATGGGCTGCCAGGGCCGTCCCGCGGGGTCGGATGCGAACGAGGGCGAAGACATCGAGGACGCGCCGGCCGACGTGCCGCACGTCGCCGTGATCGACCTTTCCCGCGGTCTCCCCGAGAGCTCGTCGGGAGGGCTTTTCACGCCGGCGCGCCCCAACACCGCGACCCACCTGACCCTCCTCCTCGGCGAGCTCGGCGACGATGAAGACGTGCGCGGTCTGTTCGTCCGGCTCGGTCTCGCGACGCTGCCCCTAGCCCGGGCCGACGCGGTGGGGCGGCAATTGGCGGCGCTCCGCGCGGCGGGCAAGCCCGTGATCTGCCACGCCGACGGCTACGGCAACGGAACGATGCTGCTCGCCGCCCGCGGGTGCGACGAGATCTGGCTGAGCCCCGCGGGCGGGGTGGAGACCGTCGGGATCGCCGGCCAGCTCATCTTCGGACGGGCGCTTCTCGACAAGCTCCTCGTCGACGTCGATTTCGTTCAGGTCGGCGACTACAAGGGCGCGGAGGAGCCCTTCACGCGGAACGGCTCGAGTCCGGAGGCCCGCGCCTCGCTGCAGACGGCGTTGGGCGCCATCCGAGCGTCATGGTTGCGGGCCGTTGCGGAAGGGCGTGGACGTACGGCGGAAGCCCTCGGGCTGGAGGACGGGCCTCACGCTCCTTCCGAAGCCTCGTCGCGAGGCCTCGTCGACGTCGTCGGTTTCGAACGCGATGCCCGTCTCCGAGCGCTGGAGCGCGCCCAGGTGTCGGGGTCCCGCCCGCGCTTCGGCCCCGATGCCGACGAGACCGCCGGCGGCGGACTCTCCGAACTGTTGCGGGTCTTCGGAGGGGACGCCCCGGGTCTCGACGTGGCCCACATCGCGGTCGTCCCCGCGACGGGGGCGATCGCGATGGCAGACGGGGGCGGACTTCTCGGCGGCGGCGATGGCATCGCGGCCCGTGACCTGGGCCCGACCCTGCGCGCGCTCCGGCGGGACGATGCGGTCAAAGCCGTGGTGCTTCGACTCGACTCGCCCGGGGGCTCCGCGCTCGCATCCGACCTGCTCTGGAACGACCTGATGGCCCTGCGCCAGGCAAAGCCGCTGGTCGTGAGCGTGGGGGGCATGGCGGCGAGTGGGGGGTACTACATGGCGTGCGCCGGGACGCGGGTCGTCGTAGAGGAGAACGCGATCATCGGGTCCATCGGCGTCGTCGGGGGAAAATTGTCGTTCTCTCGGAGCCTCGCCGAAGTGGGCATCACCGTAGAGAACGTGCCCGCGGTCCCGGGCGGCACGACGCGCGCGCTCTACGGGTCACCGTTCACCGCGTGGGACGACGCAACGCGCGACCGGGTCAAGGCGTCCGTCGGTGAGATTTACGACCTTTTTCTGCGCCGGATCGCCGAAGCGCGGGGGCTCGCGGTCGAAGATGTGGTGCCCCACGCCGCGGGACGCCTCATGGGGGGCCAGGGGGCGGTGGAGGCGCGCCTCGCCGACGAGCTCGGAGGCTTGCGCCGCGCCTTGGACATCGCGCAGGAGCTCAGCGGGGCCGAAACCGACCTTCCGGTCGAGGTACAGGGGCCGACCGGGGGCCTCTCCGAGCTTTTCGGGGCGGGAGGCGGCGGCGGCGACGCCGATTCCCGAGCCCGCGCCGCACAGCGTCACCAACTCGAACGGGAGGTCGCACGGCGGGTGCGCCGCCTCGCCCTCGGCCCTTGGCTCTCCTCGAATCCCGAGATCGCCACCTTCTTGGCCACCACGATGCCCCTGGCGACGCGCGAACGCGCGCTGGCGGCGCTCCCCTTCGCGCTGACCATGCCGTGATGGGCCACGCGATGTCTTGACTCAATTTGTGCGCGATTGTCCGAAATGCGCCGCGAGAGCTTTGCTAAAGCGAGTTGACCCGGTCCCAGGAGGGTGCGGGTCGATCGGAGCACCCGCGTGGACGGCATGACGGACCCAACCTCGCCCCCATCGAGCAGCCTGCGTCGGGCGGTCGAGCGCGACACCGTCCGCGACGTCATGCTGTTGGAATCCGGGGGTCCGCGGCGCCGCACCCCGGTGCCGTTGGTCGAAGGCGAGGTCGCGCCGCTCGAAGCGCTCCGGGGACGCATCCGGCGGGTTCAAGAGAGCGATGCGCCGGACGAAGAGCGACCGCTGGCGCTCGAACTGGCGCGGGAGCACTTCGAACGTGCGCTCGACGTCGACCTCGCGGTGCAACTCCTCCACCGGGCGCTCGAGATCGAAGACGACCGCGGCCTGCGACGACATCTCGCCGGCCAACTGAGCACGATGGGTCGACACGTCGAAGCGGGACACGTGTTGCGAGACGGTGAGCCCGTCGACGCGCACGACGTCTACGACGCGTGGTTGCGCAGTGGAGGGGCCTACGCCCGCGCCGGCGACGCCGACGAGACGATCGCCATCCTTCGTGACGCGGCGGTCGCGATGCCCGATGCCGCCGCCGCCTACGAGGGGATCGCCGCCGTCGCCTACTGGGCCCCCGAGCTCGTGGCCGCCGAACGCGCGGCCGACGCCTTCCTCGAGGCGGCGCGGCGTTACCCGGAGGGCTCGGATGCGCAGCAGCTTGCGATCCTGCGCGCCGTCGAGGTCGCCCCTGGCTACGCACGCGCCGCCGAGGCCCTCAGCCGACGTCTCACGGCCTCGGGTCGGTCGCGCGAGCGCGACGAGGTGTGGCGCCGCTACGGCCTCGCGAGCGGGCATGCCCTCGCCGTTGCGCGACGCCGCGCAGAGGATGCACGGGACCAAGCAGACTGGGCCATCGCCTTCATCGCCGCCTTCGAAGCGGCCGTTCTCGGCGGCACCTCCGACGACCGAGAAGAAGGCGTGACGGTCGCGTCGCTCCTGCAGGAGGGGTCCGCAAGTCGGGCTTGGCTCGCCGCGCATCGCGCCCCGACCGCGTCCCCCTTCGACGCCCAGGCGTTGCTCGCCGCGACGACGCAACCGGCCGCCGCTCGAGGCGCCGCCATCGGGTTCGAAGCCGCGTCTTTCGACGGCGAAGCGGGCGCCATGCTCTTCGTGCTCGCGAGCGATGCGCTGGAGGAGGCCGAGGACCAGGCGGGTGCGCTTGCCGCGCTCCGGTCCGGCATCGAGCGAGCTCCTTGGTTCAGCGTGCCGCACGCCCGATTCCTCGACCGCGCCGACCGCGACGCCATCGGCCGTGAAGAACTCGAACGCGCGGTGGGCGCCGTGCCCGGGACCGCGACCCGGTGGCTGCACGTCGCCGAGCGGTACCTCGCCGACGGCGAGCCCGCCGCCGCCTTGGCCTGGCTGAAGCGCGTGGTGGCGCTTCGGCCCGGCGACGCGGATGCCCTCGTCATTCTGCTGGAGCGTGCCGCAGAGTCCACCCCTCAGCGGCACGCGGAAGCGATCGACCTCGCCCTGTCGGACCGCCGGCCCTGGCGCGACCTCACCCGGGGGTTGTCCGCCTCGCTCCGCCGGCTCGTGGCCGAGGACTCCGAACTCGCCCTCGAAGCCGCACATCGAACCCTGAAGACCGTGGGCCCGGGGGACGACGACCTCTTCGCCGCGCTATTGCACGTCGCCGAAGTCGGGGATGACCCGCTCCTCGCCCTCGGGGCGACGCTGGGTCACGCGGTCGGCGACGAAGTCCCGGACGACGCGCGGGGCCAACGCTACGCCGACGCTTGCGCACGCTCGCTCGCCCTCGGGGACCCGGTCGCCGCCTCGATCCACCTCGGTCGCGCCGCCGCCCACGGTGGGGCCGAAAGCGAACTCGAGGCCCTTCTTCCCGCCGTCCGCCGGGCGGCGGAAGACCTTCCCGGGCCGCCGCGGAGCGACGTCCACATCGCCCTCGCCGAGGTACGCGCCTCGGCCGCCGAATCCGACGAAGCCGACGTCGCCATCGAGACCTGGCGGCAGCTCGGCGCCGCTCGCTTCGACCTCGCCCAAGACCTTTCGGGAGCGGACGACGCTTTTTTTGCCGTGGCGACCCTCGAACCGGAAGCCGGCCCCTACGCCTACGCCTACGACCTCTGCGACCGTGCGGGGCCCGAGGTAGGACTCCGCCGCGTCGCCGAGCGGGCCCTTCGCGTCGAGCAGGAGGGCCGCCGGGAACTCTGCGGACGGCTCTACGCTGCCGTGGCGCGGATCGCGACCGAAAACGACCGTCGAGACCTGGCCCTCGATGCCGCGGTCGCGGCGGTCCGCAGCGACCCGCAGCGCGCCGACGCCGTCGCCGTCGTGGAGACGATCGCGACCCACACCGAACGCGGGGTCACCGCCCTCGCCTTCGTGTACGACACCCTCGCCGACGCGGCGCGCGGCAAGTACGGCTATCGCGCCGCCCACTACCGAGCCGCCCGTCAACTCGAAAAGCTGGGGGCCCACCGCGAAGCACTCCGCCACGCCGTGCTCGCCTTCGAGGCGGTGCCGAGCATTGGCGCGAGCTGCCAGATGTTGCTGCGACTCGCCACGCGGGCGGACGCCGAAGAGGTCGCGGTCGACACCCTCGTCGCCACCGCCGCCGACGCCCCGGTGGAGGCACAGCTCGCGTGGTTCGTCCGCGCCGCGGAGGTCGCCCGCCAAACCCCGGCCTCGGTCGAGGTTCGCATCGACTTGTTGTTGCGGGCCTGGGCGCTCCGGCCGCGCCTCGAGGTCGCTGAGGCTCTGGAAGACGCGGCCGCTTCGTTGCCCCCCGACGGGGTGGGGTACGAACGCCTCGAGCGCGCGGTGCGCGAGGGACTGGCGCGCCTGGAGACGACGCATGACGCCGCCACCGCGATCGTACTCGCGCGCATGTCTGCTCGCACCCGGGACCGCACGGAGACCACGGTCGACGCTTTGCTCGCCGCCGCCGAGCTCGACCCGCAGGGAGGCGACTTCACGCCCTCGTTCGACGCCCTCGACACCGTGTCGGCCGCTCGGGCCCCGGCGCAGCGGCTCCTCGACGGGCTCGAAGGGTTGCGCGCCCGAATCGATGGTCCGTTCTCCTCGTCGCTGCAGGACGTGGTGTCACGCCTGGTGCTCGCGGTGAGCGGCATGCCGACCCCGGCGCCAGAACCCGCGGCGGAGGAGCGCGCTTCGTTGCCGCCCATCGTGGTCGCTCCGGCGACCGACCTCGACCCCATGTCGACGGCCGTGACCCAGATCCCCCCGGCGCGACCCTTGTCGCCCGAGCCGCTCGATCCCTTTTACGATGCGGTCACCGTGTCGCCGCCTCCGCCCGCGGACCTCGCGGTGACCTCGGGCCGTGACGACGTGCTCCCCGGGCCTATCCGCCCCGAGCCCCGGGCGCCGACGGCGCCCGCCGTGGTGGCCAGCGAATTCCGACTCGCGACGGAGGACGAGCACGACGACGACCCGGTGGTCGAGACGGAGGAGGTGGAAGTCGACGCCCTCCTCTTGCGAGAAATCGATACCCACGTGGAAGAGGAATCGGCGCGGCTCGAGTTGTCCTCCCTCGACCTGGACGCAACGCGTGACGAAGGGGGCGGCGATACGTCTCACCTTCCCCCCGCCGACCTCGACTACAGCCCCGCGTCCGAACGAGCGGCCCGCGAGCGAGGCGACCATGCGGCCATCGCCGCGATGCTCGCCGCCCGGGCGCGGGCCACCGACAACCTCGACCAGCGACGTCTCGTCCGACTCCGACGCGCGGCCGTGCTGGAGCAACGCCTAGGGCGGATCGACGAAGCATGTGCGGAACTGGAGCGCATCCTCGAAGAAGTGAGCGAGGACCCGACGGCGCTGCGCTATCTCGCCGACCTCTCCGACCGGCGTCACCGGCACGCGCGGGCCGCACGCCTGTGGTTGCGGGCCTCACAACGCGCCACCGAGATCGACGAAAGGCTGCGCGACGTCACGCGGTGCTGCAGCAGCCTCCTCGCCGCCGACCGGCCGGAAACCGCGCGCCGTCTCATCGAAGCCGCACGTGGCCTCCCCCAGTCGCCTCGCCTGCTCGAGCTGAGAATCGAGGTGGCCGAGCGACTCGGCGACGATAAGGCAAAGGCCGAAGCCGAAGGCGAGCGCACCGTGCTCGACGCCCCGGCAGCGGCAGACGGTGACGACCGACACGGAGACGGCGTCGGGCTCGCGGAAGGTGATGGTGGTGACATCGAGCCGGACGCCTCGGGCGACCGCGAGCAAGCCGGGATGACCCACGTGAGGCGCCGACGCCCGGAACGGGCTCGGCGACTCCGGGCCCGCACCGGCGAGCGTGGCGCCGGTCAGATCTTCCGGGTCACGGGGGCCCCCCCTCCCGTGGACGACGATGCGGACCGAAGCCCGGCCGAGGTCCTCGACGCATGTCGCCGGCAGTACCGGGAGCAGGGTCCGGGGAACCCCCGCGAAGCAAAGCGCATGATCCGGAGGCTTCGCTCGGTGGCGCCCCACACCCACGACGGGGACCGTGATCTCTACACGTACTTGCTCGTGGAATGCCTCGATGCCGCCCAGGGTACGGGGGCGGCGACGCATGCCCTTCAGCAGCACTGGGAGAACGTGGGTGGTACCCCGCTCGTGACCCTCGCGGTCGCGGACCGGCTTGCTCGGCGCAATGATCTGAAGCCCGCTTTACGTCTTTATCGTCGCTCCCTCGAGCGGGACCTCGCGGGGGTCCGCAACCATGGCGGCGTGGCGCTCCAGGCGGCCGAGGTCGCCCAGGCGTTGGGAGAAGGCAGCGAGGCGCGCCGCTACCTGGCCATTGCCGCCCACGACGAGGCAACCCGCCCGAAGGCCGAGCTCCGACACGCCACGTGGTTTCCTGGGTCTCCGCGTCTCCGGCCGGCGAGCGATCCGCCAGACGCCATGCGCCGCGGCGCCGCCACCGAGGGCATCGGATGGACGCCGGCTCCGGTGGTCGAGGCGCCCATCTTCCCGCCTCCAGAGACGGCGCACAGCTCGCGGGTGCCGACCGAGCGGCCCCCGTCCGCCCCGCCGCCTCTCGACGCCGACGGACCAACGCGCGCTGAGGAGCCTCCGCCCGACCTCGAACGGCTCGCGCTCGACGAGGACCTCGGGGTACGGCCGCCCGCGGACGACGCCGTCTCCCGAGGCGGAGGCGAAGCGCCCGAGTCCATCGGCCTGCACCCCCCTCCGACCCTGCCAGAGCTGGAGTCCGCGACCGAGGAGGCGCTGTTTCGCGAGCTCGTGGACGGAAGCTATGAAGCCGGGGACGCGCTGGTCATGCACTACCGAGACCAGGGCCCGGAGCGGTCTCGGGACGTACTCTCCGTGCGGCGCTATCAGGTTCGCCTCCGACGCGGGGAACGACGCGCGCTCGACCAGCTGCACGAGGCCGCCCTCGCCGACAGCGCCGAAGCCTACGCACGTGCGATCGCCCACGTGGCGACAGCCTTCGACCCGCAACGCGCTCCGGTCCCTCCCCCTCCCCTCGAAGACCTACCGGTCCAACCGGAAGCGACGACGCGGCTTCTTTTCGGTGCCCTCGACGACACCGTGAACGACGCGTTGGGGCTCGTGTGGGAAGCGGGCGTCATGCGCCGGGAGATGTCGGATTACGACTTTACCGGGATCGACCGTGTGCCTCCCGTAGCGACCACCCCCCTCGGGCGTGTCTTCGCCGCGTTGAACCGACTTCTCGACCTCGGCGGGGCCCGGTTGTTCTACCGCGCCCGTACCACCGGGCGCCTCCGGTCGCGCGTCGCGCTCGTGTCTCCCCTGGCCGCGATCCTCAGTGGCACGGTCGAGGAAGTGACGCCCGCGGTGCTGTTCACGCTGGGCAGCGCCCTCGCCGCCGCGTCGCCCCGGTTGGCCCTGATCGAAGGGGTCGACGAGTCTGATGCGCAGACCTTGGTCGCCGCGTTGGTCGCGGGGTTCGGACCGGTGACCGAGGGTTCGATCGCGGAGTCTTCGCCCGCCCAGATGCGACTCGCCGAAGACCTGTGGCATCTCGTCTCCCCGGGCGCTGGCCGTCGCCTTCGCGCCATCTGCGCCGACGCGACGATCGTCTCGTACGACGTTGCCCGCATCAACGCCGCCCGCGTCCGCCGACGGGCAGGGCTCTTCGCCTGCGGGGATCTGGTCACGGCGATCGCCCACACGCTTCAGGAGTTGGAGCGCCGGAGTTTGCGACCCCTTCGAGGAGAAGACGCGCTTCGCGACGTCTGCGGCCACCCCGAGGTGGCCGAGTTGTTCGACCTCGCGCTCCGGCCCGAGTTCGCTGAAGTTCGATGGCGTACCGCCTAGCCGCGCTACACTGAATCGCGTCGTGCATGACACATGGGTCGGGGTTCTGAGGGGCGGCACGTCGTGAAACCCGCGTTTTCTCACGGCCGAGGCGCTCTGGAATTAAAATTGCATAGAGCTTGCGGACGCGGCGTCCCGACCACGAGGGGCGCTCGGCGGCGCGCCACGTTCGCGGTCGCCGCCATGACCACCGCCATGTCCGGATGCCTCGTCCTCGGTGACCCGCAGTACCTCGACCCGGAACGAACGGCGCCTCGGATCACGCCGCTCACGCGACCCGAGGAGCTCCGGACGGAGCTCTCCGCCGAGGACGGAAGCTGGGATGTCTCCTTCCGGGTCACGATCACGAGCGAGGACGCGGGCGAGACGGTGGAGCTCGTGCTCCTGCGCAACTTCGGCGGAGGCGCTGCGGGCGGCGACCGACCTTACGAAAGCGAGGTCGGACGCTCCAACCTCGCGCCGGCGACCCTCAGCGATGGTCCACGGCCGGTCACCGTGGATTGGTTCGACCCCGGGGTCTCCGGCGAAGATTACGACTGCGCCCGGGTCACCCTGCTCGCGACGCACGAGTTCCGAGGCGGCTCGGGGCCAGACTTCTACTGTCCGGCCGATCCGACGGACGTCGACACGGTCACGTGGTTCGTGCTGCGCTGCCGCGACACCGAACCGCGCTGCACCTTCGACCTCTGCAACGACAACGAAGACGAGGAGGCGAACTACTGTGACCCCCCGGAATGACATGGCGGCCCCCCCGTGGGTCACCGCCGCGCATCGGGTCGGGCGGGCGTCTTGGCTGGCGATGTCCTTGGGGGTCGCGGCGGTGGGCTGCGGGCTCCCGCTCAGCGACGCACCGGTACCGACCTCGAACCGATGCGTCGATGATGCCGACTGCAGCGACGACGGCGTCTGCCTCGTGGAGCAGGAACTCTGCGTCAGCGAAGTGGCCGACCTCGACCCCCTCTTGGCCGAGGTCTTCGTGCCTCAGGGAAGCTCCGCGGAGCAAGGGGGCACCAGCAGCCTGCTCGAGGTCTCGGTGCCCAAAGGCCGCGTCCCCGGCGGCATCGTGTTGGAGGAGACCCTCGTGACCCGCAGTCTCGCGACGGTGACCGGGCGCCTCACCGTCGACGATCCCGCCTGCGCGGAGGCGCTGGCCGCGGACGGCTTCTTTCCCATCACGCTCGAACTCCGACCGACCGACGCCCCCACCAACTTGTCGCTTCCGAGCTTCGGCCTGTCCTCCGACGATACGCGAGGAGAACTCGCGCTCCGCGTCCCCGTCGGGGGCTACGACATCACGATCCGCCCGGCCTCCGCCCCCCCCAATCCGGGCGACGGAACGAGCGCCTGCATCCTGCCTCCTGCGCTCTTCCGCAACCAAACCATCGGCGGTGACTTCAACATCGACCTCGGCCTGGAAAGTCGCCCGGTCGAACAAGTCGGGCTCGTACGCGGGCTGGATGTCGACCGCTGGACCGTCGACTTGATCGACCGCGAGCAGGGCCGCGTCATCTCCGACCTCGCCACGTTGGGCGCACCGACACCCGAAGAGGGCGTCTTGTCCACGGCGTACACCCTTCGCTACTGGCAAGACGTCGTCACCCCAGCGGACGGCTCGACCCTGGCGGCCTTCTTGCGCCTCAGTCCTCCGGCGGACCTTCAGGCCGCGGGTTTTCCTACGGTGCTCAGCGACCTCAACGCCGGAGCCACGTTCGACCTCGGCCCGTTGGCGGCCGCCGAGAGCATCCCCGTTCAGGCGAGCGTGATCGCGGGAGACACGGGCCTAGCGTCTCGCGTCTTCATTCAGAGTCAACGATTTCTCGACGGGGAGATGGGAAACACGGTGTTTTTCAAGGCGGAAGTCCGCACCGATGCGGCCGGTGTTCTCGAGATCCCCTTGTTCTCCGGCATCTACAGTTTCACGGCGGTTCCCGACGACCCGGCCTTTGCCGCCACCGAACGCACGATCGAGCTGGGCGAGAACGACCTCGGCGGAAAGACGCTGCTGCTCCAGCCCAAGGTTCGCCTCGCCGGCGAGGTGCGAACGGCGAACGGTCTCTCCGCCTTTGGCCTCGGGGTCAGCGTCGACAGCGTCGGCCGTGTGCCGCAGAGCTTCGTCGCTTCGCGCCTCACCCCCCGGGCCATCTCCGTCGAGAACCTCGACGGAGAGACCGACGCGGAAGGCCGCTTCTCTTTCGATGTCCCCCCGGGGCAGTACGACCTCTCCATCCGACCGCCGAGCGAGAGCGGCCTCCCGTGGGCGGTCCTGAGTCAGCTCGCGGTCGATGATGCGACCCCCACGCTCGGGGTTGGCCTCACCGACCCCGTCATCATGGTGGGGCGCGTGGCCACCGACGAGGGCACGCCGATCCCCGGAGCGGTCATTCGCCTCTGGGCCCGGCGCAACGACCCCGAGGCGGGAGATGACGAAGATGACTCGGTGTTCCAGGTCGCGGAGGGCAGTGCCGACGACGAGGGGCGCTATCAGCTTTACCTCCCCGCATCGCTCAACCGGAGTCTCACCGACGCCACCCCGTGACCGCGTCGGCGAGGTCGCCACGCTTTTCGGGCCGGGATGAGAACAGTAGAGTCGGGTGGGCATGGTGAAGCGGGGTTTCGACGGAGAGGACCTTGCGGCGAGCATCCACGAGGCCACCAACGCGCTCACGGTCGTGCTGGGTTGGATCGAGCGAGCCCACACGGCCCCCGACGAAGGGGCGCGCGACCGGGCCCTCCAGCGGGCGGCCACGCACGCCCGTCAGGCCCGCGATGCGATGCGCCTCAGCATCGGCGGCGACGCGCGCGCGGAACCTCTCACGCCCTCGAGGACAGCCCCCACGACGTCCGCGCAGGAACTCGCGACTCGGGTCGTGGAAGACCTCACCTCGGCGGCACGAGATGCGGCGGTACACCTCCGCCTCTCCGGCGCGGCCCGAGGGGCCATTCGAGACGCGCAACCGGCTTGGCAAGTCCTCACCAACCTCGTGCTGAATGCGATCGCCATGACCCCGCCGGCGGGAGCCATAGACCTTCGCGTCTCGGACACCGAAGACGGAGCCGCGCTGCGCTTCGACGTCCACGACGAAGGCCCCGGGGTCCCTGCGACGCGACGGCAAACCGTCTTCGAAGGCGGGCGGGGCGAGCGACCGGGCGGCACCGGGATCGGACTCCGGCACGCCCGACAGCTCGCCACGCGCCACGGCGGCGCCCTGACCCTCGAGGACAGTGACGGCGGCGCGCACTTCGCGCTGCGCTGGCCGGCGGCGCCAGAGACGCCGCGCGAAGAAGCGCCGCTTCGGGCGGCCGCTCGTACGCGCTCGGGTCCTCGACCGGTATCGTCGTCATTAGGACCCACCCCCACCCCGCGGGAGGCGGTTCTGCAAGGGGCGCGCGTCCTGGTGCTCGAGGACGATGCCGCGGTGGTCGAATTGTTGGAGATGAGCCTCATCGCCCGAGGCGCCGACGTCACTTCTGTTCGTGACGCCCACGCCCTCGACGTCGAACTCGAACAGGGGGCAGACGGCTACGACGTCCTCCTCGTCGACCTGTCGCCTCTGACCGAGCAGAAAGGCGGCGTGGTGACCGAGGATGAAGGCCTCGACCAAGCCCTCGACAAGGCGCGGCGTCGTCACCCCGGAATCAGGGTGGTGGTGATTTCGGGCAGCGTCACGGTAGCGCCCCGCGAAGACATCATCTGGGTCCGCAAACCCTTCGCGCCCGGAGAGATCGTCGATGCCATCGCGGGACCGCGGACCGGACCGTGAGTCCGTGCTTGACTTCGCCCCCGACACAAGTAGAAGTGCGCGTCTCAGGTGCTTCGGCACCGTCATCCTCGCGAAGGTGGCGGAATTGGTAGACGCGCTAGCTTGAGGTGCTAGTGGCCGCTTTGGCTGTGGGGGTTCAAGTCCCCCCCTTCGCACCACCCACCGACGCGCGCCCCCACGGAGGCCCGGTCCGCGCAGCTCCTCCGACGCCCGGCATCCCCGAGCCCGGAAGCGCCCCGCCCGGAAGATGGGCGCGGGTCGCGCCGCCGTCGCGATAGACTCGGCGGCGCATCGCTGGTGTGCTCGTGGATGGTGTCCGTGCGTCACGAACCCCCATCCGAACGCATCGGGTCGTCCGCGAAGATCGATGTGCTCGCGCCGACCCTCGATGCGGCGTCGAAGCCCGGCGCGCCGTCGCCCCAGGATGAGGCAGCTGCGCTTCCTGCGCGTTACGAGCAGGCCGAGGTCATCGGCCGCGGTGGCTTCGGCACGGTCTACCAGGTCTACGATCGGCATCTCGAGCGCGTCGTGGCGCTAAAGCAACTCCGGACCGACCGCGAGGGGGCACCACCTTCGGCCGCGCTCGCGTCGCGGTTCGAGCGCGAGGCCAAAATCACCGGTCAGCTCGAGCATCCGGCGATCGTGCCCGTGTACGAGTTTGAGCGCGGCGACGGCGCCCCGAACATCCCGTACTACGTCATGCGCAAGGTCGCGGGCCAAACGCTGGAGTCGGCGCTCGCGGCCACGTCGACCCTCGCAGAGCGTCTCCACTTTCTTCCCGCTTTTTTGCATGCCTGTCACGCCGTGGCGTACGCGCACGAGGTGGGGATCATCCACCGGGATCTGAAGCCCGACAACATCATGGTCGGCGACTTCGGGCGGACGCAGGTGCTCGACTGGGGGTTGGCCAAACGGACGCGCGATGACGATCCCGCGACGGACGACGACGGCGGCGACGTCCTCGCGCCGCGCAAACCCAACGATCTTGCGAGCGTCAGCGGCGGGCCCGGAACGCCGGCCGTGACGCATGACGGTTCGACCTTTGGAACGCCGAGTTACATGCCGCCCGAGCAGTGTCTCGGACTCCTCGACGAGATCGACGCCCGGTCGGACGTCTACGCTCTCGGCGCGATCCTGTTCCGCATGATCGCCGGCCGCCCTCCCGTCGAAGGGCCCACCGTCTCGGAGATCGTGGCCCAAACCGTGGCCGGAAACGTCGCTCCCCCCGTCACCTACGCGCCCGACGCCCCCCCTGAATTGTCCGCGATCGCGATGCGCAGCCTTCGCCCCGTCCCCGATGATCGCTACCCGAGCGCGCGGGAACTCGCCGATGACGTCAGCGCCTTTCTCGACGGCGGACTCGTGGGCGCGCACCGCTACCGCCCGCGACAATTGCTGGCCCGTTGGGTCCGGCGGCGCTGGCCGTGGCTCGTCGCGATGACGGTGGCCATTGCGAGCGTCGCGGGCGCGGCCGCATTGAGACGACGGGAGATCCGCGCGGACCAAGCGGAGCGAGAAGCGCGCGCGGCCGCCGAAGCGTCGATGCATCGAGAACGGGTGGGTCAAGAGGTCGACACGCTGCTCCGCGACGCCGCGGCCGGTGCCGCTGAGCCCCGCTGGCTGCAAACGTACGCCTTCCGAATCGTCGCCCTCGATGACCCGGTCGCCCGCGAGGCGATCGTCCCGCGACTCGCCGAGGCGCTCGACCACGAGGAGCCCAACGTCCGTCGTCTGGCCGCCCGTGCGTGCAGCGGCATCATCACCGAGGCAACGCTCGAGGCGCTCGTGCAACGGCTCCCCCGAGAAACCGAGGAGCCGGTGGTGGTCGAGATCATTCACAGTCTGGGCGTCCACGGAGACCCTCGGGCGCAGGCGCCCGTGTCCGCCGTGCGATGGAAGGCGGGCCAAAACAGTCGCCTGTGGGACCAGACCGAGCTCCCCTACCGGATGATTCCCCTCCCGGCCCCAGACCCCGACATGAGCGCCGAGGCGTGGGTCGTGCGAGGACGCGCCCTCAGCAACAAAGGGGACCCAGACGGCGCCATCGAAGCCTACTCCCGAGCTCTGGCCATCGACCCCAAGTTCGCCAAGGCACGAAACAACCGGGCGATCGAATACTCCCGCAAGGAGCGTTTCGACGAAGCACGCGACGACTACGACGTCGCGATCGCGGCCGATCCGACGGCGCCCAAACCCCGGTTCAATCGAGCGGCCGTCAAACGCCGCCTCGGAGACTACGCCGGCGCGATTGCGGACTACACGGCCTTGATCGAGGCCGACGTGTTGAAGACCAATGCCCTGCGCAACCGAGCCTTCGTCTACCGGTGGGCCGGCGACGCCGACCGCGCGCTCGCCGACTACGAGACGGTCATCGCCCTCCAGCCGGAACATCCCCGTGCCTACCGCTCGTTGGGCACGACGTATCTCGACATCCACCGGTGGGACGACGCGATCCCGGCTTTTGATGCCGCGCTCTCCCGCAACCCCGACTTCGTCTCCGCCCTGGTGGGTCGCGCCCTCGCCCATCGACAGCGAGGCGCCTTCGACCTCGCCGCGGCAGACTACGATCGCGCGCTGCAGACCGATCCGGCGTACCAGCCGGCACGCATCGGGCGTGCGGCCTTGCGCCTCGAGAACGGAGACGAAGACGGCGCCCTCCGCGACATCAGCCATTGTCTCGTCGCCAAATGCCCCCGCCGTCGCGATCACGCGAGCCACCGGCACGCCGCCCGGGCCATCCTTGGGCATCTTCTTCCGGGCCGCCGACAGGACGCGCTCGAGGAGCTCGAGTTGGCCTACCAAACCGCACGCAAGCCCAGTGATGCCGCGAATGCCGTGATCTGGGGTCTCGTGCTCGCAGGTCGCAACGGGGGAGAGGACGAGGTGGCGGCGCGGTGGCAGGACCGGCGCGACGAGGTCATCACGGGGGCCTCCTCTTCGTCGTCCCGCCGCTGGCACGAGGACGCCATGGCGGTCGTCCGCGGTGACCTCGCTCCCGAGGCGTTGGCCCGTCGCACCCCCGGACCCTTCCTCCAGTGCGCGTACCGACTGGCGGCGGGGCTCCACGAAGCGCGGGTGGTCGGCGATGCCGCCGCCGCGCACGAGCACTTCGCGGCGGCCGCCGACGTGAAGCGTCCTCTCGACCTATCGTGCATGGTGGCGGCGTGGCGCGCGCGCCGCGCTGGCCCCGACGCCGCCGCCTCTCCCTAAGCTCGCTCAGGGCTATGGTGTCGGTCAAATCGGTAGATTTGACCGGCCCAAAAAGTAAGGCACCCCCAAGACAATAGAACCGGCTCTGAGGAGCGATGCTCGCCCTCGCCGGCTTGTCGTCGACGTTGTCTTCGAGCATCGCGACACCATCAACGGTTGTGGTCGAGGGTGTAAGCTCGCTCAGGGCGCAAACGCTCAACCCGGCCAGCCCGCCTGACGCGTCAGGGCGACGGCGACCTCCGCGAGGGGTAGGCCCACCACCGCGGAGTACGAGCCTTCGATGCGGGCGACGAGCATGGCCCCGATCCCCTGGATGGCATAGCCACCTGCCTTGTCTCGCCCTTCTCCGGTGGCGACATAACGCTGCACCTGCGTGTCGTCGAGCGGGCGAAACCACACCCGAGTGCTCACCGTTTGTCGTACCGCCCGGTCCCCGACGACGACGGCGTCGGCGCCGCGAAAAAGGGCGAAACGGGTGGCGACCTCATGGTCGCGGCCGGAGAGTCGCCCCAGCATCTCTCGACCTTCTTCGTCGTCTCGCGGTTTGCCGAGGACCTCGCCGTCGACCACCACCGCCGTGTCCGCCACCAGGACCCAAAGGGACGCGTCGTCGACACGACGCCGCGCCGCCGCCTCTTTCAGGCCGACCACGCGCTCGAGGTAAACCTGCGGCGCCTCACCCTCGCGTCGCGTCTCGTCGACGTCGACCGGACGAACGGCAAGGGGCACCCCGATCTGGGTGAGCAAGGCGCGCCGCCGCGGCGAGGCCGAAGCGAGCACGAGCGGTCGTCGCACATCCAGGGTCATGGGGGCGTGGTTCGCGGCGGGCGCTTGTCGTCGCCCGGGGTCTCCCGCACCGTAGCGCACGCGTGGGCAGAACATCGCGACCAGGGCCGAAGCGCCCCCCGAGGCGTGCGACGACGGTGGCCGCGGCGCTCGCGGCCGCGGGGCTCTTGGGCCTCGTCCCCTCCGCGGCACGCAGCCAAACGGCGGGCACGGTGTGCGACCCTGCGGACCGCTTCTCCACCTGCGTGAGTTCCGACAACCTGTGGCCTCATCCCGGGGGAGGGCGATTCGTCACCGTCGCGCCCAGCCAGCTGCCCTCGGCGCACACCTTCAGCGCCACGCTGGTGCCGACGTTCTACCACCGCCCGGTGGGGTTTCGGATCGCCTCCGCGGACCCCGATGGCACCACCGTGTTCGCCGTAGAGCGCGCCTTCGCCGCCCACGCCCTCGTGGCCTTCGCCCCGCACGATGGCGTCGCGGTGCACGTGGGCCTCCCGGTGTGGTTGCTCCAGGACGGGGCGGGCAAAGCCGACGCCGTAGGCGGCGATGAGACCCTGCCCGCCCAGGCCCTGGGCGACGTGCGGTTCGGCGTGAGTGCGACCCTGTGGCGCCGCCGCGACCGAAGCCCCAACGCCGACGGCCCCGGGTTGAGTGCCCGGTTCGAGATGGCCGCCCCGAGCGGCACCGACACCGCCTTCGCCGGGTGGGCGAGCACGACCTGGGCGCCGGGGGTCGCCTTCGACTACCGGTGGGGTCGATGGCTCTTCGGGGCCGACGTGTCGGGTCGCTTTCGACGCCGCGTCCCGGTGGCCGGCACGGAGCTCGGGAGCCAACTCGGCCTCGACCTCGGCGCCTCCCTCGACATTCTCGACGACGGCTGGCTGTCGGCGGGGGCCGAGCTGTGGAGCTTGTTCACCCTCGTGCCCCAGACCGAGCTGGTCGCCGAGCCCGGTGACCTCACCGCCGATCGCCGCGGCACCGGGGTCCCCCACATCCCGTTTGAGTACCTCGTCACGCTGCGGACCGCAGGCCTCATCGACGGACGCCTCCGCCTATCCGCCGGCGGGGGAGGCCTCATCCCCACCGGCCCCACCACGGCCGTGACGACGCCGAACATCCGGGCGCTTCTCTCCCTTCACTACACCCTCGACCAAAACCGCTGATGGCGTCGCGATGCTCGCCGACAAGCGGGCGAGGGCGAGCATCGCTCCTCAGCGCCGGTTCTTTTGCCTTGGGGGTGCCTCATCGTTTGCGCCGGTCAAATCTACCGATTTGACCGACGGTATATGTGCATCCCCCCTGATCAGAAGGCCCGCTCGGGCACGGTGATCTTGTCGCCTGCCTGCAGCGGCACGTCCTCGATCTCGTTGTTGTTGATCGCGTCGTAGTCCACGATGACCTTCTTCGCCCCCTCGCGCGTGTTCCGCACGAGCACCACTTGCCAGCTCCGGGCGAGCGTCGTCATGCCCCCCGCCTGCGCAATGGCCGCGCTCAGCGTGAGCCCGGGCCGGTAGGGAAATGAGTTGGGCTTCTTCACCTGGCCCGCCACCGTGATCTGCTTGGACTTGAACGCGGTGATGCGCACCACCACCACCGGGTCCGTGAAGAACGCTCCCGCCACGAGGGCGAGACGGACCTTTTCGCTGATCTCCTGGGGTTCCAAGCCCGCGACCTCGACCCGATTCACGAACGGCAACGCCACCGTTCCGTCCGGGGCCACGTCGTATTCGGTCGGCAGGTTGTCTTCGCCGATGATCTCCAGCGTGAAGGTGTCCCCGGGCCCGACGCTGTTGAGTTCCTCCACCGGGGGCAAGTCCACCGGCTTGGGCGTGGGCCGACACGCTCCCGCGGTGGAGAGGGGGCCGACCACCATCAGCATGCCCCCGGCGGCGGCCTGCATCATCAGGTCTCGGCGGGAGACGCCGCCGCATCGAGGCGCGCGACCTCGCCGCCCCGGCCCAACGCCACCGCCGCCGCGCTGACGGTCGTCGACCACGCTAGAGAAACACCCGAACGCCGCCGAACACGCGAAAGATCTGGTACGCGAGCGCGTCGATGAAGCGGTCCCCTTCATCGCCCGCCGTCGTCGGGTTGGTGAGTTCCGTCCCGGAGAAGTATCCCGTGTAGCCCACGTCGAGGTTCACCCCGAGCCAGTCCCTGATGCGGTACTCGCCGAGAAGGTTCGCGTCGACCCGCGCGTCGGTCCAACCGCCCCGATTCTCGGCGCCGAAGTCCACGACGCGTTGGGGGGGAAAGGTCACCGCCCCGCCCTGGGCATTCGCCGCGAGCAGAAAGGCGCCGCCGAAGAAGTAATCAAAGCGCACGTACCCGAAGTTGCGCTCGATGAACGTCCCGATGAAGCTGTCCTCGAAGTCGCGCGAAAAGCCGACGGTGACGCTCGACAGATCGGCCCGTACCCGCATCGGGTCGGCGTTCTCCGCCGGGGTGATGTAGTACTTCACCTCCGCCTGGGCGATGACGCTGTCGAAGTCCTCGGTCAGCACCTCCCCCGTCCCCGCCGCGATCTGAGTGGCGTAGAAACTCGCCCCCCAGCCGACCATGGCGAGCACCCCGAAGCTCTCGGAGATGAGGCCGTTGACGCCGAGGCGAGCGCGCAGCGGCGTGCTGTTCGTCTTTTGGTTGAGGCCGTCGGGGTCGATGTAGTTGATGAAGCCGAAGCGGCCGTCGAAGATCAGCGCCGTTCGCGGCAGGAAGCGCCAACGGCCCCGCGTGTTGATCTCGTTGGTGAAGTTGTTGATCCCGCTGAAGTCGCCAGACTCGAAAAAGATCCCCGAAAACGCGTACCCGAGGCTCCAGTCGAGCAAGCCGCTCCCCGGTTGCCACACCAGCGCCGCCCCCGCGGTGGGCGTCAAGCGATTCAACGTCGCCGAGAGGTCGCCTTCGTTGGTCGGTCGGACCGTACGCGTGATGCCCGCGCGAAGATTCCCCGACCACTCCCGTCCCGGCAAAATGTCGAGCGACGTGTTGGCCCCGAACCCAAAGCTTCGTTGGTCGCGCAGGTTGTCTTGGTCACGCTCCGGCCCCGAAACGGGAATGAACTCGTTGTAGGTGCCCTGAAGCTCCAGCCGCCAATTGAGCGTCGGCGGCGGCCCGCCCTCGCGCCGCTGTTGACCCAGCGTTCCGATGGAGAAGTGCGGACTCACCTTGAGCCGCAGCGCCCCCACCACGGGTTCGTTCAGTTCGTCGACCCCGTCGTTGTTTCGGTCGGCGACCTCGCCCGAGCGCCGGAAGAAGTTGCTGTCGTAGCCGAAGTCGGCCCCGATGCCCGGGTGGAGTTCGAAGTCACCGACGCGCCAACCCGCCCCTTCGCGGTAACGCCGGTCGTTGAGCCAGGTGGAGTCTTGGACCTGGGCCTTCGCTTCACCTCCCGTCAGCGCCAGCGTGAGCAGCGCGACCGTGATGGTGACGAAGCCGTTCGTCCGCGCCCCCGACGAGGGCCTCCTCGAATCCCAAATTTCTCGAAGCTCGTTCACCATTTAGGGCCTCGGACGCCGTCCGCGGAGGGGCGTTCTACCAGCGGGCCCCAGACAGCACAACTCGCCGGATCCCTGAGCGTCGCCCAGGCCTTCCGAAGCCCGATCACCCTCGGTCCGGCGGCACCCATCGTCTGTTGTGGCAACCATACGGCGACGCTCTTCCGATGCCTCGTTCCCCGGTGTGTTCAAACCTCGGACAACAACGCCGCCGAAGGTCTGCCCCGAAGCGTCGAGGGCACCCGGTCGTGGGCGTCGACGGCGCGCAGAGGACGTCTACCGAAAGCCGCTGGCGCCCCCCCAGCGGCCCCGCGGCATCAGAGGTCACGCACGACCCGAGCGGCACCGGGAAGCAACCCCCGGCAAGAACCGCACTCACGAGGAACCCCGCTCACGAGGAAACGCCCACAGAAGGACCCCCACCAGAGGCCCCCCCTCAAGAGGAACAGAGCAGGGCGCGTCGACGTGCAGCGAGCCTATGGGAGCGCACTCAGCGGAAGCAGCTCGCGCACTGCGGAGGCTCGACGATCAAGGTGGGGTTGCGGAGCTCGGTTGGGTCTTCGAGGGGGAGGTTGGGATTCACCTCCATGCTCGCCGAACTCTCGCCGACCATCCCCACCTCTTTCCCGACGCACTGTTTCGCCTCGGCGTCGAGCTGTTGACCCCGCTGGTTGAGCACCGACATGATCGTGAACTCGTGGCTCGCCTGACCGTTGTCGCCCGCACTCGCGGCACTCTTGAGCGCCCGTGACCGTTCGCCGGCCGACCGCAACGTCACGTCGATTTGGTTCAGCTTGTCGTTGAGACACAGCGTCTTGACCACATCGCGCCGCTGCCGCGACTCCTCGAGCTCCACCCGGATTTGCTGTCGGACCGATTCCATCCCCGTGATGAACTGCTCGCCCGCCGCGACTTTCTGGTCCGGCGACATGCCCGATCCAGGGTCGGCGCCTGGCCCGGGCGCGCCCGGCGGCGTCGGATCGCCCGAGCCGGCTTGGGCCCCACCCGTGGGTTCACCTCCGGCCGGGGCCTCTTCCGCCGCACCTGCCGGTGCTTGGGCGACCGCGAGTCCGTGGCCGATCCCCACCGCGGCCAGGCTCGCCCCCATCGCGTATCCGATGTTTCGTAATTTCATGCGCCAACCAACAGGTTAAGGGCCGCTCCCGTGATTCGTCAACCGAGGGCTTCCGAGCCCGCTCCCCTTACGTTGCTCCTCTCGATGCCGGCGTTCATCACCCGCCGCGCCGACGGCAAGGGACGCTCGGATCACTGCTTCACGAAGTTGATCGATATCTGCACCAAGGCGGTCTGTCCCCCTTCGGGCGGCGCGAACGCCGCCCCGCGGACCACGGCCTTGAGACATCCCATGATCGATCCCAGCCCGCCGCCACCCCCTCCGACGCTCAGGACCTCGCCGTTGGGCCCGACCTTGACCGCGAGACTTACCGCGCCCTGCAGGTCGGGATTGCTGTTGAGCCCCGTCTGGTAACACCGACGAAACCGGCTCCGCATCCGAGCGATGACACTGCTGGCGTTGGAGATCGCGCCGCCCGAGGCCACGCCGCCCGACGCCGAGGCCGAGCCCACCGGGCCCTTGACCTCTTTCGTCTTGCCGGCGTCGGTCGCCGTGCCGCCGTCACCGCTTCCGGTCTTGCCGAGATCCGAGAGCTTGCCGTCGCCGCCTTCGCCCGGCCGCATCGAACCCGAGCCCTTCCCGCCCATCTTGAGGCCGCCCGGATCGCCGCTTCCCGCCGCGGCGCTCGATTGAGCCGCGTCATCCAGCATGCCGGAGGGAACGTCACCGTCGTCGAGAACGCCCTCGACCGCCGGACCTCCCGTCTTCAACGCCCCCATCGTCTGCACGTCGAGCTCCGCGAGTTGGGCCGCCAAGTCGGCCGCTTTCTCGTCTGCAGCTTCGGCCGCCGTCTTTCCCGGGTCCTTGCTCGGCGCCGCTTTTCCCGTGTCGCCCTTGGGAGCGGGCTTCTTCGGGCCTTCCGCCTTCTTTTCTTCCGTCTTTTCCTTGGCGTCCTTGACCTCGGCCTCTTCGTCCGCCGTGGGGCGCTCCAGCTCCGGAGGCGGCGGCAGGTTCTTCGCCGTCTCGACGAGACGCGTCAGCGCGTACTCGTCGTCGACAACCGGATCCATCCAGTCGGAGTAGACGAGCGCGACGAGGAAGAAGTGCAGCAAAAACGAGAACGAAGCGACGATGGTGGTGAACCAGTCGATGTCCCCCGCAAAGCCCTTCTGCACGCTGACCGGCAGTTGGGGCTTGGGTTGCACCGGAGGGGGAACCACGAACTGAAACAGAAACGTCGTCTCGCCCACCACGACCTTCCCCCGCGCGTCTTCGCTGAGGGGAAGGCGAGAGAACCGAAGCTGCCCCGCCTGGACCGGTTTGGCTTGAGCCTTCAGCTCGGCGAGGTCGCTCACCCCGGTCCGGAGGGCGACCCGACCCGACATGTCGTCGAGAAAGTTCAGGTGATAGTCGTTGCCCACCAGCTCGAAGAGCTTGAAGTTCGGCGGCACCTTGCGCGTGGGCACGACGAACATCGCCTTTTCGCTCGGCCCGATCGTGACGTGGGTCCGGTCCTTGACGAGCCGCTCGTCGACGACTTTCCCGCTCTGTACGACGCCGATGCGGAGAATCTTGGGGCCCGACTGCTGGGACACCGCCCGCATGACGGCCGTCATGCTCCCGGGACGCTGGGAACCGGGCCGTTGAGAACCGGCTCGCTGAGAACCGGGGCGCTGGTGACCACCGCGCGGGGTGGGATTGGATCCTTGTTGGGGATGCGACATCCGCTTGTTCCTCAGGGTCCGACGCGACCGCCTGCGTCAACCAACATCATTTGCTCGATACCGTACACCCTGCCCTGCTCACGATCCAGGCGGCGACCGACGCGATGGGGGAATGGCGGGGGCTCGACCATCCCTGCTCTACGTACGGCGCCGCCCAAAGTTCTCGACATCGCCCGTCATCGCCTTCGCTCCCGCGGTCCCCGGCGGTGACGGCGCGTCCCCCGTCGACGACGGGCCGGCATCGCCACGTCGCGGTCCACGAGCGAGCCGACGAGGGCGAAAACGCCTCGATCCGCCTCTCGGCGGCATCTCCTCGCCTCTGCCTCGCCACGTCGGCGCGCGAGGCCCACCCCCATCGCAACGGCCAAGGCCACCGGCACCCCGAGCCCCAACTCCGGAACACGCCCCCAAACCAGCCCCGCCGCCGCCGCCATGATCCCTCCGTACGCCGCGAGCCGCATCGCCGCGGCGGGCGCCCCGGCCGAGGCGTCGATCTCGTGCTCGAGTTCGGCGAGGGCGTCGTTCACGACCGCCACGCGCTCGGCGTCCTGGGACGCACCTTCGACCGCCGAGCGCCATCGGCGCAGCACCACCGGCCCGTAGGCCCTTCGGACCCTACGGGGATGGCGCCAAGCGAGCGCGACGCATCCCGCCCCCCACAGCCCCCATGCCGAGACCAGCGCGAGCGCAACCCAGCGCGTCGTCGTGGGGTCGTGCGGATTCAGAACGGGGAGGTGTAGATGGCCTCGGTGATCCGCTCGAGAAAAGGCCGACGAAGCTCCGACAGCGTGAGCCGCGGCCGAATCCGGGCCACGTCCACCGCCGCGATCGGCTTTTGGATGCGACCCGTGATGGTGATCTCGGCAAGGGTGATGACGCCCTTGGGCTTACGGCCTTCCTGGGCACTGTCCTGCGCCGACGCCTCTCCCGCGTACATGAAGGCCGATAACGCCAACCCGAGGGCGAGGCAGCCAACCCCGAAGCGCCCAGCACCCACCATCCGAAAGCATCGAGACACCCCATGGCTCGTTGTCATATCCACCACTCCTCGCATCCGTGCGAACCCGTCCGACGTCACGACCCGCCTCCTGCGGCCGGCGGCGGCGGCGGCGCCGGGTCGACCTTTTCGAGGGCCTCGATCTCCGCCTTCTTCAGCTCGGCCCGACTCTGCAACTCGTCCACATCGCTCTGGTCGTTCTTGCTCCGCAATTCCTTGTATTTCTCGAAGTTCGAGATGGCGGCCACCATGCGGGCCTTTTCACTCATCCCGGGCATCTGTTCGGCGAAGAGAAACAGCAGCCCCAGGTTGTAGTAGACCTGAGGCAGGGAGCTGTCGCGGCCTTTGACCCATTCGAATTCCTTCTGGGCCTGCCCGTAGTCACCGGTCAGCCGATAGGCGTCGCCGAGGGCGAGTCGAATGTCGAGGTTGTCGGGGTCGAACCGCAAGGCCGTTTGTAGCTCGGGCAGGGCCTCGGTCGCGCTCCCCGCTTGCAACATGTAGGTGGCGAGCTTGACGCGAGCGCCGACGAGGTCGGGGCGCAGGCCGAGCGCCTTGCGGTACGCGCCCATGGCCAGCGAACGGAGGTCTTGCTCCACGAAGATGTTGGCACGCAGAAGGTGCGCCTCGGCGTTGTCGGGGTCGCGGGCCGGGTTGTCCGGTCCGAAACCATCCACGATCGCCTTCAGCGCGTACAACGACAGGTCGAGGCGTCGGTTTCGGTAGTGGTCCCGCGCGATCACCATCATCGCCGGGGCGTAGGTCGGGTCGAGCTTGAGCGCCGACCGCGCCAACTCCTGCGCCCCCGCGGTGTCCTTCTGGAGCGACTTGACCTCCGCGTGGCCCGCCGCGAGCGCCGCGCTCTTGCTCATCTCGGCGCGTCGTTCGACGAAGAATCGGTCCGCATCGGACAACCGATCCCGCTTCGCCAACAGCACTCCGTAGGCGACCATCCCCCGCTCGTACTTCGGCACGATCTCGAAGGACTTGCGGTAACTCGCGAGCGCCCCGGCCTCGCCGAGGCGTTCTTGAATGACCCCAAGCGAGTAATAGGCCTGAAAAGCACGCCCGTCGGCTTGCGTCGCCTGGATGAACGAGGCCTTTGCGCCCTGAAGATCCCCCGCCGCCCACTGGGTCATCGCCTGCTGGTAGGCCGCGGCCGCCGCCGCGTTCATGCGCGGCGCCCCGTCGGGCGTTTGGTCGACGGCGCCCATCTGCGGCGCGCCGGGCGCGGCGGGCGTCATCGGGTTTCCCGGCGGCGCGCCGGGCCCTCCGTACGCGCCCCCCGGAGGCGCGTTGACGGCGGGTTTATCTCCACCGCAGGCCGCGATCCCCACCGACGCCGCCGCGACGAGACCCCGAAGCAGTCGGTCCCGCCGTCCGCGCGCCCTCGATAGCGTTCCGTCCGTCGTCATGCTCGATTCCTCCGTTCAGGGCGCCGGAATGGCCGGCAACGGGGCGGGGTTGATGCCGGGTGAGACCTCCGTACCCAGGCCGCGCCGCATGCGGAGAAACATCTTGTCGCGGTACACGAAGGTCTCGCCGCTGACCGGATCCTGCAAGCCATCGGTGTGTTGCCGCAGCTTTTGGTCGCCGATGATGTCGGTAAAAAACGCGAGCCGCGAGACCCCGCGGTCGGACGCGGCGCTGTTCACCTTCCACTGACGCGCCAACAGCATGGCGGTCACGTACGCGCGGACCATCGCCTTGTCGACCTTGTCGAGGTCGCTGCTCCGGGTCTGTTGCCACTGCAGCCGGCGCCTGGAGGTGAAGTCGTCGTATTTGTCACAGGCCTCGTCGCTCCCCTGGTTGACACAAAGGTCGTCGAGCTGTTTGAGGACCTTTTCCTCCTTCGCCGTGTAGAGCTTCAGGCCCGGCTCGCGCGCGTTGTACAGTCCGGAGCGACACGTATCGAGAAGCGAGCCCTGGCGCGCCCGCGCCGCCACGGCCCACTTGCGCGACCCGAATGAGTCGATCACCACCTTGAGACGGTCGGAATACTTCTTGGCGTCGACGTCGACGCATTCGGTAAAACCGTCGCGTACCTGCTTCAGCTCCCCCTTGAAGCGGTAGTGCCCCGCGTCGTAGTCGAAGTCACGCTTGAGCTCGCGATCGATGGCCCGGTACGCACACTCGGCCGCCATGTCCGCCTGCCGCGTGCCCATCGCCTTGTCGCGGCCCTCCTCTTGGCCGGCACTCGACTTGTAGTTGCCGAATGCGGTCACCGTCTTGCGACACCAATCGTCAGCGGCGCGCGTGTCCCCTCCGGCCCGACGCAGCTTCGACGCGTAAAACGCAGCCTGCACGGTAAACGGGTCCGCACCCCGGTCGCGGTTGAATTTGAGGAAGTAGGCGTCCATCGACGCCAGGGCCTTTCGCCGTGCCGTCGCGTTGGTGCCTTGATTCTGTCCGCGACTGTCCCATTGCTTGTAATCAGCGGAGGCGATGCGCCACTCGATTTCCGCCTTCTCGGCCGCGGACGGATTCATCCGATAGAACTCGTTCTTGGTGGCTTCGACCTTGTCACGCGCTCCGATGTTCGCGTAGAGAAACACGGCGTTTTGGGCCGCGCTCCGTTGGTCGGCGTCGCTGAAGCGTTTGATGCTCGCGATCTTCTCGTAGGTCTGCGCCGCCTGCTCATAATCGAAGAACAGCACGTAGGCCTCCGCCAGCGCATCGTAGGCGATCTTCAGCTTCTCGATCCGCGCCTCGTACTCATCCTTGTCCGGCGGCGTCCCGTTGGCGGGATCCCCCTTTTCGAGCCGTGCGAGCCGCTCCTCGTTGCCGTACTCTTTGATGAACAGGGCGTACATCTCGATGGCCTTGTCGTACTCCCCGATCTGCTTGTACGCCGTCGCACCGAGAATGGCCGCCTCGGGCGCTTCCTTCCGCCCGGGTGCCTGCTTCAACGCCTCCTCGTAGAGCTCCGCCGCCTTGCGCCACGCGCGGCGGCGTTCGGGCCCGTCGTCCATCCCTTCGGCCCGCGTGTAGGCAGCCGCCGCCTCCTGGTAGAAGCCGCGTTGCAGCGTGGGATCCCGAAGCCCCACTTCGCCCGTCTTTTGCGCGTCCGTCACCGCGCAAGATTTCTTCTTCGACGCTTCGGCCAGGATGCGGCTGGACTCGAAGTCATTCTCCTGGTTCGCCATCGTGAGGAGCTTTTCCCAGGCGAGGTACCCGTACTTCGTCTTGCCGCACTGAGCGACGTAGATGGGTTGCAGGCGCGCCCTCGCTTGCTTGAACTGGCCGTAGAAGAACGGGATCTCTCCCCCCAAGTACGCGAAGCGATCGTGGTTCTTCGCCGCTTGGTCGGGCTCGGCCTCCAACGGCACGCGCGAGATGTACTCGTCGAATGCCGTGATCATCTCGCGCAACGGCGGCGGCAACGAGATGACCTCGAACGTCTCCGCGTCGCCCTCCCCCACCCGCTGCAGCTCGCTGCGTTCCGCAAAACCCTCGGCGCCCCCGGTCTCTTCGAATTTCTGATGCTCTCGCTTCACCTGTTGCTGCGCGACGCGCACCAACATCATCGCGGCCGGCTGCAGAAATCGGTCGTCCTCATTCGAGTCACGTACGTCCCGCGCGAACTGTTTGGCGAGCTTGGCCTCTTCGGGGTTGGGGTCTCGCCCGAGCTGAATCTGAATCAGCACCGCATTGGTGTACGCGTCGGCCAGCCAAAATCGACTCTCGTACGCGTCCTCCGCGTTTTCGTCCTGCAGCAGGTAGCCGCCCCAGGCGCGCGCCGCGAGTCGGTACTCGTCGAGCGCCTTGCCGAACGCCGCCTCTCGCTCCTCGTTGGTCGCCGCCCGACGCGCCCGCGCGATGAAAGCCCGTCCCGAATTGGTGTGGTCCGCCGCGGCGCGCCGGAGGCCCCCTCGCACCAATTGTTCGGCGGCGCGGATCGCCTCCGGGTCTTCCTTGTTCGCTTCGACCCAGGCGGGGGTGGTCGCCGGGGTGGCCACGTAATCGACGAGCTTGCCCCGGGCGTCGAGGGCGAGCTTTTGGTACTTCTCCCGCTCCGTCCCCTGGGTCTGCTGGGCCAACGCCTCGTACGTCTCTGCGATCGCATTCTGCACCGCGGGGGCGTCACGGTGCATCGGGTACTTGGCGAGAATCAGCTCGTTCAGCTCGATCGAGTTTTGGTAGTGATTGTACTCTTTGTACTCGAACGCGAGGGCCTTGTAGATGTCGATGGTCCAGGGTCGTTCTTGAGGAATCAGACCCGGGTCTTGGACCCGATCGATGGCCACGTGCATTTTCTCCTCGATGACCACCGGGTCTGGCTCGAGGTCGAAGATGTCGTCGCGCGCGATGAACGGGTCGTCGGCCTCAGGACCATCGAAGTCGATGTACATCAGCGAACCCGCGATGTACGCGTAGGCCTCGGCGCGAAAGTCGGCGCCTGGGTTCCCCGTCTTGCGCTCCTGCTCGTCGGTGTATTCGAGCAGCTCGACGAATTGGTCGACCGCGGCGCGATAACGCTGCTGCTTGTAGTAAGTCCAAGCGAGCTTGTACATCGCCACGCCGAAGACGGGGGGCTTCTTGAACCGCATCGACTGCAGGTATGCGCTCCGCGCCCGGTTCAGGTTGTAGGGGCCGCCCCACTCGTCGAACTCCGTCTTTTCGAAGTGGTGGTCGCCGATCCGCCACCAAATCTCGGCCACGTACCGAGGGTCCTCGCCCGGTAGCGTGTTCTGCGCGATCGCCGCACAGTCGTCCGGATACGGGTCGACGTACTTTTCCTCGTCCTCGGGGTCGAGCTCCCCTCCCTCGTCACGCACGACATCCATGGGCTTTGGATGCCGCCCAAACCACCCCAGCCAGAACTCTCGATCGTGGTCCTGGGCCATGCGGCGTGGATCGGGGCGTCGCGAATCCTCTTGCGCGAGGGGCGACGGATAGCGATTGTGACAGACGAGAGATCGCCACACGTACTGGCTCTCTTCGAGCTGGGCCATGTCGTTGTGGGCATGACCGAGGTAGTAGTAGACGGCGGCGAGTTCCCGGTAGCGCGGGTACTCCGTCATGATGCGGCGGTACAAGGCGATCGCCTCGTCGAGATTGGGGAGCGGTGGAGCCGAATTGGGATCCATTTCCGCCTCGAAGATCTTCTCTCGTTCCCGCTCCTCGTAAAGCGCCGCGAGGCGAAACATCGCGTCGGGTGTCGCCTCCGGATCCGCAGCTTCCCCGCTATACTTCGTGATGAAGCGCTCCAGCTCTTCGATCGCCGTGACGCGAGCCTCCTTGAGACCCTTCGTCTCGATGTCGATCTCGCGATCGAGCGAGGACAATATCCGACGCCGCTTCTCTTGATAATGGTGCCGAATCACCCGATTGAGGCTGCGCCGGTAGTCGCGCGCGTCCTCCTCGTACTGGGCCGCTTCCTCCTGCAGGATGCGAAGGGCTTCGAGCTGTTCCGGCGTGGGGTCGGGGGGGCCCGGAACTTTTTGCCGCGCCCCCGGAACATAGGGCTGGGCCCCGACGGGCACGGGGTCCTGCGGCGCGGAACCGGGCGTGATGGAGGACGCCGGCGGGGGCACGGGAGGCGCCGCCGACGCCGTGGTGGAGGGGGGGGCGGTCGGGGCCGGGGATGGGCTGGGTGCGGGCTGGGACGATGCTGCGCCCGCCCACGTCGAAAGTGCGGCGGCGGCCACCCCGATGAGCCAACGCGCCCGCCGTCGGTGATGTTGCTCCTTGGTCATGGGCTCTTCTCCGGGTCCACACTGTCGTCGAGGACCTCTTCGAGTTCCTCGTTGAGCCGTTGAAGCGTCCGCGCTTTCTCGACCTTGAGACGGCGCACCCGGGTGTACTGCTCCTCGCGTGTTTCCCAAGCTTGCTCTGTGATCCCGACGTCCGCTCGAAGCACGATGTCGCGGAGGCGATCGCGGACGCGCGTGAAGTTTCTCATGGCGACTTCACCCACGACGAGCCTCGCCTCTTGGTCGAGGGTCTGTAGCTCGAGCCCGTACGAGACCACGTTGGCGGTCTCCCGTTGAACGATACTGCGTAGTTCATCCGCCTTGTCGCGAACCTGGGCGTCGATGTCGGCAAGGATGGCATCGATGCGGTCCTCCGCCGCATCCGCTCGGGCGAGCACGGGGCGGACGCGCCGGGCGTAAGCCGCCCGCTCGGCGCCTCCTCGGCCCTGCGCCGAAAGCGCGACTTCCCGCTCCAGGAGCTGGCGGTATCGCTTGCGCACCTCAGCGTCCTCGACGAAGCGGCTGTCGCCAAAGCCGACTTGGACACGCCCCGCCTCGATCGAACGACGCAGCTTATCCGCCTCGCGACGGTATTGGGCGATGACCTGGCGCTGTTCGACGAGTTGATCGCGATAGGCCTGCATTTGTTGCGGCGTCCTCACGACGCCGGCTTGAGGGCCATCCTTGATGACCCGCTCGAGGCCGTTCACGGTGGCCTGGAGCTGATCGACTTCGAGTTCCAACCGCTGCAGGGCTTGTGACGCCCCGTTCCATTGCTTCTGGGCCTCCTGGTCGCGACGCGTGAAGTCCGCGGGCGTCACCGGCACCCGGAGCAGCCGGCGCTCGAGCTTTTTGCGCTCGGCCTGCACGCGACTCAGTTCCCCCGAGAGCGCGCCCCCCCCCGACCCGTCGAGCCCGCGCGCGATGGTGACCCGCGCCAAAGCTATCGAATTGACCAACCCGAGGCTTTTCTCGGCCCCCAACTTGAGGCCGGGGAGCGCCCGAATCTTGTTGGGCGAGGCGAGGACGGCGTTCAGTCGCTCCACCATCTCGTTCGACTCTCGGATGAGCCGCCGACTCAGGGCTACGTCGTCGATGATGGCGAAGGCGCGGGCCCCGTCGGCTCCTCGGCGCGCCCAGCGCAGCACCGTAGGAGGCAACGCGCGTCCCGCTTCGAACAGCTCGAGTTGGTCCCGGCTGAGCGTGTCGAAGTAAACCCCAGGGTCGGAAGACGCCCCCATGAATCGGTCGACGCGGGACTGCATGCCCTCGTAGGTTCCGCGCACCGAGACGTAGACTTTTTTCGACTTATCGAACTGACCGGACCGGAGCATCAGGTCTCCGCGCAGCAGCGCAGCGTCGGCCACGTCATCGCTGTCAGGCGCGCTGACCGACAAGAGCTCGAGGGCGCGCTGGGCTCGAATCACGTCGCCGAGCTGCACGTAGACCCACGCCAGCTCATAGAGCATCGTTCCCAGTTCCGGCGAGTTGCGGTCGACGCGGTTGAACGCTTCGACGGCCCCCGTCCACTGCTGAGACTCGTAGCGCAGACGTCCGATGGCGAGCCAGGCGAGGTCGATCACGTGTCGATGCTCGGCGGTGTCGCCGGGCAGTTGCGTCACCCGCTCGAATTTAGCGATGGCGGGCGCCACGTCGGCGGGTCGCGTCTTCGTCGCCGACGGCGAGGGCCCCTCCTCGTCGTCGCTCGGCGTACGTCCCGGAATCTGCCTCATCGCCGCCACACCCTCCAGGTACTTGGTCTGGTGGCGGAACGGACTGTCGAGGCCGACCTTTTGCAACTCGGTGGCGGCGGCGCCGTACCGCTCCTGCGCGACGAGTCCCTTGCCCTTGGCGTAGGCGACGCCCCCTTGGGGGCTCGGGACGCGGCTGATGCGCGCGTACACCGCATCGAGGCCGTCGAGGTCACGCGTCCGCAACGCGATGTCGACCAGTCGGATGGCGGCTCGTTCCCGGTAGGCCGGGAAGCGCGAACCGGATGCGTCGTCGACGAGGCGGCCGTAGATGCGCCGTGCCGACAGGTACTGACCCGAGAGAAAGTAGGTCTCGCCTAGAAGATTCAGCCCATCGGCGTAAGCGACCGGGTCGTCGCGGTGCCGCTCGACGACCTGATTGAGCAGATCCGCCGCGCGGTCGTAATCCTTGACGCCCATCAGCAGGACGGCGTCGGCCAGTCGTTGCTGGGGCGACCACGACTTGCGCCGGTACGCCTTGATCGACTTTTCGATCGACCCAATGCCGGCTTCCGCTCCCCCCACGCGCCGCTCCGCCCGCTGCACCCGATCCGCCGAGTCCGCCGCCGCCCGTCCGGTCCACGACAGACCCACCGACGCGAGAAGCAGACACGCCGCGAGGCCGGACCACGTCGCGCCGCCGCGGGGCGCTCCCCCCCCCAGAGAACCCAAACCCAGAGAACCCAAACCCAGAGCACCCAAGCCCGAAGCACCCAAATTTACAGGACCCAGCGCCCCCGCGCGTTTTTCTCTCGGGGTCCGCCGCACGCCCATCCTGGTGACCGACATCTCCTAGGTCCCCGTCAGTTGGCGGGCTGGCCGTTGGCATCGACGAGACCGGTGGTGACCGTCTCGAGGAACCTCACCGCGGGCCGGTCCTCGAGCTTCGTCGTCACGCCGCCCTTCTCGTAGGCGAGGATGCGAAGCCTCGTCGTCTTCCCCTCCACCGCGGTAAACGAATGCGATGACCGGACCTCGAACTCGTAGCCCCGGAGGTAAGAAAAGACGCCGTACCCGTAGCCCCGCAGCTTAATCAGCACCTGCACCGTGTGGTCTCCCGGGGGGATCGAGCCGTTGAAGACGGGGATGTTCTTCTGCTCGTGGAGCGCTCCCGAAAGGTCTTGCTTGTTGTACTGCACGGCGCCGTCGAGCACGACCAGGGCCCGGGTGAGTCGAAACTGGTTCGAAAACTTGTTCTGGAGCGACAGACCCGCGCGCGCGCCCGAGCCGCCTCCCGCGAGAATCGTGTCACTCAACAACGACAGGCGCGTGTGGCTGCGACGAATCTGTTCTTTGAGCTGGTCGATTCGCTGTTGAAGGTCGCGCAGGCGCACCGCGTAGGTCGCGCCGTCGACCGCGGGGGGCGCGCTCGGTTCGGGAGCCGTCGTCGAAGAAGGCGTCGGCGGCGCATCCTCGCTCCCGGCGGGTGGCGATCCGTCCGCCGGAGGGGCGGCGCCGCCGTCTGGTGTCGTCTCGCCGGAGGGCGGGCTCGGTGCCGCCGAGGGCGCTGCCCCGGCCGCCGGCGCCCCAGCTGCGGGCGGGCCATCGACGGACGGATCTCCCGCCGGCGCGTCGTCGGGCTCGGGCGCCGTCTGGGCGAGCGCAAAAGGTAGGTTCTCCGCGCCCATGACGAACGAGCAGGCGACGAACAAGAGAGCGGCCAAGCGGCATGCAAACCGAGCGTGTGGACCAAGCATCATAAAATCCCAGCAATATCGGCGCCCTGCCGAAGTGATTCCCGTGGGTACCGAAGTTTAGTAGCGAGCCCCATCCGGGTGCAATGCCCGAGCCGAATCGTCCCGTAGCCGCGACGATGGTGCGACGACGAACACGGTCCGCGTCGCGAACCCCTGATCGGACGGACGCAGTTGTTGGTCGAGTCAGCGCCGTCCCGAGGTATGATCGCGTCCGCCCTGGCCCGAGAGCAGAACTTTCGGCCGCGTTGCGCGTCGAGGGCCACGCAAGACGAAAATTGAACCGAATCCCCCAGCAGCGAGGTGGAGGTGGCCTCTGACTTCGCCGACGTCTCCGACGAGGCGTTGATGATGCGTTTTCAGGGAGGCGACCGGGCCGCCTTCGAGGCGCTCGTGCGTCGCCACAAGACGCCCATCTACAACTTCATCCTCCGCCAGGTTCGTGGCCCCGCCGTCGCCGAGGACCTCTGCCAGGACGTCTTCGTCAAGGTGGTGCGAAACGCCACCACCTTCAAACACGAGGCGCGGTTCACCACGTGGATCTACGCCATCGCGCGCAACATCAGCATCGACCACCTCCGAAAGATGTCCCTCCGTCGTCACCCCTCCCTCGACCGCGCCGCAGGGCGTCAAGACGAGGGCCCTACCCTCGGAGAGCGGATCCCCAATCCACATCCGTCGTCGGCCGCCGACCGCAAGGCGATCAGCACCGACATCGGAGCGCGCATCACCCGCGCGGTAGAGGCGCTCCCTCCCGAACAACGGGAGGTGTTCCTATTGCGACAGACGGCGCGGGTTCCCTTCAAGGAGATCGCCGAGATGACCGGGGTCCCGGAAAATACCGTCAAAAGCCGCATGCGCTACGCCCTCGAGCGGCTTCAGGAGGCCTTATCCGACTACGAGGACTACGCGAGGGCCCTCCGGTGAGGGGGAAGTGATCCCATGGACCAAGAGAAGTTCGACCAACACCTGATGGACTTCCTCTTCGACGAGCTCGACGAGGTGACGGCCGCGGCGATGCGTCGAAAGATCGAGGCCGACCCGGCGGCCAAGGAAATCGAGGCCAGACTTCGCGCTACGTTGGAGATCGCCCAACTGCCGGTGGCGCCGCCGCCCGATGACCTGGAAGCTCGGATCCTCGCGGCGGCGCGGCTCGCCGAACTGGGGGAGCCATGGCACCGCAAGGTATTGCGCGGTCTGGCTTGGGCGGGGAGCCACGCGATGCGCCCGCAGCTCGCCATGGCGGCGATTTTGGTGATGGTCTTGGGGTCGTCGGTGCTCTTGTTGCGGGCGCGCCCAGGCGCCGTCACGCCACGAGAAGCAGCATCGATCGGCCCGTCGAAAGTCGACCCGAGCGAGCTCGCGTCGCGCACGGATCCGGCATCGGGAGAAAAAGGCGACGTGCGCGCCGGAGGGTCGACGGAAGACGCGCGGGCGGGCGGCGACGCGACGGCCGCGGCACCTCGCGAGACGGAGCCCACCCCTGCGACGGCCGGGGACCCGACCCCCGCCGCCACGCCCAGCGTCGATGTCGACGCGACGTACGAAGAAGCCATGACCGCCTTCCGCGCCGGCGCGTACGAGCAAGCGCGCGAACTGTTCGCCCGCGTTCGCGCCACCGACGACCCTCGCGCCGGCTCCGCACGCCTCTACGAAGCGCGTTCCGTCCGCGCGACCGAGGGCTGCGGTCCGGCCCTGCCCCGCTATCGAGCACTGCGCCAAGCGGCTGGCGGCTCCGCGCTCGGGCAGGATGCCTCGTGGGACCTGGCGGATTGCCTGCTTCAGGTGGGCCGGAAGCAGGAGGCGATGACCGTTCTGCGGAGCTTGGCGCGCGACGGGGGGTACGCCGAGCGGGCCGCGGCCCAGCTCGATCGTTTGGAAGAAGCAGCTACGACGGGAGGAAATGCGGTCGCCTCGCGGCGACGTCTGCTGCCCGCTCCGCCCCCCGAGTCGAAGGGCCCCCCCGAGTCGAAGGGGCCCCCCGAGTCGAAGGACGCCGACGTCGCGCCTTCGAGCCCTCCCCCGCCGACCGAAAACGACGGCAAGAATGCCAAAGACGCCGCGCTTTGATCGCGGCGCGCCCCGGCCGACCCAGACCTCGACCCCGGCGCCGCCGGCGCGTCCAACCTCGCAGCGCCGGGCCAAGCCGGCACCTCTCGCGGACGCGCCCCGCGCCACCAGCGCCACCAGGTCGACGTCGGGCTCCCGTCGTCCCGTCGGGTGGCGATGGCCCCCGCTCCTCGACTATGCTGAACACATGCGCCTGCACGCTTTGGTCGGCACCAGCCTGCTCTACGCGGCCGGAATGGCAACCGCTTGTCGCGGTGATGCGCCCCCGGTCAGCGGTATCGCGATGGGAATGCGGGCACCGCTGGGACTCTTGGACAACGCGACCGCGGTACAACTGCGCGTTTACGCTGGAGACGAGGTGGTCTGCGAGCCCGCCACCGGCCGGGTGTCTGGGTCGGCCATCAGCACCCAGAACTTCGCCCTGAGCGACGCTGGCTGCAGCGATGGCGCTTCGTGGTGCCAGGACGTCACCCTCGACCGGGACGGCGAGATCCGCACGTTCGAAGTCATCGCCACCGCCACCGGAACCGTCATCGGGCGAGGATGCGACCAACGCCCGGTCGACGACGACCCGCTCCTGGTCGACATCGACATCGTCGCCGAAGCGGAGCCCCGGTGCTGCAACGACGGCATCATTCAATTCGGAGAGCAATGCGATACGCGGGTCGCGGCCACGTTGACTTGCGACGGCTCGACCGCAGATGCGACCGCGGGAAGCTGCGACGGCATCGTCCAGGACGACGTGTGCGAGTGCGACTGCCTCGCTCGAGAGATCGTTCTCTCCGAAGGAAACATGAATGCGCCGGGGCTCTCCAACCAGGTGGCGACCAAGTTTGGGCTCGCGCTCGCTTTCTCGGGCCCAAGCGGGGCCCCCGACGTCGCGAACTCCTTGCGCGCGGTCTACACCGACACCGACGCGTCCGTCTCCTCCGCGCCCGACGTAAATCTCCGGGTGCTCGACCCGAACTTCTACCCGCTTCAGAGCGTGTTGTTCCGGCAGGTACGGCTCCCCCAGGGCTGCACCACCCTAGACCGCGCCACGTGGATCACGGGCGAGCAAAGCGAACCCGACATCGCCCGCCTCAGCCCGGAGCAAATGCTCGTCGTGTGGCGGGACGACAGCGAGGTCGAAGGGGTCTTCGATGTCTTCGGCATCACCAACAATCGCTCCGGCTGTTCCGACTTGAGTGCACCCGTCAAAGTGGCCGACGGCGACAACTCGATGCGACATCCCCAGGTCGCGGGCGGCTCCGACGGAACCGCACTGGTGGTGTGGAACCGGGGCGGCGCGATCGAAGGCCGAACGTGGACGGGTTCACAGGTCGCCGCCGGCACGTTGAATCTCGGTACCGGCACCCCCAATGCCCGCCCGGCGGTGGCGGGGAGCCCGGCGGGCTTCGTGGTCGCGTACGCCACGGGCGACAACGAAGGCGACGTGGTGGTGCAGCGACTCAGCGCGGCGGGACAGCCGCTGGGGGCGCCCACGGTGGCGCACGCGACGACGGCGGGCATTCAGGACCAACCCGACGTGGCGATGTTGCCCGACGGTCGCTTCGCGGTCGTGTACCGAGAGGGTGAGGCCATTCGCGTGCAGCGCTTCGACGCTTCGGGCGCGCGCGTCGGCGCCGACGACGGCGGAGCCACCCTCACCGATGCGAGTCCAGCCGGGACGGACCCCCGGGTCGACGCGGCGGGATCGACGTCGGGGTCGTTCTACGCCGCGGTCTGGGCCGCCCCCGCGACCGGGGAGGTGTGGGGGCGACTGTTCGACGGTCAGACCGCTTTCGTGCGCAACTCGGTGAATGGTCAGTTCGGGGACTTCCTTGCGAGTCACCCCGCGATCCCCGGATTTCGGGCCGAACCCGTCGTCGCGATCGGCCCCGCCTTCATCGCTTTCGGATGGCGCGACGACGAGCCCGCCCGCTACGGGATGAAGGTGCGCCGCTTTCCGCTCCCGACGCTTTAGCCCCCCACATCAGTTCCGCGTGTGACCTTCGGCATCGGCGCGAAGGTAAGCGATCGTTCGAACGGCGGCGACGAGTCGTTCGCGGTCATCGCGGTCGAGGTCGCCGAACTTGATGCCCATCCCGGGGTTCAGGTTCTCGCCAAACGCGCAGACCTCGTTGACCCATTGCACGCGGCCCGTGATCGAAAAGGCGTGCGCGTACAGCGTTCCGAAGGTGAGGACCATGGGCGTGCCGACCGCGAGTGGTTCATCGGTACGGATGAAGATCCCGAGATCGCGAATGTTGTCGATCGTGGCGAAGAGGAAGGTCTCTTCCGTGTCGCAGTTCACGACCCAATACACCCCCTCCGGCTCGACGAGGCGCAGCGTGTGCGGGGGGGGCTCCGACCGCGGCATCGATCTCGTCGTATCCCTGCTGCCTCGCGACGTCGAGCCCATCGACCGGCGTCGGGGCCCGCCCTTGGTGCATCGCCTCGCGTCGGGCAGGCTCCTCTGGTGGCGACGGCGATGTATTCCGGGGGGCCTTTCCGCGTCCTCGTGGTCGGGCTCGGCGGCACGGGAGGCCTTCTCGCCGCGGGGCTGGCCGCGCAGGGCCACGATGTCTTCGGCATCACCCGTCAGGGGCGCGTGGCCGACGCCGTCGAAGCGGATGGCTTCGCCACGCGCGGCTTCGTCGCGCTCGGCTCCGTGCGAGGACGGGCGGCCACGGCCGTCGGTCGCCGCGAAGACCCGTTCGACTTCGTCCTCGTCGCCGTTCCCGGGCCTCTCGTAGCGCAAGCCGCGCAGCGCCACGCCCGTCATCTCGCCCTCGAAGGCCGCATGGTGGTGTTCGCGAACGGGGGCGGCGAGGCGACGGTCGCCCAACATGTCGGGGCCGATCGGACGCTCGGATGCATCGCGACGTGGACGACCCGCATGCCCGCTCCCGGCGTGTACGAACAAACCTCGGCCAGCGCGAGCTTCATTCTCGGTCGCGTCACGGTCGGCTCGGCGGAGGAGGACCCTTGGCTACGAGGCCTCTCCGTCTCCCTCGAGGCGCTGGGTCCGGTCGCCACGACCGACGACCTCACGGGGGCACGACGCACCGCGTTGGTCCTCGATTCGGCCCTCACCGTCCTTCTGACGACCGGCGACCGACCACTCGGCGACCTCATGTACCATCGCTTCGCCCGGCGACTCGCCCTCGAACTCGTGAGCGAAGCCGCCGGCGTGGCACAGACAAGGGGCGCTTCACTACCCCGCCTCGACGGAACCCCCGACCTCCACCGGCTTCGCCTCGCGGCCGACGACCTAAGAAGCGGCGACGACAATGCACGTCGTCGCCCCGATACCACGCCTGATGACTACCTCCGCGCCGTCGGCCGGCGGTACCTCCGGACGTCGCCCCGGCGGTCCCCGGACCACGCCGCGAATCTTCTCCAACCGATGCTGACCGCCGCCCGCGCCGTCGGCATGACCCTGCCCGTCCACGAGGCCTTCGCCGCCGCCCTGCGCGCCGGAGCCGTCGGCCTCGATACGCTGGAACGGGTGTATCTGCAGAGCCAACCCGCGGACCCGCCAAAGGCGCCCGCCGGCGACACGAACACCCTGGGGTCGACGGACGACGTCAGCGAGCGCTCGGCCCCTCCGGAACCTCAGACCTGAGCCCGCGGCGGAGAAGACCCGTCGTCTTTGCCGGCGCTCGTCGCCCGGGCCGCCTCCGGGCCCGCCTCACCCCGCTCGTACGCCGCAAAGAGTTGGCCCCAGGGGGTCCCCTTTCGCCACGACTCGAACACCTGCTTGTCCTTCAGCGGCCAACGATAATAGTCGTGATAGGCCTCGCTGCCGAAGATGAAGACGTTCACGAGCGGGGTATGAAAGAAGAGTTTCTGAAAGCGCTTCATCGGGCCGAACCACATCAGGTCGCCGATCATGCTCGCCCCGTTGTCACCCACGGAAAACCCCCAACTCTCGCCCGAGATGTCGTCGCCAACCACTTCGATGTCCCGTACGTCGCCGATCCCGAGGCCGTCCTCGTGCGCACACCGTACGAAGTCGAGGCTCATCGGGTCGAAACCCATCATCTTCGCCGCCACCGCGTCGATGGCAACCTGGTCCGCCCCCGCCAACATGTAGTCCTTGATGACGGGCTTCATGGTTCGTGGGCCCGGACCATTACCCGCGGTCGTACCGTCCATAATGGCGAAAAGACCGGCATGGATCTCTTTCTGGATGGCGAGGAGGTCGACGAGCGTCTCGTGAATCCACGAGTGCGTGTAATGGCGGTGGGTGGCGAGCAGGCCTCCGAACGCATTCTTCATCGCCCCCGTCGTCGTCGTGTAGATGTGACACTTCACCGTCGGAAGATGGACGATGTTCTTCCCGAAGAAGTAGTCGGGGAGCTGAATGCCGTCGGGAAAGATACGGTCGAGAACCCTCATCCGGGCTTTCGGCTTGTATTCGATCCATGTCATGTCCTCACTCTTGAAGTTGTAGAGAACAGGAATGTCGAAGGCGCCGAGAATCGGAAGATAACCGTTCAAGTCTTCGCCCTTGAACGCGTCCGTCACCACCGTCTTGTTCTGCACGCAAGCCTGGTCGTCGTAGCCCATGCGCTTGAGGCTGCGAATCGTTCCCTCGAGCTGCCAGGGCGTCGTGTTCGCGCCCGGAAACGGGAAGTGCCAGGAGATGTTGTCCTTGAGGATCGTCGTGGCCGTTGGGTCCAGCGCGTCACGCATGCCCGCCAGCTCGTTCAATCGATGGATGTCGTCGAGGATCGTGTCGGGCTTGACCTTGATGACCGCAACCTTGCTCTTCGCCATGGCGCCGGTATGCCGCACGGCGTCACCCCGCGCAAGCCCCGCCGGCCCACGGGTTCGAGCCGTCGGGCGATCGGCCCGACGGTCAGGGGGCACCGACCGTCGAGGAACCCCAACCTCGAGGGGCCCCGACCGTCGACCGTCAAGAGGCCCAGCCAACAGACCCAGCCAACAGACCCAGCCAAGAGGCCCAGCTAAGGAGTAGAGCGGGGGACGAGCCCTACGATGGGCGCGCGCCCTGCGTACACCTGGCCCTCGTCGAGCTCGTCGGCGATACGGAGGAGCTGGTTGTACTTCGCCACCCGGTCGGAGCGCGACAGGCTCCCGGTCTTGATCTGACCCGCATTCGTCGCCACCGCGAGGTCCGCGATGAACGTATCGGCGGTTTCCCCCGAGCGATGCGAGATCACGCGTCCGAAGCCGACCCCTTCCGCCCGCCGGATGCAGTCCAGCGTCTCGGTGACGCTCCCGATTTGATTGAGTTTGATCAAGATCGCATTTGCGAGATGCTCATCGATACCCCACTGCAAGCGGTCGATATTGGTGACGAACAAGTCGTCGCCCACGAGCTGAACCCGAGCGCCGAGGGTCGCGCAGAGCTTGCTCCAACCCGCCGCATCGTCTTCGGCGCAACCATCTTCGATGCTCACGATGGGGTAAGTCCCGCACCAACGCTCGTAGATGCTCACGATTTCGTCCGCCGTCCTCGCTTCTCCGTCGAGCGTGTAGCGCTCAGCCGCCGCGTCGTAAAACTCGGTGAGCGCCGCATCGAGGGCGATGCCCACCTCTTCGCCCGGACGGTATCCGGCCGCTTCGATCGCTCGGAGCACGTATTCGAGCGCCTGCTCGTTCGTATCGAGTCGGGGCGCGAATCCGCCCTCATCCCCCACCGCGGTCACCAGGTTTTTCTCCCGCAGCAGGTCTTTCAGCGCGTGAAAAATTTCCGCCCCGCACCTCAGTGCTTCCGAAAATGACGGGCGGCCGTACGGCATGACCATGAACTCCTGGATCTCCAGGCCATTGTCGGCGTGGGTGCCGCCGTTGAGGATGTTCATCATCGGGGTTGGCAACGTCCGCGCCACGACGCCACCCAGATAGCGCCAGAGCGGCAAACCGAGGGCATCGGCGGCCGCTCGAGCCACCGCCATCGACACCGCGAGAATGGCGTTGGCCCCCATTTTCTCTTTGTTGTCCGTACCGTCGACGCGGAGGAGTTCCGCGTCGATACGCGGTTGGTCGAGGGCGTCCATGCCGAGAATGCTCGGCGCCAGAGACTCTTCGACGTTACGTACCGCCCGCTGCACGCCCTTACCCCGGTACCGAGAAGCGTCGCCATCTCGAAGCTCGATGGCCTCGTGCTCCCCCGTCGAGGCGCCGCTCGGGACGGCGGCCCGACCGTGGCCGCCTTCGGCGGTGATGACTTCGACCTCGACGGTCGGGTTGCCCCGCGAATCCAGGACTTCGCGCGCGATGATGTTTTCGATCTCGGTCACGTCGACCTCTCCTCTGCCGCGTGCGGCACGCACTCTGGCTTCTCGGCGCGAGCCTAACTAAGCTGCCGCGGGCGTGGAACAGTCGATCGGGGTTTTCGGCCAAGAGGTCCTCTGTTGGGTCTGCGTGCTGCAACAGACGCCGCACCGGCCCCCGGCCGAGACCATCTACCAGCACGCCAATCATCTGCTCGACGAGGCGGCTCGCTCGGAACCGGCCCGGCATCTACCGATGCAGTCGGCCGACGATGCCCAGTTCGCCCTGGCGGCCCTCATCGATGAGGTGGCCATGGCGTTGCCCGACCTCCGCCCGCTGTGGAGTCGCGGCATGCTTCAGGCCACCCGACACAACACCAACAACGCCGGCGTCGAGCTCTTCGAGCGACTTGCACGGGTTCGTCAGGGGCCCGCTTCCGTGCTCGCCACCTACGCCGCGGTCCTCGGCCTCGGCTTTCAGGGCTGCTACGGCCTCCCGGGGGCCGACCGGTACGCGCTCGCGCAATTGCGACGCGACCTCGCGGTCCAGCTCGGCGTCGACCCCGACCGCGACTGGCGAGGGGGCGTGATCCGCCCCGTGCACAAGGACCAAGTCGACAACCTGGAGTTGTTCCGAGTGCCCTGGTTCAAGACGGTTGGTTTCGGGCGGGCCCTGGGCGTCTTCGCCATCGCCAGCGCCGTCGCGGCGGGATACCTCACCTTTGGATGACGACGCACCCGTCGATGCGACCCGCGGAGCACGCCCCCCGATGAGCCCATCGTCATCATCGTTCGCCTACGAGCTCGCGGCACTCGTGCAGGCGCAGACCCGCGCCCATCCGGGGCACCCGGAGGGCGTTTATGCGCTCCCGTGGTACTTGGTTCTCGGCGCGCCATCCTCCGGCCGCTCGACGGCCGTGAAGGCGATGAACCTCGGTTGGCCCCACGGCGATCATCCGGTCGCCATGCCCACCCCCGAGCCTCGCGCGAGCTATTGGCTCGCCGAGAAAGCCGTGTTCATCGAGCCTGGTCCGACCGTCGTCGGCCCCCAGCGGCAACCGTCGTCGCTTCAAGAACTCGCGGCTGAGATCGCGGCCAAACGCACGCGGGAACCCATCGACGGCATCATTCTCGTGCTGAGTGTCGCGCGAATGGCGGACGAAACCGAGGCTGGCGTCGACGATTACGTCAAGGCCGTACGTCGACAGATCGTCGAAGTCGGCCAGCAGCTCGGAGCCGAAGTCCCTGTGTATGTGGTCGTCACCATGCTCGACACCCTGTGGGGTTTCGGCGACGTATTTCACTGGACGGCAGCTCGCCGCGACGAAGAGCCGTGGGGGTTCGCGCTCCCGCCTGGTGCGCCCGACGGACAAACCCCCGCGCGCATCGACGCCGAACTCGAGGCGCTCACGGCACGCCTCGAATCGTATTGCTTCGACAAGCTGTCCAACGAAGACCCGGCGCCCGGGCGCGTCCGGGCCTTTCAACATCTCCTCGAGACCCGCGACCTGATGAGCCGACTTCGTCGCGCGATATCCCTCCTCGCGGCCGGCAGTGCGTTCGAGTCGGCGCCGTGGATACGCGCGCTCGCCCTCGGGAGTGGTCTTCCCGGCACCGGCCAGACCTTGCGACACGGCCGCGCCAAGCTCGGCCAGATGGGTCTTCATCCGCCGGCCGCGAGCGGAACCCCCACCCCCGGCGGAATGCCCCTTCACGCCTTTCTCGAGGCGGTCCTGCTCCCCGAGCGCGACTTGGTTCCCACGCGGCGCCGCTGGCGGGACGACCGGGTCTTCCTCCTGCTCGCCATGGTCGGCTTCGTCCTGTGGCTGGGTATCGCCATCGTCGTCGGCGCTCGCGCGGCCGGCGCGGCGCGAGGGAACGGACCCCAGCGCTGGCCCGGAGGTCAACCCTTGCGCGCCGAAACGGTCCCGATGTTGACCGTCAATTCGAAGGGGATCTCTGACCAGTACTTACCCACCGCTTCGTGCACATACGACCACGCTGCGTTTGCGGCGTCGTCGGGTCCGAGAAAGCTGATGACCTCCGGCGCCACCACCAATCGGTGAATCGGGTCGTCCAAGAAGTCGCGACCATTGTCGAATCGAATGGCGACCATCTCGATGCTCACGTCGATATCGTAAAAGCCCACCGCCTCGATCCGTGAGGACAACGTTTCTGGGTTGGGACGGGCCGCCGACGCGCTGTCGACGGACTCTCCGAAGTGCGGCTGGTCGTGGCGGAGCGCATACTCGCGCAGAATGTCGTAAACTTCGGGAAACGAGCCCCGCAACGGTAACGACATCACCAATTGCCCCGCCGACGTGAGCAACCGGTGGTATTCCGCAAACAGGAGATCGTACTGACCTCGCGCCCCGAAGGGATGGAGGTCGATGGCATGGGTGAACGCGCCCCCCTGAAGTGGCGTCGGAAGCGCGTCCGCGGCGACGTACTTCACGTTGATGTTGTCGACCACCCGCGCTTTGGTGCGTGCGAGCTCCAGCGCGGCCGGGGAGCTGTCGACCCCGGTCACGGAACATCCCGGGAGCTGCTGGCCGATCATCGCGGCCGGATATCCGGTCCGGCAGCAGAGTTGGGCCACGATCGCAGGCGCGTGGGGAATCAGCATCGGCACCGCGGCGGCCGCAAAGGGCTGCATGTACCGGGAAACGACGAGGGACTCGTAGATCGCGGCCTCGGCGGCGGTGAGAACCGGCGCGACCGCCAGACTCAAAGGCCTTCTCCCAGGAGTCGGACGGCATCCACGGCGAGGTCTCCTACCGAGACTTCGACGCCGGAGCCGTCGTCGTCGTCGTCCGCGAGAGAAGCGATGCGCGGGTCGTCGATGAGTTTGCGCAGGGGGCCGATGGCCGCCGGGTCGCCCACTTCGGCGAGGCTCTCGATCGCGGCGGCAACCACATCGGGGTCATCGCGCTCGAGGAAACGCGCCAACAGCGGGACGACGCCGGGGTCGGGGACATCCACCAAGACGAAGGGAAGTTCGACGAGCGCGGGCGAGTCGGGGGCGAGACGGTCGAGCGCCCTCCCCACGGCGTCAGAGACCTCAGCGAAATGGTCCAAGGCCAACCCTTGAAGATGTTCTCCCGCTTCCCGTCGGGCCTCGGGGTGTTCGCTCCGCAGGACGTCGACGAGGGAATCGGCGACGTCGCTCCCCTCCAATTCGCCGAGCAGCCGCGCCAGGGGCACGAGCTGGGACGTCGCCTCTTCCTCGTCGTCTTCCGCCAAGCCCCGGGCCACCGCCTCGCGGATGGCATCGAGCACGCCCTTACGGTCGCCGTCGGCGCGCGATGTGATGTCGTCGTGCCATCGACGCGCTTCCCGCTCCGCTGCGAACAACGCGGAAAGCGCCTCACCAAGCGAGGTGTCGTCCGTCACAGCGTGGGAGCTATCAACGGCCCGTGGCCGCCGCAACCGTGCGTGGCCGTCAGCGGGGCCGCAGCGGCAGGACGTTGCGGGGGTCGACGGCGACGGTGAGCCCCGGATCGATCAACCTCCGGAGGGAGGATGGTGGTGGGTCCCCTTCCGACGCCTCTCGCCGAGGGCCCCGCGACCCGCGCACCTCGAAGTAAACCGTGGCTTCGTCTTCGTCCTCGAGGTAGCCGACCACCGCCAACGGGCCGAGGGTCGCCCCATTGATGATGTTGGGTCCCGGGCGAGACAGCTGCCCGTAGACCGCCAAAAGGGTGCGTTCGGCCTGTCCGGTGGTCGCCGCTTGAACGCGGTGACGCACGACCACGGTGACGCCGAACAGCTCGCCCACCCCCACGACCTCCGCGTTGCCGATTTGACCCTCGAGGTCGACCAACGTCACCGGCGCCCCCGCCTTGCCGGCGAGGTCTACCCCGTACCGCGCTCGCTCCCCCGCGCCGGCGTCTTCGGGCGCGTAGACGCGGACGAGCGGTTCCACCGGAAGTTGGTAGCGACGCCAGTCCGCCGGGCGGTCGGGGAGCCGCGGCACCTGATCGACGCCGGTCGACGTTTCGAACCGCGCCGCGAGCGCCGTCTCGGGCCCACGGCGCGCCAGGCGACGTCGTCGTGCGCCATCGCCGGGGCGAGACCTCGGCGAGGTCGGCGAGGCCAGAGGCAACGCGACGCAAGCCTCCTCCCGCCCGCGCGAGACCCCGAACGGCGTCAGGGTCGAGCTCCCGGGAGGGCAGTTCGCCGCCGACGCCTTCCCTGCGTTCCGGGCCGGCCCCGCCGGGACCCCAGCCGAGGGCGTCACCGATGTCCCCGACGTCGTAGACGGTTCGTACGACCAGCGGCGTCCGCCGAGCACCGACAGTCCGGCCGCGACGACCGCCCCCCAAACGAGCGGAGGGAGCATTCTCGAGCCGGTAGCGTCGCCGCCCCTCACGGCACCAGCTTGTACCCGAACCCGTACACGGTGAGGATGTGCTCTGGACGGTCCGGCTTGGTTTCGACCTTTTTGCGCAGCTTCACGATGAAGTTGTCGACCGTGCGATTCGTGGGTGAGGCTTCGAGACCCCACACGCGCTCCAGGATCTCATCGCGCGACACCGGCTGCCCCATGCGCTCATGGAGAAGCCGCAGGAGGCCGACCTCGTAGAACGAGAGTTGGTGCACCGTCGACTTGCCTCGCGTCACCGTGTGGGTCGCCAGGGAAACCTCCGCCCGCCCGACCGTGAACGCTTCTTGGGGCTCGGGAGGGCGTGCGGTCCGCCTGAAGATGGCCCGGATCCTCGCGATGAGTTCGCCGAGGCTGAACGGCTTCGTGACGTAGTCGTCGGCGCCGGCGTCGAGCCCACGGATCTTGTCCACTTCGCTCGAACGAGCGGTGAGCATGATGATCGGCACGAAGCGGTCCGAGCGCCGAAGCTCTTCACAGACGACGAAACCGTTGGTGTCGGGCAACATGAGGTCGAGGATCACGGCGTCCGGGCGTCGTGAGCGGGCGAGCGCCGTTCCCTCCTGCCCCGTCGCGGCTGCCACGACCTCGAAGCCCTCGAAGGTCAGGGCATCGCTCAACCCGAGCACGATTTGAGGTTCGTCCTCGATGATGAGGATGCGCTTCTTGGCGTCGCCCGCGCCCACGGCGGAGGTGTAACCGAGCTGGGGTGCCCCGTCGACCGAACCGCATGCCGCCGTCGGCCCTTCCTCCCCCCGCGTCGCCTCCGCCCGAATTCGTACGCGCCACACAAAAAAGTACCCGGCTCTCCCGTCCGCGAGAGCCGGGCCGTGCCAGCCCGGCCATGAGTGCCAGCCGGACCGTACCAGCCCGGCCAGTGACAGCCGGGCGTTTGGCGCCGTGGCGACGAGGTCCGCGTGCGGCTACTCGCCCGAGCAGGTGATGAACAGCGTCGCGCCGCCCTCACCCTGACCGGCGTTGACGAAGCGGATGATCCGCTGCTCGGTCGGCGGGCAATTCTCGACGATGGCGGGGTTGCCGGTACGAGGTACCGTCGCCGCGTCGACGTAGCACCAGCCATCGACCGACGCTCCCGTCTCCGCGTTGACCGGCGCGTCGGAGTCGTCGTTCTGGCACGCGTCTCGGTCCGTTCCGGTCAGCTGGTTGATTTCGCAGAAGCAGTTGGGCGCGTTGGCGTCCGTCGTGGTCGGATCGTTTTGGGCCGCGATGACGGCCGGATCCTCGGGGTCGATGAAGCTACGGCCCGGGGCATTGCACACATCTTGGCACGAGGTCCCCTCGGAGATGCGGCGCGCCTCGATGATGACGCACGGCACGTTGCCCTCGATGTCTGGGGTCAGCGAACGCGGGAGACACTGTCCGCCGAGCGCCTGCTTCAGCCGCTCGACGATGGATCCCACCGCCGGGCGGTACCCGAAGTCGGCCGAGTCGGGGCTGCCCTGCTGCGCCGGACAAATCGACCCGACGATGCCTTGGCTGGCCACGTCCCGGAGCACCTGGAGATGGCGAATGCCCGGGTAGGCCTTCGCCCGGAACTGGGTGTTGCCGAACATGGACGTCGCGGTGTCGAAACAGAGCGCGTTGTCGACAGGGTCGCCCGTCCCGCAATCGCAGCCGGTCGTGTTCATTCCGTCGGTGCAGTCGACGGGGGCTTGAAGGTCGAAGATGCACGCGTACTGGAGGTCGCCGCGTGTCCCCGTCGTGTACTCGTGGCCGTTGATAGGGTTGGTCAACGGTGCGCTCGCGTCGGGCAGGCCCTGCGCGGTTCGCGTTGCCGCCGACTCGATCATCAGCGGGCTTCCGGGCAGGCAGCTGGTATTCGCGTTGTCGCCGCCGACGTCGTAGCAAGTCGGATCGCCCAGGATGCGGTCCCACGTTCCGTTCGTGATGAGCTCGTCGAACGACTGGAATCCGCCCACGGGCTCACCGCTGCTGTCGAGACCGGCCAAGAGGTCGGGGTCGCCCTCGCCGTTGGCGCCGGTGGTGCGCGCGATGAACTGCCACGGTACCCCGACGATGCCCGCGAGAAACACGAGCCCGGTATCGCGGACGGCACTGTTGTCGTCGCTCGGGTCGAGGTCGGTGAAGATCGGGTTCGGCACCAACTCGCCGCGACGGTCGGGGAGTTCGCCGGAGCGGAGCGCGTTCGAGTAGCGGTCGAGGTCGTACATGAAGTCGATCCCGAAGCGGCGCTTTTGCTCCCAACAGCGTAGGTTGAGCGGGTCTTCTTCCTCCGTCAGCCGCGGAGGCGACCCGGCGGCGTAGTTGCAGGCGGCTTCCGCGGCGCCGTCGACCGGGCACTCTCCCGGGTTCAAGACGCACGACAAACAGCACGGGTCGTTCGGGTCTTCCGCACACTCGGGGCGGGCCGCCCAGAGCCTGAAGCTTCCGGAGCCGCCAGGGTTCTCCCCCTGGGCGGACAGCCATCCGATACCACTGTCGCGAATCGAGCAGTCGTTCTCGTCGGTGAGCATGACGATGGCGAGGAGGGAGTCGGGGCGCATGAAGGCGCGCCGCTGCGCGAGCAAGTCCTCGTCGACCCCGACCAGGCGCGCCTGGTCACCATCGAGCTCGACCGACTGGTAGGGCTCGGGGTCGGCGAGAAAGCGGTACCAAGACTCGAGCGTCGCCTCGAAGCCGCAGCCCACCTCGCCCGCGCCCTGGACGAGCTGGGTGAGGTTGTCGACCA